>NZ_VATA01000257.1 GCF_005870025.1 Poseidonocella sp. HB161398
GAGGCCCCGGCTTTCGCCGGGGCGGGTCTGTCAGCGGTTGTTTGCCTTGCGCCAGGCCTCGAAGAGGGGCAGGTACTTCTCTTCGTTGACGCGGGGATAGAGGCCGATGATCGGCTCGCCGGCCTTGACCTGCTCGACCACGAAATCCTCGTAGGCGGTCATCTCGACGGCCTCCCCGGCGATCTCGTCGGCGATCTCCGCCGGGATCACGATCACGCAATCCGCGTCGCCGACGATGATGTCGCCCGGGAAGACCGGCGCGTCGCCGCAGCCGATCGGCTCGTTGATCGCGATCGCCTCGTTGGTCGTCAGGTTGGTCGGGCTCGAGGGCCGGGTGTGATAGGCCGGGATGTCGAGCTCCGCGATCGTCGCCGCGTCGCGGAAGCCGCCATCGGTGACCACGCCCGCCCCGCCGCGCTTCATCAGCCGGGTGATCAGGATGTCGCCCGCCGAGGCCGAGACCGGGTTCTTGCGGCTGTCCATCACCATCACGCTGCCCGGCGGGCAGGTCTCGATCGCGACGCGCTGCGGATGCCCGGGATTGCGGAACTCCGCCAGCGTGTTGCGGTCCTCGCGCGCGGGGATGTAGCGCAGCGTGAAGGCCGGGCCGACCATGTTCTCGCCACTCCATCCGAGCGGGTGCACGCCCTGGATGACCTGGTTTCTCAAGCCGCGCTTGAAGAGCGCCGTGGCCAGCGTCGCCACCGACACGCCCTTCAGCTTCTCGCGGGTTTCCTCGTTCATGCGGGATCCTCCCATGGATGCC
>NZ_VATA01000258.1 GCF_005870025.1 Poseidonocella sp. HB161398
CCAGATGATCCGGCAACTCTCCGATGCTGGCATGGCCTGACCGGCAGATCATGCGCCAGACCGGCCGCAGCCGGAAGCTCGTCCGGCAGGTCCTTCGCGGCGAGCGCGAGGATGTCTTCCGCATCCGCGAGAGCAGCCTGACACCGTGGCTGCCCGAGCTGGAACGCGAATGGGCCGGCGGTTGCCGAAACGGCGCCGAGCTCTGGCGCCGCCTGCGCGCCGATGGCTTCAGAGGCAGCCTCAGGGTTCTGCGACTTCGATCGATCCCCCGGATCGATCGACCTGCTTCGCAGACCGTCTTGAACTTGGCGAATGGGCCACCCGCCAGCGCCGCGCCGAGCAGGCGGTTCCCGGGGGTACAGGAAAGTCGCCGCCCGCCCGCAAGATCGCGCGGCTTCTGACCTCGGGGCGGGACCACCTGAACCGGGAAGAGGCGCTCACGGTGGCTCGCATCGAGGTGGCGCTGCCGACCTTGGCGACCGCCCGAATGCTGGCGGAAAGCTTCACCGCATTCGCGCGGGCGCTCGGACCGATGGCGCACCCGCGCTCATTCCGCGACGGCATGGAAGCCGCGCTGGCTCCCTGGCTGGAGAAGGCCGAGGACAGCATGCTGGGCGCCTTTGCCCGCGGCCTCCGAAAGGACTACGATGCGGTCGCCGCATCCCTGACCGAGCCGTGGTCCAATGGCCAGACCGAGGGACAGATCAACCGGCTGAAAATGCTGAAGCGGCAGATGTATGG
>NZ_VATA01000259.1 GCF_005870025.1 Poseidonocella sp. HB161398
GGGGAAACGGTCCCCTGGACGGTTTCCTGATCCTCCTCCATCTCGTCTATGCCGGAGTGGATCTTGCGCCATGAGCGGGCCGCGCCACCGGTCCGAGCGGCACCGCGAATGGGCCGTTTCGAGCCGCCATGCTTGCGCGTGTGCCACTCGCCTTCGCCCTCCGCCTTGATACCGGTGCTGTCCACTAGCAGGTGAAGCGCCCCCTTGGAGCCGCGATATGGGATGGTGACATCCAGGGGGCGACGGGCTTTTGCGGCGCCACTGGCGCCACGGTCCCGTCTCACTCTGGCGGCGCGACAGGGTGCTGGAGTCCGGCACGGACCAGCCAAGCCCGGACAGTCGCAGCAGGCTCGCAACGAAACCGTTCGCCAGTGGGCTCGAACCAATGGCGCCTCGCTGGCTCACCCTGGCGGAGGGGCAGCCCGAGGAGGACCTTGAGGGTCAGGCAGGCCTGGATGGCATTCGTCTGGCAATTGATCTCCCGGATCAATTCCTGATCCTCCTCATTCGCTATAGGACTGCTGGCGGCCGCGACGCCCCGACGGGATGGCCTCCCATTGCATCGAGGGATCGAACCAGACGGTCAGCGCTCCGCGCTGCCTCAGCGCCTGATTGCAGCTCTTCTAGTTGGTCGTCTTGGGAGGTCTGTAAGCGGTGTTCCCGGCTCACGGGATCTCAGGTTGACGGCTTGAAACTCCATGGCAGAAGTTCGTCGATCCGCTTCTGCGGATGCCCGGCTG
>NZ_VATA01000026.1 GCF_005870025.1 Poseidonocella sp. HB161398
CTCGACTTGCATGTGTTAGGCCTGCCGCCAGCGTTCGTTCTGAGCCAGGATCAAACTCTCAAGTTGAAACGCATTGCTGCGTATCCTTGACGTTAGAACCTCTGCACATCATCTCTTCCCGCCCGGCTAAGGACCGGGAAAAGATGCATTCTCTGTTTCGTGCTTCAGGTACCCGAAGGTACGAGAAACCGCAAAACAGTGAAGCTGACACTCATATCATCGGCCGAAGCCTAATGAGCCGATATGCATCGGTCCGTCGGTCGAATGACCGGAACCGCCCGCATATCTCTTCAGATACTCGATTGTCAAAAAGCGCGGGCCGAAACCCGGGGCCGAAACCCCATTTACCAAGACACCGGAGGCAAAAACCGGCAGGAGGCGTCAATCTTCCGACGCGACCCGCTCGCCAATCACCCTGATCTCTCCGCCGTCCGGCCCGCCTCAGCGGCCCGTCCAGCGCCCCGGAGCGTCGCCGCCCCGTCGGTGAAGGGCCTTCTAGAGAAACCTCCCGACACCCGCAACTCGATTCTCGCTCGAAACCCGAAAAAATTGCCCTGACCAAACGGAAAGTCCAGAAATCGGGCAGAGCAGTCAGAGAACCACTACATGTAGAGACACCCCAACTCCGGCACCGACAGGACCAGATCCACCACCGCGCCGAGGCGCCGGATCCCAGCCCGTCACCCCCCGTCCCCGCCGCGCTCCCCGCGCCCAGCCCGCCAAACCCAGCCCGCGCACCCGGAAGGCTGCAGAAGCTCACGCCGTTCAGCAGCAGGTTCCGGAACCTTGCGTCGGAACGCTCGCAGCAGTCCTGCCTCGGGACAACCGCCCGCGTTCCGTCATCCCGAGGCAGCTCTAAGCGCCCCCCATCTCGATATCGGCGGTCGGAGCGCCGACGGCGGCGATCCGCTGCCTGGCAGATGTGGCTGCGATTCCCGGACCGTCGCCCATCGGGCTCGGACCGTTGGCGCCGCAATGGCTCCATCGCGCTCAAGCGCCTTCAGCCGCTTGGCCCCTCGCCGGAGTTCAGGACGCCACTCGACCCTTGCCCTCGGATCAATGGCGGACATTGCTTCGCTCCCTGCACCGCCGGCGCGACGTGAATTGCCCGAGGGGATCGTCGCGAACCGCATCCGCTACAGACCGGCAGCGCGATACCTTCACATCCACTTGCCGGAGCCTCGCGACGATCCCCTCGGGCTAGCGCCCTCCGCCGGGAGAGTGATCCCCCCGGATCACCCGCTCGTCCGGCGCCGATCTGCGCCGCATTCTGTCCTCCGCCTGGCCCGAGAGCCTCCTTCAGGCTGGACCACTTTTCAGGGAGCGATCCTACCGGACCGCAGCCATGGCTTTCCGCCAGAACCTCGCCAAGCCGGGCCGGACCCGGTGCCGCGACCGGGTTGGACCCCGCTCGCGTCAGGCGGCAGGATCCGGCGGGAAGGTGGCCGCCCAATGGCGATGGATGTCCGCTCCGGTGCAGAACCAGACATCGCCGAAGGACGCCATATGGGCGATCAGCCGCTTCAGCCCGGCCGCCCGGCCCGGCCGCCCGATCAGCCGGTCATGCAGACCGATCGACAGCAGCTTCGGATGCCCGGCCAGACCTTCCTCCCGCATCAGGTCGAACGCGTCGCGGTGGTACTCGAAATACTGGCCCGCCGTGGCAAAGCCGTTATTCGCGTCGAAGCGGTTGTCATTCGCCTCGAAGGAATACGGGATCACCAGATGCGGCCGGCCCGTCCCGGGGTCGACCCACCACGGCAGCTCGTCCGCCAGCGAGTCGCGGTCATAGAGCAGCCCCTCCGCCTCGCAGACCAGTCGCCGCGTGTTCTGCCCCGGCCGCCCGGTCATCCAGCCCGACGGCGCCCGCCCGGTGGCCGCGGCAATGGCGGAGATGGCGGCGGCGACATGGGCGCGCTCCTCCGCTTCGGGCAGATGCGCGTAGTCGATCCAGCGGTAATGGTGGCTGACGATCTCGTGCCCCTCGGCGGCGAAACGCCGGAAGAGGTCGGGATAGAGCTCGGCCGCACGGCCCACCGCCAGCACCGAGATCGGGATCCCGGCCGCGCGGAACAGCTCCAGGAGGCGCCAGGCGCCGCGGCGCGGGCCGTATTCGAAGACCGACTCGACCAGCGGCGCGCGCACCCCCGGCCGCGCGGCCTCGCCGATATCGTTCAGCATCGGCTCGGAGCCCGCATCGCCATTGGCCAGGCTGTTCTCTGCCCCGCCCTCGACATTGAGGTTGAAATTCACCGCGATCCGCGCCCCGCCGGGCCAGAGCGGATCGGGCGTCTCGGGCCCGTAGCCGAGGAAGTCGCGGGCCGTCATCGGCTCGGGGCGGATGCTGCGGGGCGTGGCGTAGCGCGCGCTCATGCCGCCACTCCCAGCTCCGCGCTGCCCGCGTCATAGCCGAAGAACCAGTCGGTCTCGGTCGGGCCGCACATCCAGCTGTTCTCGACCGAGACCCGCTGCACCTCGGCGACCCGCGGGATCCGCTCGGCCATGTAGAGCGCGAAGCCCGCCGCGTGATCGCCCTCGCAGGCGGCCAGCGCCCGGTCGAGGATCACCGCATCCTCGATCGCCATCGCGCCGCCCGCCGCCATGAAGGGGCGCACCGGATGGCAGGCATCGCCGATCAGGCAGATCCGCCCCTCCGCCCAGCGGTCGTCGCGCGGCCGGTCGCAGATCGGCCAGACCGTCGCCTCGCGCGCGGCATCAAGCACGCGCATCAGGTCGGGATGGCCGCCCTCGAAGGCGGCGCGCATCTCGGCGGCGTCGAGCGGGCGGGACGTTTCCTCGTAGCCCCAGCCCTCGCCCGGCACGGCGGACATGGTATAGACCTCGTCGCGGCGGCCGGTCATGTAATAGGCGAGGATATGGCGGTCGGGCGCCCACCATTTGGTGCAGTCGCGCACCGGCCCGCCGGGAATGTCCGCGGTTTTCAGGATGGTCCGATGCGCCATCTTGCCGGTGAAGCGCGGTTCGGCCGCGCCCTGCAGGATCTCGCGCAGCTTCGAATTGATGCCGTCGGCGCCGATCACGATATCGGCCCGCGCCCGCCCGCCATCGCCGAAGCGCAGCGTCACGCCATGGGCGTCCTCCTCGACCCCGTCGAGCCTGCGCCCGAGCTGCAGCCGACCCGCCGACAGGGCCGAGAGCAGGATGTCATGCAGGTCGGCGCGGTGGATGTTCACGTAGGGCGCGCCATGGAGCGCCGGGGTCCCGGCGCCGAAGGGCATCTCGACCATGGTCTCGCCGCTCTGCCAGTCGCGGCTGAGGAAGGCGTCGGGCTCGATCCCGCGGGCGCAGAGCGGCGCGGCGAGGCCGAGCCGGCCCAGAAGCCGGGTGACATTTGGGCTCAGGATGATGCCCGCGCCGAGGCGGGCGAAGGCCGGGGCCTGTTCATAGAGGGTGACCTCGTGGCCGGAACGGGAGAGGGCGGCGGCGGCGGTCAGTCCGCCCAGACCCGCCCCCACGACCGCGACCTGCAGGGGCTGTGCCATGCGCTGCGCCTCGCTGGAGCTTTCATTGCAAAGGGAACCGGCGCCAGGCGCCAATTGTTCGATATCGAATGAAATGACCGCGGCGGCGCCTGCTTGTCAACCGGAGCCCTCGGCACCCGCTGCCTCGGCGGCTTCCGCCTCGATCTCCGCCAGCCGGCCGGAGACCTGGCGCAGCGCCTCGACCAGCGCCCGGGTTTCGGCCTCGCCGAGGCCTTCCAGGCTCTGGCGCTGCACCTCGAAGACCAGCGGGATGGCGCGGTCGACCACGCTCAACCCCTCCAGCGTGAGCTGCACCGCATGGGTGCGCCGGTCCGAAGGCTCGGGCATGCGCGCAACTAGGCGCTTTTCCTCCAATGTGTTGATACGGCTTGTCAAACCGCTTCCGCTCAGCAGCAGGGAGCGGGCGATCTGCTTGGGCGTCAGCGCATAGGGCGGCCCGGCGCGGCGCAGCGCGGTCAGCACGTCGTAGGAGGGCCGGGTCAGCCCCAGCGGCGCCAGCGCGCGGTTGATGAGCTGCGTCCCTTCCAGCTGCACCCGACCGAGCAGCCCGTAGACCCAGACCGGGCCGGGATCGATATCCGGCCGCTCCTGCTGCCACTGGGCGTGAATGGCGGCCACGGCCTCGGCGCTGGTGGGGCGCGACTCGCGCCGGGTTTTGCGCTTATCCGAAGAAGACATGGGGTTTTCCTGCAATTTCCCGGCTGTTTTCCCCGGGCTCTTCCCCTCCGGTAGACCAGAAGCCCGCGGGTATTTCGAGCGAAAATGTTCATTTCCAGCACATGTTCCGGCAAGTTGCCCCGATTTCTGCGGAAATTTTCAGCGACGGCACCAGGCATCGGCGCGACCGTCCCGGAACACGGCTTGTCCTGCCATTTTATTCGATATCGAACGATCAGGCCGGGCCGAGACCCGCCAGCCATGTCAATCCGGCCCCGTCCCGCGGGCGGGCCGCGCAGAGGGAAGACCCATGCTCAAGACCGCGATGCGTTCCGTGGCAGCTGCCGCGATGCTTCTGGCGGGCGGGATCGCCGCCGAGGCGAAGAACGTCACCTTCACCACCGATTTCGGCTTCAACGGCCGCCACGCCTTCTTCTATGTCGCGCTCGACAAGGGCTACTACGCCGAGGAAGGGCTCGATGTCGAAATCCTCCGCGGCCAGGGCTCGGCCGACGCGATCCGCAAGGTCGCGGCGGGCACGGCGCAGATCGGCTTCGCCGATGCCGGCGCGCTGGTCCTGGCGCGGGGCAATGACGGGCTGCCGGTCAAGCTCGTCTCGATCGTCTATGCCAGCTCGCCGCATGCGATCTACGCGATCGAGGGCAGCGGCATCGACAGCGCCGCCGATCTGGAGGGCCGCAAGGTCGCCGACACCGCCTTCTCGGCCATCCCGCTGCTCTTTCCGGCCTATGCCAAGGCCGCCGGGATCGACCCGGAGGCGGTGGAATGGATCACCGCCGAGGGCGCCGCGCTGCCCTCGCTTCTGGCCCAGGGCCGGGTCGACGCGGTCGGGCAGTTCACCGTCGGCGCGCCGCTCCTCGCCAAGGCCGTGGCGCCGAAGGCACTGGTGGAGCTGGGCTATGCCGATGCCGGGCTCGACTACTACGGCAACGGGCTGATCGCCACGGAAGAGACGATCGGCAGCGATCCCGAGCTGGTGAAGGCCTTCGTGCGCGCCACCTATCGCGGCCTGGCCGATGCCATCGCCGATCCGCAGGAGGCCGGAGAGATCATCCACAAGTACCAGAAGCAGATCGATCCCGAAATCGGCGCCGCCGAGACGGAGAAGGTCGGCGCGCTGGTCGCAGAAGGCGCAGCGCCGGGCCGGATCGATCCGGACATGATCGCGGGCACCATCGCCGTCGTCGAGGGCGCCTACGAGCTGAAGGCCCCGGTCGCGCCCCAGGACCTCTACGCGCCGGGCTTCGCCGAGTGATCGGGAAGGGCGTGCAGACGGACGGGGCATCTCCGGTCCTGTCGATGGCCGGGCTGGGCAAGACCTACGGCCAGGGCCGGGGCGCGGTCGAGGCGCTCGGCGCCATCGACCTGGAGATCCGCCGGGGCGAGTTCGTCTCGGTGGTCGGCCCCTCGGGCTGCGGCAAGTCCACCCTGCTGAAGCTGGCCGGCGGGCTCGAGGCGCCGAGCCGCGGCACCATCGCGCGCGAGGGACGGCCGCTTGACGGGCCCACCCGCCAAACCGGGATCATCTTCCAGGAACATGTGCTCTTCCCCTGGCTGAGCATCCTCGAGAATGTCACCATGCCCGCCGAGGTGGCCGGGCATCCCGCGGGCCCGGCCCGCGCCCGCGCGCTGGAGCTTCTCGCCATGGCCGGGCTCGCCGATTTCGCCGGGCACCGGCCCGCGCAGCTCTCGGGGGGCATGAAGCAGCGGGCCGCCTTCTGCCGTGCGCTGATCGCCGATCCGGGCCTCCTGCTGATGGACGAGCCCTTCGGCGCGCTCGACGCGCTGACCCGCGAGGAGCTGTCTCTGGACCTGTCGCGGATGTGGCAGGATCTGGGGCGCACGGCGCTTCTGATCACCCATGACATCGAGGAGGCGATCCTGCTCGGCGACCGCGTGCTGGTGATGTCGCCGCGCCCGGGCCGCATCCTCGCCGACATCCCCGTCCCGCTGCCGCGCCCGCGCAGCGTCGAGACCGCCGCCCTGCCGGAATTCCACGCGCTCAAGCAGCAGATCCGGTCCATCATCTTCAGCCAGCGGAGCATCTGAGCCATGACCGACACCCCGGCGCGCTGGCGCGCGCGGCTGGAGCCGCTGGCGATCTTCGCCGCGCTCTTCCTGCTGTGGGAACTGGCGGTGCGCTGGTTCGCCCTGCCCTCCTGGCTGCTGCCCGCCCCCTCCGAGATCCTCGCCACCGCCCGCGACTGGGCGCCCGAGCTGGCCGCCAACGCGCTGGTGACGCTGCGCGAGACGGTGACGGGCTTCGCCCTGGCGGTGGCGATCTCGGTGCCGCTTGCCGTGCTGATCGCCTTCACCCGGGTGCTGCGGCGCGTGCTCTACCCGATCCTGCTGGGGCTGCAATCGGTGCCCAAGGTCGCGCTGGCGCCACTGGTGACGCTCTGGCTCGGCGTCGGCGAGGCGCCCAAGGTGGTGATCGTGGTGCTGGTCTGCTTCTTCCCGGTGCTCGTCAACATGATCGCCGGGCTCGAGGCGGCGCCGCGCAACATGGTCGATCTGATGCGCTCGGTCGAGGCCTCGCGCTGGCAGGTCTTCCGCCGCCTCCGCCTGCCCTTCGCGCTGCCGCATATCTTCACTGGCTGCAAGGTGGCGGTGACCTTCGCGGTGATCGGCTCGGTCATCGCCGAATTCGTCGCCGCGCAGTCGGGGCTGGGCTACCTGATCCTGATGTCGACCTCGCAGTCGCTGACGCCGCTGGCCTTCGCCGCGATCCTGCTGCTGACGCTGATGAGCGTGCTGCTCTTCTACCTGATCGAATGGGCCGAGCGCCGGGCGGTCACCTGGCACATGTGACCGCCCGCGCGGATTATCCGACGGCGGCGCGGCAGCCGCTTGCCGCAGCGGCGAAGATCGCGTCGGTCACCGCGAGCGTGGCAATGGCGTCCTCCGGCGGATAGGGCATCTCCGTCCCGCTCCGCAGCGCCTCCGCGAAGGCCTGCACCATCAGCCGGTACTGGCTCGGCGCGTCCACCCGGATCTCCCGCCGCGCGGTCGTGCAGCCGTCGGTCAGGATGATCAGCGGCTCGTCCAGGACGTCGCCCCAGCCCGGCAGGAAGCCGCGGGGCACCTCGATTGTCCCTGAGCTGCCGACCAGCCGGTAGGAGCTGATCCCCCCGGCCCGGTGCGAAGCGCTGACCATGCCCAGGCGCCCGTCGCCGAAGTCGAGGATCGCTGCCGTCGTCACGTCGGTCCCGTGGACCGGGTCGATCTCCTGGCTGGCCAGGACCGAGACCGGCTCGCTGCCGAACATCATCCGGCAGAGATTGACCGGATAGCAGCCGGCGTCGAGCAGCACCCCGCCGCCGAGGCTCTTCTGCTGCGCGATATGGGTCTGGCCGGTGCGGTCGGTGGAGATATGCGCCTCTACGAGCCGCAGCGCGCCGATCGCGCCCCCGGCCACGAGCTCCCGCACCCGCGCATGGAGCGGGTGGAAGCGGTACATGAAGGCCTCCATCAGCGGCACGCCGCGGCTGCGGAACCCCTCGACGATCCGCCGCGCCGAGGCGGCACCGGTCGAGAGCGGCTTCTCGCAGAGGACCGGGATGCCGCGCGCCGCAGCCTTCAGCGCCCAGTCCTCGTGGAGCGCGTTGGGCAGCGGAATGTAGAGCGCGTCGATCTCGCCGCTCGCCACCAGCGCCGCGTAATCCGGGAAGACCCTGCCGATGCCATGGGCCGCGGCCACCTCCCGTCCGCGGGCGGGGTCGCGCGAGGCCAGGGCCGTCACCCGGCAGCCCGGGGTCGCGTTGATTGCCGGGATCACCTGGGCGCGGGCGATGCCCGAGCTGCCCAGCACGCCCCATCTCAGTCCGGTTTGCGGTTCCATGACCTGCCTCCTGCCGCTGTCCCCGACAGGGAGACGGCAGGCGGCGGCGCGGTCAACGGCGCGGGCGGGACCTGGCGCGCAGGGTCATCGGATCGGGCGCTCCGGAGCGGATCAGCGCAGCAGCAGGCGGCTCGGCGGGATGCCGTATTCCTTCTTGAAGGCGCGGGTGAAATGCGAGCTGTCCTTGAAGCCGAACATGAAGGCGGCCTCCGTCACCTGGCGCACGCTGCCCTCGGACATGGCGCGGTAGGCGGCGGCCAGGCGCTGCTGCCAGACCCAGCGCATCGCGGTGGTGCCCTCGGCGGCGAAGAGCCGGTTGAGCGTGCGCGGCGAGATGCCCTCTGCGCGGGCGATGCTCTCGACGCTCAGCGAACAGTCCTCGAGCTGGCCCTTCAGCCTGCGCTTGATCCGGCCCAGCAGCTGCTCCTGCCCCGGGCTGGCGCGCATGTCCTCGCCGAAGACGTCCTTCACGGCGAGGCAGAGCACGTCGAGGATCGGCGCCTCGGCCTCGCGGCAGCGCTGCGGATCGGGCAGCGTCTCGAGGCTGGAGGCGCTTTTCAGCAGGCTCGCGGCTAGCTGCGCCAGCGGGCGGCGGCCGTCGAGATGCAGCGCGAACTGCCGGTCGGCGCGCGGCAGCCGGGCGATGACCTGCGGCCGCGGGATGCGCAGCGACACGGTATGGGACCGGCGCGGGAAGCGGATCGCATAGGGCTGGCCGGTATCGTAGACCACCATGTCCCCGGCGGCGAAGCCGAAGCTGCCGCCATTGTGCTCGAAGACGCCGCCCTCGCCCAGGTTCAGCACGCAGAGGAAGTCGTCGCGGCCGCAGCTCTTCATCTCGCGCGGGCCGCGGCGGTAGGCGACCGGCGAGAAGGCGGTGTCCGAAAGCTGAAGCCCGCCCCAGTCGTCGATCTTCATCCGCCCCTCGAAATCCGGCGCGACCGCGCCCTCGGGGGAGACGGCGACATGGTGGCGGCTGACCATCGCCTGCCAGTAGTCGAGCCGCTCGGCCGTGGCGAGATCCCGGGTCTGGAAAACGATGCTCATCTGCGGTCCCCTTCGGACTGGTCTTGGGCGCTGCACCTTGCAGGGCCGGAGCGCGGGGGCCGGGACCGGGCGGGCCGCAAACGCGAAGGACGCCGCCAGCGGGCGACGTCCGGACCCGGCAATCCGCCGGGCCGCGCCCCTGCAGGAGCGCAGTATCGGGCCATCCGCTGTCCCTGCGGAAGCCGATCAGGCCGCGGGCGCGGGCAAAACCGTCCGGATCGGCACACCGTCCAGCCAGGCGGCAATGCTTTCGGCCATCTGCCCGTAAAATAGCCGGTACGTGTCTTCGGTGACGAAGCCGATATGCGGCGTCGCGACCACGTTCGGCAGCGTGCGGAACGGGTGGTCCGCCGCCAGCGGCTCGGCGTCGAACGTGTCGAGCGCCGCCCCCGCGATCTGCCCCGCCCGCAGCGCCGCGACCAGCGCCGCCTCGTCGATCAGCGGCCCGCGCGAGGCGTTGACGATCCAGGCCGAGGGCTTCATCAGGCCGAGCTCCGCGGCGCCGATCATTCCCCAGCTTCTCGGCGAGAGCTTCATGTGGACGCTGATGATGTCGGAGGTGGCGAACAGCTCCTCCTTCGGCACCGCCGCCACGCCGTGCTCCGCCGCATGGGCGGGGTCGAGATTGGCGCTCCAGGCGGCAACCTCCATGCCGAAGGCCTGGCCGACCCGGGCAACGGCCTTGCCGAAATTGCCCAGGCCCACGATGCCCAGCCGGCGGCCGTGGATGTCCTGGCCGACATGGCCCTGCCAGCCGCCCGCCCGGAAGGAGGCCATCTCCTGCGGCAGCCGGCGGATCGCCGCGAGGATCAGCCCCCAGGTCAGCTCGGTCGTGCCGTAGAGCAGGTAGTCGGTATGCGACACCGCGATGCCCAGCTCGGCCGCGGCCTCCATGTCGATCGCGGCATTCGCCGCCGAGTTCGACGCGATCATCTTCAGCTTGGGCAGGCGCTGCATCAGATCGCGGGTAATCGCCGTGCGCTCGCGCATCGGGCAGAGGATGCCGGTATCCTTCAGCCGGTCCGCCAAGATCTCCGGGTCGGGCTGATGGTCGGTCCAGACCTCGATCTCGCAGCGGCCCCGCAGCCGGTCCCAGTCGGCCATGGCAAGCGCGACGTTCTGGTAGTCGTCGAGAATGGAAATCTTCATGCGGGTGTCACCTTGCATCTGCGGCAGACTTGAGGAAGCCCGGCAGCGGCAGTTCGCGCCCCCGGGTGATGCCGTCGGAGCGGTAGACCAGCACCAGCACCATGAAGATGCCCAGGCTGATCTCCTGCAGCCCCAGCGGCAGGGCGAAGGTGGCGCCGCCGATCTCCACCCCCTGCTCGGCCATCCGCAGGAGCTGCGCGACGGTCGAGACGGCGACGACGCCCGCGACCACGCCGGTCAGGCTCTCGGCGCCGCCCACGACCAGCATGACCAGCATCAGGAAGGTCAGGCCCATGTAGAACACGTCGACGGTCAGGATGCCGAGGAAGTAGGTGTAGACCGCCCCGCCCGCGCCCATCACCGCCGCCGAGAGCACGAAGGCGGCAAGCCGCATGCGGTAGACCGAAATGCCCGTGGCCAGCGCCGCCACGTCGTCGTCGCGGCTGGCCCTCAGCATCAGGCCCCAGCGCGAGCGCTGGAAGAGATACGCCACGCAAAGCGCCGCCGCGGCAAAGAAAAAGGTCGGCCAGATCGAGCCGAATTGCGGGATGTTGGTCAAGGGCGCGACGCCGCCGGTCACCGAGTCCCAGTTCGAGTAGATGCGGTTCACCACAACGAGGAAGGCGAAAGTCGCGATCGAGGCGGCGATGTCCGAGAGCCGCACGATCGCCGCGCCGACGACAAGCGCGACGAGCGCGGCCATCGCCGCCGCGGCCGCCACCCCGGCCCAGGGCGAAAGCTGCATCGCCTGCACCGGGCCCGGCAGGCCGGTCAGCATGATCTGCTTGAACATCGGGTTCATCGACAGCCAGGCCGCCGCATAGCCGCCGATGCAGGCGAAGGCGACATGGCCGAAGGCGAAGACGCCGGAATTGCCGATGAAGATGTAGAAGCCGGTGACCAGGACGATCCGCACGAGGATCTCGGACCAGAAGGTCTCGACCGTGGGCGAGGCGAAGAGCCAGACCGGCAGCGTGACGAGGCCGAGCCCGGCGGTCAGCACAGCCGGCAGCAGCGCCTCGCGGGCCGCGCCCTTGAGAGGGGAAAGCGCCATAGTCAGACCCTTTTCATGACATGCTTGGTGGGGAAGAGCCCGTTCGGCCGGACCACGAGGACGACGATCACCAGCGCGAAGGCGAAGGCGTCGCGGAAGGGCTTCAGCTCGGGCGGCAGGTAGACCTGCAGCATGGTGATGGCGATGCCGATCGAGAAGCCGCCCAGCACCGCGCCAGGCAGCGAGCCCATGCCGCCGACCACCACCGCGACGAAGCCGTAGAGCGCCAAGGGCGAGCCCCAGGCATAGTTGATCGTCCCGCTCTGCGGCAGGTAGAGGAGCGCCACCGCCGCCGCCAGCAGCCCCGAGATCGCGAAGGCGATGCCGATCACCCGGTTGGCCCTGACCCCCAGATAGCGCGCCATGCGGAAATCCTCGGCCGCGGCGCGGACCTCGATGCCGAAGCGGCTGTATTTCAGGAAGAGCGACAGCGACACCATCAGCACCGCCGTCACCGCGATCGTGACGATCTGGATCAGCGGGATGCGCAGGCCTTCCCACTGGATCTGCCGGGTCAGCCCGTACCACAGGTTCACCCCGCGCGCCTGGCTGCCATAGACCATCAGGATGGTGTTCTGCAGGATGTAGCTGACCGTGAAGGAGGCCATCATCAGCACCGGCGCCGAGGCCGAGCGCAAGGGCCGGAAGACGAAGCGCTCGGTCGCCAGCGCCAGCACGATGACGATGGCGCAGACCGTCGGGATCACCAGCGCCCAGTGCCACTTGCCGATGAAGAGCTCGGAGGCCGCCGCGACCGAGGTGAAGGGCACGATCAGCGAATAGGCGGCGGTCGAGATGAATTCGCCATGGGCGACATTGGCGAGCCGCAGGATGCCGAAGAGCAGCCCGATGCCGAGCGCCGAGAGCGCGAAGATCGATCCCAGGCTGGCCGCGTCGAGGCAGGTTTGCAGGAATTGCGTCATGTCAGGCCCCTTCCCTGTCGAAGCCGAAATAGGCGCGCTTGATCGCCTCGCCGTCGGCAAGCTCCTCCGCCCGGCCCTCGAGCTGGATCCGGCCGCCGCGCAGCACGTAGATGCGATCGGCATGCTTCAGAATGCGGGTGGAGCTCTGCTCGTTGATCAGCAGCGTCACGCCGCGCCGCGCCTTGATCTCGGCGAGAATGGCATAGACCTGGTCGACGATCTTCGGCGCGAGGCCGAGCGAGGGCTCGTCGATCAGGATCAGCTCGGGCCCGGTCATGATCGCCCGCGCGATGGCCAGCATCTGCTGCTCGCCGCCCGAGAGCCGCCCGGCCGGATAGCCCGCCCGCGCCTTCAGCGAGGGGAAGACGTCCATCAGGTCGTTCAGCAGCCAGCGCGCCGTGCCCGGGTTCGAATGCAGGAAGCCGCCGAGCCTGAGGTTCTCGGTCACGGTGAGGGTGGAGAAGATCTGCCGCCCCTCGGGCACCAGCGAGACGCCCTTGCGGGCGATCGCCTCGGGGGCCAGTCCCGTCACCGGGCTGCCGCCGAGCAGAACCGCCCCCTGCCCCGCCGCCACGCCGCCCGCGATGGCAGCCAGCAGGGTCGATTTCCCCGCGCCGTTCGGCCCGACGATGCAGACCGTCTCGCCGCGCTCGACGCGCAGGCTGACGCCGCGCAGCGCCGCGATCTGGCCGTAGCTGACATGGAGGTCCGTCACCTCCAGATGGGGCGTCCTCATTCCGCGACCTCCGCGCCGAGATAGGCGCTCAGGAACGCCTGGTTGGCCTGCACCTCGGCGGGGGTGCCGGTGACGATGGTGCGCCCGCCGTCAAGCACGTGCAGCCGGTCCGAAAGCGACATGACGACATGCATGTTGTGCTCGATCAGCAGCACCGCGCAGCCGAAGCGGTCCGGCAGGCCGCGGATGATCCGCATCAGATCCTCGCATTCAGCATCCGACATGCCGGCCGCGGGCTCGTCGAGCAGCACGTATTTCGGCCCCGAGGCCAGCGCCCGGGCGATGTCGAGCCGCCGCTGGTCGGTATAGGGCAGGCTGCCCGCCAGCTGGCCGAGCTGGCCGCCGAGCCCCACCTGTTCCAGGATCCCGGCGGCGCGCGCCCGCGCCGCGCGCTGCGACATCCCCGCGGCGATGGCGGCGACCTGGGCGTTCTCCAGCACCGTGAGCTTGCCGAAGAGCCGCCCCGCCTGGAAGCTGCGCGCCACGCCCGCGCGGCGCACCTTCGCGGGCGACCAGCCGAGCGCATCCTGCCCGTCGATCTCCAGCCGGCCCTCGCTGGGCCGCTGGAACCCGGTCAGGACATTGACCAGCGTGGTCTTGCCCGCGCCGTTCGGGCCGATCAGCCCGACGATCTCGCGCGGCGCAAGGCTCAGCGTCACGCCGCTGATCGCGGCGAGCCCGTCGAAGCGCACCGTGACGCCGGCGACCGAGAGCGCCTCCGCCGCCCGGGCCGCGCCGGCCTCTGCTATCTTGGCATCCATTCGCACTCTGCGGTTCCTCTGGATGGGAGAAGGGAAAGGCCGGGCACGCGCGGCGCCCGGCCGGGTCGCGGCTCAGCCGCCGATGCGGTAGAGCACCTGCTGCGGGATCGGCGCGTCGATCTTCCATTCCTCGACCAGCACCTGGCGGCCATCGGTGAATTCCGAGATCTGCATCGGCATCGAGGTCTGGATGTGCAGCTCGGGCGAGAAGCTGCGCGGACCCAGCGTGGTCGGCTCGTCGGCATAGGTGTTCATCTCGGCGACGACCTTGGCGCTGTCGGTCGTGCCGACGGCCTCGACCGCCTTCGCCCACAGCTCCAGCCAGGCATAGATCGGATAGGCGAACATCGAGGAGGGCTTGTCGCCGTATTTCGCCGCGAAGGCATCGGTCAGCGCCTGCACCTCCGGGCGCGCGTCGCCCTCGATCACCACCGCGGTCGGGATGTAGAACTCCGTCAGCCCCGGCACCGCCGAGGTCCAGGCGACACCGTCGAACATCGACGGGCCCAGCAGCGGCACGTCGATCCCCGCCGCGCGGATCTGGCGGACCGCGCCGCCCGCGCCCAGATGCGAGCACAGCATGACGGTCTGGGCGCCCTCATTGGCGATGGCATTCGAGATCTCGCTGACCTGGCTGGCGATCGAGGCGTCGTCGAAGCGGAACTGCTCCCAGCCGACGATCTCGCCGCCCTCGCGCTCGTAATTCCACTTGAAGCCCGCGCAGGCGGATTTCTGCGCCTCGCCCGCGACATCCTCCAGCACGAAGGCCTTCTTCAGGTCCTTCCGCTCCAGCGCCCAGTCGGCGATCACCGCGCCGTCGAGCTGCGAGGCGATGCCCGCGGAGAAGGCGTAGGGACCGACGCCGACCACGCCCGCCTTGGGATCGACCGCGCATTGGAACACCGAGATCTTGCCAGCCTTCTGCACCTGCACGGCGGCGGGCGCGCCGAAATCGTAGTCGCAGCTGACCGCGACCAGATCGGGGTCCTCGCGCAGCACCTGCTGGCCGGCCTTCACCGACTCGGCGAGGTCGGTCTTGTTGTCGGCGGTGAAGAACTCGATCTGCCGGCCCAGAAGGCCGCCGGCCGCGTTCTGCTTCTCGATCCACATCTGGGCGATGCGGTAGCCATCGGTATCAGTCACCGACTGCCGCCCCGAGAGCGAGATCGCGAAGCCGATCTTGATCGGGTCTGCTGCAACCGCGCCGGTGGCCGCCGCGGCCGCGAGCGCGCCGGCAAGAAGCCCGGAGGCAAGGGTCCTGTTCGTCATGTTCCACTCCTGTTGGTCATTGTCGTTGCAAGGCGCGGCGGCCCGGCCGCCCCGCCCCGATCTTGCCGCGGCCCCGCCCCCGCCGCCGGGACCAGAGCGCCGGAACGCCTGATCCTGGCGGCCAGGACGGGCCCGCCGCGGATCAGGCCCCGCGCAGCCGCGCGGTCTCCGCCGCGTCGACTCCGGTGGCAAATCCCTCCGCATCGGTGAGGATCGCGACGCGGTAGATCTCGCGGGCGCGCCCGGCGGTCTCGTAGCCCTCCGCCACATCCGCCAGCACGCGGGCCGGATCGCGCACGGCCGGATCGCCGTAGCCGCCGCCGCCCGAATCAATGCCCACGATGGTCTCGCCGGGTTTCAGGACCGTGTGCAGGTAGCCGGGCAGCACCTCCTCCGTGCCGTCGGCGTGGACCTTGATATTGGCGCCGGGAAAGGCATCGTGCCCGCCCTGCACGCCGCGCGGGCCCGTGGCGACGCCGTTCGTCACCTGCATGACCACCATCTCGCTGCCGCGCGGGCCGAATTCGGTGCGCGTCGCGACCCCGCCGCGCTGCCGCCCCGCCCCGGCGGTTCCGGGCACCAGCTTCATGGATTTCACCAGCATCGGCAAGCGCTGCTCGGTGATCTCGATGCTGTCGCGGTAGCACAGCCCCGCACCCGCGATCACCGTGAACGTGTCGAGCCCGTCCGCCTCCGGCGAGGCCGGGCCGCCGCCGCCCATCAGGAAGAGCTGGTTCACATAGTCGCCGCCGCCGCGCTCGTCATGGCCCGAGATCACCCCGGTGGAGACCCCGAGGAACATGTTCGATTCCGACAGGCCGAACCCGTCGCCGATCTCGGAAATCGCGCTCTGCGCGGTGTTGCAGATCACGTCGGCAAGCAGCGTCGTCGCGGTCGAGGCGCTGTGCGGGAATTTCGGGATGCCGACCACGCAGTTCTCGCGCAGGAGCACCTCGATCCGCCGGAAAGTGCCGGAATTCAGCGGCAGGTCGTGCTCCAGGCAGTTGGCGATGCCGGTGATCGCCATGCCGGTCGCGGTCGCCTGGCACAGGTTCACCCCGGCATCGACGCAGTCGATATTGTCGCGCAGGTCGACGACCGCCTTCCGGTTCTCCGGATCGATGGTGATCCGCACGAAGATCTCGACGCCCTCGGGCAGGAACTCGCCGAGCGCGTCGAGCCGGCCGTGGCGTTCCAGCGTGGCGGCGGGCATGCGGCCGATGGCGGCGGCCGCGCGGCGCTCGGAATAGTCGAGCCAGGCGGTGACGAAGGCCTTCACCCGCTCGGCGCCGTATTTCTCCGCGAAGCGGATCAGCGCGCGCTCGCCGGTGCGGGCCGCCGCCAGTGCCGATTGCAGGTCGCCGTACCACTGGTCGGGCACGCGGATCCGCGCCCGGCACATCCGCACGATGTCCTCGTTGTCGGTGTAGTCCGACTGGATCTGCACCATCGGGAAGACCAGCGCGCCCTCGTTGTAGACATCCGTCGCGGCGGCAAAATAGGTCGTCGGCACCGAGTTGCCGCAATCCGCCTGGTGGCATTTCACCACCGAGGTGAAGAGATGCGCGCCCTCGAAGAAGACCGGGACCAGGATCGTGTGGTCGGCGGCATGGGTGTTGCCGTTATAGGGGTCGTTGTTGAGGAAGGCGTCGCCCTCGCGGAAGCCGGGATGGAATTCCGCCATCGCCTGTCCCTGCAGGTTCGAGCCGAAGGCGTGGACGGGCAGCGCCTCGGCCACGCCGATGATGTCGTGATCGGCCGAGAGGATGGAGCAGGAGAAGTCCCGCGCCATGCCGATCACGCTGGAATTCGCGGTCAGGATCACCGTCGAGGTCATCTCGCGCACGATCGCGTCCAGCCGGTTGCCCATGATGGCAAGCTCGACCGGATCGAAGCCGGTCATCGGGGAGCCGTCAGCCATGATTGCCTCCAAATTCGAAGATGTAGTTGCCGCTATGCGAGAGCCGCCCGGTCATGCCGGGATCGACGACGATGGTGGTGGTCGGCTCCTCGATGATCGCGGGCCCGGCGATCTCGCAGCCGAGCGGAAGCGTGGTGCCGTCGAGGACGCGGGTGGCGATATGGCCCGCCCCGTCGAAATAGGCGCGGTTCTCGCGCTCGCCCGGGACGGTCTCCGACGGGCCCTCCCAGCTGACCTGGGGCGAGGGCAGGATGGCGGCGACGCGCAGGCGCCAGTTGATCGCCTCGACCACCGTGCCCTTGCGGTTTACGTGGTAGAGCCGCTGGTACTGCTGGGCGAAGAGCGTCTCGAGCAGCTCGACATCCGCCGCCTCCTGCGCCCAGTCCACGGGCAGCTCGACCTCCAGCTCCCATTGCTGGCGGGCATAGCGCGCCTCGACGAAAAGCTGGCGGCGGAAGGTATCGACGCCCTTGGCGCGCAGCGCGGCCTCGAATTCGGCGCTCTGGGCGGCGAGCCCGCCGAGCGCCTCGCGGACGGCCGCGGAATCGAAGGCGTCCGAGGCACCGTAGCAGGAGGCCGAGAAGTCGATGGCGATGTCCGAGAACTGCCCGCCGGCCGCCGAGATCGCCCCGGCGGTCTTCGGGATCACCACGTTCTTCGCCTTCATCGCCCGCGCGATCGACAGCACGTTCAGCCCGGCTGCGCCGCCGCCGGCGACGATGGTGCTGTCCGAGGGGCTGACCCCGTCATTCGTCGTGATGTCCTCGATCGCCTTGATCATCGTCTCCGACGAGATGCGCAGGATCGCCGAGGCGGTCTCCCAGATCGTCTTGCCGAGCTGCACCGCCACGCCCTGCATCGCGGTTTCCGCCGCGGCGCGGTCAAGCTTCATCCGGCCGCCGAGGAAGCGGTCGGGATCGATATAGCCCAGCACCACCGCCGCGTCGGTGACGGTCGGGCGCAGCCCGCCCTTGCCGTAGCAGGCCGGACCCGGCACCGAGCCCGCGCTGTGCGGACCGACGCGCAGCATGCCGCCGTCATCGACCCAGGCGATGGAGCCGCCGCCCGCGCCGACCGAGCGGATGTCGACCGTCGCCATCCCGAGCATGGTCGAGGCCATCGGCGTGCCGAGCCAGGTCTCGCGGGTGTACTTGATCGCGCCGTCGCGGATCAGCGAGACATCGAAGGTCGTGCCGCCGGTATCGACGATGATGACGTCATTGCCGAATTCCTCGGCGCGGGTATAGGCGATGCCCGCCAGCGGCGCCATCGCGGGGCCGGATTTCGCCATGTAGACCGGCTTCTGCACCACGTCGTCGATATGCATCACCCCGCCCGAGGAGGCCGAGATCAAGAGCTCGCCGCCGAAGCCCGCCGCCGCGAGATCGGCCTTCAGGTCGCGCAGATGGGTCTGCATCAGCGGCTTCAGCGAGGCGTCGATCGCCGCCGAGGAGCTGCGCGGGTATTCCCGGATCGTCGGGTTCAGCGCCGAGGACAGCGTGTAGGGCACGCCCGGCAGGATCTCCTCGATCAGCTGGCCCAGGCGGCGCTCATGCGCGGAATTGGCGATCGACCACAGCAGGCTCACCGCCACCGCCTCGATGCCGATCCGGCCGAGCTTCTCCAGCACGGCGCGCGCCGCCGCCTCGTCGAGCGCCGTCTCCACGCCGCCTTCGGCATTCATCCGCTCGGGGATCTCGAAGGTCAGCGCGCGCGGGATGTAGGGCGGCTCGACCGGCGCGTTGATCTCCAGCGCGTTGAGCTTGCCGCCCTTGCGGAAGACCAGCACGTCGGGGAAGCCCTCGGTCACCAGCAGCGCCGTCTTCGCGGTCTTCCGCTCGACGATCGCATTGGTCGCCCGCGTCGTGCCGTAGACCATCACCCGGGTCTCGGCCAGCAGCTGCCCCAGCGGGATGCCGATCTGCTCCGCCGCATTGGCGATCGAGTCCGACAGCCCGGTGAAGCTGCGCTCGGGCGTGGTCAGCGCCTTGCCGACGGTCAGCCGCCCCTGCCCGTCGGTCACCACGACATCGGTGAAGGTCCCGCCGGTATCTACCGAAATTCTGTACATTGCGCCTCCGCGTTCCGTTCCGGCCGGGGCGCGGGGCCCCGGACTGCCACCTCCGGTCCTACCCGCCTCCGGGCGCCGCCGCCTTGCCCGGAGCGCCAGGAGATCTGACCCGGACCGTCAGGCCGCATCGCCGGTCCGGTCGGCCATCATGGTGACGTTGATCCGCCGCCCCTCGAAGGCCTCCGAGAAGCGCGCCGCGTCGGTGCGGTGCAGGTAGCGCGACGGGAAGAGCACCGCGCGGTTGCCGCGATAGGGCACCTGGTGGGCGGCGGCGCCCGCGGCGGCGATCCGGCTGCGGTTCAGGTCGGGGCGGGCATTGTACTCGGCAAAGGGGATGTCCGCGCCGATCCGCAGGTCCCACAGCGTCATGCCCCCCTGCCCGCCCGGCTCCAGGAAGGCCTCGCTGACCGGCCAGAGATTGAGGTTCCAGTCGCCCTGGTCGGCATGGATGTCGATGCCGCGCGACTCGCGCAGGTAGCGGAAGGCCCAGAGCTGCGCCACCCGCACCGGCCCGGCCAGCCGCTCGGTCACGGCGTGCATCGCCCGGGCCAGCGCCAGCATGAAGGGCGTCGCCAGCCCGTCATGCAGATGCGCGCCCAGATAGTGCCGCTCGGCGCGGGCGTCGAACCAGAAGGTGGAGCCGAGGAGCTGCTCGGCGAGCCCGGCCAGCGCCCCGGGCGACAGCAGGTTGTCGATCACGTAGATCGCGTCGCCCGCCCCGCCCGAAAGCGCGATCCGCTGGACCGAGAGACGCTCCGAGAGCATCGTCTCAGGGATATCCGGCGCGGCGCGCAGAAGGCAGGTCTCCGCCAGCGCGGCCGGGCCGCCCGCGGGCTGCGCCGCGATCCGGCCGGTGCGCTCGAGCCAGCCGAGCTGCTCTTCGAGATGCTTGAGCTGCAGCGGATTGGCCGCTTCCCGCGGGGCGGACCGGCCCGGCCGCAGGCGCTTCAGCGCGAAGGCGCGGTCGAAATGGGCGAAAGCGGCGGCCAGATCGCCCTGGCGCTTCAGGCACTGGGCGGCATTCACGTGCATCGGCCAGGATTCCAGCCCCATGGCGAAGACCTGGCGGTAGCGCTCCAGCGCCGCGCCATGCGCCCCGGCCGCCAGCGCGCCATCCGCCGCCGCCAGGAGCCGCTCTGCCCGCAATTGCCTGTCCTGCATGATATCCGTCCGGTCCCGTCCGCTGCCCTGGGCCGCAGGATAGCCGCCGCTCCGCACGCCGGACCGGCCCTGCGCGCCAGAAGTCCTGACCCTGCGCGCCACGCCGCCAAGCCCTGCAGGCAGAGCATGGCCGCCTGCCGGATTCCGCCGTTGCGAAGGCAATGCCCGCGCCTGTACCCTTGCCCGACAGACCGGTTCGCGTTCCGCGGTCCCCCTTCCGCGGGGCGGCCGCCTGCCGCATGGCGCGGGAACCGCAAGGAACCCGACGCGCAGAAAGTTCTTCCGCATGTACCTCTCCGACCGGCTGCACGCCCTCGGCCTCTCCGGCGCCGCCGGCCCGTCCGTCCGGGCGCCCTTCGCCGGGTGGCTCGGCGAAGGCGACGGCTCGCATTTCATGGGCCGCGCCTCCTGCGCGCTGGCGATCTTCGCCGCGCTGCTGGCCAGCACCACGCCGAGCCCGCTCTACCAGGTCTATGTCGCCGAGTGGGACCTGCCCGCCAGCGCCGGGACGACGATCTTCTCGGTCTACGCGCTCGGCACGCTCCTCGCGCTGTTCCTCTCCGGGCGGATCGACCGGCGGATCTCGGACCGGCGGCAGGTGCTGCTGCCGGCGCTGGTCTGCACCGCGATCGGCGCGCTGGTCTTCGCCGCCGCCGACGGGGTGGGCATGCTGCTGGCCGGGCGGCTGCTCTCGGGGGTCAGCACCGGGCTGATCACCTCCGCCGCCTCCGCCGCGATCCTCGAGCTCGACCTGCCCGAGAGACGCGGCCGCGCCGCCACCGTCGCCACCGTGGCCTTCACCGGCGGGGCGGCCTTCGGCCCCTGCCTCTCCTCGGCGGCGCTCGCGGCCGGCCTGGCGCCGCTGGTCTCGCCCTTCCTGGCCATCGCCGTCATTGCCGCCATCGCCTTCCTCGGGCTTTCCGCCGCGCCCTGGCCGCCGCGCCGCCGCCAGGCCGGTCCGGCCGCCAAAGCCGCGCGCACGGTCCGGCCGCTGGCGGGCACCGAGCTGACCGGCGGGCTCTTCCGCCTGGCCTGCCTGGCGATCGCGGTGGCCTGGATGCTCGGCTCGATGCTGATGGCGATGGGCGTGACGCTGGCCACCGACCTCTTCGGGCTGACCTTCCACGCGCTGGCCGGGCTGATGCCCGCGCTCTTCCAGCTCTTCGCCGGGATCGGCCAGGTGCTCGCCGGACGGGTCCGCCCGATCCGGGCGATCCTCGCGGGCACCGCGCTGCTGGCGCTGCTGCCGCTGGCCACGCTCGTCGGCGCCGCGGCGGCGCTGCCGGCGGTCTTCGTGCTGGCGATGCCGCTCTGCGGGCTGGCCTATGGCGCAGCCTTCGCCGGCGGCGCCGCGCTGGTCAACGCGATCTCGGAGCCGACCGAGCTCGGCGCGCGGATCGCGCGGTTCTACGTGGTCGGCTATCTTGCCAACGCGATCCCGACCTTCGTCTTCGGCTACATGGTCGACGCCTTCGGCCTGTCTCCGGCCTATGCGGGCTTCACCCTCTGCCTGGCGCTGGCCGCCGCGGCCGGGGTCCTGCTGGCCCTGCGCAGCCAGCGCGCCCTCGCCCGCGGCGCCTGACCCCTGCGGCCGGAAGCCGATTGCCGCAGCGCCCGGGGTGGCCTACACCTCGCGGGGGAAAGCGCGGGACCGGACCGGGGGCGATGCAGGGACAAGAGGACGACCAGCTTCTGCTGCAGGCAGTCGCGCGCGGCGAGAAGGCCGCGATGCACGCGCTCTACCAGCGCCATCACGACGCGCTCTACGCCTTCCTGCGCGGCCGCTGCGAGGACGAGGCGACGGCGATGGACGCGCTGCAGGACGCGATGATGGAGGTCTGGCGCAATGCCGGGCGCTTCTCGGGGAAATCCTCGGTGCGGACCTGGATCTTCGCCATCGCCCGCAACCGCCTGGCCGACCGGCTGCGCCGCGGCGGGCGGCTGTCCTATGTCGACGAGGTGCCCGAGACCGCCGACACCGCGCCGGATGCCGCCGCGGTGATGGAGGCCTCGCAGGATGCGCTGCGGCTGCGCGCCTGCCTTGCCGGGCTGAAGGCGGCACAGCGCGCGGTGATCCGCCTCGCCTTCTACGAAGAGCTGCCCTATGGCGAGATCGCCGAGATCGAGGGCATCCCGGTCGGCACCGTCAAGACCCGGATCTTCCACGCGAAACAGGCGCTGATGCACTGCCTCGGGCGGCGGCGCTGAGGCTCAGGGACGGCTGATCGCGGCAACCAGCGGATCGGCGGCCAGCCGCGCTTCGGCGGCGTCGCGCGCGGCATCGTCGGCAAAGCCCAGCGTGTAGAGCCCCAGCGCGCCCGGCCCGTCGATCACCCGCGCCCCGGCCTCCTGCAGAAGTTGCGTGACCTCGCCCAGCGTCGCCCCGGGCACGAAGGCCGCGCGCAGCACCGGCCCCTCTGCCGTCTCGGTCGCGGTGATGAATCCGGGCTCCTGCTGCGGCAGCTGCGGGACCACGCCGAACTGCCAGACCGCCACGGTCGCCGCGACGATCCCCGCGACTTTCAGCGCCGCCAGCGCTCGGTTGCGGTTCGCCGGACGCGGCATCCGCTCGGCATCGATCGCCGCGGAGAGCCGTTCCCAGCCGGCCTCGCGCGAGCCCGCGGGCAGCTCGCTGCGGCCGAATTCCCGGACGGTGCCCTGCAGCATCGCGATCTCGGCCGCAAGCGCGGGACGGGCGGCCATCTCCGCCTCGAATTCCGCGCGCGCCGCCGGGTCGAGCCGGTCCTGCATGTAGGCGAGTATCCTGTCGTCCTGATCCTGATCCATGTCGCGTCCCGTCCTTCTCTGGCCGGAGTCTTCCAGACTTCGCCGCGGAACAGAAGCTCCGAAGCGCCGGGATCCGCGGCTCCGGGGCCGATCCCTGCGCTTTTGTCGCGCCAGCCGGGGCCGCGGTTCAAAAAACCGGGTTGATTGCGGCCCCGGACCGGGCCGAATGTCGCCCGGAGGTATATTTGAACCGGTCCGGTGCGGGGGACGACCAAGCGGCATGAGACAGACAGCAAGACACCGCCGGCTGACGGCGCTTTCCACCGCCCTGGGTCTTGGCCTGGCCCTCGGCCTGGCCGGCTGCGCGGACTACCGGCTCGACCCGCCCTCCGCCGAGGCGCTGCGCGCCGATGCCGGCAACGTGGTCGATCCGGGCGAAATCGTGGCGCTGGTGCCGCCGGGCGCAGCGGCCGCACGGCTGCGCGAGGGGGCCGTGGCCGAGGGCTTCGTGCTGCGCGAGGAAGTGCCGCTTGGCGGGCTGGGGCTCGCGATGCAGCGCTACGCCATTCCCGCGCCGCTCGACGGGGCGGGCGCCATCGCCGCGCTGGAGCGGATCGAGCCCGCCGCCACGGCCGGGGTCAACCATGCCTACCGCCCGGCCGCCCTGCCCGCCGCGCTCGACTATGCCGACCGGCTGATCGCCTGGCCCGACAGCCCCTGCCGCGCCGCCGGGCCGGTGGGCATGATCGATACCGGCATCGACAGCGCGCGCCCGGCCTTCGCGGGCACCCGGATCACGATGAAGTCCTTCCACCGCGGGGCGGCCGCGCCGATGCGGCACGGCACCGAAGTGGCGATGGTGCTCGCGGATCCCGGCCGGCTCTCGGGGGTGACGCTCTATGGCGCGGCGGTGATCGGCCACTCGGCCCGCGGCGCCGAGGAGGCCGGGGTGGACAGCCTGCTCGAGGCGCTCGACTGGATGGCGCAGAACGGCGTGCGGCTGGTCAATGTCAGCCTGGCGGGGCCCTACAACAAGCTCCTCGACCGCGGCATCGACCGCGCGGCCGCCCATGGCATGACCATCGTCGCGGCGGTCGGCAATGACGGGGCGGCGGCGCATCCGCGCTATCCGGCGGCGCTCGGCAATGTCATCGCGGTCACCGCGGTCGATGCCGCGCGGCAGATCTATCCGATGGCCGTGAACGGGCCCTTCGTCGATATCGCCGCCCCCGGGGTCGACGTGCTGCTGCCGGTCGAGGGCGAGACGCGCTTTGCCACCGGCACCTCGATCGCCGCGCCCTTCGTCACCGCCTGGCTGGCCGCCGATCCGGCGCTCTACGGCGCGCCGCCGGACCGTCAGCGCCGCGCGCTGGGGCAGAGCGCCGCCGATCTCGGCGCGCCGGGGCCCGACCCGGTTTTCGGGGCCGGGCTGATCGGCGCGCCCGCCTCCTGCCTGCCGGGCTAGCCCAGCCGCTCGATCCGCGCGGGCAGGCCCTGGCGTACCGCCGTGCCCGAGACCGGATCGACCCAGACCCCGGCATGGGCGCGGGTCGGATCGACAAGGCCCAGGTCGTTGAGCAGCACCCCGGCGCCGAGCCGCGGATCGCCCGGCCAGGTCTCGCCGTCGATGGTAATGTCGCCCGCGCCGAAGCCGCGATGGCCGAAGCCGTGCTCGATCGCCACGGTCCCGGGCGCCACCCCCTCGCGCACCAGCGCGGTGCTCTCGAGCGTGCCGCCGGGCGTGCTCAGCCGGATCCGGTCGCCGGTGGCGATGCCATGCTCGGCGGCCAGCGCGGTGCCGAGCGAAACCGGGTTCGAGGCGGTGATCCGCAGGAGCGTCGGCGCCCCCACCGAATAGGAGTTCTGCAGGGGCGACTTGTAGCTCACCACCTTCAGCGGCCAGTCCCTTTCCGGGTAGTGGTCCGCCACCTTCGAGCCGTCGGCGAATTCGGCCGCGCGCCAGGCGGCCGTGCCCGGCAGCCGCGTGCCGGTCGTCGCCCGGCGGTAGCTGCCCAGATCCTCGTTCCAGACCTGCATCGGCGCCGCGAAGGCATGGCGCGCCCGCTCGCCTTCGTAGCTGCGCCCGATCGGCTCGTAGCGGCCGCCCTTGGCAAAGACCGTCGCCGCGCGGCGCCATTCCGAGGGCTTCAGCACCGCCTGCAGATCCGCGGCGATGCGGGCGACATTCGACATCTCGATATCCTCGTCGGTCGCCTCCGCGACCGGCGCCTCCCCGGCGAGGGCCACATTCGCCGCGCCGCGCAGGTACCAGTCCTCGGCGCGCTCCAGCGGATGCAGCACCCCCGCGGCATCCGGGATCGCCTGCGGCCCGAAGCCCGGCAGGCCGAGCCGCAGCGCCAGGGCGATCAGGAAGGCCTCCATCCCGATCGGCGCGCCGGCGGGCGTCCGCTCCATCCGCGGCTCGATCACCGGCCAGCGCGCGCAGGTCGCCCTGGTCGCCACTCCGCCCCAGGGCTTGGTGAAGCCCCAGGTCTCGTACATCACCGAATCCGGGACGACGTAGTCGGCGATGGCCGAGCTCTCGTTGATGAACGGGTCGATCGAGACGATCAGCGGCACCACCGCCGGATCCTTCAGCCGCTCCGCCAGATGGGCGATCCCGGGCACGCCGTAGACCGGATTAGTGTTGCGCAGGATCAGCGCCTCGGCGCGGTAGGGATAGCCCTCGGCCAGCGAGGAAAGCCACTCGGTCGCCAGCCCCGGCGCGTTGGGATACCAGGGGCCATCCGCGGGATAGGGCCGACCCTCGGCCAGCTTCGCCTTGAATTCGCTGGTCTTCTCGTAGGGCCCGTTGCGGCCGAAGGGCAGCCCCCTGGCGGTGACAGCGCCGGGGAAGGACGCCAGGTCATAGGCCGGGCCCCTGGTGTCGGGGAACCAGCCCCCGGCGATCATCGTGCCGCCCTTCCAGTTCAGGTTGCCGATCAGCGTATTGATCATCATCAGCGCATAGGCGTTGTAGAAGCCCGAACCCGACATCATCCCGCCATGGCTGTTGACCGCGGCGCGGCGGCCATGGCGGCCGAGCTCGGAGGCGAGCCAGTCGATCGTGGCGACCGGGATGCCGCAGGCGGCCGAATAGGCCTCGACGCTCCCGGCCATGGCCTCCTCGCGCAGGAGCGTCAGCGCGGTCTTCACCCGCACCGGCCCCTCGATGGTCCCGGCCACGCCGTCATGGAAGAGCGGCGCCGCGCCGGTCCCGGCCGGGACCGGCCCTGCGGGCGCGGCGACCATGAAGGGATCGCCCTCCGCGCCGGGGGCGAGCCCCATATCCGAGCCGCGCAGCATCCGGCCGAAGCGGGGATGGGCCTCTTCGGCGATCACCAGATGGGTGGCATTGGTCCAGCTCGCCTCGCCCGCGGCGGCGGCCGCCCCGGCGCTTGGCTGGGCGAGGTAGCGGCTGTTGATCGTGCCCGCCTCGAACATCCGGCGGATGATCGCCATGGCCAGCGCGCCGTCGGTGCCCGGGGTGATCCGGATCCAGCGGGAGCGCGTGCCCGAGGGCCCGTTCTGGGCGTTGTTCAGCACCGGATCGACCACGGCATAGCTCAGCTCGCCCTCGCTCCGCGCCTTGGCGACCAGCGTTCCGACGCGCTTGAAGGGATTGCCCGCATTGGCCGGCGCCGTGCCCGCGAAGAGGATGAAACGGGCATTGGCGAAATCCGGCTTGGCATGGGGCATCTGCTTGAGATCGCCGAACATCGCCCCCGAGCCCGAGCGGTAGGCGCCGCCGCAGTAGCTGCCGTGGCGGGTGAAGTTGCTGGAGCCGAAGCCCTGCTTCAGCCAGCGCAGCACCAGCGCGTCGCGGCCGTCATCGACGCCGTTCATCCAGACCAGCCCGTTGGCGCGGGGGCCGAATTCGGGCGCACCGGGGCGGATCGGGGTCTCGAGGTCGCGGATCTCGCGCAGCCCGGCCACGCGGCCCTCGCCGAAGAGGTCGCCGCCCTCGGCGATCTCCTCGACCAGCTGCCCGAAGCTGATCCTCTGCCACTGGCCCGCGCCGCGCGGGCCGACCCGCTTCAGCGGCGCGAGCACGCGGCGCGGATTGGCGACCTGCTCCAGCACGGCATTGCCGCGGCCGCAGGCGGTGGAGCGATGCGCCATCCCCTGCCCCGCGCCGGTCTGCGCCATGGCGCGGAAGCTGTCGGCGACGGAGGTTGCGTAGTCGATGAAGGGATCGGTCGACATCGGCGAATAGGGATTGCCCGCGACCCGCAGCACCTTGTTGGCGGCCTTGTCGACCTTGACCCGCACGCCGCACATCGTCGTGCAGCCGATGCACATCGTGTAGCTCAGCGCGATCTCCGGATTGAGCGCCAGCTCGCCGGTGGCGGGGTCGATGCGGAATTCCGGCGGCGCGGAATTGCCGGTGACGGCATCGGCGGGCACCTCGCCCGACCAGTGCCCGCGGGCGAGCTTGCGCGCGGTGGCGGCATAGCCCGCGCCGAAGGTGGCGATCGCGCCGGTGGCGGCGGCGCCCTTGAGGATGTTGCGGCGTGTGGACATGGGTCGTGCTCCTCAGACGGGACGGGCGGCGCGGCGGACAGGGGCCGCCGGACGGGCCGCATCGGACCAGGGGATGAAACTCGTGTAGGCGATGGCCAGGAACAGCCAGAGCCCGAAGGTGCCGATCACCCCCGCCAGCTCGGCCGCGCCCGCGGGCACCAGCGCGTCATAGAGGCCGGAGCCGACCTTCGGCACCGCCTGCCCGCCCATGAAGACGCTCCAGCGGAACATCCAGGCGGCATGGATCGCGGTCAGCCCGGTGATCCAGCCGGTGCGGCGCGGCATCGCCAGCGCCAGCAGGAAGGGCAGCAGGATGGCGGCGGCGGCCCAGAGCGCGATGCGCTGCCAGACCGGGAAGCCCGCGACCGAGGCCAGCGCCTCGGCATGGCGCGGCGAGAGCCCGCTCAGCCCGGCGGCAAGCCACAGCGTGCCGAGCGCGCCGACGATCGCCAGCGCCAGGGCCAGGCGGCGGTTCAGCTGCGCCTCGAGCCCGCCGTCGCGGCAGAGCACGCGTTCGAGCACCAGCATCAGCCCCAGCGCGCCAACCGCGCCGGTGGCGGCGAATTGCAGCGGCAGGAGCGGCGTGTTCCAGAGCGGCCGCGCCCGCACCACCATCACCTCCATCCCGGTATAGGCCAGAACGCCCGCCGCCGCGGCCCCCGCCGCCAGCCCCAGCCAGGGGGCGAAGCCGTTGCCCGGCCCGCCGAGCGCCAGCAGCCGGTAGAGCGGCGCGAAGCGCCAGTCGCGCGCGCCCGCCGCATGGAATCCCGGCCGGTGCACCGCCCAGGCGAAGGCCAGCACCAGCGCCACGTAGGACGGCACGATCCAGGCGCCCCAGGCCATCCAGGAGGTGGGGTTCGTATAGACGAAGAATTCCCAGAACCGCCCCGGCTGGTGCAGGTCGGCCAGAAGCGCGATCGGCGCCGCCACCCCGGTGGTGACCGCCGCCATCAGCGCCAGCCGCGCCGCGCGGATCCCGCCCGGGCGGGCCGAGAGGAAGCCCGGCAGCGCCGTCAGCAGCGCCGTCGCCGAGACCGCGATCAGGAAGAAGTACTGCACCGCCCAGGGCAGCCAGGCTGCCTCGTGCACGGCGCCGACGAGTTCGTGGACCTGCATCTCACAGTCCCTCCCCGTGGCGGGCGGGCGCGGCATCGAAGGGCGGGCGGTAGGCGGCTTCGCCCGCCACGCGGCCATCGAGCACCTCATCGAGCCCAATATAGTAGACATTCGGATTGGTGTGCATCTCGGGGCGCAGCACCGAGACCTGATGCTCGCGCAGCATCCGCGCGACCTCGCACTCCGGGTCGTTCAGGTCGCCGAAATTGCGCGCGCCGCCGACGCAGGTCTCGACGCAGGCCGGCAGCAGCCCCGCCTGCGTGCGGTGGAAGCAGAAGGTGCACTTGTCGGCGGTCTGGGTGTCGTGGTTGATGAATCGCGCATCATAGGGGCAGGCCTGGACGCAATAGGCGCAGCCGACGCAGCGCGACGCATCGACCAGCACCTCTCCGCTTTCCGCCTTGAAGGTCGCCCCGACCGGACAGACCGGCACGCAGGGCGGGTCGTCGCAATGATTGCAGAGCCGCGGCAGCATGACCATCGCCGGATCCTGCCCCTCCGCCACCAGCTCGTAGACCGAGACATGGGTACGGAAGGCATCCTCGGGGACGGCGTTCTCCATGATGCAGGCGACGGTGCAGGCCTGGCAGCCGATGCATTTGCGCAGATCGACGACCATGCCCCAATGCGGCGCGCCGGTCTCTGCGGCGGCCGGGTCCGCCCCGGCGACAGAGGCGGCGGCGCCGATGCTGACCTGGCCGATGGCGCCCAGGAATCCGCGGCGGGTGGTGTCCATGGGTCAGATCCTTTCCTCGGTGGAACCCTGCCCCGAGGCTACGCCTGCCGACCGCCCGCTGGTATTCGGAGGAAACCCCCAGCCGCTAGGGGTTTCCCCCTAGCCCGCGGTCCAGCCGGCGGCGGCCAGCAGGCGCACCAGCTCCGCCGCATTCGAGGCGCCCATCTTCTCCATCGCGTTATGGCGGTGGATCTCCACGGTCTTGGGCGAGATCCCCAGATCTGCCGCGATCTGCTTGCCGAGCCGTCCGGCCAGCACCCCGGCGGCGACCTGCGCCTCGCGCGGGCTCAGGCTGGCGACCCGCGCCTGCAGGTCCCGCGCCGCCCGCGCGGCTGCCGCGCGCTCGCGGCTGAGCTTCAGCGCCTCGGTGATCCGCTCCACCAGCGCCAGGCCGTTCACCGGCTTCTCGAAGAAATCCATCGCGCCCGCGCGCATCGCCCGCACCGCCAGCGGCACGTCGCCATGGCCGGTGATCATGATGACCGGCAGCGGGCAGCCGCGGCGTCCGAGCTCGTCGAGCAGCTCCAGCCCGCTCATCCCCGGCATCCGCAGATCGGCGAGGATGCAGCCCTCCCCAGTGCCGTCCCCGGTGCCGTCCCCGAGCGCGGCCAGCAGGCCCGCCGCGCTGGCATGTTCCGCAATGGCGAGGCCCAGCGAGGATAGCAGGAAGCCCAGCCCCTCGCGCGCCGCCCGGTCGTCATCGACCACATGGATCACCGGTTCACCCGTCATGCATCCCCTCCGCCGGCAGCCAGACCAGCACCTCGAGCCCCGGCCCGTCCTGCGGGGGCGCTGCGCGCATCGCGCCGCCATGCGCCTCGACGATCGAGCGGCTGAGCGCGAGGCCCAGCCCGATCCCCTCCGCCTTGGTGGTATGGAACGGTTCGGCGAAATGCGCCAGCGCGGCGGCATCCATGCCGGTGCCGCGGTCGCGCACCGACAGGCAGACCCCCGGCCCGTCGCGCGGATCCGCCTGCGCCCGGGCGCGGATCGTCACCAGCCGCGCCGCGGGCGGCGTCCCGGCCATCGCGTCGAGCGCGTTCTGCACCAGGTTCAGCACCACCTGGGTCAGCTGCACGCGGTCGCCGCTGATCGCGGGCAGGCCGGGCGCGCAGTCGCGCTCCACCCGGATCCCGGCGCGGCGCGCGGGCGCGCCGTAGAGCGCCTCGCATTCCTCCAGTAGCCCCGGGATGGCGACCGGCGCGCGCTGGCTCTCGCGCTTGCGCACGAAGGCGCGGATGCGGCGGATCACCGTGGCGGCGCGCTCCGACTGGGCGGCGATCTCGGCGGAGGCGCGGGACATCTCCTCCGGGGCCAGGCTGCCCGCGCGCAGCCGCAGGAGGCAGCCCTGCGCGTAGTTTGAGATCGCCGCCAGCGGCTGGTTCAGCTCATGCGCCACCGCGGAGGCCATCTCGCCCAGGATCGACAGGCGCGCGACATGCTCCAGCTCGCGGCGGTGCTGGCGGTCGGCCTCCTCGGCGCGCTGCCGCTCGGCCATCTCGTGGAGGAGCCGGGCATTGGCGCTGTCGAGCGCCCGGGTGCGGCGCCGCACCAGCGTCTCGATCCGCACCGAATAGACCGCCCAGAAGGCCAGCGCGACGAGCGCGGCGATCAGCCAGTCGCGGTAGTCGGCCAGCACCTCGCGCAGCGGCACCGGACCCTCGCGGCGATAGGGGCCGATCTGCAGCTCGCGCATCAGGGCATGCACCCCCTGGTAGTCATGCGGCACCGTCCAGAGATTGCCCGCCCCGATCTGCATCAGCGCGACCGCCACCTCCTTGGCCAGGGCGGGCGGCGTCGTGCGGGTGCGGGCGAAGGCCCAGCCGGGATAGACCGCGCTCGAGACCGCGCAGCCCGCCGCCTCCGGCGAGGGGCGCAGCGCAAAGGCATGGAGCGCGCCATAGCGCGCCGGGTCCTGCCGCTGCAGCGCCTCGAGCATGCAGGCGCGCAGCACCGCCGCCTCCGCCCGCCCGTCAAGCACCGCCGCCGCGGCCGCCTGCATCGGATAGCCGGTGACGACAAGCTCCACCCGGCCCTTCAGCCCGGGCTCGGCCCGGGCCATTTCCGCCCAGATCAGCTCGAACCCGCCAAACGCCTCCGGCGAGACGATCGCCAGCCGCCGCCCTGCGAGATCGCCGAGCCCGGCGAGCGGCGCCGCCGCGACCAGGGTCGAGGCCACCGGCAGGTCGCCCTCGGCCGTGGCGATGCGGCTGACATGGTGGCGGTATTCCAGCTCGGCGTAGTTGCCCGGATTGGTGATCACGAAATCCAGCCGGTCCTCTGCCAGCGCCGCATCGAGCGCGGCGAGCCCGAGCGCCTGCAGCTCGACGCCATGCCCGGGCAGCGCCCGGCGCAGCGCCTGCAGGGTCGGCTCCCAATGGGTCCGGGAATGCCCGGAACCCAGATAGTCGAGCACGCCGATCTTGAGCGTCTCCGCCCCTGCCCCGCAAGGCAGCGCCAGCGCGAGGAGCAGCGCAGCGGCGCGCCCTGCCCGGCGATTTCCCCCGGCTGTCTGCCTGGTCATGACACCCTCCCGGGCGCCCGGCCCGATCCCGGGCAGTTTGCAGATCGCGCCAGGGCGGTCAAACCGGCCGCCTGTCGCGGGGGGCGGCGGAAATCCCCTTGCCCGGGGGCGCGGCTTCGGCCAGTCTCGGCTCCGGGGCAGGCGATGGCGTCGCCGCCGCATCCTGCGGGCCCCTTCCCCCATCCTGAACGCCGGGATCCCGCTTTGCCGTTGCCGCGGCGAGGGAGATCCCCGCGCGGCTTCGTCCAGACAGAGGATGATGCGAATGGACCGTCCCGATTTCTACCGCCTGCACCAGGGCAGCCGCAGCCTGCCCTTCGACCCGGCCGAATACGACGCGCGGCTTGCGCGCCTTCGCGCCGCCATGGCCCGCGACGGGCTCGAGGCCTGCCTTTTCACCTCGATGCACAATATCGCCTACTTTTCGGGCTTCCTCTATTGCAGCTTCGGCCGCCCCTACGGGCTGGTCGTCACGCAACAGGACAGCGTCACGGTCAGCGCGGGCATCGATGCCGGCCAGCCCTGGCGGCGCAGCCATGGCGACAACCTGACCTATACCGACTGGCAGCGGGACAACTACTGGCGGGCGATCCGCTCGGTCACCGGCACGGGGCGGCGCCTCGGCTACGAGGCCGACCACATGACGCTGGCGCAGAAGGCGCTGTTCGACAGCTTTCTCGCCCCGTCGGAATGCGCCGACATCGCCCCGGCCGCGATGTCCCAGCGGATGCGCAAATCCCCGGCCGAGCTGGCGCTGATCCGCCAGGGCGCGGCGGTGGCCGATGCCGGGGGCTATGCGATCCGCGACGCGGTCCGGCCCGGCGCGCGGGAAATCGACGTGGCGATGGCCGGGCGCGACGCGATGGAGCTGGAGATCGCCCGGCGCTTTCCGGAGGCCGAGTACCGCGACACCTGGGTCTGGTTCCAGTCGGGGATCAATACCGACGGCGCCCATAACCCGGTGACCGCGCGGCAGATCGCGCCCGGGGACATCCTGTCGCTGAACGCCTTCCCGATGATCTCGGGCTACTACACCGCGCTGGAGCGGACGATGTTCGCAGGCGCGCCCGATGCCGCCTCGCTGGCAATCTGGGAGGCCAATGTCGCCGCGCATGAATTCGGCATGTCGCTGCTGAAGCCCGGGGCGAGCTGCGACGGGGTGACGGCGGCGATCAACGGCTTCCTCGAGGAACGCGGGCTGCTGCAGTACCGCAGCTTCGGCTACGGCCATTCCTTCGGGGTGCTCTCCCACTATTACGGGCGCGAGGCCGGGCTCGAGCTGCGCGAGGATATCGGCACCGTGCTGGAGCCCGGGATGGTGATCTCGATGGAGCCGATGCTGACCATCCCCGAGGGACAGCCCGGCGCGGGCGGCTACCGCGAGCATGACATCCTGATCCTGACGGAGGACGGCGCCGAGAACATCACCGGCTATCCCTACGGGCCGGGCTTCAACATCCTCGGCTGAGCCCGGGCGGCGGCGCCCCGCCTGCGCCGCCATGCCGGTCTTCCCCGCCGGCCGGTTCCGTGGCTTCCTGCGGTGCAGGGACCGGCAGGAGGAGGGCGCCATGTTCGAGGGCTTCGAGGAGACCGCGGTCGAGCTTCCCGGCGCGCGGATCCGCGTGCGCACGGGCGGCAGCGGCGATCCGCTGCTGCTGCTTCACGGCTATCCGCAGACCCAGGCGATGTGGGCGCCGCTCGCGCCCGTGCTGGCGCAGAGCCACCGCGTGGTGCTGGCCGATCTGCGCGGCTATGGCGGCTCGCTCTGCCATGACGGCGATTTCAGCTTCCGCGCCATGGCGGCGGACCAGGTCGCGCTGATGCGGCATCTGGGGCATGACCGCTTCGACCTCGTCGCCCATGACCGCGGCGCGCGCACCGCGCATCGCATGGCCCTCGACCATCCCGCGGCGCTGCGCTCGGTCGCGCTGCTCGACATCCTGCCGACGCTCGATGTCTGGCGGGTGATGGATGACTGGCTGGCGATCCGCTACTATCACTGGACATTTCTCGCCCAGCCGGGCGGATTGCCCGAAAAACTGGTCAATGCCGCGCCGGTGGCGTTCCTGCATGCCGTCCTGGCGGGGCTGTCGGGCCCGGTGGAGACCTTCGCGCCGGAAGCGATGGCGGAGTACGAACGCGCGGCGGCGACGCCCTCGGTGGTGGCGGCCTGGTGCGGCGACTACCGTGCGGCGGCGGGCGTGGATCTGGAACATGACCGCGCCGATCTGGGCCGCCAGGTCGACATTCCCTGCCTGGTGCTCTGGGGCAGCCGCAGCGTGGTCGCGCATCATCTCGATCCGGTGGCGACCTGGCGCGCCTGGTTCCCGCAGGCGGAAGGCCAGGCGGTCGAGGCGGGGCATTTCCTGGCCGAGGAACGCCCCGCCGAAGTTCTGGCGGCGGTGGCGCGGCATCTGGGCCGCGCCGCCCGCGGGGATCAGATCGTCATATAGGTTTCGACGACCGTGTCGGTCAGCTCGGCGATCGGACCCGAGCAGGCGATCCGGCCCTTCTCCAGCATGGCGAAGCGGCTGGCCGCGCGGCGCAGGAAGCCGATATTCTGCTCCACCAGGATCACCGTCAGGCCGAGCTGGTCGCGCATCCGCAGGATCACCGCCTCGATCTCCTCGACGATCGAGGGCTGGATGCCCTCGTTCGGCTCGTCGAGCAGCACGATGTCGGGCTCCGCCGCCAGGGCCCGCGCGATGGCCAGCTGCTGCTGCTGCCCGCCCGAGAGCACGCCGCCGGGGCGGTGCATGTTCTCGGCCAGGTAGGGGAAGAGCTCGGGCACGATGCCGGGGACCTCGCGCCGCCCGGCGCGGTTGGCGAAACCGCCCATCACGATATTCTCGCGGACGGTGAATTCCGGGATGATCCCCCGGCCCTGCGGCACATAGGCGATGCCCGCGCGGGCCCGCTCATGCGTCGGGCGCCTTGCGTAATCCGCGCCGCCGATCAGGATCTGCCCCGATTTCGCCTCGGTCAGCCCCATGATCGTCTTCAGGAGCGTCGTCTTGCCGGTGCCGTTGCGGCCCGCAATGCCGGTGATCTCGCCCTTGGGGATCGACAGGTCGATGCCCTCCAGCGCGCGGGAGCGCCCGTAATATCCGTCCAGATTGACCAGTTCCAGCATCAGGCGATCCCCTGCTTGCCCAGATAGGCGGCCTTCACCTCCGGGTGGTTCTCGATGAAGGCGACATTGCCCTCGGCCAGCACGCGGCCCAGATGCAGCACCGTGATCCGCTCGGCGATGTCGCGCACGAAGGCCATGTCGTGCTCGACCACCAGGAGCGTGTGCCGCCCCTTCAGCCGGTTGATGATCTCCGCCGTCTTGGCGGTCTCGCCCTGGGTCATCCCCGCGGTCGGCTCGTCGAGCAGGATCACCGAGGCGTCCTGGATCATCAGCATCCCCAGCTCCAGCCATTGCGTCTGGCCGTGGCTGAGAAGCCCCGCCTCGCGCTCCGCCTCGGCCTCGAGCCCGATCAGCTCCAGCACCTCGCCGAGCCGCGCCTTCTCGGACATGCCGAGGGCAAAGCGCAGGTTCGACCAGACCGAGGGGCGCTTCGACTGCGCGACCTCGAGATTCTGGCGCACGGTGAGGCCGGAGAAGACCGAGGGGATCTGGAACTTCCGCCCCACGCCGGCGCGGGCGATGCGGTGCTCGCGCAGGCCGGTCACGTCGCGCCCCTGGACCAGCACCTTGCCCTCGGTCGCCCGGGTCTTGCCCGAGATCAGGTCCATCAGCGTCGTCTTGCCCGCGCCATTGGCGCCCAGGAGCACGCGCAGCTCGCCCTGCTCCACCGCCATGGACACGCCGTCCACCGCGCGGAAGCCCGAGAAATCGACGGCCAGCCCGTCAAGCATCAAGGCAGCGGTCATTGCCCGGCCTCCTCTTTCAGCTGCAGCGCCGCGCGCGGCCCGGCGAGGCGGGCGATCCGCTCATGCGCGAAGCCCGCGAGCCCCTTGGGCAGGTAGATGACGGTCACGACGAACAAGAGGCCGATGATCGCCTTCCAGGCCTCGACCAGCGACTCGGTCTCGGAGACATGCGCCTCGATCATGTTGATCAGGATCGCGCCCACGGCCGCACCGAGGATCGAGCCGCGCCCGCCCACGGCCGCCCAGACCACCATGGTGATCGAGAAGGACAGCTCCAGGAAGGACGGCGAGGCGAATTCCGAGACGATCACATAGAGCATGCCCGCGAGCCCCGCGATCGCCGCCGAGACGGCGAAGAAGAACGTCTGGTAGGCCGGCACGTCATAGCCGAGATAGAGCGCGCGGGTGTCGCTGTCGCGCGTCGCCTGCAGGATCGTCCCCGCCCGCGTCGCCACCAGCAGCCGCGACAGGCCGAGCACCAGGATCAGCGCTACTGCCACGAGGTAGTAGGTGCCTTTCGCATAGGGGTCGAACTCATGGCCGAAGACGGTGAGCCAGCCCAGGTCGGTCAGCCCGTTGAAGCCGTTGGTCAGCGGCTGGGCATCGGTCACGACGAGCCGCACCAGCAGGACCAGCGCCAGGGTGATGATCGACACGAAGACGCCCGAGATGCGCTGGCCGAAGATGATCCGCCCCATGATCCCGGCGAGGATCGCGGGCAGGACGACGGCGACGATGACGCCGGTCCACTGCCACTGGAAGGGCAGCCACATCCAGGATCCGGGCGTGATGCAGCACAGCTCCGTCGGCGCGCCCGGCTGGGCGTTCCACAGCATGAAATCCGGCACCGGCTGGTCCGAGCCCTGCTGCAGCGAGGTGTAGCTTTTCAGCTTCAGCGCCATCGCCATCGCATAGGCGCCGATGCCGAAGAACAGGCCCTGCCCCAGGTTCAGCACGCCTGCATAGCCCCAGGTCAGCGCCACGGCGGCGCCGAGCATGCCGTAGCAGAGGTACTTGGCCACGCGGTTCAGCCAGAATTCGTCGCCGACGAGCGGCAGGGCCAGAAGCAGGATCGCGAAACCGGCATAGGCCCAGAAGCGGTAGTTGGTCAGAGGTCCGGCCATGTCAGCGCCCCTTGAAGGTGAAGAGCCCGGCGGGCTTGAGAAGGATGACGCCGATCACCACGGCGAAGACCGCGGCGCGGCCGATGATGTCGTTCGAGACCATGGCGACGAGCGCGTTGAACTCGCCCAGGAGGCCCGAGGCCGCGACGGTGCCCAGAAGGCTGCCGACGCCGCCGGTGACCACCACCATGAAGCCGTCGACGACCAGCGTGGCGCCCATGTCGGGAGCGACGGTCTTGAACCCCGCCATCAGCACGCCCGCGACGCCCGCGAGCCCCGAGCCGAGCGCGAAGGTCAGCGCGTTGGTGCGCTTGACGTCGATGCCGCAGGCGGCGGCCATCTCGGGATTGCGGATGATCGCGCGGACCTTCATGCCGAGCGCCGTGCGGTACATCACCACCCAGGTCGCCAGCGCCAGGGCCGCGGTCATCGCCACGATGAAGATGCGGTAGGCGTTGAAGTCATGGCCGAAGAGCCGCAGCGTGCCCTGCAGCGCGGCGGGCACCGGCACGTTCTGCAGCCCCGAGCCCAGCCCCTCGACATGGATGCCGAAGAAGCTCAGCCCGAATTCCAGCCGGATCGCCTGCTGCAGCAGGATGGCGATGCCCCAGGTGGCCAGCAGCGTGTCGAGCAGGCGGCCATAGAGGCGGCGCACCACCAGCCGCTCGATCGCGAGCCCCGCCAGGGCGGTGACGATGAAGGCCAGCGGGATCGCGGCGATCAGCCCGAGCCCGAGCCAGATCTTGGCCATCACGGCGGTATAGGCGCCGATCATGACCATCTCGCCATGGGCCATGTTGATGATGCCCATGGCGCCGTAGGTCACGGCCAGGCCGAGCGCCACCAAGAGCAGGATCGAGCTGAGCGAGAGCCCGATGAACAGGATGTCGACCACGTCAACTGTCTCCTTGTCGTGAAGGGGCCCGCACCCCGCCGGGGATGCGGGCGGAGGCGCGGTTCAGAGCTTGGAGCTGTCGAGCCCTTCGCGGGTGCAGAAGAGGTTGTCCGCGGTCTCGCCATAGGCCGCATAGGGCAGCGGCTTGATCGGCTCGGGGTATTCGTCGACGACCTTCGACTGGCCGTCCGCCTGCCACTGGCCGATCCGCGGGGTCAGCCAGCAGTGCAGGTTGTCCTCGTCAATCTTCACGTTGCCGCCCGGCGCCGCGTATTCCTGGCCGCGCACGCCCTCGCGGATCGCCTCCGCGGTGATGTCGCCCGAGGCCTCGACCGCCTGCTTCCACAGGAAGACCTGGAAATAGGCCGCTTCGAGCGAGTGGTAGGTCGTGGCCTTGGGATCGCCGACGAAGGCGCGGTAGCGCTCGATGAAGCTCTTGTTCGCCGGGGTGTCGAGCGACATGAAATAGGGGAAGGAGGTGTAGCTGCCGGCCGCGTATTCCGGCCCCATCGCGGCGATCTCGATCTCCGAGGTCACGGTGGCGCAGATCGGGATCTCCTCATGGCTGAGGCCCTGGTTGATGAACTCGCGGTAGAAGGAGATGATCGAGTCGCCGACCACGTTCGACAGCACCACGTCGGCGCCCGATTCCTTGATCTTGTTGACCATCACCGCCCATTCGGAATGGCCGAGCTCGAGGTACTCGTCGGCCACCCATTCGGCGCCGCCGGCCTCGATCAGGCCTTTCGAGACCTTCGCCATCTCGCGCGGATAGACGTAGTTCGAGCCGACGATGAAGACCTTCTTCTTGCCCAGCGTCTCGAGAATCCAGGGGATGTAGTTGCCCAGCTGCTGGTTCGGCACGGCGCCCGAATAGACCACGTTCGGCGAGCATTCGAAGCCCTCGTAATGGGTCTGGTAGAACAGCATGGCGTTGCGGCGCTCGAAGATCGGCAGCACGGCCTTGCGCGAGGCCGAGGTGTGGCAGCCGAAGACGGTGGAGACGCGGTCGCGGATCACCAGCTTCTGCGCCTTCTCGGCATAGGTCTTGGGATCGGAGGCGCCGTCCTCGACCACCACCTCGATCGGCCGGCCCATCACGCCGCCCTGGGCGTTGATCTCCTCGGCGGCCATGCGGACGCCCGCGGCCAGCATCTTCTCGACAACGGAAAGCCCGCCGGTCTGCGAATAGAGCGCGCCGACCTTGATCGGATCTCCGGCGGCCATCGCCTGGCGCAGATAGCCCGGCGCGGCGAGCGCGGCAGAGGCGGTGGCAGTGGTGGCCAGGAACTTGCGGCGGTTCAGTTTCATGTCTGTTTCCCTGTTGAAGGCGCACGGGAACCGGCCCCGCGGAACAGCGGGGGCACGGGCGCTCGGGCGCGGAAAGAGCGGTTCTGGAGGCCGACAGCATTGTCGAACGCAAAACGCCCGCATGGCCCCTGCCGGGACCGATGCGGGCGTCTTTGCCTATGCAGGGCGCCTTGCGGCGCCGTCCGGGCTGATGGCCAAAACTGGGGACCAGCCCGGGATGGAGGAAGGCTAGCGCAACGGGTCCCCGAAGGACAAGGCCCATTGCCGGCCCGGCTTCAAGTTTTTGCGCCGGCCCCCGATCCGGGCATGGCGGCGTCATGCGCCTCGACCATTTCGCGGGCCATGATCTCGATGGCGATGCGCCGCTTCATGGCGCGGGCGCGCAGCTCGCGATGGGCCTCGTCCTCGCTCAGCCCCTCCCCGGCCATCAGGATCGTCTTGGCGCGCAGCACCATCTGGTCGCCCATCACCTTGCGCTTGTAGCGCCGCGCGTCGCGGGCGAGCTGCTGGTTCTGCTTCCAGACATTGCGGGTGATCGCCAGGTTGGTGAGCAGCCCGAAGGGCTTGATCGGCCGGCTCAGCACCGCCATCGCGCCACTTTCCAGCACCAGCTGCAGCGTCGCGGGGTTCTCGTAGCTGACGATCGCCAGGATGGTGGGCGCCGGGTTCGGGATGGTGCGCAGGAAGCGGCGCAGATCCTCGCGGGCATGGTCCTCGATGGCGAGGATCAGGATGTCGGTGCGCGCGGGCAGCCGCTCGGGCACCGGCCAGACCAGCTGGGGCGAGCAGCCGATCCGCCGCAGGTGGTCGGTCAGCGCGATCCCCTCCTCGTCCATGGGATGCAGCACCACGACGGACAGGTTGCGCAGTTCCTTCAGGAAGGCGGAGGACATCCGGCGCGCCTCCTCAGTTTCCGGCGGCCGCGAGCGGATCCGCGGCCTCCTCGTCGCCGACGATCTCGATCAGGTAGGGATCGGGCGGCACGCGCCGCTTCGGCGCGCTGACGATCTCGTAGGGGGCGCCCTCGCGGATCCGCGCCACGCGCGGCCACAGATGGGTGTGGTTGGTCAGCCGGTCGACCCGCACCGGGCCCTGCGGCGCCTCGTATTCCACCTCGTAGAGCGCCGGCAGCAGCCGGTCGATCCCGTCCTCGCCCGCCAGCGCCAGCGCCCGGGCATAGAGATGGACCGAGAAATAGGCGGCCTCGGCCGGGGCGGTGACCGGCAGCGCGCCGCCGGTTGCCGCGTGGAAGGCGCGGGTGAATTCCGCCGCCGCGGGCGTGTCGAGCGAATCGAAGAACGGCGCGGCGATGACATGGCCCTCCGCCGTGCCGGGCGCCATCCGCAGCACGTCCACCTCCGAGGTCGACTGGCTGGCGATCGGCAGGGTCTCGGGATCGAAGCCCGCCGCGCGGTAGGCCTCGTAGAAGCGCACGATCCCGTCGCCGACCAGGGTCGAGTAGATCATGTCGGGCTGCGTCTCGCGCACCAGGTCGAGAAGCCGCGCCACATGCTCGCCGCGCAGGTCGAGCGGCACGTAGGTCTCGCCCAGGATCTCGCCGCCCTTGGAGCGGAAGAGATCGCCGACGATCCGGTTCGACTCGTAGGGATAGACATAGTCCGATCCGATCAGCAGCAGCCGCCGCCCGAAGGTGCCGAAGAGGTAGTCGACCAGCGGCACGGAATTCTGGTTCGGCGCCGCGCCGGTATAGATGCAGTGGCGCGAGTATTCGAACCCCTCGTAGAGGGTCGGGTAGAAAAGCAGCGCGTTCTGCGCCTCGACCATCGGCAGCATCGCCTTGCGCGTGCTCGACATGTGGCCGCCGAAGATCACCCGGACCCCGTGGTCGCGGCAGAGTTCCAGCGTCAGGTCGCGGTAGCGCGCGGGCGTCGAGGCCGGGTCGCGGAACAGCGGCACCACCGGCCGCCCGCGCACGCCCCCCGCGGCATTGATTTCGGCCACGGCCAGCTTCACGGCCGCGACCTGCGTCCTCTCGACCATTCCGGTCACGCCGGTCTCGGACATCACGACGCCGATCGGCCAGGTTTCCTCGGAGGTCACTTCGTCATCCCATCATCTGCAAAAAAGCAAAGGGCGGCCCCGTCCGGACATGGATGTCCGGAAGAGAGCCGCCCTGCTCAAGGTTTCGCGCCGAGAAAAGGGCAAGCCGCGGGCTTTGTCAAACGGCTTGGCGCCGCGGCGCGGCACGCTGCGGCATTTTCATTTTCGATCTTGACCGTCCCGGGGTCCCGGCGCAGGATCGCCGCGTTCCGGTCCCCTGGGCGACGATCCCGGGCCACCGGAGGCCTGCATCCGAGGATGCGCACCAAGGGCCGCCCGGCCCCCTGACAGCGCTGTCAGCCCCCTTCCATATGCCGCAGCCCGCGCCCGCCGGATCTCTCCGCGCAGGTCCTGTCCGCTTGCGGCTGCCAGTCTCCACCAGATGCCCCGGAGCCTCTCCGGCGGCCAGGACGGCGCCGTGCCCGGCGCCGGGAAAGGACCCACCGATGAGCGAGACGCTCGATCCGACCGCCGCAATCGCGCCCGAGATGCTGGGCGGGCTGACCATCACCGCGATCCGCGAGGGGCTGGCCTCGGGCCGCTTCACCGCCGAGGCGCTGGCCGAGGCCGCGCTGGCGCAGGTGGCGGCCGTCAACGGCCGGTACAACGCCATCATCTTCGAGAACCCCGAGGCGCTGGAGACCGCGCGCGAGATCGACCGCCGCCGCGCCGCGGGCGAGGCGCTCGGCCCGCTGGCCGGCGTGCCGGTCGTGGTCAAGGATCCGATGGACATGAAGGGCTTTCCCTCCACCGCGGGCTGGCGGCTGCTGCATGCCGCCTCGGGCGGGGTCGACCTGATGCCCGAGCGCGACAGCCCGGTCGTGGCGCGGATGCGCGCCGCCGATGCGGTGATCCTCGGCAAGACCAACGTCCCGATCCTCAGCTGGACCGGCACCCACGCCAATGACAGCTGGGCCGGCCCGACGATCAACCCCGCGATCGAGAGCCGGGCGCCCGGCGGTTCGAGCGCGGGCACCGCGGCGGCGGTCGCGGCGCATATGTGCGTCGTCGGCCTCGCCGAGGAGACCGGCGGCTCGATCCAGAACCCGGCCTCGGCGCAGGGGCTCGTCGGCATCAAGCCGACCATCGGGCTGGTCCCGAATGCCGGGGTGGTGCCGCTGTCGGGCAACCGCGACGTGGTCGGGCCGATCGCGCGCAACGTGGAAGATGCCGCGCTCTGCCTCGACGTGCTGGCGGGCTTCACCACCGAGGATCCGAAGACCCTGGCCTCGGTCGGGCGGATCCCGGCGGGCGGCTATGCGGCGGGGCTGTCGCGCGACGGGCTGAAGGGCAAGCGGATCGGCCTCTACGGTCCCGGCTGGCGCCCGGATGCGCTGTCGGAAGAGGCCGCGGCGCTCTACGAGCGGGCCAAGACCGAGCTGGTCGCGGCCGGTGCGGTGCTGGTCGAGGATCCCTTCGCCGGGACGGATTTCGCCAGCCTGCGCGAAGTGACCCCGGGCACGCCGTTCTTCGACGGGCGGGGGCTGGAATCCATCGCCTGGGACATGACCTGCTACCTGCGCCGCCTCGGGCCGGATGCCGCGCTGAAGACCTGGGACGAGTTCGTCGCCGCCACCAGCGCGGAGGATCCCTTCGCCAAGGGCGCGATCCTGGGCTATCTCAACGAGCTGCCGGATTTCGTCGAAGCGATGAAATCGCCCGGGACACCGCCGGCGATGCCGGCCTTCACCGCGCTCAAGGCCCGCTACCTGGCGCTGCTCGACGAGGTCTTCGCCCGCCACGAGCTCGACGCGCTGGCCTATCCGCAGATGCTGCGCGAGCTGCCGGAGCTGCATTCGGGCGACGCGATCCTGGAAACCACGGTGGGCGAGCTGAACATCGCGGGCATCCCGGGCATCACCGTGCCCGCGGGCTACTATGCCTCGGGCGCGCCCTTCGAGCTGATCTTCCTCGGCCGCCAGTGGAGCGAAGCGGAGCTGATCCGCTGCGCCCATGCCTACGAGCAGGCCACCGGGCACCGCCGCCCGGCCGTCTAGCAGGCAGGCGGCAGGCCGGGAGGACCGGCCTGCCGCACCGGGATCAGTTGTTCGGGCAGGTGCCCAGGCTGCGGCAGGTCGCGCCCGCGGCACCGCCGAGCAGCGCGCCGGTTGCCGCGTCGCCGGCGATGACCTGCCCGGCTGCCGCCCCCATCACCGCGCCGGTCAGCGCGCGTTCGCCATCGGACTGGCCGCATGCCGAGAGTGCCGTGAGGGCACAGGCCGCAGCGATCCAAGAAACCCTAGCCATTTGTCTTCCTTTCAAGCCGAGAATCCAGCGCGATCCGGTCATGCTGCAGTCGCCTTTCATGCGGCAACGCTGCCGGGGTCCGCTACCTGCAGTAGATCCCTGCCCCGCCGTCCGACGCAAGCCCGGTTTTGAATATCGGCGCCGGGCGCGCGGGAGGGCGCGCATGGACCTAGCGTCAGGCCGCGGGGGAAACCCCGCCGCCGGGACGATTCGCCCCTTTCCGCGACTCGCCGGGGGCTCGTTAGCATCCGGCAGACCGCATCGGTTCCGCAGCGCGGATAAGGGAGACCTGCCATGGAGGATATCGAGCTTGCCGAAAGCGGGGCCGGCGCCGCGCCGCCCTGGACCGTCCCCGCCGCCGCGCTGCTGGCCGCGGCCGGAAGCGATGCAGGAACCGGGCTGGCAGAGGCGGAGGCCGCGCGGCGGCTGGACCTGCATGGCGAGAACCGGCTGGCCGAGACCGCCGCCGAGCCGCCCTGGAAGCTTTTCCTGCGCCAGTTCCTCAATCCGCTGCTGATCATCCTGCTCTGCGGCGCCGCGATCTCGGCGGTCACCGGTCATCTGATCGACACCGTCGCCATCGCCGTCATCGTCTTCCTCAATGCCGCGATCTCCTTCTGGCAGGAATACTCCGCCGAGCGCTCGCTGGCGGCGCTGCGCGAGATGGCCGCCCCCGGCGCGCTGGTGCTGCGCCGCGGCAGCTGGCAGGAGATCCCGGCCGCCGCCATCGTCCCGGGCGACATCGTCCGGCTGAAGGCGGGCGACATCGTCCCGGCCGACCTGCGCTTTCTCGAGGCGCACCGGCTGCAGATCGACGAGGCCGCGCTAACCGGAGAATCCGAGCCGGTCGACAAGCATGACGGCGTGCTTGATGAGGCCGGTGCGGTGCTGGCCGACCGGCTGAACATGGGCTTCATGTCGACCATCGTCACCAATGGCAGCGGCATCGGCCTGGCCACCGGCACCGGCATGGACACCGAGGTCGGCCATATCGCCGGGCTGATGGCGGCGGCGAAGGAGCCGAAGACGCCCCTGCAGCAGAAGGTCGACGCGCTGTCGCATGTGCTGATCGTGATGGCGCTGGTGACGGTGGCGATGGTGATCGGCATCGGCGTCATCAAGGGCATGCCGCTGACCGACATGCTGGGCACGGCGATCTCGCTCTCGGTCGCGGCGATCCCCGAGGGGCTGCCGACCGTGGTGACGATCCTGCTGACGCTCGGCTCGCAGAAGATGGTGCGCTCGAACGCGCTGGCGCGGCGGCTCTCCTCGGTGGAGACGCTGGGCTCGGTCTCCGTCATCTGCTCGGACAAGACCGGCACGCTGACCCAGAACCAGATGCAGGTGATGCAGCTCTGGGCCGGCGGGCGGCACTGGAGCGTCACCGGCCAGGGATTTGCGCCCGAGGGCGCCTTCCTTGCCGAGGACGGCACGGAGGCGGAGATCGCCGCCGAGAAGGACCTGCGCCACATGCTGATGAACTCGGCGCTGTGCAATGACGCGGTGCTGACCGAGGCCGAGGGCCGCCCGGCGATCCAGGGCAATCCGACCGACGGCGCGCTGGTCGTGGCCGCCGCCAAGGTCGGCATCACCCGCGACGGCATGATGGCGGGCGGGGTCGAGAAGCTCTCGGCCTTTCCCTTCGACAGCACCCGCAAGATGATGAGCCTGCATATCCGCGTGCCGGGCGGGGACGAGTTCCTCTCGGCCAAGGGCGCACCCGACGTGATCCTGCGCCGCGCCACCCATCTGCGGCTCGCGGGCGAAGAGGTGCCGCTCGATCCCGCGCGGCGCGCCGAGGTGGAGGAGGTGATCGCGGGCTTCGGCCGCGACGCGCTCCGGACGCTGGCCATCGCCTATCGCCGGATCGTCCCGGGCGAGCTGGACCATGCCGATCCCGAGCAGCAGATCGTGCTTCTGGGGATCCACGGGATCATGGACCCGCCGCGGCCCGAGGTGAGGACCGCGGTGGCCGAGGCCCACGCGGCGGGCGTGCGCACGGTGATGATCACCGGCGACCATGCCGTCACCGCCAGCGCCATCGCCGAGGCGATCGGCATCCGCACCGAGCTGTCGCAGACCGTCCATACCGGCGCCGAGCTCGACCAGATGGACGATGCCGCGCTCGAGGCCGCGGTGCCGAAGGCCGCGGTCTTCGCCCGCGTCACCCCCGAGCACAAGCTGAGGATCGTGCGCGCGCTGCAGCAGACCGGCGAGGTCGCCTCGATGACCGGGGACGGGGTGAATGACGCGCCCGCGCTGAGGACCGCGGATATCGGCGTCGCCATGGGGATCACCGGCACCTCGGTCGCCAAGGACAGCTCGGCGCTGATCCTGCTGGACGACAACTTCTCCACCATCGTCGGCGCGGTGCGCGAGGGGCGGCGGATCTACGACAACCTCCTGAAATTCGTCCGCCAGGCGCTGACCGCCAACGTGGCCGAGGTCTCGGTCATCCTGCTGGCCTTCCTGCTGATGGGCGAGCATCCGGTGATGCCGATCACGCCGCTGATGATCCTCTGGGTGAACCTCGTCTCCGACGGGATGCCCGCGCTGACGCTCGGCTTCGAGGCGGAGGAGGAGAACGTCATGGCCCGCCCGCCGCGGCCGCGCGACCATTCGATGTTCGGCGAGGGCATGAAGGAGCGCATCCTGATCCGCGGCCTGGCGATCGGCGCGACCTCCTTCTGGGTCTTCTCCACCAGCCTCGGGGCAGGCGCGGCAGAGGCCTATGCCCAGACGCTGGCCTTCGTCACGCTGATCTCGGGGCAGATCTGGCACATCTTCGACGCGCGCACGACCTCGACCCTCTTCCGCCGCTCGCCCTTCGGCAACCGGCAGCTCCTGATGGCGGTCGCGGGCTCGGTCCTGCTGTCGCTCGGGGCGATCTACACCGGCTTCGGACATCTCGTGCTGGGCACTGCGCCGGTCGACCTGCCGCATCTTCTGGGCGCCGCCGCCGTGGCCGCGCTGCCGGTCTTCGCGCTTTCGGGGATCAAGGAGCTCTTCGGGCTGAAATGGCTCTGAAACGGGAGGCGCGGCGGGGCCGCTGAGCCCGCCGCGCCTCCCGGGACCTGCCGCGCGCACCCGGCAAGTCCCTGCGTCCTCCGGCCGGTCAGGCCTCCTCGTAGGCCAGCTTGGCCGCCTCGCGGGGGGTGCGCATCTCCGGCAGGAGCGCACCGCAGAGCACCGCGGTCAGCCCGCCGGTGGTGATGCCCGAGCTGAAGATCTGGCGCCAGAGCGGCGGCAGGAAGCTCAGCACCTCGGGCAGCAGCTGCACGCCGAGGCCCACGCCCACCGACAGCGCGACGGTGATCGTCTCCTTCTTGCCCAGATGCTGGCTGCCGATGATCCGGATGCCCGAGACCACGATCAGGCTGAACATCACGAAGGTCGACCCGCCCAGCACCGGGCGCGGGATCTGCTGCAGCACGGCGCCCAGCACCGGGAAGAGCCCGAGGATCACCAGGATCACCGCGATGTAGCGGCCGACATGGCGGCTGGCGACGCCGGTCAGCTGCACCACGCCGGTATTCTGGCTGAAGGTGGTGTTGGGGAAGGTGGCGAAGGCCGCGGCCAGCACCGAGTTGACGCCGTCGGCCAGCACGCCGCCCCTGACGCGCTCCTCGAAGACCGGGCCCTCGGTCGGCTCGCCCGAGACCCGCGAGGTGCCGGTGATGTCGCCCATCGTCTCCAGCGAGGTGATGATGAACATGAAGGCCACCGGGATGAAGGACACCCAGTCGAAGCTGATGCCGAAGCGGAACGGGACCGGCACAGAGATCAGCGGCACGCCCGAGAAGTCCGGCGCCGCGACATTGCCGGTCAGCAGCGCCAGCAGGCAGCCCGCGGCCAGGCCGATCACGATCGAGCTGACGCGGATCATGCTGTTCGCCGAGAACTGGCAGGCCAGGATGATGGCGATCACGAAGGCGGCGAGGCCGACATTGGTGCCGTTGCCGAAATTCTCGGCCCCCGCGCCGCCGCCGATGTCGCGGATCGAGACCAGGATCAGGCTCATGCCGATCAGCACGACGACGCTGCCCGAGACGACCGGGGTGATCATCCGGCGCAGCCAGGGCAGCGCGAAGGCGATGCCGATCTCGATGAAGGAGGCGACGAAGGCCACGCCGAAGATGGTCGCCAGGACCTCCTCGGAGCTCGCCCCGCCCTGCTGGGCGATCTTGCCCGAGGTGATGAGCGCGGCGACGAAGGCGAAGCTGGTGCCCTGCAGGCTGAGGAGCCCCGAGCCGACCGGCCCGACGCGCTGCGACTGGATCCAGGTGGCGATGCCCGACACGAAGAGCGAGGTCGCCACCAGATAGGGCACGTAGGGACCGAGCCCCAGCGCCGCGCCGATGACGATGGCCGGGGCGACGATATTGACGAAGGCCGCCAGCAGGTGCTGAACCGCGGCCAGCAGCGCCGGGGCGAAGGCCGGCTTGTCATCGACCCGGTAGATGACGTCGGCATGCGGATCTGTCCCCGCGGCGCCGGAGGCGGACGGGGAAGAGGTAGTCTCTGTCATGGTCGTCTCTCCTGTTTCTGAAGGCGTGGCTCCAGCGTGCCAGAGGGAGAGCGGACGAAGAATTGCCAAGATTTCCGCAAGGCGGTGCGTTTCGGGCAACGCCTCCGGATCCGGGGGCGGGCTCAGCCGGTCTCGCCGGCCAGCGCGGCCAGGCGGGCGGCCACCTGCTCGGAGAAGCGCGCCGAGGCGACCGGCAGGCTGCGGCCGCGCATCTGGCCCAGGATCAGGCTGCCCGCGGGCACGTCGCGCTCGGCGACCGGGCGGAACACGACCGAGCCGTCCGCGGGCGGGCGCAGGCCGATCGGGATCTGGAAGCCGATGGCGCGCTCGTGGCGGACATAGTGGCGGATCAGGTCGAAGCTCTCGGTCTCCACCACCGGGTTCAGCCGCCGCTCGATCCGCCTGGCGCCGAAATCCAGCAGATGGCGCACGCCGTAGCTGCTGGAGGGCGCGACATGGACATGCTCTAGGCAGTCCCTCAGCCGCAGCTCGGGCTTCGCCGCCAGCGGGTGATCGGCCGCCAGGATGGCGGTGACGGGCTGCGGAAGGATGCGGATCACCTGGAAATCCACGAGGTAGATCGGCTCGAAGACCAGCGCCAGGTCGCTCTGGTAGGTGGCCAGCTCCTGCTCCACCTGGGCGCGGTCGCGCACATTGACCGAGAAGGTCACGCCGGGATGCCCGGCGCGGTAGCGCGCCATCTCCTCGGGCAGGAAATAGGGCAGCAGCGCCTGCGAGCAGGCGATCGAGACATGGCCCCGCCGCTCTCCGGCCAGGTCGGCGACCTGGCTCTGCACCCGGACCAGCTCGGAGCGCGAAGCGCGGTAGTAGTGCATCACGAGCTCGCCCGCCGGGTTCAGCCGCACCCCGTTCGGCAGGCGCTCGAAGAGCGGCGAGCCGAATTCGGCCTCGAAGCCGCGGATCCGCCGGTTCAGCGCCGAGGCGGTGATGTTCATGTCCTCGGCCGCCTTGCGCATCGACCCGGCCCGCGCGACCGCCTCGATCAGCTGGAAGGTGTAGAGATGTCTCATGCCGGCTCCTTGCCCGGGGCGGTGTCCGTTTTGCACCGCCACGATGACAAACCGGCAATTCCTGTAAACACCCCGGACAGGCATTTTCGCATCCGAACGGCCGGACGGCCCCGCATATGCGGGCCGGCCGGGCACCCTGCCCGCTTTCCGGGAGAACCGAAAAAGAGGTCCAAGATGCTGTCATCCCTGCCCTTCACCCTGCCCGCCCTGCGCACCGCCTATGCCGCGGGCGCCCGGCCCGCCGAAATCGTCGAGGAGGTCTTCGCCCGGCTGGAGGCCGCCGCCGATCCGGGCATCTTCCTTCATGCCGACCGGGCGGCCGCGCTGGCCGGGGCGCGCGCGCTCGGCGCCCCCCTTGGCCGCCCGCTCTGGGGCATGCCCTTCGCGGTGAAGGACAATATCGACGTGGCAGGGCAGCCGACCACCGCCGCCTGTCCGGCAAGCGCCCATGTCGCGACCGAGGATGCGGCGGTCGTGGCGCGGCTGCGCGCGGCCGGGGCGATCGTCATCGGCAAGACCAATCTCGACCAGTTCGCCACCGGGCTCGTCGGCACGCGCACGCCCTATCCGGTGCCGCGCAACGCGCTCGATCCCGCCATCGTGCCGGGCGGCTCCTCCTCCGGTTCGGCGCTGGCCGTCGCCCGCGGGATCGTGCCCTTCGCGCTCGGCACCGACACGGCCGGCTCGGGCCGGGTGCCCGCGGCGCACAACGGCATCGCCGGGCTGAAGCCCAGCCTCGGCGCCTGGTCCACCCGCGGCCTCGTCCCGGCCTGCCGCACGCTCGACACGCTCTCGGTCTTCGCCCAGAGCACCGCCGACGCCTGGGAGATCCATTGCGCCGCCGCGGGTTACGACCCGGCCGACAGCTTCTCCCGCCGCTTCCCCGTCCCGCCCGCAGAGCCCGGAGCGCTGCGCCCCGGCCTGTGCATCGCCCTGCCCGACGCGGACAGCCTCGCGGCGCATTGCGAGCCGCGGCAGATCCGCATGCTGGAGGAGACGGCCGGGCGGCTCCGCGCCCTTGGCGCAAGGATCGTCCGGATCGGCTTCGGCCCGTTCCACGAGGTGGCGCGGCTGCCCTACGAGCGGTCCTGGGTGGCCGAGCGCGCCGCCGCCATCGGCGACCGGCTGGCAGAGGCGCCGGAGACGCTGCTGCCGGTGATCCGCCGGATTGCCGGTGGCGCGGCGCAGTTCAGCGCGGTCGACGCCTTCCGCGACCGCTACCGCCTGGCGGAGCTGCGCCGCGCCTGCGAGACCGCGATGGCGGGCTGCGACCTGATCTGCGTGCCCTCGATCCCCGCCTTCGTCACCCTGGCCGAGGACGCCGCCGACCCGGTCGGTCCCAATGCCCGGCTGGGCAGCTACACGAATTTCGTCAACCTGCTCGATCTCTGCGGCATCGCCGTGCCCGTCGGTCCCCGCGGCGACGGGCGTCCGGGCGGGGTGACGCTGCTGGCGCCTGCGGGGCGGGACGCACTGGCGGCTTCGGCCGCGGCGGCCATCGAGGCCGGGCCGCTCGGCGCCACCGGCTGGCCGCGGCCCGCGGCGGCGGCGCTCCGGGCAGCGGAGTGAGCCCGGCGCTCAACCCTTCATCAGCGCCACGCCGCAGGCGATCGCCCCCGCCGAGGCCCATCGCCAGCGTCCCACCGGCTCGCGCAGCACCAGCCCGGCGATCACCACGGCGAAGAGGATGCTCGATTCCCGCAAGGCGGCGACCATGGCGATCGGCGCCCGGGTGAAGGCCCAGACCGCAATGCCGTAGGAGCCGAGCGACATCGCCCCGGCCGCCAGCCCGCTGCGCCAGGCCGGGCGCAGCACCGCGAAGGCCGCGCGGCCGCGCCGCGCCCCCGCCCAGGCCGCCATCAGCACGGCATCGCCGAGCGCCATCCACAGCACGAAGGCCGGGGCGCTGCCCGCGATCCGTGCGCCGATCCCGTCCGCCAGCGTGTAGGCTGCGGTGAAGCAGGCCGTCGCCCCGGCATAGGCCAGCGCACGGCCCTCCATCCGCCCGGCGGGCCCGCCGCGCGCCGCCATGACGAGGATGCCGAGCGAGATCGCCGCAATCGCCGCCAGCACCCGCGGCCCCGGCGTCTCGCCGAGCGCGAGCACCGCCGCCGCCGTCACGATCAGCGGCGCGCAGCCCCGCGCCAGCGGATAGGCCTGGCTGAGATCGGCGGCGTCATAGGCGCGGGCCAGCATCATCTTGTAGCCCGCATGCAGCCCCGCCCCGGCGGCGATCCAGGGCCAGGCCGCCGCAGCGGGCAAGGGCATGAAGGGCAGCAGCGGCAGCGCGATCGCCGCCTGGACCAGGGCCAGCAGCAGCACGCCGGAGGCACGGTCGAGCCCGGTCTTCAGCAGCGCGTTCCACCCGGCATGGAGAAGCGCCGCCAGCAGCACAGCGGCGAAGACATGCGGCTCCATCGGCTATCCCCAGAACGGCCTTGCGGCCTCGGCGGCGGCGGCCGCGGGGCAGAGCCCGGGATCGCCGAGCCGCTCCGGCGGCAGGCGGCGCAGCGCGCGGCGCGTGCGCAGGTTGCGCGACCAGCGCAGGAGAACGGCGCGCGCCGCCCGCAAGGGACCGCGCCGCACCGCAATGCGGATTGAATTTTCATGTGCCATGCGCTCTTCTGGCAGAGCTTCCAGAATTGGAAAAACGATAGTTTCTCGCCTGTCTTGTGAGATTTTCGCACATGAAGCGCGGCACGCTCCCGCTCACTGCCCTGCGCGCCCTCGAGGCGACGCTGCGCCATGGCCAGATGACCCTGGCCGCCGAGGAGCTGGGCGTCACCTATGGTGCCGTCAGCCGCCAGGTGCGCGGGCTGGAGGCGCTTCTGGGCGTCGCGCTCTTCGACGGGCCGCGCAACCGGCTGGTGCCCTCGCAGGCCGCGCTCGACATGCAGCCGGCCCTGCAGGCGGCTTTCGACGGGATCGAGGAGGCGGTCGCCCGGGCGATGCAGCGCGAGCGCCGCCTGCTCGATGTCTCCTGCCTCGGGACCTTCACGATGCGCTGGCTGATCCCGCGGCTCTTCGGCTTCCAGAAACGCCATCCGGCAATCGAGGTCCGGCTGACTGCCGATGACGGGCCGGTGGATTTCGCCCGCCAGCGCCTCGATGCGGCCATCCGCGTCGGCACCGGCAGATGGGGCGCGGCGGAGGTGACGCGGCTTTTCGCCGACGAGGTCGGCCCGGTGCTCAGCCCCGCGCTCCTGCCCGGTGGCGCCCCGGCGGGCTGGGAGGCGCTCTCGGCCCTGCCGGTCCTCCATACCGCGACCCGCCGGGACGCCTGGACCGGCTGGGCACGTCAGGCGGGGGTGCCCGCGCCCGCGGGCGGCCAGGAATTCGAGCATTTCTACTTCCTGCTCGAGGCCGCCGTGGCCGGGCTCGGCATGGCGATCGCGCCGCTCGTGCTGGTCCGCGACGACCTCGCCGCCGGACGGCTCGTGGCGCCGATGGGCTTTTGCCCCTCCGGCCAGGACTATGTCGCGCTCACCCCGCCCCGGCCCGGCCGCGAGGCGGCGCTCTTCGTCCGCTGGCTGCAGGACCAGAGCGGCGCGGACGCCCTTGCGGGCGGCAGGTCTCCGCCGGTCTAGGCGCCGGGCGGCTTGCGGCGCGGCGGCGCGCGGCTATGGTCCGCGCGCGGCAGCGAGAGGGGAGCGCCATGACAATCACGATCCGCCACGGCACCATTGCCGACGGCCCGGCGGCGGTGCGGCTGCTGCGCGGCTCGATCACCGAGCTCTGCGCCGCCGATCACGGCCATGACGCGGAGCGGCTGGCGGGCTGGCTCGGCAACAAGACGGTCGCGGTCTGGGCCGGCTGGCTGGCGCGCCCGGATGCGGCCGTTCTGGTGGCCGAGACCGGCGGCCGGATGGCCGGGATCGGCATGGTGGAGGCGACGGGCGCGGTGCTGCTGAACTATGTCGGGCCCGACGCGCGGTTCCAGGGCGTCAGCACGGCGCTGCTTGCGGCGATGGAGGCGATCGCGCGGGACGGGGGCGCCCGGGCCTGCCGCCTCGAAAGCACGGCCACCGCGCGGCGCTTCTACGAAAGCCGCGGCTATGCCCCGCAGGCCCCCGGCGGCGTCCTGCTCTCGAAGCCGCTCTGACCGGCCGGGTCCGCGCCGAACTGCCCGCTTGCCCCTGCCCCGCCCGGCCGCGAGACTGCGCGCGACAGACCAGAAGGCCCGGAGGCCGCGCATGGAATTCCTTTTCGACGGAGACGGTCCGGACCGGCCGACGGTGCTGCTGGCCCATGGCGCGGGCGCGCCGATGGACAGCAGCTTCATGACCGACATGGCCGCGGCGCTGGCCGGGCACGGCCTGCGGGTGGCGCGGTTCGAATTTGCCTACATGGCCCAGCGGCGCAGCGGCGGCGGCAAGCGCCCCCCGCCCAAGGTCGAGGCGCTGGAGCAGGAATTCCGCGCCGCCATCGCCGCGCTGGCCTGTCCCGGGCCGCTCTTCATCGGCGGCAAGTCGATGGGCGGCCGGGTGGCGAGCCTCGCCGCGGACCGGCTGCATGCGGAGGGCGCGATCGCCGGGCTGCTCTGCCTCGGCTATCCCTTCCACCCGGCGGGCAAGCCCGAGCGGCTGCGCACCGCCCATCTGGAAAGCCTGTCCGCCCCGGCGCTGATCTGCCAGGGCAGCCGCGACGCCTTCGGCAGCCGCGAGGAGGTCGCCGCCTATGCGCTGTCGCCGCAGATCAGCGTGGCGTGGCTCGAGGACGGCAATCACGACTTCGCCCCGCGCAAGCGGGTGACCGGGCGGAGCCAGGCCGAGCTGATCGCGGAGGCCGCCGCCGCCGCCGCGGCCTGGATCGCAAGCGTGACCTGACCCCCGCTGGACAGAGCGGATTTCCTGCATATCTAGATCCGGGGTTCCAACCCGATCCCCGGAGCCGACAGGAAGGATCTGCCGATGACCGCATCCGAGGACCGGGCGGAGACCGCCCCGGACGAGCGCCGCGACCTGCGCGAGGCGCGCGAGCTGGAGGCGCATCTGCGCTGGCTCGACAGCTTCACCCCCGCCGCGCTCGGCATCCTGGCGCTGGCCTCGGGGATCTACACCTATCTCGGGGTGACCCAGCTTCTCGACGGCAGCGACGCGCTCAGCGTGCTGGCGGCGCTGGCCTATTCGATCGCCGTCTCGGTCGGCATCTTCGTCTTCTGGTCCTACCTGATGCGGCTCCTGCCGGCGATGCGCTCGGGGCAGAGCGTGCTGGGGCTCCTGGTCGCCGGTGCGCTCGGCTGCATGGCGATCGTGGCGATGTCCTCCTGGCTGAACGCCGCCGCCCTCGCCGGCAGCGCCGCGGTCGAGCAGCATCTGGCGCGCACCGTGCAGGACTACCAGTCCTCGCTGGAGCGCGCGCATGAAAACGCCGTGCTGGCCCAGGGGCTCGGCCGCGATGTCGCCCGCGCGCGGCAGCTCTTCGAGGATCTGGGCGCGCAGGAGCAGGCCGGGAACCTCTCGGGCACGGCCGGGCGCGGCGCGGTCTTCCGGCTGCTGACCCAGAAATCGGCCGAACTCGCCGCGCTGGAGGACCAGATCGCCGCCCAGGAGGCGCCCATCGCCGCCGCGTTCGAAGAGGGCAACGCGATCCTCGGGCGGATGCGGTCGCTCCTGGTGGAACAGGGCTCGGTGCAGGCGCGCTCGGTGACGTTTTCCGAGGAATCCGTGCGGCTTGCCGGCGTGATCACATCGCTGCGCCAGCTCTCGGTCGCGCCGCTGGTGGAGCGCGCGGCGCAGGATCTCTCGGCCTCGGTGGTGCTGCCCGAGCTCGACGGCCGGACCGAGGACATCCGCGCGGGCCAGCAGAGCACGCTGGGCCAGATCCTCGGCGCGCTCGATGCCCGCGCGCAGTCGCTGGAGGCCGCCGCGGCCGAGGTGCTGGCCCTGCCCGAGCCGGTCGAGACCACCTACACGCCGATCAGCGCCGCCGATGCGGTGATCCGCTATGCCGGGAATTTCGCGCCCTCCTGGGCTGGGGCGATCGCCATCGACCTGCTGCCCGCGGTGCTGGTCTTCGTCCTCGCCGTGACCCAGGCGGCGATCCGGCGCGGGCGCGACGGCTCGGGGCTGGAGGCATCGATGACGATCGGCGATCTGCGCGCGGCGATGCGGGCGCTCGAGGACATCGAGACCTCGCGCGGCCGCGCCAACCGCGCCGCGGAACCGCCCGCGGAGGCGCCGGAGCCGGCCCCGGCAGCCGAAGAGGCGCCCGCCGGGCCTGATCGGGAAGAGGACGCGCCGCCGCGCTTCGTCCCGGTCGCAGCCGGACCGCGGGCCGAATGAGCGGGGCCGCCCCGGCCCGCCGCCGTCCCGGCATCCGCGCGGTCATGGCCTTCTGCCTCGCCGCGCAGGCGCTGATCGGCGTGGCGGTGGTCATCGAGGCCTCGGGCCTCCTTGAGCCCGGCCGCTGGACCCGGCGGGCGATGCCGGGCTTCGACCCGGCCCAGCCGGTGGTGCCCGACGACCAGACACGGCGCTTCCGCCCGGCCGAGCTGCCCGCCGCGCCCGGCACGATGCGCCCCGGCGGCCCCGGCGGCGGGCCGCTGCCCGACAGCCTGCAGATCGAGACGGTGGCGCGCGACGGCGCGACGCTGCTGAGCCTGACCGGCACGATCGACGAGGGCGCCGCCGCCCGGCTGGTCCGGCGGCTCGACGCGATGGAGCCGCCCGATGCGGTGCTGCTGCACAGTCCCGGCGGCCTCGTGGCCGAAGCGCTGGAGATCGGCCGCGAGCTCCGCCGGCGCGGGCTCGGGACCCGGCTGGTCGCGGGCGCGGTCTGCTTCTCGGCCTGCCCCTACATGCTGGCCGGCGGCACCGCGCGCGAGGTCTCGGCCGAGGCGCGGGTCGGCGTGCACCAGTCCTATTACGACAGCTCGGCGCTGCTGCCGCTTTTCGTCGGCGTCGCGGCGGTGCAGGAGCGCGAGGCCGAGGCGATGCGCTACCTGCAGGAGATGGGGGTCGACCCGCTCCTGCGGATCCCGGCGCTGGAGACCCCCGCCGACGGGATCTACATCCTCACCGCGGAGGAGCTCGAGGCCTACCGCCTGGCCACCGGGATCACCGGCTGAGATTCACCCGGTCTCAACCCCGTCCGGGGCAGGATCGGCGGCATGGGACGGATGCTCCTCCTCTGCCGCCGCGCGGTCCTGGCCGTGACGATCGCCGCCCTCGCCGCGCTGGGGCTGGCCCTGGCTCTGGCCATGGGCGCGATCGGGCCGGACCTGGCGTGCTGGGGGCTGCTGGCGGCGCTGCCTTCGGCCTTCGCGCTCTGCCTGCGCCTGCCCGTCCCGCTTCCGCGCCCCCCGCCCTGATCCCCGGGCCCTGACAGGGCTGCCGGAAAAGCATGCTCGGCCTCGGAGCTTGGCGGCAAAACTGGGAAAATGACCCCAAAGCTGGCCGGAATTTCCAAGTTCCGGAGGCAGTCTTGGCAATATCCGGAACGATTTCCTCCAGATCGCCGCCCTGACATCCCTTTTCAGCATCCTGCGAAGCCCTGCGACAAAGCGCGGGTCCCGCGCCGTCGGCCCTTTCTCCTCGGGCTTTGCGTGGCCTAGAGTGCCGCGGAATGCCCGAGACGGAGTCCGCGATGACCGCCCCCCTCAATATTGCCGCCTGGTCCGGTCCGAGAAACCTCTCGACCGCGATGATGTACGCCTTCGGCGCGCGCGGCGACGCCGCGGTCTGGGACGAGCCCTTCTATGCCGCCTATCTGGAGATGACCGGGCTGACGCATCCGATGGGCGCCGAGATCATCGCCGCCGGTCCGCGCGACCCCCGGGAGGTCGCGGCGCGCTGCGCGGCGCCGCATCCCTCGGGGCGGCCGGTCTTCTACCAGAAGCACATGACCCACCACATGATCGAGGGCGTGCCGCGCGACTGGTTCTCCTCGGTCACGCATCTCTTCCTGATCCGCCATCCGGCGCGGGTGCTGGCAAGCTATGCCAAGAAGCGCGAGAACCCGGTGCTCGACGATATCGGCTTCCGCCAGCAGGCGGAGATCTTCGAGGAGATCCGCGCCTCGGGACAGACCCCGGTGGTCATCGACTCCCATGACATCCGCGCCGATCCGGCCGGGATGATGGCCGCGCTCTGCGACGCGCTCGGCATCCCGCGCGATCCCGGCATGATCCGCTGGCCCGCGGGCGGGCATGCCGATGACGGGGTCTGGGCGGCGCACTGGTACGACGCGGTCCACCGCTCCACCGGCTTCGCCGGCGCCGAGGGGCCGCTTCCCGCGCTGCCCGCCGATCTGCAGGCGGTCTGCGACGCCGCCCTGCCCTATTACGACGCGCTGAAACCCCTTGCGCTGAAGGCCTGAGACCATGGACACCACGACCCACGATTCCGAACACGACGCCCGCAACGACGCGCTGAAGATCTATGTCGACGGCAGGATCGTCCCGAAGGACCAGGCGGTGGTCTCGGTCTACGACTCGGGCTTCATGCTGGGCGACGGCATGTGGGAGGGGATGCGGCTCTATGACGGCGAATGGGCCTTCTTCGACGCGCACATGGACCGGCTCTACGACAGCTGCAAGGCGGTGAAGCTGGAGATCGGCAAGACCCGCGAGGAGATCCGCGCGCTTCTCGACGAGACCGCGGCGGCCAACGGCATGACCGGCGACGCGCATTGCCGGCTGATGGTCACGCGCGGCCGCAAGGCCAAGCCGTTCCAGCATCCGAGCCTGTCGAAATGGGGCCCGACCATCGTCGCCATCATCGAGCATTCGGTGCCCGCCGCCGCGCTGTCGCAGGGGCTGCGCCTGGCCTCGGTGCCACAGGTCCGCGGCCTGCCGCACAGCCAGGACCCGAAATTCAACAGCCATTCCAAGCTGAACTGCATCATCGCCTGCCTGCAGGCCGAGGAGGCCGGGGCCGACGAGGGGCTGATGCTCGACCCGCATGGCTTCGTGAACACCACCAATGCCTGCAACTTCTTCATCGTGCGCAAGGGCGAGGTCTGGACCTCGACCGGCGACTACTGCATGAACGGCGTCACCCGCGCCAATGTCGTCCGGCTCTGCCGCGAGGCCGGGATCCCGGTCTTCGAGAAGAACTTCTCGCTCTACGAGGCCTATTCGGCGGACGAGGCCTTCCTGACCGGCACCTTCGGCGCCCAGACCCCGGTGGCGGAGATCGACGGGCGGGCGATCGGCGACGGCGCGCGCCCCGTGACCCAGCGGATCCGCGATCTCTACAAGGAACTCGTCGCCCGCACGGTGGCCGAGCAGAAGGCCGCGCGCCGCTGAGACCGCCGCCCGGGCCCGCAGGCCCGGGCCCTGCCCGCCGTCAGAACGGGATCGAGATGCGCAGCCCGGCGCCGTACTGCTCGGTCGTGTCCGAGAAGCTGCCGAAGGCCTCGGCGCTGAGCACCATGTTCTCGGTCGAGAGCACTTCGAGCCCCAGCCCGACATCGAGATAGAGCCTGTCGAACTGGCTCGTCGCCTCGAATTCCGGCGCGCCTGCCGGCGAGCCGTCGAAGAGCGAGCTGACGCCCGGCGCGGCATCGCTGAGGAACTGCGTCACCCCGAGCGTCAGGCTCGGCCGGTAGAGCGTGCCGTCGCGCCCGGCCCATTCGCCGCCGACCTCCACCGCGGGCTGGATGTTGACATAGGTCTCCGTCGAGCCCGAGATCTGGTGGTTGAACCCCGCCGCCCCGGTCTCGCGGACATTGCCCGCCCTGACCGCATCGACGCCCAGATCGAGCCGCGGCTTGGCGAACCAGCTGCCGAGATCGAGCTGGTACTCGCCGCGGATCTGCCCCGAGACGGTCCAGATCTCCTGGCTGCCGCGGGCGATGTCGCCCAGGAAGAGCTGGCGCTCGACATCGAACGTGCCGTAGCCCGCCGAGAGCGAGGCGGCCAGCAGCGCCGGGCCGAATTCGCGCTTGGCGACCGCGCCCAGATGGAAGACGTCGCCGTCGCTGTCCATCATGCCCGCCTTGTCCAGGCTGCGGCTCTCGTAGGAATAGGCGGCGCCGACGTGCCAGTCATTGCCCAGGTCGACCTGAACGCCCCCCGCCAGGGCGAAGGTGGTCTCCTCGAAGCCCAGGGTCTTCGAGCTGCCATGCTGGGTGAACCGCGAATGCCCCACCCGGATCCAGCTGCACTGGTCCTGGCTGACGAAGCGGTAGCCGCCGGCGCGGTCCGAACAGCTCATCATCGCGTCGGAGAAGCGCAGGCTCGACTGCAGCGAGCTGAACTGGTTGTCGGAATAGACCTCGCCGCTGAGCGAGGCGATGGCGTCGCCATAGACGCCCGGGTCGGTGATATTGACCAGCGCATTGGCCTGCGCGCGGCTCAGCGAGCCGGTGTCGTACATCGCCTGCAGATGGGCGGTCAGCGGCGCGTGGCTGGCCAGCGTCGCCGAGAGCGCGGCGGCGGAGCTGAAATCCAGCTCGTAATCCAGCGCGACCGCATTGGCGGTGTCCCAGTTCAGGCTGTACTGGCCGACCACCGTGGACTCCACCGTCAGGCCGCGATCGGCCAGGCTGCCGCCGGCCGTCAGGAAGGCGCCGGTGGTCTGCTTGCCGCCCGCCGCATTCTCGCCGACATCCATGTTGATTTTCACCGTGCCGTCGAGATCGGCCGTGCCCGTGACCGCGAGCTGGTCGGTCTCGGCCCCCGCGCCGCCGGCCTGGCGCGCCACCACGTCGATCCCCAGCGTGCCGCCGGCGCCCTGGGAGAAATCGCCGGCGAAGGCGGTCCGCGAGACGGTGCCGATGCTGCCCGGGGTGACGAAGCCGGAGTTCGACAGGCTGCCCGCCTCGCCCAGCACCATCTTGGAGCCCAGCAGGAAGACCGCGCCCGCCATGTTGTCGATGGTCACCCCCGCGCCGGTCGTGCCGTCCGAAAGCTGGCTCTGCACCGAGCCCGCGATGGTCCCCAGATTCTGCACCGAAAGCGCGGCGACCCCGTCGGTGCGGATCGCGAAGCCATTGGCGGTGCCGTCGCCATTGGCGATCGTGCCGCCATTGAAGATCAGGTTGTCGAGGCCGTTGCGGATGCCGATCGTCTCGGAGCCCTTCGCCGTGGTGGCGACGGTGGCGCCTTCGGCGACATTGATCCGCACCTTGCCATTGGCGGCGTCCCCGGCACTGGCGCTCTGGGCCAGTGCCGGGGACGCCCGTGCCCGTGGCGATCACGTCGGCATTGGCCGTCACCGTGACATCGCCGCTGGCGTCCTCCTCCCGGCCACCCGAGCCGGACTGGGCGAAGATGGCGTGCGACCGCTCGCCGGTGACGAGGATCGACCCGTTGGCGGTCACCGTCACCGCGCCGGAATCCCCCGCCGCGCCATTGCTGCCGGCGAAGGAGAAGAGGTAGTCGCTCAGCGCGCCGCTGATCCCCGCCACGCCGCCGGCCCCGCCGATCGACTGGGCCATGATGCCATGCGCCCGGTCGCCGGTCGTGTAGATCGTGCCGCTGGTGACGGTGACATCGCCGCCGTTGCCGCCGTCGCCCGCATCGAGCTGCAGCCCGACGCCCACGCCGATATTCAGGTCGAGCCAGTCATAGGTGATGCCGCGCTCGGCATCCCCGGCCGTGCCGCCGCCGCCGCCGACCGACTGGGCGAAGATGCCGATCGCGCCCTCGCCCGAGGTGAAGATCGCGCCGCCGCCGTCGATGGCGACATCGCCGCCATTGCCGCCGCCGCTGCCGCTATTGCCCAGCGAGAGCGCGGAGAAGAGCCCGCCCGTCCCGGCGCCGCCATTGCCGCCGCCGCCGCCCACCGACTGGGCATGGATGCCGAAGGAATGGTCTCCGCCGGTCGCCAGCACGCCGCCATTGGTGACCTGGACCGAGCCGCCATCCGCCGCCGCGCCGCCGGCGCCGCCGATGGCGATGGCGATGCTGGTCGGGCTGGGGATCTGGGTTCCGATCGAGACCAGGCTGGCAATCGTCTTCACCGTGCTGTCGGTGGTCCAGGCCGAAAGGCCCAGGGCGCCGTCGCCGCCCGTGCCGCCGCTGCCGCCGACCGACTGGGCGACGATGGCATGGGCGACATCGCCCTCGGTGACGATCGCGCCGGTATTGCCGATGCCCACCGCGCCGCCGTCGCTGCCCGCGCCGGCCTGGCCGCCGATGTCGAGATTGAGCGTGACGCTGACCTTGGTGTCGCTGCCGTCGGGATTGGAGCAGTTGTAGGCGCCGGTCTTGCCCGCCAGAGCGCAGGCGCCGCTGAGCCCCAGCGAGGTGCTCGAGGTGCTGCCGCCATCGCCGCCGCCGCCGCCGACCGACTGGGCGACGATGCCCTTGGAGCTGCTGCCCGAAGTGAAGATCGAGCCGCTATTGGTCACGCTGACCGCGCCGCCCTGGCCGCCCACGCCGCCCTGGCCGCCGACATTGATGTTCGAGGTCAGGGTCACGCTGGAATTCTGCGTGGCGCCGGTGGCGTTGAGGACGAAATTCGCGGCGCTTCCGGCTGCGCCGCCGCCGCCGCCGATCGACTGGGCGTGGATGCCATTCGATCCGCCCTTCTCGGTCACGATCTGGCCCTGGTTGGCGACCGTCACCGTCTCCGCATCCTGGCCGGTGCCGCCATTGCCGCCGAGATCGACCGTGACCGTGCCCGTGCTGCCGGCAGATTCGGTGAGGGCGCCGGTATAGACCGAGCCGCCGATCCCGCCATTTCCGCCGATCGACTGCGCCAGGATCGCGGCGGCGTTGTAGCCCTTGGTCAGGAGCGACCCGCTATTGGCGACATCGACCGTGCTGCCAGTCGCCCCGGAGCCGCCTGCGCCGCCGATATTGACATGGATATTGGCCGCGCCCTCGCTGCTGAAGGAGGCGCTGACGGAATAGACGTCGCCGCCCGCGCCGCCATTGCCGCCGACCGACTGCGCCAGGATCGCGTGCGAGCCGTAATCCGAGGTCGAGATCGATCCCCCGGCCCCGACCGTGACCGTCCCGGCGGAGCCGCCATCGCCGCCTTCGCCGCCGACCGTCGCCGTCAGGTCGGCGGTCATCTCGCCCGCGGTCAGGCTGCCCTCGATCGACAGGCCGCCGCTGCCGCCCGCGCCGCCGGTGCTCTGCGCGACGATGCCGTGGGAATGCACGCCGGCGGTCGAGAGGGCGGCGCTGGAGGTGACATCGACATTGCCCGCCGTGCCGCCGCTGCCGCCTGCGCCGCCGACGGTCGTGTTGATGTCGCCGATCGCCACGGAGCCGGTGACGCTGCCCTTGGCCGAGCCGCCGCCGCCGCCGACGCTGCGCGCCGCGATCGCCTCGGCATAGCTGCCGGAGGTGGAGATCGCGCCGGCATTGGCGACCGTGACATCCCCCGCGGTGCCGCCGTCGCCGCCCGCGCCGCCGACCGTCGTGTTGACGCCCGCCGCCGATATCGAGCCGCTGACGACGAAGCCCGAGCTGCCGCCGCCGCGCGCCACGCTCTGCGCGACGATGCCGCTGCTATGCGCGCCCGAGGTGGTGATCGCGGCCGAGGAGGCGATATCGACCGTGCCGCCGTCGCCGCTGCTGCCGGCATTGCCGCCGACCGTGGTCTGCACGGTGAAGGACGCGCCCGTCCCGGTATAGGTGGCGCCGCTGTCGCCGCCCGAGCCGCCGATGCTCTTGGCCGAGATGCCCTCGGAATTGTGGCCGGTCGTGGTGATGCTGCCCGAAGCCGCGACCGCCACCGCGCCGCCGTCCCCGCCAATGCCGCCGCCGCCGCCGACCGTGGTGGCGACCGAGCCGGTGCCCGCCACGGCATTGATATTGCCGGTCACGCTCGACGCGCCGCCGCCGCCGCCGATCGACTGGGCGAAGATCCCGCGCGAGGCGTTGCCGGCCGTCGTGACGGCGCCATGCGAGGCGGCAAGGACCGCGCCGCCATTGCCGCCCGCCCCGCCGCTCTGGCCGATCGTGGTCGAGACATTGCCGACCGTCAGCCCGGTGATGTTCAGCGTCTGGCCGGACTGGCCGCCGCCGCCGCCGATGCTCATGGCCGTGACCGCATTGGAATTGTTCCCGGTCGTGCTGGTCAGGGCGCCGAAGGTCTCGGCGCGGACATCGCCGCCCGAGCCGCCCTTGCCGCCGGTGCTGCCGAGATCGACGCTGACCGTCGCGGGCCCGTTCGAGACCGAGATGACCTGGCCGCCGCTGCCGCCGCCGCCGCCGACCGACTTGGCGATGATCGCGCCGGAATTCCGGCCCTCCGTGGTGACGGACGCGCCGGTCACGACCGTGACCTCGCCGCCGTCGCCGCCATCGCCGCCCGCACCGCCAAGCGCGATGCTGACATCGCCGACCGAGATCGCCTGGCCGCCATCGCCGCCGCCCCCGCCGACCGAGAGCGCGAAGATGCCGCGCGCCAGGTCGCCGGTCGTCGACAGCGTGTAGCCCGCGCCGCCCGCGCCCTGGGTCGCGATGTCGAAGGGGCCGAGATCGTAGTAGCTGACATCGCCGCCATCGCCGCCGCCGCCGCCGGTGCCCCCGGCCGAGATCGAGACCACCCCGTCCGGCGCCGTCGCCCAGGCGCCGTCGCCGCCGCCCCCGCCGGTGCTGTGCAGGAAGATCGCGTCGGCATGGTCGCCGGATGTCGCGATATCGCCGCTGGAGAGCGCCGTGACATCGCCCCCGTCGCCGCCATCGCCGCCATTGCCGCCGATCGCCACCGCGCCGCCCGTGCCATTGGCCGTGCCGCCGCCGCCGCCGACGCTCTGGACATGCAGCCCGTCGGCATAGTCGCCCGCAGTGGTGATGGCCAGGGCGCTTTCGACGGTGGCCGCGCCGCCGTCGCCGCCGCTGCCCGATGTGCCGCCGATGCCGACGATCCCGCCCGCGCCGCCGCCATCGCCGCCGCCGCCGCCGACCGATTTCGCGGTGATCCCGCGGCTGGCCGCGCCCTGCGTGGTGATGCTGCCGGTGCCTGCCACCACCGTGACTGCGCCGCCATTGCCGCCGGCCGAGCCCTCGCCGCCAAGCGTACCGATGCCGCCCGTGCCCGATCCCTGGCCGCCGCCGCCGCCGATCGACTGGGCGATGACCCCGCTCGCATGGTCGCCCGCGGTCTTCAGCGACACGTCCTCATCGAGCGCCACCGTCACCGCGCCGCCGTCGCCCGCGCTCTGCGCGCCCGCGCCATAGGCCAGGAAGCCGTCCGCCGTGCCCGCATTGCCGCTGAAGCCGCCGATGCTCTGGGCGATGATCGCATTGGCCGCGGTCCCCGCAGTCGTGATCGTGCCGCCGAAATCGATGCCGATCGTGCCGCCCGGGCTGCCGCCCCCGGCCGCGCCGCCCTTGCCGTCGCCGATCACGCCGGTGCCCTGGCCGCCATTGCCGCCCGCGCCGCCATAGCTGCGCGCCAGGATGCCCTGCGCATGGTCGCCGGCTGTCGACAGATCGGCCTCGACATCGATCGCCACCGTGCCGCCATTGGCGCCGCCCTGGCCGCCGTCGCCGCCGGTGCCCGTGCCCGCCGTGGTGGAGCCGGCCCCGCCATTGCCGCCCTGCCCGGCCAGCGCCTCGGCGCGGATCGCATGCTGGGCGCCGGTGCCGGTGGTGGTGATCGCGGTCCGCGCCGTGGTGGCGACCGTCACCGATCCGGCCGCGCCGCCGGTGCCGCCGGTCCCGGCCGTGACATTGCCCGCTCCGGTCCCGGCCGTGCCGCCGCTGCCGCCCTTGCCGCCCAGGCTCTGGGCCAGCACGGCCGCGGCCGAGGCGCCGCCCTGGGTGATCGTGCCGCCGCCGAGCGTCACCGTCGCGTCGCCGCCCGCCCCGCCGGTGCCGCCATTGCCGCCATGCGCGGCCGCCGCGCCGGCCTTGCCCGCGCCGCCCGCCCCTGCATCGCCGCCCGCCGAGCTGGCCCGGATGGCCGTCGCGCCGCCGCCGGAGACGTCGAGCACGGCGCCGCCGAGCAGTGCCGAGACCGTGCCCCCCGCGCCGCCATCGCCGCCGCGGCCGCCATTGCCGGCGCCATTGGCGTTGATGTCGTCCTGGCCGTCGCCGCCCGATCCGCCCTGGCCGCCCGTGCTTTCCGCCAGCATCGCGACCGAATGGCTGCCCGAGACGGTGACCGTGCCGCTATCCACCCGGACCGACGCGCCGTCGCCCGCGCCGCCCGCGCCCCCGGCCCCGCCGGTGACCGACCGGTCGCCCGAGACCGCCATGGCGCCGTTGCCGCCATTGCCGCCGGCCGAGGTGGCGAAGACCCCGCGCCCGTAGCTGCTGGTGACGGTGACCGTGCCGGCCTGCATCCGCGCCGAGCTGCTGCCGCCGCCGCCGCCATCGCCGCCATGCCCGGCCGTCGCCTCGGCCAGGTCGCTGCGCGCGACGCCGCCATTGCCGCCCTGCCCGCCGAGCGAGGCCGCGCCAAGCGCCCAGCCGCTGCTGCCCTCGATGGTGACCGAGCCGTCGAGCATCGTCGCGTCGGCCGCTTCGCCTTCGCCGCCGCGGCCGCCATTGCCGGCGGAGGCATTGTCGGTGAAGGCATGCGCGCTGCCGCCATTGCCGCCGCGGCTGCCGGTCGAGGAGGCGAGGATGCCGGCGCCGAGATCGCCGGTGTTCTTGACGAGCCCCTGGTCGAAGGTGACGCTGGCATGGCCTCCGCCGCCGCCGTCCCCGCCCGCTGCGGCCGTCCCTGCCGCATCCCCGGCATCGCCGCCGCCCCCGCCGACCGAACTGGCAAGGACCGCCGTCGAGTTCTGGCTTACCATCGACACGTAGCCGGAGGAGAAATGCACGGTCGCCGAGCCCGCCTCGTTGCCCGCGCCGCCGCCCGAGCCGTTCCGGGCGGAGGACACGGCTGCGGCGCCGTCCATGAAATGCCCTGCCGCGCCGTTGATGCCATAGCTGCCGCCGTCGAAATTCATCGTCACGCCGAACTGGAAGTCCGACCACAGGACAAGCGCGCCGACCTGGTTCTGCGGCGTCTCGATATCGCCGGAGAGGTTCTCGACATTGACGGTCAGCAGCGGGTCGCCAAAGACAATCGCGTTCTGGTATTCGACGCCCTTGCCCCCCCAGAGGTCGCCTGTGCAGGTCGCGACCCCGTCCGAAACGGAGCAGTCGGCCAGTGCCGGCGTCTGCATCAAGGTCCCGGTCGACGCCATCGCCGCGGAAATGAAAAATCTGTATCGCAGCATGAAACCGGTCCGCCCTGAGAAATTTTGTCGTAGGACGAACCAAGAAAACCCAATTGGATCAATGGCCGATGGGTATAATTTCGGTATAAGGTCCCGCTGCGGAAATTATACTTTCCGCAAGGATAAGAGAAACATTTAATTAATTCATTGTCTTGCCGGGAGAGCCATTCCGGCCGCGGCAAAACGGCCGGAGCGCGCGCTAGAGATCGTCGAGCGAGGCGATGAAGCTGGAGAAGAGCTCGCCCTGCGAGCTGACGCCGAGCTTGCCGTAGATGTTGCGGCGGTGGATCCGCACCGTGCCGGGCGCGATCCCCAGCGCGCGGCCGGTCGCCTCGGCGGAATGGCCCTTCAGCGTGTATTCGACGATCTCCGCCTCGCGCGGGGTCAGAAGGTTGCGCCCGAATCTCTGGAACGCGTCCTCGATCAGCCGCGGCAGGCGCGGCCCGTCCAGCGGCGCCCGGTCGGAGAAGTCCGCCGCCAGCCCGGTCCAGTGACGGCGCGAGGCCGCCGCGACGAAGGGAAAGATCGCCTGCAGATCGCGGAATTCGCGCGCCGAAAAGGCCCGGTGCTCGCGCATGGCCGATATCACGACGCTCACTTCTTCACCGACATCGACGATAAAGCCTATTTCTTCGGCAAGCCCGGTCTGGATATAGTAGTTCCTGAAATATTCAGCCTGGTAGAACCGGTCGGGCGCAAGCTCGCGCAGGCGCACCAGGCGCGACGTCGTGGGGGCGGCGGAATGCAGATAGAACGGGTCCAGGAGATACGGCCCCTCCTGGTAGTCATCGACCATCACCCGCCGCTTTGCCGCGGGGAAATCGTCATAGATATCAAGGGGCCGGCTGTCCCTGAAATAGCCGAACACCACCGTGAACTCGAACGGCACGACGCAGCGCATCGCGTCGGTCAGCGCGCGGGGAAAGGCCTGGGTGCCAAGCGCGTCGACCACCGCCGCGCTGCCCGCCACCCAGTCTTCCATCAGAGGTTTAACCGCCATCTATGCCCTTTGTGATATATACAGCCAGAGGCTCATTACGTACCAATTCTGGAAATTACGGCATATGCGTCCCCGGGCAAGGCAAATCCGGAGAGAGGCTGCCGGAAGGGTAAGCCGGACCAGGGAACAGGATGATTCAGGAACCGATCATGGAGCGCGCCGCCAGCATGCAAGTCCGCCCCGAGGAGACCGTGGCAGAGTTCGTCGGCGCGTCGAAGCGCTATGGCGAGGTGCTGGCCGCCGACCGCATCGACCTGCGCATCCGCCGCGGCGAGTTCCTGTCCTTCCTCGGCCCCTCGGGCTGCGGCAAGACCACGGCGCTGCGGATGCTGGCGGGGTTCGAGAGCCCGACCGGCGGCGCTGTGCTGATCGACGGGCGCGATGTCGGCGCGATCCCCGCCTATCGCCGCCCGGTGAACATGGTCTTCCAGCATTATGCGCTCTTCCCGCACATGACGGTGGCCGAGAATGTCGGCTACGGGCTGCGCCAGCGCCGCCCGCGCATGGCGCGCCGCGAGATCGCGGAAAAGGTGGAAAAGGCGCTGGCGACGGTGCGGCTCGACGCCTTCGGCCCGCGCCGCATCTGGGAGATGTCCGGCGGCCAGCAGCAGCGCGTCGCGCTCGCGCGCGCCATCGTCAACGAGCCGAAGATCCTGCTTCTGGACGAGCCGATGGCCGCGCTCGACGCCAAGCTGCGCGGCGAGATGCAGCGCGAGCTGCTGGATCTGCAGCGGAGCCTGGGCATCACCTTCGTCCTCGTCACCCATGACCAGGAAGAGGCGCTGGCGATGTCGGACCGCATCTGCATCATGGGCAAGGGCCGGATCGCCCAGATCGGCAGCCCGCAGGAGCTCTATGACCGGCCCGCGAACCGCTATGTCGCGGATTTCGTCGGCAAGGCGAATATCCTTTCCGCGCAGATCGCCTCCCGCGAGGGCGGACTGGCGCAGGCGGTGCTGGGCAATGGCGCCGCCGTGACCGTGGCCGACGCGCCCGGGGCCGCCGCCACGGAGGCCGAGATCGCCGTGCGCCCCGAGGCGCTGAGCCTCGCCGCGGCCGGTGCGCCGCTGCCCGAGGGGATGACGGCGCTCCCGGCGAGGGTCACGCACCGCACCTTCCTCGGCGATCACACCGAATACCTGCTGGAGGCCCCTCGCGTGGGCGCCCTGCAGGTCAATGTCCCGCGACAGGCCGAAAGAGCCGCGGGCGGGCACGGCATGGGCGCAGAGGTCCATGTCCTCTGGCCGGCGGGGGCGGGGCTGGTCCTCGCCGCCGGCTGACCGAGCCAACCAGGTCCAACAAGGGAAATCCGAGATGAAAGACGATCACAAGCCGATCTCGCGAAAGGCATTCATGGACGAGCTGGCCCGCTACCGGAAAGGGTCGGTGACGCGCCGCCACTTCCTCGGCGTGACGGGCCTGGGCACCGCGATGGCGGTGATGGGCGGGACGCTGCCGCGCATGGCGCGCGCCCAGGACATCGGCAACCGCGTGGTGCTGGCCACCTGGCCGAACTACCATGACCCGGCCGATTTCGACGCCTTCACCGACGCCACCGGCGCCTACACCCAGGTCAATGTCTTCGGCTCCAACGAGGAGATGCTGGCCAAGATCCAGGCCGGCGGTTCGGGCTGGGACGTCTTCGTGCCCACGAACTACGCGATCCCGACCTATGTCGAGGCCGGGCTGATCGAGCCCCTCGACCTGTCGAAGATCCCGAATTACGACCCCGCCTCCTACGATCCGCGCTTTGCCGAGGCCGGGACGATCGACGGCACCGTCTACGGCGTGCCGAAGAACTGGGGCACCACCGGCATCGCCTTCAATTCCGACAAGACCGGCGGCGTCGTGGACAGCTGGAAGACCTTCTTCGACGGCGCCCGCGACCAGTTCGACGGCCGCGTGATGGTGCATGACTACCAGCTGACGACCATCGGCAACGCGCTGGTCTATCACGGCTTCAGCTTCAACTCGGTCGATCCGGCCGAGCTCGCCAAGGCAGAGGAGCTGCTGATCGACGTCAAGCCGCATCTCTACGCCATCTCCTCGGACTACCAGCCCGCGATGAGGAACGGCGATGCCTGGCTGACCATGTGCTGGACCGGCGACGGCAAGCAGATGAACACAGACATGCCCGAGATCGGCTTCGCCCTCGGCAAGGAAGGCGGCGAGATCTGGTCGGACTACTACGCCATCCCGAAGGACGCGCCGCACAAGGAGGCGGCCTATGCGCTGATCAACTTCCTGCTCGATCCGGAAGTGAACGCGCGCGAGGCGCTGGCCCATGGCTATCCGGTGGCCGACAGCCGCACCAACGCGCTGCTGCCGCAGGAGCTTCTGGACGATCCGATCATCTATCCGGCCGCCGAGGCGCTGAGCCCGCTGGAATTCGGCGCCGCCGTCACGCTGACCGATCCGAACCGGGCCGAGCTGATGGCGCGGTTCAAGTCCGCCTGAGGGGAGAGGGACGATGGCCATGACGCGATCCCGCGCGCGGGCGCTCCTGCTGACGCCGGCGGGGCTGTGGTATGCGGCGATGCTGCTGATGCCGCTGGCCGTCGTCCTGATCTTCTCCTTCGGGGAGCGCAGCCAGATCGGCGGCTACGCCCCCGGCTTCACGCTGGAGCAGTATGCCAACCTGCCGGCCCGCTTCGCCGCCTTCCGCAACACGCTGACGCTGGCGCCCTTGGGCACGCTGGCCTCGCTGCTGATCGCCTATCCGCTGGCCTACTACCTCGCCGTGAAGGTCAGCCCGAAATGGAAGACGATGCTGCTGGTCCTGGTGATCGTGCCCTTCTGGACCTCGATCCTGATCCGCTCCTACGCCTGGATCTTCCTTCTGGGCGGCAAGGGCATCCCGGCGCTTCTCGCCATGGCCGGGCTCGAGGACGTACGGCTCCTGAATACGCCCTTCGCGGTGCTCGTCGGCATCGTCTACGGCTACCTGCCGCTGATGGTCTTCCCGATCTACGTGGCACTCGAGAAGCTCGACAAGCGCCTGCTGGAAGCCGCGGCCGATCTGGGCACGCCGCCCTGGCGCGCCTTCGTGCAGATCACCCTGCCCCTGTCCATGCCGGGCGTGCTGACCGGATCGATGCTGGTCTTCATCCTCCTGATGGGCGAGTTCCTGATCCCCTCGATCCTCGGTGGCGGCAAGGTGTTCTTCGTCGGCAACGCCCTCGTCGACCTCTTCCTGCAGTCGCGCAACTGGCCCTTCGGCTCGGCTGTCGCGGTGGGGCTGGTCGTGGTGATGCTGGTGGTGGTCGGGCTCTATACCCGCGCGGCCAAACGCTTCGGCGTCGGCCGCGACGATGCCGCGCTGATGTGAGGTCGTCATGAGACTCTACGCAATGGCGGTCTACGCCTTCCTCTACCTGCCGATCGCGATCATCGCGCTCTTCTCCTTCTCGGCGGGGCGCTCCGCCTCCTCGATGCAGGGCTTTTCGCTGACTTGGTACGGCCGGGCGCTGAACAACCCCTTCGTGATGGAGGCGCTCTGGACCTCGGTGAAGGTCGCGTTCCTCTCGGCCTGCCTCGCCACCGTCGTGGGCACCATGGCGGCGCTGGCGCTCACCGGCATGAAGGGGCGCGTGCGCAGGGTCTTCGATCTGGCCGTGCAGATCGCGGTGATGATCCCCGGCATCGTCATCGGCATCGCCACGCTGATCGCGCTGGTCACGGTCTTCGACCTGGTGAACCCGTGGTTCGAGCCGCTGACCGGCATGAAGCTGTCGCTCGGCACCGGCTCGCTGATCGGGGCGCACGGGCTCTTCACCATGTCGCTGGTCGTACTGCTGGTGCGCGGGCGGATGGAGACGCTGGACCCCGCGCTGGTGGAGGCCTCGAACGATCTCGGCGCCACGCCCTTCGGCACTTTCCGGCAGGTGACCTTTCCGCAGATCCTGCCCGCGATCATGGCCGGGTTCCTGCTGGCCTTCACCTTCAGCTTCGACGATTTCATCATCGCCTTCTTCGTCGCGGGCGCCGAGACGACGCTGCCGATCTACGTGTTCTCCTCGATCCGGCGCGGCGTCACCCCAGAAATCAACGCGATCGGCACCATGGTGATGGCCGCCTCGCTTCTCGTCCTGATCGGCGCGCAGCTCATGCTGCGCCGGTCGCAGGCGCAGCCGCGCCGCTGATCCATCCCGGGAGACTGACAAGATGAAAGACCGTGTCGCACTCGTGACCGCGGCCGGATCCGGCATCGGCCGCGCCGGCGCGATCGCCATGGCAGGCGAAGGCGCCACCGTGATCGCCACCGATCTGGACGGCGCGCTCGCCGCCGAGACCCTGGCGCTGATCGAGGCCGCGGGCGGGCGCGGCGAGGCCCGCGCGCTCGATGTCCGCGACGATGCCGCGGTGGAGGCGGAGATCGCCCGCGCCGCGCGGGATCACGGGCGGCTCGACGTGCTCCACAGCCATGCCGGCATCCAGATCGCCGGAAAGGCCGAGGAGGTCACCCCCGCGCAGATGGATGCCGCCTGGGCGCTGAACGTGCGGGCGCATTTCGTCGCCTGCCGCGCGGCGATCCCGGTGATGCGGGCGCAGGGCGGCGGCTCGGTGATCGTCACGGCGTCGAATTCCGGCTGCCAGTTCGACCGCGGCATGGTCTCCTACGCGACCACGAAACACGCCGCGGTGGCGATGGTGAAGCAGATGGCGGCGGATTACGCGCGCGAGAACATCCGCTTCAACGCGCTCTGCCCGGGCTTTGTCGACACGCCGTTCAATGCCGGGTTCGAACGCCAGATGGGCGGGCGCGCCGAGCTGGAAAGCTACGTCGCGGACACGATCCCGATGGGCCGCTGGGCCGGGGTGGAGGAGATCGCCGAGGGCATCCTCTATCTCGCCTCGGACCGCTCGCGCTTCGTCACCGGGCTGGCGCTGGTGATCGACGGCGGCGAGATCCTGTAGTCAGCCGGGCGGCGGGGCGCACATCAGATCGGCGAAGCCGCCGATGAACTCGCTGCCCTTCGGGAAGTGGTCCGAGCTGCCGCGCGCCGCCGCGGCGATCGCGGCGGGCAGCGCCTCCGCCCCCTGCAGCGCCTCGAAGAGCGGCACCCAGGCCAGGTAGTGGCGCGAGCGGTGATAGCCGCGCAGGAAGCCCGTATCGATCGCGAAAGGGTCGGTCCCGTGCGCCGGATGCGGGTACATGTTGCGCCGCGACCAGGGATGCAGCAGCTCGGGCTGCCCGGCGATCCGGCCGAGCGCCCCGACCGCCAGGGCAAGCCGCGCGGCCTCGGCCTCCGGCAGGCTGCCCTCGTGGCGCAGCGCCATCGACTGGAAGCGGACGATCAGCATCACCGCGAGGTTGCAGTACCAGCCCGCACTGGCGCCGCGGACGGCCTCGTGCACCGGAATGCCCTCGGGCGAGAGGCTGCCGAGATAGCGCGCATAGCCCGCCCGCGCCTCCGCCCAGGCCGCCGGTTCCTCCGCCAGGATGCCGTAGAGCCCCAGCGCCGCCGCCTTCATCAGCACGTGGTTGTTGCGGGTGCTGAGCTTCAGCGGGTCGCCGCCATCGGGCGCCGCCCTGGCGAAGCGGCCCACCAGGCCGGCAGAGCGCGGCGCGATGCCCGGCAGCCCGGCCAGATCGGCGCTGGCCAGCACGGCGAAAAGCGTCCGGGCGCCGAGGAACTCCGCCTCGGCGCCGGTCTCCGGCGCGACATGCGCCTCGAGCGCGGACAGGATCGCCTCGGCCCGTGCCGCCAGGGGCGCGGGGTCGCCCGGCGCCGCGCAATGGTCATGGACCGCCGCCATCAGCCCGAAGACCGCCTGCCCGAACCAGGCCTCCCGCCCGGCGGCGCCCGGCAGCATCGGACCCGGCGCGGCCGTCGCGCCGATCCGCGCCGACAGCGGCAGGGGCAGCGGCCCGGCGCGCAGGACCGATCCGCCCGCCCGCACCCGCTCAGCCGAAATCGGCATGGATCCACTGCTGGATGCGCTCGTTGATCGCTTCGCGCTTCGCCTCGTCGAACCCCGCCAGCGCCGCGTTGAACTGCTCCAGCGAATAGGCATGGCCCTGGAAGGCGGCGAGCCCGTACCAGAAGGCCGCCTCCTCCATGTCCGTCTCGCGGCCCTGGCCCCGGCGGTACATGTCGCCGAGATTGGTATAGGCCGAGCGCCGCCGCAGCTGGGCGGCCCGGCGGAACAGGTCATAGGCATGGGCATAGTCGGTCTCGACCCCTTGCCCCTTGAGATAGGCCGTGCCGAGATTGACCATCGCCGAGGCATCGCCCAACTGCGCGCCCTCCTCGAAATTCTCGTTCGCCCTGGCCGGATCCGCAGGGACGCCCAGACCGTCGCGGTAGAGGATGCCGAGCCGGTCGAAGGCCGAAGGGTAGTCCTGCGCCGCCGAGCGCTCCAGCCAGAGCCGCGCCCGCTCCAGATCGGGCGGCATCGTGTCCGTGCCCGTCAGGTAGATCACCCCGGCATTGTAGGCATCCTCGGGATGGCCGCGCTCGGCCGCCTTCAGGAACCATTCCAGCGCGGTGTCCATGTTGCGCTCGACGCCGCTGCCCTGCTTGTAGTGGTTGCCGATATTGTGGAAAGCGCCGGTATAGCCGGTCTCGGCCGCGCGATGGTTCAGCGCCAGCGCCTCCTCGTACTGCCCGGCCTTCAGGAGCGCCCGCGCCAGCAGCGTCATCAGCCGCGCATTCTCCGGATCCCGGTTCAGCGAGGCGCGGCAGGCGGGGATCGCGATCGCCGGGCGCAGGAGCGCGTAGTCGATGCCCGGCGTCACCCGGTCGGGATCCGAGGGGTGGCCCGCGGCGATGTCGCATTCGGTCGGCCGCAGCGCCTCGGGCGTCTCAGCCTCCGGCAGCAGGAAGATGTCGCGCGTCAGCGAGGAGTTCTCCCACGGGATCTGCGCATGCCCGGTCGCGCCGATCACCAGCGAGCGGGTCAGCTTGAAGACCGACTCGATGCCGAGCCCGGGCCGCGCAAGCGCCTGCGACAGCGCCCAGGCATAGGGGCTGTGCTCGCCCGGCCTGCCGTCGCTCGAGACCTCGCCCGGCGCGGTGGAATAGGCGACGAGATTGCCGGTGAAGCGGATCCGGGTCGGCGCGAGGCCGCGGATCTCGGTCTGCCCGCCAAAGGTGCGGTTGGCGGCCTTGGCGAAGGGATTGTTGCGGCAGGCGTCGAAGATGAAGATATTGGCCAGGCTGTCGCGCTCGGCCAGCAGTGTCAGCAGGTTCGAGGCGGAGAGCGAGATCAGCCGCAGATCCGAGAGCTCCTCGGGATCGGCATCGACCGGGATGAAGTAGTTCTCGCCCTGCCACTGCACCCCGTGCCCGGCGAAGAAGACCAGCACGATGCCGCCCTTGGGCAGGCCGCGGGCAAAGCCCAGCAGCGCCTGCGAAAGCTCGATCTGCGTCGCGTTCTCGACCCGGGTCACGACGAAGCCCAGCCCTTCGAGCGTGTCGCCGATCAGCGCCGCATCGCCCGCCGCATTGGCCAGGTCGCGGGTGTCGCCCTGGTAGTCCTGGTTGCCGATCACCAGCGCATGGCGCGGCACGTCGCCGGCCAGCACCTCGATCTCCTGCGCCGCCGCCCGGAACCCGCCCGGCGCGGGCAGAGCCGCCACCAGGACGGCGCAGGCCAGCCGGAACAGCAGGGAGGCCAGCCGCCGCGCGGGCCGGATCCGGGTCGCCCTGGCAATGGATAGGTTCATCGATGGCCTCCTGATCCCTGCTTCGGCCCCCGCCCGCCCTGTCCTCCGGCGGCCCGCGCGACGGCATCCCGCGATCGCGCCGCCCGGCCCGAGAGTAGCATGGACAGCGGCAGGGACCGCGCGGGATCTGGCCCGGATCCGCGCCGCGCCACGGGGACCGGTCCAACAAGATCCCACAGCCCCGCGAGTCCTGTCCCGCCCGTCCCGGCGCGGATGTCATGCGCCGCGGCGGCCCCGTCCGGGATCCTGGGCAACCGCCGATGCGACCCGGACCTGTCCCGCAACCGGGCCTCTGCACGTGCCCGGCCGCCTCCGCCCGCCTTCGGCCTCTCTTCGAGCCACCCGCGCAGATCTTCCGGCGTCCCGGCCAGCTGGACAGCTTGCAGGCGCGTCGCGGCAAAGCGCGCATCCGCGGCCGGCCCGGCCCCGCGGCCAGGGACAATCGCCTCCGGATGCTGATCGCCATCGCCGCCCGCCCCAGCCCGCGGAACCGCTTGCACGCGCAAGGCCGGGCGCGCCCCGCTCATGACGCCCGCCGCTTGCTGATGAGGATGTCGGCGACGCAGGCGCAGCTGTCGCGGCTGCAGCGGATCGAGGCGATCGGCAGCGTCAGCGGCCCGCCCATCCGGCCGATCACCCCGCCGGTGCCGCAGACCGCACGCAGGATCTCGCCCGAGGCCTTCACCCGCAGCGATTCCACCCCCGCCTCGCAGCGCCAGCCCTTCCAGCGGTTCTGCCCCGCGACCAAGAGGTCATTGGCGCGCCAGCGCTCCGCCGTGCCGTCCTCGGCGACAAGCTCCATGACGCTGCGCGGCAGCGTGGCGCGCGGGTCGGGCGCCCGCGACACCCGCTCGGAGAGCTGCGCGAGCTGCGCCGGGGAATAGTCGTAGAGCGCCGTGCCGAAGCCCTTGCGCAGGGGCTTCAGCGTGATCGAGGCGCCCGGCGCCGCTTCGGCGATCTCTCCGGCGCGCGCGCGGATCGCGTCGAAGCGCGCGGGATGCATGGTGACATTGACATGCAGGGGCAGCCTGTCCGAGAGCAGCCGGCAGACCTCGAGAAAGGCCGCGTGATCGGCGAATTCATCGTGGTAGGTCAGGATCGCGCTGTCGAGCAGGCCCGCCGCCTTCTTCCAGAAGCGCAAGGTGCGCGAGCCGTTGCTGACGACGCTCTGGAGGAAGCCGCGGGCGCGGGATTCGGCCATGATCTCGGAGAAGCCCGGATAGCTCGTCGGCTCGCCGCCGGTGAATTGCAGCCAGACCGAGCGGCCGAGCCCCTCGGCGTAATGCGCGGCCAGCCGGTCCATCAGCGCGATCACGTCCTCGCGCCGCTGCCAGGGGACGGAGCCGTCATGCAGCGCCGCCGGGCAGTAGCTGCAGGCATGGTTGCAGGCATTGCCGAGCATCCAGTCGACCAGCACGACACCGGCATGGGCAGGCTCGGCATGGCGCAGGGCGGCGGCCGGCCGGGGGGTCTGGCGCATCATCGGCAGCTCCTCGCGCGGCACCGCGTCAGTACATGGTCGCGGCGCCCGCGGACGGGGCTTCGGACCCGCATAGGTTGAATATCGAGCGGTCCTCGTCCGAGACGCCGCGCACGGTCGGGCATTCGTCCTGGACCGTGCAGCTTGCCGCGATGCCCGAGGCCGAGAGCAGCCCCGCGAGGGTCAGCAGCCTGCGCCGGAGCCGGCTCATGGCAGCTCCGCCGCCTGCGGGCGGTCCTCCAGCAGGCTGCGCGCCCGCTCCAGATAGGCGGGCCAGTCGATCCCGTAGGCCAGCTGCCAGCGGGGCTGCCATTTCGCCAGCAGGATCTTGCGACGCCGTGCCAGATAGGACAGCCAGGGCCCCCGGACGGGGCTTGCGGCAATGTCCTCGAAAGAGGGGAAAAGCTCGGCCGTCAGCCCGCGGTCGTGGAACGGCCTGAGGTCGCTGTCGGTGGTGACGAAGACCATGCGGCGGAAGCGCCGGAAGGGCCGGGCCGAGGCGTCGAGGAACCGGTCGAGCCCGGCGCGGTCGCGCTCGAGCAGCAAGACCAGCGCGGTGCCCTGTCCGGTGGTGCCGGGAAACTGGAAGAGCGACGGTCCCGCGGGCGGCGGCACCGCGCCTGCCGCCGGTGCGAATATCCTGGAAAACAATGACGGCAGAGACTGTTGCATGAGAGCCCCGGAATGCGCGAGTATCGCATAGGTTGTAACACAATTTTAACGAAATGGGTATGGCAGAGTTCTTCGATGTCGTCTTCGTCGCCGATCCGCGCTTCTCCGGCGGGACCTCGACGGCATTGGCCGCCGAGATCCGGGCGGCGCGGCAGGCAGGGCTTTCGGCAGGGCTCCTGCCGGTCATGGGGCCGGTCCTGCGCAAGGCCTGGCCGGTCCATCCCGCCATCGCCGCGGCCATCGCCGACGGGGACGTCGCCGTCATCGCCCGCGGCCGGACCGTCCGGACGACCTTCGCGATCCTCCACCATCCCGGGCTCTTCACCCTGCCGCCCGCTGCGCCGCTGGGGCTCTTGGCCGAGACCGCGGTCCTGGTGCTGCACCATCCGCCCCGGGACGGCGCGGGGGCCGGGCAATACGACCTGGCGGCGGTTCTGGGCAATATCCGCGCGGCGCTCGGTCTCGATCCCGTGGTCGCGCCGGTCGGGCCGCTCGTGCGCCGCCAGCTCGACGCCATGGGCGGCACCGGCATGGCTCTGCTGGCGGAGGACTGGACGAACCTGATCGATGTCGCCGACTGGCCCGACCGCGCCGGCCGACCGGTCGGCAGCCCGGTCCGCATCGGCCGCCATTCCCGCCCGCTGCCGCAGAAATGGCCCGCCACCCGCGCCCTCGCCCTGGCCGCCTATCCCGACCGGGAGGGGATCGAGGTCTCCATGCTCGGCGCCGATCCCGAGCGGCTCGGCCGCGTCTACGGCACGCTGCCCGGGCACTGGCGCCTCCTGCCCTTCGGCACCATGGAGGTGGCCGAGTACCTCGACGGGCTCGATCTCTACGTCTATTTCCACGCCCCCGAATGGGTCGAGGCCTTCGGCCGGTCGATCCTCGAGGCCGCGGCCTGCGGGCTGGTGATCCTGCTGCCGGCCCATTTCGAGCCGGTCTTCGGCCCCGCGGCGATCTACTGCAAGGAGGAGGAGGTCGCCGATCTGGTCGCGGAATTCGCCGCCGACCCGAAGCGCCACGCGCTGCAATCCGCGCGGGCCCGCGCGCATGTCGCCCGGAATTTCGGCCTGGACCAGTTCCGCGCCCGGCTGGCGCGGCTGCGCCCGGACTGGGCCGCGCTGAAGGGGGCCCGGCCGCAGAACACGCCGCGGCCCGGACGCAAGACCCGGCAGGTGGCGCTGCTGATGACCTCGAACGGGGTCGGGCTCGGCCATCTGACGCGGATGCTCGCCCTGGCCGACGAGATGCCGCCCGAGCTGGAGCCGGTCTTCTTCACCCTCTCCCAGGCCGCGGATCTGGCGCGGCAGGCGGGCTATGCGGTCGAGTTCCGGCCCTTCCACCGCGCCACCGGCGCCGATATCGCCGCCTGGAACCGGGCGCTGGCCGAGGAGCTGTCGGATGCCATCGCCTTCCACGGCCCGGCGATCCTCGTCTTCGACGGCAACACGCCCTACCAGGGGCTCTGCGACGCGCTGGCCGCCGCGCCGGATCTGGTCTCGGTCTGGATGCGCCGCGCCTTCTGGACCGCGGGCCATGCCCGGGCGCTGGAGCGGACCGGCAGCTTCGACGCGGTGATCGAGCCTGCGGATCTGGCGGAAATCCTCGACCATGGCCCGACCGTCGCGCGGCGGGACGATGTCCATCGCGTGCCGCCGGTCCTGCGCGGCGATCCCGGCGCCCTGCATGCGCGCGGGCCCGCGCGGCGGATCCTCGGCCTGCCCGCGGAGGGGACGCTGGCGCTGGTCTCGCTCGGCGGGCAGGCGAATTACGACCTCTCGCCGGTGCTGGCCGAGCTGCGCGCCTGGGCGGACGGCCGGCCTGACGTCACGCTGGTGCATCTGGTCCCCTGGATCGGCGCCCGTCCAGAGGCGCGGCCGGGCGAGATCCTGCTGGAGCGCTACCCGGTCTTCCCGCTGATGCGCGCCTTCGACTTCCAGATCTCGACCTGCGGCTACAATGCCTTCCACGAGGCGATGCTGGGCGCCATCCCGACGGTCTTCGTGCCGAACGAGGCCGCGGAGATGGACCTGCAGATCGAGCGCGCGCGGTTCGGCGCGCTGGCCGGGGCCAGCCTGACGCTGCGCCGGGCGCAGCCGCTTGCCGCCGCGCGGGTGCTGGACAGGATCGCCGATCCGCAGGTGCGGCTGCTGATGCAGGAGGCCGCGCGCCGCCTGCCACGCGAGACCGGCGCCGCCGCGGCCGCGCGCTTCGTCTGCGACTATGCGCAGCTGCGCAAGACGGCGCCGCGCTGAATGGCGGCGCGGCTTCCAAAACCGCCGGATTTCCGGCATGATGGCCGAAAGAGCGAGGGCTTCGCGATGCCGCTTCGGGTCTTTTTCCTCCTGCTTTGCGCCCTTCTGGCCATGCCGCCGGACGCCTCCGCCCAGGAGCCGCCGAAGGACCGCTGCCGCCTGACGGAAACCGGCGGCTTCGAATGCGACCCGGAAGACCGCGAAAAGCTCGGACCGGACGCGCAGGACCGCGATTTCTTCTCCGGCGCCCAGCCGGGCGGCGCGCTGCGCCCGGCACGGCTCTTTGCCGGGCCCGGCATGTATCCGCCGGAGAACTACCGCGGCTACGGCATCCTCGCCTTCCCGAGCCGCGCCACCTCCTATGACCGCGAGCGCCACGAGATGATCTGCGCCGCCTATATCGCCTCGCTGCCCGAAAGCTCGACGCTGGAGACCCCGACGGAGGACCAGTTCGTGACCATCTGGCCGGTGAAGAGCGATGCAGAGGCCCGCGCCGTCACCAGCCTGCCGCTGGACGAGGCCTGCCCGGCGGCAATCGACGCCTATAGCCAGGAGGCCGCGCTGCGCGCGATCGCGGCGGCCACGGAGGCAGGGTTCCGCGATGACGGGCTCGGCCCGTACCTTCTGGCCTGGTCGCCGCCCTCGGGGATCGGCCGGAGCGATGTCTTCGTGCTGGCGCTCGATCTGTCGAATGTGCGCAGCTACCAGCAGGCGCTGGCGCTGATGACCGAGTGGAACCGCGATATCGAGACGGATTTCGACATCCTCGCCAACGGCTTCACGCTGGAGCGGCTGCGGGTCAAGATCCGCCGCTGGGCGGATAGCTACGGCGACGGTTTCCTCAAGCTGCTGGAGGCGGGCTGATGGGACTGATGCTGAAGCTCGGGCTGGGCGGCGTTCTGGGGCTGCTGCTGGGGCTCGTCCTGGTGGCCTGGGTGCGCCCGGCCACCGATGGCGGGATGGCGATCCTCGTGCTCATTCCGGTCGCGGTCTGCTCCGCGCTCGGCCCCGCGGTCGCGGCCCTCTTCCAGCGCAAAGGCGAATAGGCCCCCCGGAAGGGGCCGTCGCGCGACGGGCGGCGCCTGCCGGACGGGGGCGCCCGGCAGGGCTCCTGCCCGTCAGCGGTAGGGGACGTTGTGGCAGCGGCAGACCCGGCGCATCCGCGGGCGCGGCACCGGATAGGGGCGCGGATAGCCGGGACGATGGGCATAGCGCCGGGCCAGGGCGCGGCGCCGGGCGATGGCGGCATTGCGGCGGTAGATCGCCTGGCGGCGGCGGCGGTCGCGCAGGATGTTCGCGGTATGGTGCGCCGCCGAGCGCAGCGCGCTGGTCGGCGTCACCGGCCGGCCGCGGGAATAGCGCCGGAGCTGGCTTGCCGCGGTCCGCCGCATGATCGTCGGCACGGCCCGCATGGCGCTGCGCGCGGCGGGCGAGCGGCCGATCCGCCGCACGATCGCGCGGCCGGCCCGCAGGAGCTGCGGCGCGGCCCGTGCCGCGGCGGGAAGCGCGCGGGAGGCCAGCGACGCGAGCGCGCCGATGAAGGCATCCTCGTCCTCCTCGCTTTCCAGCCCCTTGGCCGCCAGGGCCCCGAGCTTCTCCATCGCCTCGACATCCATGGGATCGAAATACTCCAGGTCGGATTCGAGATCGTCTTCCTCGAAGTAGTCGTCCTCGGCGAAGTCGTCCTCCTCGCCGAAGGCATCTCCGAAATCGGCGAAATCGTCGTCTTCCATGTCGAAGTCGTCCTCCTCGCCGAAGAGCTCAAAATCGTCTTCGAGTCCGTCGTACATCTTGGCACCTCGCCTGTAGCTGTTCCTGGCATGAAGCGAGAGCTCGGGAGCGTCCCTGACACGGCCTTGCGCTTTCGCCGGTCCAGTATCGCGCCGCCCCGCGGCCCGGCAAAGTCGCCCGAATGAGGGAATGCGAACAGGGCACGGCCGGGCGCGGCGGGGCCGGTCCAGTCCCCCATCCGGGCTACAGCATTTGCGCGGCTGTCCCTAGGGAAGGCGAATTGCTCTCATGGACGGGCAACTGACGCCGCGTCGGCACCGCCGGACGATGGCTTCTCCAGGGAGAACACTCATGGATAGAGACTTTGATCTGGCCTACGACGATCCCGAAGGCGACAGCATGCTCGAAGACGACTTCGGCATGGAAGACGAAGACGGCTACGAGGCGTTCGGAAGCTTCGACGGGTTCGGCGAGTATGACGGGTTCGGCGAGTTCGAGGATGCCGACGCGTTCGGCGAGGACGAGGATGACTGGGCCGAGGGCGGCTTCGACGATTTCGGCGAGGACAGCTTCGGCATGGAGTTCTTCGGCGAGGACGAAGACGACTATGCCGACAGCGCCTTCGACAGCGTGGTTGCAAGCGCCCTGGCCTCGGAGGACGAGGACGAGTTCTTCAAGAAGCTCTGGAGCGGGATCAAGAAGGTCGGCCGCACCGTCGGCCGCGTGGTCAAGAAGGCCGCGCCCTTCATCTCCAAGATCGCCCCGCTGATCCCGATCCCGGGCATGAGCCTCGTGGGAACGGCGGCGAACATGATCTCGGGGCTGCGCGCCGAGGCCGAGGACGAGACCGACGCGATGGAGATGGCGGCCGAGGCGGCCAAGAAGCTGCCCGGCGCGACGCCGGTGGCCATTGCGCTGACCGCCAAGAAGCTGACCGGCGACCGCGGCAAGACGATGTCGAAGACCGCGCGCAAGAAGGTCGCCAAGGCGGCGCGCGAGGCGGTCACCGATCTCAACCGCAAGATCGGCCCGAGCGGCGCCCAGGTGGCGGCGCAGATCGCCAAGAAGATCGACCGCAAGATGCCGACCGCTCCGGCCACGAAGAAGGCCGAAGTGCTCAAGAAGGTCGCCCGCAGCGTGGCGCGCAAGCCCGCGGCCGCCGCGGCGCTGTCCCGCTCGGCCTCGTGGAAGTCCAAGTCCAAGGCCCGCAAGCGCGTCGTGCCGCGCGTCCTGGCCAAGGCCAAGTTCGGCCCGGCCAGCAGGGCGGGCTGAGCCGCCCTGCCCTCCCCCCGTCCCGCGCCGCCGCGCGCGGGACGGCGCCCCTCCCCTTCCCCGCGACATCCCCCAGACCGAGGATCCGACGCTATGTTCACGGCCCCAGTTTCCCCTCCGGCCCGGCGCACCGGCCCCGTCCCCGGGGACCGCGCGGCCAACGAGGCGCCCGCCCCCGGGGCGGCCGGCCGGGACCAGGCGGTCCGCGCCTTTCTCGACACCAAGGCAAGGAGCCTGAAGGCGCGGGCCCGCCGCCTGGGGCAGCTCAGCCCCGCCCGGGTCGGGCTGCGCGCCGCCGACCGCCCCTATTCGCCCGCCAACAGCTATTTCCACGCCGCCAACAAGCGGCTCGGCAAGATCGACCGCAGCATCCGCCGCCGCCTGGCCGAGCTCGAGCGGATGCAGGGCGCGCCGGTCCCGCGGCAGCTCCTGCAGATGGCGCTGGTCGAACGCGAGGTCGACCGCTCGCGCCGCGCCTTCGGCATGTTCTTCGAGGTCTTCGCGCAGCGCGGCACCGGCTTCTCGGCCTCGCTCGCCGCCCATGACGCCATCGCCCGCGACTGCTACCGCGCGGCGCTCGCCGGGCAGGCAGAAGTGCTGAAGAAGCCGCTGCTGATGCCGATCACCTATCTCGAGCACGGCTATTCCCCCGCCACGATGCGCCGCGGCGTGACGCTGAAGCGGCTCCTGGGCGAGCCGAACCCCTTTCCGCTGATCCGCATCCCCTGGGACCGCGACGTGCCCTGGCAGGCCACCTTCCTGCACGAGGTGGCGCATAACCTGCAGGCCGATCTGGGCATCTGGGACGAGACCCGCGAGGCGGTCGCCCGGCGGCTGGCGGAAAGCGGGACCAGCTCCCGCATCGCCGCGATCTGGTCGAACTGGCCGAAGGAGATCTTCGCCGATCTGGCCGCGCTCCTGCTGGGGGGGCCCGCCGCCGCCTTCGGCCTGGCCGAGTTCCTGGCCCATCCGGGCTCGAAAGTCGCGAATTTCCGCTCCGGCGGCGTGCATCCGACCGGCTATATCCGGGTGCTGATCCTCGCCGAGATGGTCCGCCGGATGGGCTTCGCCCACGAGGCGGAGCAGCTGGGGCGGATCTGGACGAAACTCTACCGCGCCGAGGCCGAGCGGCGCCTGCCGCAGGATCTGATGACCAGCGCGCCGCGCATCCTGCGGCTGATGGTGGACGAGATCGCCTTCCAGCCGCGGCGGATGCTCGCCGAGCGCAGCCTCGCCGACATCCTGCCCTTCCGCAAGGCCGATCAGGCGCGGATCGTCCGCGGCGCGCGGCAGTTCCGCAAGGGCCGCGTCCCCGATCTGCCGCCCCGCTGGCTGGTCAGCGCGGCGCGGCTGGCAATCTCCTCGGGCGCCGATGCCGGCCGGGTCGGCCGCGCCCTGACCCGCCGTCTGGCCGCCGACAGCGCCGCCGCGCGGCGGCAGCCGCAGACGATCGCGCCGGCCCCCGCCGACCGCGACCTGGCAGGACTTTTCCCCGGGCTCATGACCGAGCCGAAACTCACTTGGGCAGCATAGGTGACGCGCATGGCAGACCTCGTATCGCATTCGAACGTTTCGACCCGGCTCGACAACCTCATGCGCCAGACGCTGATGCTGTCGGACCCCAACGATCCCGGCGAAGTCGCCCGCGCGCTGGCGCGCCGCTTCCGCGGCGGGGCGGCCCGGCTGGAAAGCGACCGCACCGGGCTTCCCGCCCAGGTCATCAGCCTGGCCGCGGCGCCCGCGGAATTCGCCTCGCCGAGCACGGCCGAGCTGATCCAGGCGCGCGACGACCTGGAGCGCGACCTCGCCTCGCTGGTCTCCGCGCCGCAGCTCAAGGACATCCGTCCCGAGCTGCAGGGCTGGCAGCGCGCGCTGCCCGAGATCCTCGAGCGCGGCGCCAATTCCGCCCGACAGTCGATCCACGAGGGCCATCGCGCCACGGCGATGGCGGTCCGGCAGGAGCTGGGCGACTATGCCCGGCTGGCGCGGCTCCTCGGCGCGACGACGCCGGAATTCAACGGCGCCTACCGCTCGCTGGCGAAAAGCCTCGACGAGGGCGCGGCGATGATGGTGGTGCTGGCCGGCGAGGCAATCGCCGGTCGCGGCTTCGGCGGCATCGCCGCGCTGCCCTCGCCAGTCGCGGATCTGTCGATGCGCCGCGACGCCGTGCTCGAGGCGCTGCGCGACCTCCTGCATCCCGGGACGGGCGACAATGACGACAACCGCTGGCCGCGCGGGCTGCACGCGCTGAACCGGATCGAGGACTGGCTGCAGCAGAGCGGCCAGGGACATCTGCGGGCCCTGCTGGACGAGAACTATCTCGCCCCGCTGCTGGACAAGCTGGTGGAAAGCGCCGGCCACAGCGATGCGGCGCTGCTGCGCGGACTGGGCGCGACGGCGACGGTGACGCTCGCGCAGATCAACCGGCTGGTCGACATGCTCGGCCGCGCGGTCAACCCGACCTCGCCGCCGCTGGCCCGATTCCGCCAGGCGCTGTCCCTCTTTGCGCGGTCCTTCCGCGCCGACCGCGGGCGGCGGCTCATACTCGCCGCCCGGCCGCCCCTGCTGTCCTATGGTCTCTACGGGCTTTCCAACGATCCCGGGGACAAGCGCCTGACAGAGATCATGGTGCGGCGCGGAGAGATCGCGGCCATGCTCGACTGCTTTCTCGGCTGCGGCTGCAGCGCCGACAAGGTCGCCTGCCAGGTGCTGCTCGACAAGCTGCTCTACGACATCGACCGGGCCATCGACCGCTATCTGCAGGATCCCACTGCCATAAACAGCGAGGCCGAGCGCCGCGCGGCGGCCTTCGGCCTGCTGATCCGGGTCGTCATCGACGCGAAGGCAGTGGCCAGCGAATTGGACAAAGGTTCGGCCTATTTCGTCAATCCTGCGAATTCGTCCGTGGAAAAGGCCGCACCCCATATCCGGCGCCTCAAAGGCTGCTTTCCCTCCGGCAGCTCGAGCTCGGATAAATTCCAGCGGGAAACGGCCGCCACGCAGGAAGAAGGGTCGGACCCCCTCATCGAGCGGCTCGAGACAGCGCTGGACAGCGTCTACCGGAAGCTGGTCGAGCCGCTCGGGGGGGGCGACCGGGACACGCTGTCCGCCGCCGCCAAGTCGGACATGCGGGCCGAGCTCTGCGCACAGGAGCGCGATGAAGCCCGATGGTTCGAGTTTGCACGAGCGATGACGCCGGGATGCGTCGAGCTGGACCGGCTGCAGGCGATTGTCAGCGCAGTGATTGCCGGCGGTCTCTATCTGTCCGGCAGCGCCCCGCAGCGGCGCGACGACGATCTCCAAGTCTACGGCTGCACCGCTGACGTCGACAACCTGCCGGCGACCATCGCCACCAGCCTGGATTCCTTCGCCTACCGCTTTCTGACCCGCGACGGCCAGATCGACCCGACCTTCGATCCCGAGGAGTGACTCATGGCATACAGAAGCAAACCGGTAATCGCCATACCGAAGAAAATCGTCATTTCGTGCGCTGAGCCGGACGCCGCTGCCGATACGCCGACCAGGGCCCTGCAGGCCGCAGCCGACATTCTTGCCTCGCAGCAAGCGGCGCATGAGGCGGAAATCCAGACCATAAAGGGAAAGCTCGACGAATTCGGTGCCAAGCACGAAGCATTGGCTTCCCGCCTGCCTCCGGTTGAAACCGGGATCAGCGAAGTCTGGAGAACAGCTGCCGCCAATATCGCGACGATGGAAACGCACTTCAGACGATGGGAAAAGAGCGCGCGTTCCGAACTCGACACGCAGGCGGCCGCCCTGAGAGCTGCGCAGGAAGAGGCCATTGCGGCGGGCGCAGCGATCACGGCGAAGGCGGAAGAGATAATCGAGGCGAAGGCCCGGGATGCCGTCGAGGGGGCGCTTGGCCAGCGCATCGAGGGTTTCGTCGAAACCGGCCTCTGGCTGCAGGAACACCGTCCCTACCTGTCACAGGCCGGAATCGAGTCCCTCCAGGACGTCCGCGTCAAGCTCGCGACAGCGGCAAAACGCAGGGATTTCCTGAAAAAGCTGAAGAACATCGAAGGCTTCGCAGACCAGGTCTCGTATGAAGACCTGACCAAGCACGCCATGAACCTGGAGCCGAGCAGATAGTCCTTGCCACAGCCCCAACGCACTGACTTGTCAACGGAGCAAGACCATGAGCCCTTCGGATAGCGAATACATTCAAGCTCTCTTTCAGCAGTTTGCTCACGAAGAGCTCGACAAGCTGCCGCAGGACGAAAGGGACCGCCTGGCGCGCGCCTTCGAGGACAGGTTCGGGCAGCTGGTGCGCGACGCGGCCGGCGGCGGCGTCTCCTTCCCCGACATCATCGGCTTCGGGCCGGACGGCGCCTTGAACCTCGCCACCGTGCCCGCCGCCTACCTGAAGGCCGATTTCGACGAGGCGGTGACGCCGAGCCAGCTCCAGGCGGTGTCGGATCTCTACTTCATCATGCAGCATGACCGCATGGGCGTGTTCCGCGCCGTCGACATCCTGCGCCGCATGTTCCGCGACGGCACCATCCGGCTGCAGCACGGGCCGGGCGCCAATGCGCTCTACCTGCTGGAGAAATGGCGGCCGCTGCGCTACGGGCCGCGCGACCGGGCGATCGCCTATGCGCGGGTCTTCAACTACGGCCGCGGCCCGAAGCCGGCCGGGGCGATCATCAACCGCAATTTCCACTACCAGTTCGTCGCGCTGGTCAGTTCGCTGGCGCAGTATTTCCGCGACCTGACGATCAGCGAGGTGGTGCGCGGCGGCCAGGCGCTGGACAGCCGGCCCTATGGCTCCATCGCCACGGTGCAGCGGCTGGCAATCGACCTGCGCTATGCGCTCGACCGTTCGAGCTACGGCAATATCGTGCGGCTGACCCATGAGAGCGGGCATTTCCTCAAGGAGGCGCTCGAGATCCTCGACACCGCCGACATCAAGCGCTCCTTCGACGCCTCGAACCGCTGGCAGGCGCTGGAGCAGATCCTCAACCGCCATATGGGCGGTGCCAAGGACCTGTCGCAGCGCGCCAAGATGGCCGAGGCCGGACGGCGGATCCTCGGCTGGGTCGCGGGCTCCACCTTCGACAGCGATGTCGATGCCGACAGCTTCCGCGTCCAGGCGCGCACCGCCGGCAGCCATGCCGAGGCCTGGATCGCCGCCTATCGCCTGACCCCCGACGGCCGCCGCTTCCCCGGCGTGGCGCCGAACCTGAAATGGTCGCTGGGCCTGCCGCGCCACCAGGCCGAGGCGGAGCTCGAGTGACGTGGCCGCAACCCGCCGAGGATGACGCCGATGCAGTGGCTCCCCCGCCTGACCATGGCCGCCCAGGATGCCGGCGCGCCGACGCTGATCGTCGACCGCGCGCTGGCGCTGCATCCGTTCGGCCCGCTCCTGACACTGCGCCTGGCCGCGGAATGCGAGACCTGGGTGCCCTGGAGCCTCTGGCGCACGCTGGACGACCTGATGCTCGCCGGGCCGCCGCAGGGGCTCCCCGCGGAGACCGAGCGGACCTGCCTCTCCTGGGAGAAGGCGCGGCTCATGCTGGGCGAGCGCAAGCTCTGCTGGCTGGCCGAGGCGCGCGAGGATGCGCGGCTGCCCGACTGGCTGCCGCTGGAAAGCTTCGTGCGCTTCGAGGTGCTGCAGGCCGCCCTGTCGGCCCGCGGCCATCAGGGCGGCCGGGTCCGCGGGCGCAATGTCGATGACGGCGGGCTCGACAGCGTGATTCTCTGCGCCGCGCTGCAGGAGCGCCCGGCGATGATCCTGGCGCTGGCGCCCGAGGCCGCCCCCGAAGACGCCGAGCCCGAGCTGGTGGCGCTGTCCTCCGCCTGCGGGCTTGCCGCCGCGCGGCTGCCGCGGCCGGTGGAGCGGGCGATCCGCAGCCACTGGCTCGACCCGCTGCTCCTGCGCGCGGGCCTGCTGGACCTGGTGGCGACCGGCGGGATTCCCCTTGCTTTTGCGAGGGTTCACGCACCGGATCTGCTGTTTTTCGACACCCCCTCCTTCGAGTCCGATCTCCGGGAGAGGAGCGATGCCGAGAGCTGGCCGCGCGATGCGCGGATGACATGGGGAGCCTTCCGATGACCGAAGAGAATTCAGCGCAGACCCCGCCCCGCGAGGAGGGCCCGCCCGCGGATCCAGGGCATGGATATCCGCATCCCCCGGAGCCGCAGAGTTATGGTAAAATGCGAGTCATCGGGGGGCAAGGGGAGACGTGGAGCATGGAGCGCGCGTCCGCATTCGTCGACTATTGCATAAACGGCGCCTTGCAGGAGCTCGGCCGGGACGAGGACCCGCCTGCGCCTGCGCCCCGCCCTCCGGAAGAGACCCGCGCGCTCGTGGCCTTCCTGCGATCCTACCTGAAGGACCGGCCCGACCGGCAGGCCGTGCTGGCCGCGCTCGGCGGCACGCCCGCGCCCGCAGTGGCAGAGGCCCGGACGGGAGAGCGGACATGATGGAGCTTCTGCCAGACGGCTTTGCCGGGGAGTTCGCCGACGCCATGGACGAGGGCTATGCCGACGCGCTGCTCGACCCGGCGGTGATCGGCCCGAGCGACGACCGCCGCCGCGTGATCCGTCCCGATCGGATGCCCTACGCCGCCGTGTGCTATCTCGAACGCAGCTTCGGCAGCCGAAATTTCGGCTGCACCGGCACGCTGATCGCGCCGGATCTGGTGCTGACGGCCGGCCATTGCCTGATCCGCCGCGGCGGCCAGGTGCCCGACCGGATCCGGGTCCAGCCCGGACGCAACGGTCCGCGGATCCGCGAGAGCCTGCCGGTGCGCGCCACCTATGTGCCGCGGCGCTATGCCGAGCGGCGCGATCCGCTCTACGATTTCGGGCTGATCCGGCTGGCGGCGCGGCCGCGCACGGTCCCCGGCCCGGTCTTTCCCCATGCCGCCAGCGACGCCCAGCTGCGCGCCTTCCTGCGCGGGCGCCAGGTGCAGATCGCGGGCTATCCCTCCGACAAGCCGCGCGGGACGATGTGGACCCATGGCGAAGTGCTGCGCCGCTTCGACCGGCGGCAGCTGCTGCATGTGGTCGATACCTGCCCGGGCCATAGCGGCAGCGCCGTTCTGGCGCGGATCGGCCGCTGCCAGCGGGTGATCGGCATCCATGTCGCCGGCGTCTCCGACCCGCGGACCGGGCGCAGCTATGGCTGCCATCCGGGGTCGCGCGCTGCGCCCGAGGCCGGCGGCGTCAACCGCGCCATCCGGATCACGCCGGTGATCCTGGCGGCACTGGCCGGACGGCCGGTTCCCGGAGGCTACGCGATGACGCGCGTCTGGCCGCCCGCGGCATGATCGGGGAGAGGGGAGATGGCGGATCACCAGGAGCTGCTGCCGGAGGAGGCGACGCCGATCCTCGCCTGGGCGCATCCCGATGTCGATCTCGGCAGCATCGTCATCCAGATCCTCCCCGGAGATCCCGGCACCGCGGAAGAGGACGCGCAGCTGATCGGGCGGATCAGCATCGACGGGCGCTGCTACACGCTTCTGGGACTGGAGCGGCGCGACCTGCGCGACGGCTCCGGCTTCTGCCGGCTCAGCCCCCGGGAGCTGCAGATCGCCGCGCTTCTGCGGGAGGGCGTCTGCAGCAACAAGGAGATCGCGCGGCGCCTGCGGCTGAGCCCCTACACGGTGGCAACCTACCTGAAGCGCATCTCCGACAAGCTCGACTGCCGGTCCCGCACCCAGATCGCGCTGCGGTTCTCGGAAGTCGCGGAGGGCGGTCCGGCCTCGGCCGGGTAGGACTGCCCGGCCGGCCTCCGGTAGCCGATCCCGAACAACGCGGTCATGCGGCTTCAGAGGTCTGCTCGGGGTCTTGGTATCCGGTCATGAACACCGCGGTGGCGACGATGAGCCAGGCCCAAGCGACCCGCAGGCAGGCTAGGATCTTGCGGATCTTGTGGCCGCAGCCGCAGAGCACCGCGAAGAGCGCGTCGCCGTCGGTCCCTTTCCGCGGAGATCGCGACAGCCATCCGTCGTTCGGCCCGCTCACCTGGACCGGTGGCGTTAGGGGCCTCACTGTGGCCGATCTCGGGCGCGGTGGAACTCCGGCGCCGCAAATCGGCGGCCAGGGTGGGCGTCACGCCGCGGCGCTGGCCGCTGATCAGCACCTTTGTGGCGGTAATCTTGTGTCCGCGATAGCCGCGGTCGACCACGGCGAGGCCGGTTTTCGTTCCGGTGGCACCCCGACCAGTTCCAGCGCAGCGCCGCGCGTGTGGCCGTCATGCGGATTGCCCGGGAAACTGCGCGCGCCGACCACGAAGCCTTCGTCCAGCGTCGTCGACAGGCTGACCTTGCAGCCGAATTCGCAGTGGATACGGGCCTTGCCCTTGAAGATGCTGCCGACCGCGGGCCCATGCAGCACATAGACCTTGCCCGGCCTTTCGGCGTCTGCCGGAGCAGCCGCAGCGCCAGCACAATCTTCGCCACCACCCGGTCGCGCAAGCCGCCCTCGGGGATGCCGCCTAGATGGCGGTGCAGGTCCCGCAGGACCCTGCCGGTGTATCCTCTGAGCTTGTCAGGGCCTTGCGCATGCGCCTGAACTGCCGGGCATGGGCGTCGCGGCCGACTTGGCGCACCCGGCGCGGCGCGAGCCGGGCATAGGACTGGC
>NZ_VATA01000260.1 GCF_005870025.1 Poseidonocella sp. HB161398
CAGCCTTGGCCGGGGCACCCCGGCCCCTGGTCACCCGGGGCTTCCTTTCGCGGTCCGGTCCTGCAGCTTCGCCAGCATCTCGAAGGGGCTGACGGTGCCGCGGATCGTCTTGGTCGCGACATGCGCGTACTGTGCCGTGGTGGTCAGCTTCGCGTGCCCGAGCAGCACCTGGATGACCCGCACAGCTCGGCGCGGGCAATGGCCGCCTCGTCGAGGCTCCAGCTGAACAGGTCTGCCTGCAGGTCGGGCTTGATGAAGCGGGTCCTCGATGCGGCCGAGATTGGCGATGACACGGTGGCGCACCTTTCCGTCCTCGTTGCGGTATCCCTCGACGAGCTGGAGATAGCGGCGGCCGCCGGACGTGGTGATCTTCGTGTACATGCCGCAACGCTATCACGGCTATGGAAATACGATCAATGGCCTTCGAGATGACGACGTGCCACAATAAAACTTCCGGAAATGGCGCCTTTCCGACCGATCAACCCTTTGATTTTCCAAGACCAGCCCGCGCGGACGGGCCAATTTCGGGCTTCCAGCTGTCGAAGTTCGGATCCCCCGGATGCGCATGTCCTCGATCATCCGCGCCCGCAGCGGCGATATTCTCTCCTCCGTCATGGGAACCTCCTGTCTGTCGATTGAGAGGCCTGCGGATTCCGGAGCATCCGGTCGCTCGTTCCAGCGACATCCGGTCAGCGGTTCCGACACATCCGGTCACCCCGGAAGACAGCCGCTGAGCTC
>NZ_VATA01000261.1 GCF_005870025.1 Poseidonocella sp. HB161398
CCCGAACTTCGACAGTTGGAAGCTCAAAATTGGCCTGTTCGCACAGGCGGGTCTTGTAAAATCAAAGGGTTGATCGGTCGGAATGGTGCCATTTCCGGAAGTTTTGTTGTGGCACGTCGTCATCTCGAATGCCATTGATCGTATTTCCATAGCCGTGATAGCGTTGCGGCATGTACACGAAGATCACCACGTCCGGCGGCCGCCGCTATCTCCAGCTCGTCGAGGGATACCGCAACGAGGACGGAAAGGTGCGCCACCGTGTCATCGCCAATCTCGGCCGCATCGAGGACCTGACGCCCCGCAAGCTCGACCCGCTGATCAGCGGGCTGAACCGTGCCCTCGGGCGTGCCGGAAACACCGCCTCCGAGGTCATCTCCGACAGCGCCAGGACCCATGGCGATGTCTTCGCGCTGCACGAGATCTGGAAGCAGCTGGGCTTCGACAGGGCGCTGCAGCGCAGCCTGCGAGACGGGCGGCGCAAGACGGATGTGGAGGCGCTGATCCGCGCCATGGTCTTCAACCGCCTCTGCGCGCCAGATTCGAAGCTCGGCTGCCTGCGCTGGCTCGAGACCGTGGCCATGCCCGCCATGCCGGAAACCGTGACGCACCAGCACCTGCTGCGCGCCATGGATGCCCTCATGGACAATGCGGAGGCCGTCGAGGAGGCGCTGGCGAAGCAGATGCGGCCGCTCGTCGATCATGACCTGGCCGTTGTCTTCTACGACCTGACCACCGTG
>NZ_VATA01000262.1 GCF_005870025.1 Poseidonocella sp. HB161398
CGCTTGAAGAGCGCCGTGGCCAGCGTCGCCACCGACACGCCCTTCAGCTTCTCGCGGGTTTCCTCGTTCATGCGGGATCCTCCCATGGATGCCGGCCGGCTGGTCCGGGTCCGGCATTGGTCTTCTGGTTCAAGGGGTTGGCGCAGCCCGGCCCTGGGGCGCGGCCTTGCGGCCACGGGGCCGGGGCGGCTCAGGCGATATCCTCGGGCAGGACGCTTGCGGGGATGTTCTGGAAGCAGACCGGGCGCAGGAAGCGGCGGATCGAGAGGGTTCCCACGGAGGTCGCGCCGAAATTGGTCGAGGCCGGATAGGGCCCGCCATGGACCATCGCGTCGCAGACCTCGACGCCGGTGGGGAAGTTGTTGGCCATCACCCGGCCCGCCTTGCGCTCCAGCACCGGCAGCAGCTGCCGCGCCAGGGCCGCGTCGCCCTCGTCCATGTGCAAGGTCGCCGTCAGCTGGCCCTCGAAGCCCTTCGCCAGCGTCACCATCTGCTCCGCCGTGTCGGTGCGGATGACGAGGCCCAGCGGGCCGAAGACCTCCTCGCCGAGCGCGTGGTCCTGCAGGTAGGACTCCGCGTCGGTCTCGTAGAGGTTCGGCGAGGCCTCGCGCCCCGCGCTTTCGGTCTCCAGCACCGGCGCGACCGCGTTGCGGCCCTGGAACCGCGCCTTGCCCGCCTGGTAGGCCGCGGCGATCCCGCCCGTCAGCATCACCTGCGGCGCGACCTTGGCCAG
>NZ_VATA01000263.1 GCF_005870025.1 Poseidonocella sp. HB161398
TTTCCTCCGGTTTCGAGGCGCCAGCGCTGGGTCGGGTCGAGGGCGATGCGCATCCAGTTCGACAAGAGGTTCAGCGACAGCGTGGTCAGGATGATCGCCAGGCCGGGCCAGAAGCTCAGCCACCAGGCCGAGGTCAGATAGGGCCGCCCCTGCGCCACCATCAGCCCCCAGGTCACCTCGGGCGGCTGGATGCCGATGCCGAGGAACGAAAGCGAGCTCTCGGCCAGCATCACGAAGGCGAAATCCAGCGTCGCGATCGTCACCAGCGTCGGCAGGATGACGGGAAGGATGTGGCGGAAGATGATCCGCGGCGTCGAGGCGCCCATCACGACCGCCGCCTGGACGAACATCCGCTCGCGGATCTCCAGCACCTCGGCGCGGGTCGTGCGCAGATAGACCGGGATGCGGGTGATCGCGAGCACCAGGATGATGTTCCCGACCGAGGGCTCGAGCATGTAGAGCACGATGACGGCGAGGAGCAGCGACGGGAAGGACATGATGACGTCGGCGAGCCGCGGGATCATCTGCCCGGCGCGGCCGCGCGAATAGCCCGCGATCAGCCCCAGCGACGAGCCGATGACCATCGAGGCGATCACCGCGCCGGTCGCCACCGCCATGGTGTTCGAGGCGGCGACGATGATCCGCGCCAGCAGCGGCCGGCCCAGCTGGTCGCCGCCGAGCCACATCGTCCAGTCCTGCTCGAAGAGGAAGGGCACGGCATTGCGGCCGCG
>NZ_VATA01000264.1 GCF_005870025.1 Poseidonocella sp. HB161398
AAAGAGATCATGACGCTGGTCGACCAGCCGCTGATCCAGTACGCGATCGACGAGGCGCGCGATGCCGGGATCGAGGAGTTCATCTTCGTCACCTCGCGCGGCAAATCCGCGCTCGAGGACTATTTCGACGGCGCGCCGCAGCTCGAAGCGACGCTGCAGCGCAAGGGCAAGACCGCGCTGCTCGACCAGCTGAAGCGCACCGACATGGAAAGCGGCGCCATCGCCTATGTCCGCCAGCGCGAAGCGCTCGGCCTCGGCCATGCGGTGTGGTGCGCGCGGCGCCTGATCGGCAACGAGCCCTTCGCCGTCCTCCTGCCCGATGACGTGATCAAGGCCGACAAGTCCTGCCTGGCGCAGATGGTCGAGGCCTATGAGGAAGTCGGCGGCAACATGGTCGCGGCGATGGAAGTCCCGATGGACAAGATCTCGGCCTATGGCACGCTCGCCATCCGCGAGGACATGGGCAACATGGTCCGCGCCTCGGGCATGGTCGAGAAGCCGAAGAAGGAAGAGGCGCCGTCGAACCTGGCGGTGATCGGCCGCTACATTCTCGACCCGGCCGTGCTGAACAATCTCGACGACATGAAGATCGGCGCGGGCGGCGAGATCCAGCTGACCGACGCGATCGCCGACGAGATCGACGGCACCGGCGTCTACGGCTACCGCTTCCGCGGCGAGCGCTACGACTGCGGCTCGAAGATCGGCTACCTGCAGGCCACCGT
>NZ_VATA01000265.1 GCF_005870025.1 Poseidonocella sp. HB161398
GCCAGTCCTATGCCCGGCTCGCGCCGCGCCGGGCGCGCCAAGTCGGCCGCGACGCCCATGCCCGGCAGTTCAGGCGCATGCGCAAGGCCCTGAAAAAGCTCGCGGGATACACCGGGAGGATCACGCGGGACCTGCACCGCCATCTCGGCGGCATCCCCGAGGGCGGCTTGCGCGACCGGGCGGTGGCGAAGATCGCGCTGGTGCTGCGGCTCTTGCACCAGACGCTGAAGAGCCGCGGCAAGAACTACGCGCTGCAAGAGCCCGCGGCGGACTGCATCTCCAAAGGCAGGGCCCGCATCCGCTGCGAGATGCTGCAACGGGGCCTGCGTCGCGCCCTGCCCATGACCGCTTGCGCGTGGAGGGGTCAGCTGTCGCAGTTCCCGTATCAGACCCGGAAGGAGGAATGCGGGATGGGCTGCTTGTCGGGTTGGATGTGTTGCTGGCGAAGACCGCGATCTGCGTCGTCAGCGAGCATGGGAAGATCGTGAAAGAGGCGCAGGTCGAAAGCGGGCCGGAGGAACGCGAGCGCGACGTCAGGGACCTGGACGGCATCATCGCTGCCATTGGCTTGAGGTCGGCCCGGGGTCGCAATGGCTGCTTCGCGGTCCGACCGGGGCGGGGTTGGACGTCGTCCCGATGGAACCCCGGCAGGTCAAGGGAGCATTGAAGGCGCTGCCGATCAAGACCGGCCGGCGTGATGCCGAGG
>NZ_VATA01000266.1 GCF_005870025.1 Poseidonocella sp. HB161398
GCAGGTCGGGCTTGATGAAGCGGGTGAGTTCCGCCTCGGCGACCGCCTTGGCAAAGCGGCTGTACGATCCGCGGTCGGAGGCGCGGCGGCCCCGGGCCGTCTTTCCGGCATCTTGGCCATCGAGCTTTCCGGCCAGCCGTTCGCCCATCTCCTCGAGCTCGCGGATGCGGGCGCGGCGGCGGTCCGACTGCTCGTGGGCGCGCAGCGGATCATGGGCGACGATCAGCCGGTGCCCGGCGAATTCCGCCTCGGCCAGGCCGTCTGCGTCGAAGGCAAGTCCCTGGCATGTTTCGGCCAACTCGGCGTAGCGCCGGGCGGGGACAGCGAGAATGAACTCCAGCTTGCGGCCGTCCCGGTCGGCAAGCGCGGTCAGCTCGCCGATGTTCTCCTGGCTCAGGAGGCCCCGGTGGGCGACCAGAACCACGCGCTGGACAGGAAAGCGCTGGAGCACCGTCTGCAACATGCCCTGCAGCGTCTTCGTCTCCGCCATGTTGCCGGGATGGACGGTGTGAAGCAGTGGCAGCCCCTCGGCCGTCTGCACGACGCCGAGCACGAACTGCCGGGCAATCCCTCCGGTTTCCTTGTTCATGCCGTAGCCGCGCAGGTCGTCCTCGACCCGCCCCTCGCCATGGATCCGCACGGTGGTCAGGTCATAGAAGACGACCGCCAGATCGCGATCGACCAGCGGCCGCATCTGCTTCGCC
>NZ_VATA01000267.1 GCF_005870025.1 Poseidonocella sp. HB161398
CCGGTCACGGATTCCGGGACATCCGGTCACCCCGGATCCCGGTCTGGAGACGCCGCTGGGCGATCGTGTGGCGGGGTAGCCTTGCCGTCCAACAGGACGTGCGAGGACCCCCAGGATGAGACGATTGCCGATGCGCAAGATTTCGGAAGCCCTCCGGCTGAAGGCCGCGGGACTGTCGACGCGGAAGATCGCGTCAAGCCTCGGGCTCGGGCAGTCGACCGTGTCCGACTACCTCAAGCGGGCCGACCGGGCGGGGCTGTCCTGGCCGCTGCCCGAGGGCACCTGCGATGCCGATCTGGAGCAGCGCCTGTTCCAGCCGGTGGGCGGCGCGACGCGGCGGGGCCTGGCGCCGCCGGACTGGGCGCATGTCCACCGGGAACTCCGCCGCAAGGGCGTGACGCTGTCGCTGCTCTGGGAGGAATACCGCGCCGCACATCCCGCCGACGGCTATGGCTACAGCCGGTTTTGCGACCTCTACCGCCGCTGGGAGGGGCGGCTCGCGCCGAGCATGCGCCAGCATCACGCTGCCGGCGACCGCGCCTTCGTCGATTTCGCGGGCGACACGGTCGAGGTGATCTGCCCCGAGACCGGCGAGGTCCGGCAGGCGCAGATCTTCGTCGGGGTGCTCGGCGCCTCGAGCTACACCTATGTCGAGGCGGTCTGGACACAGGGCCTGTCCGACTGGATCGGCGCCCATGT
>NZ_VATA01000268.1 GCF_005870025.1 Poseidonocella sp. HB161398
GAACCCAAGCCCTATCGCTGGCACAAGTCCGCAGACGAAATTCTCGCCTCAGTGAAGCGCTTCTGCCAAAAGACCGTATGTCAGGGACTTTAGTTACAGGTGACTAGGAGATCGCGATCTGACCGGGAAGTCGGCCTTCGGGTCAGCTTGCTTCATGCCCGTCGCGGGCTCTGTTGAGCGTTGTTGGGCCTTGTTGCGCTAATCGAACGACAGGGTGAGGATCCCCTTTCCTCTCCGGCTTCAGGCAACGACTTCGATTTCAGCTCTTCCGAGGGCCGAGCAGTGGTTCACGAATGAGCGGCGAGCGCCACCGGTCCGAGCACAGCCGCGAATGATACGGATCTGGATTTCAGCAGTTTGACGGTCTGGGTCGCGTGACATGATCCGTTCCCCGAAAAGCTTCAGGCGGTTCATTTGCGCCTCGACGCGACTTCGGGAATGATAGCCGACCCACTTTTTCCAAATGGACCGTCCCAGTCGGTGTGTCGCCTTGAGGATGTCATTTCGTGATATCGCGGCCGGGCTGTCCGGCTTCCAGACCCAGCCATTGCGACGGATCGGGATGATCGGCTCCGCTCCGCGCTCGAGTATTGCCGCATGGCAGCGGCGTTGTTGCGCAAATCCGGGAGGATTCATCTCGTGAATCCAGCATGCTAGCTGGGCAGCATGAGCAGACCTCCGAAGACGACCTACA
>NZ_VATA01000027.1 GCF_005870025.1 Poseidonocella sp. HB161398
CTTGTACTTCGTAGGGGCCCAACTGCTCATGCCTACCGGCTATCATGCTGGATTCATGCAGTGAATCCCTCGCACGATTTGTGCAACAAGGCCTAGCTGGAGATCACGGTCACATCGCTAATTGCGTACAGACAAAGTCGGCGCGTGTTACAATGTTGGCGCGCGGTAGCTCCGTGATTTTGTATCCGAGGGCGGTGTAGGTCTCGCGCATGCTGGCACAGGTCGCTTCCGCTTCGGCGCGAGTCTGCTTGCGTTCGGTGTCTTGCGTGAAGATCTCATCCCAGAACGGCGCCAGAAAGACGCGACGGTTGTAGCGGGCTGCCTTGGCTGCTGCGGCGACGTGGGGCGGCACGGGGAAGCCGCAGAGGATCAGGTAGCCCAAGATGTCAGGGATGCCGCGGTCGAAGATCACCGGGCCTGAGAGCGCCTGAGCGGCGCTGTAGGCGCGTAGGTCCTGCTCCAGCATCCTTTCGGCATAGGCCATGCGATCCGCCCAGGGGGGGGGCGTCTCCGCCGCTCTGCATCTCCTCGCGAATGACCGCGCGGCCGGATTCGGGGATCGTGTGAAAGCCGCGTCGGGCAAGCTCGGTGATGAGGCTGGTCTTGCCCGCACCCGGGCCGCCCGTCACGACGAAGAAATGGTCGCTCATGGGCCATCCTCGAGTTTGACAGGGGGAAGGGCTGCAACGCGATCGACACGCTATGGGCGCGGATCAAAGCAGCATGGATTTTCGTAGGGAAAACAATACCAGTCTGCGCGGCAGAGGCAAAACCTCTGACGATAAAGGCAGAACTATCTGGTGCTCTTCAAGAGATATCTGGTGGAGCCTAGGGGAGTCGAACCCCTGACCTCTTGCATGCCATGCAAGCGCTCTCCCAACTGAGCTAAGGCCCCGGCCGGCGCGGCGTCTGCCGCGTCGGTGAGAGGCTGTCTAAGGGGTCTGGCTGGGGAGCGCAAGCGGAAAAATCGCCGAACTGGAAAAAACTTCATCTCCCGGGGGAATCAGTTGAAAACGTCGGCAGAACAAGGGGTTGTGCGCCGAAAAAAGGAAAAGGACGGCGCCGGATCGCTCCGGGCCGTCCCTTGAATTCGCCTGGCCTGCGGCCGGTCTCAGTCGTCGCCGTTGTCGTCGGTCGAGACGTCGGTGATGTCGTCGAGGGAGACGTTGTCCTCCTCGTCCTCGTCGAGGACGTCATCATCGAGATCATCGCCCAGATCCATGTCGACATCGTCGTCATCGTCGAGGACCGTGTCATCGCCATCATCGCGCGAGGTCTTCTTCGCATCCGGATCGGCCTTGTCGGCGATCATCGTGCGGGATTTGCTGCCGGTGTCGATATCAACGACCTGGCCGGTATACGGGCTGACGATCGGCGACCGGCCGAGATCGTAGAACCTCTTGCCCGTAGTTGGGCAGACCCGCTTGGTTCCCCACTCTTCCTTGGGCATTTGGTCTTTCCTCTTTTCTCGACGGATTGAGTGTGGGCCATTGCCACAGCCCGGACGGGGTGTCAAAGGAAAAACCGTGAGGCGGAGTACTGGAAATGACAGGTGAGCGGCTCGAGCTGGCCGGGGTGCCCCGGGTCGAGGTGGAACTGCGGCGCTCGCCCCGGGCGCGGCGGCTGTCGCTGCGCATCTCGCGGCTTGACGGACGGGTGACGCTCACGGCGCCGCCGCATGTGCCGGCCGCCGAGCTCGACGCCTTCCTGCAGGAGCGCGGCGACTGGGTGCGCGACCATCTGGGCAGCACGCCGCCGCCGGTGCTGGTGGCGCCGGGCGCGCGGCTGCCTGTCGAGGGCGAGGCGCTGCGGATCGTGGCGGCGCGGGTGCGCAAGGCCGAGCGGCAGGGCAGCGAGCTGAGGGTGCGGGCCGAGCGCGCGGGGCCGCAGGTGCGGGCCTGGCTGACGGCGCTGGCGCGCGGCCGGCTGGCGGAGCGCTGCGATCTCTATGCCGGTCGGCTGGGGCGCAGCTATTCCGAGCTGGCGCTGCGCGACACCCGTTCGCGCTGGGGCTCGTGCTCGTCGGGCGGGCGGCTGATGTTTTCCTGGCGGCTGATCATGGCGCCCAGGCAGATCCTCGACTATGTCGCAGCCCATGAGGTGGCGCATCTGGCCGAGATGAACCATTCCGCGGCCTTCTGGGCCGAAGTGGCGCGGCTGCATCCGGGCTATGCCGGGGACCGTCGCTGGCTGCGCGAGAATGGCGCCTGGCTGCACCGCTACCGGTTCGGAGGAGAGGACAAGGGGACATGAGCAGCGCGAGACAGGCCGAAAGCTCGGTCCCGGCAGCGCATGACCGCATCTACCGCACGCTGCGCAACCGCATCATGTGCGGCGAGCTGCCGCCGGGACAGGCGCTGACGATCCGCGGCGTGGCGGCGGATTTCGGCGTTTCGATGACGCCCGCGCGGGAATCCGTGCGGCGGCTGGTGGCCGAGGGCGCGCTGACGCTGTCGGGATCGGGGCGGGTGGCGACGCCGGCGCTCGGCAACGAGCGGATCGAGGAGCTGGCCGCGCTCCGGGGCATGATCGAGCCCGAGCTGAGCTCGCGGGCGCTGCCGAAGGTGCATTTCGCGCTGATCGAGCGGCTGGAGGCGATCAACATGGTGATCGCCGACGCGGTCGGCCGCGGCGATGCGGTCGGCTATATCCGCCACAACCTGGAATTCCACCGCACGCTCTATCTGCGGGCGCAGGCGCCGGCGATGCTGGCAATGCTGGAAACGGTCTGGCTGCAGCTGGGGCCGACGATGGGCGCGCTCTACGGGCGGCTCCGCCGGACCGGCGTGCCGCATGGGCACCGGCTGATCATCGAGGCGCTGAAGGCTGGCGACGAGCCCGGGCTGAGGCTGGCGGTCAGGACCGACGTGACCCAGGGGCTGCGGATGATCGCTGGGGAGTAAGTCGCGCGGGACGGGCGGGACGCGCCGCCGCCGCGGGCGGGCGGCTCAGGGCAGCAGCGCGTAGCCTGCGGCAAAAAGGGCGGCCCAGGTGCCCAGGACGATCGTCGCCTGCGCGATGTTGATGCGCAGCTGCGGCTCGTTGGTGCGGGCGGGGCAGGACTTGGTCAGGTTCGGATGCATGTCGGTAACTCTATATGAAGCGGACGAAGGCTCTCTAGCGGCGCGACTCCGTTCCGTCTACGCCCGTAAAATGAGTGCGGTTAGCGAGATATTGACGCATTTTCGGGCGTTGTGAAAATTCCTGTGGAAAACCCGCTGGCTAGCCGCTGCTTTTCCGGGCGCTGTCCGGCGCGCCTGCAGCTACCGCATCGCGGGTCTTCGCGCGCTGCATGGCCTGCGCGCGGGCGGAGCCCCGCCGATGGCGGCACAAAGGGGAACCGGTCCCCCTTGCCTTTGTTGGTTCCGCAACAGACATGTGATGTGCGGGGCGTGGCGGGACATGGCGATGGAAGCAGACGAGTTCATGGAGTTCGGACAGGGCGGAACGATGGAGGAGCTTGTCGGCAAGCTCGGCGAGGCGGCCTCTGGCGAGACCGTCTCCTTCGACGACATCCTCGATGCGATCGGCGACACCTCCTTCCTGCCCGTGCTGATGGTTCCGGCGCTGCTGGTGGTCTCGCCGCTGTCGGGCATTCCGCTTTTCTCCACGGTCTGCGGCCTGACGATTGCCTTCGTCGCCGGGCAGATGGTGATCGGCCGGACGCGGCTCTGGCTGCCCGAGGCGGTCACCCGCCGCAGGATCCACGGCCGCAAGGCGCGCGAGGCGATCGGCCGTCTGGGCGGGCTGGCGCGCTGGCTCGACCGGCACGCGACCGGCCACGGGTCCTGGGCGATGCGGCGGCCGATCCGCAAGGGCTGCGAGATCGCCTGCCTGGTCTGCGGCCTGGCGATGCCCTTCCTGGAGCTCGTGCCCTTCTCCAGCTCGATTCTCGGCCTGTCGGTGCTGCTCTTCGCGGTGGCGATGCTGGCGCGGGACGCGCTCTTCATGTCGATGGGGGCGCTCCTGATGGCGACCGCCCTGTCGCTGCCCTTCTACGCGATCAGCGCCGTCGCGGCCGCCGCCGCCTCCTGAGGCGCGGCCACGCGGCCGCTTGGCAGCGCGCGCCATGGCGCCTGTTCTTGCCCCTGACCGGCCCTTGCAGCAGGTTGGATGAGAGATGACGTCCGCACGCCGAACCACCTGAAGACCGCCCCGGCATCCGGCCCGGGGCAGGGCGCGCTGCCCCGGGGCAGCCGCGCAGCTTCTGCGTGACCAAGGCAAATGACTCATCCCGGAAACTGCAAATGGAAAACTTCTTCGACAGCCCGTTCAAGGGCGTGACGCTCGACCGGCAGGTCGGCAACCCGAATATCACCGTCGGCCGCTACGGCTACTATTCCGGCTACTACCATGGCCACAGCTTCGAGGACTGCGCCCGCTACCTGCCGCCCGACGTGGGGGCGGACCGGCTCGTGATCGGCAGCTTCTGCTCCATCGGTTCCGGGGCGGCCTTCATCATGGCCGGAAACCAGGGGCACCGGAGCGACTGGATCAGCACCTTCCCCTTCTACTGGATGTCCGAGGTGGCGGCGTTCGGCGGGCGGAGAACGGCTACCAGCCGGCGGGGGACACGGTCATCGGCAACGATGTCTGGATCGGTTCCGAGGCGGTCATCATGCCCGGCATCCGCGTCGGGGACGGCGCGGTGATCGGCACCCGCGCGCTGGTGACCCGCGACGTGGAGCCCTATGCGGTCGTCGGCGGAAATCCCGCAAAGGTGATCCGCAAGCGCTTCGATGACCGGAAAATCGCGCTCCTGCTGGACATGCGGTGGTGGGACTGGCCGGAGGAGCAGCTGCGCGCGGCGATGCCTTTGCTGACCAGCGGCAAGGTGGAGGAGCTTCACCGGCACTGGCGCGACCGGGCCCGCCTCGGCTGAGCAGGGCCCCGAACGGAAACCGCCCCGGATGCGCGGGGCATCCGGGGCGGCGGTCCGTCCGGCGCGGGCCCGCGGGCCCCGGGATCACTCGGGCTTGTTCAGCGCGGTGAGGCCCTTCAGCAGGTCGATCGCGTAGGAGAGCTGGAAGTCCTGGTTGCGCAGATGCGCGGCGGCCAGGGCGGCGTCCTGCTCTTCCTGGATCTGGCGCTGCTCGTCCTCGGAGAGGCTGTCATTGTCGAGGCTGCCGCGCAGGTCGGCCTCGGTCCGGGTGCGGATCTTGGACTCGTCCTCTTCCGTGATCTCCTCGACCGGCTGCTGCTCCACCACGATGTCGGGCGAGACGCCGAGCGCCTGGATCGAGCGGCCCGAGGGCGTGTAGTAGCGCGCGGTGGTCAGGCGCATCGCGCCGCCGCCGGGCACCGGCATCACGGTCTGGACCGAGCCCTTGCCGAAGCTCTTGGTGCCGACCACGACCGCGCGGCGGTGATCCTGCAGCGCGCCCGCGACGATCTCGGAGGCCGAGGCCGAGCCGCCATTGATCAGCACGACCAGCGGCTTGCCTTCGGCCAGGTCGCCCTCGGTGGCGTTGTAGCGGTCGCCGTCGGCCGGGTTGCGGCCGCGGGTCGAGACGATCTCGCCCTTGTCGAGGAACGCGTCCGAGACCTTGATCGCCTGGGTCAGCAGGCCGCCGGGGTTGTTGCGCAGGTCGAGCACGTAGCCGCCGACCTTGTCCTCGCCGCCGAGCTCTTCGACGGCCTTGGCCAGGCCGCTTTCCATGTCCGGATAGGTCTGGTCGTTGAAGGTGGTGACGCGCATCACCACGACATTGCCCTCGGTGCGCACGCGCGCGGCGGTCAGCTTGATCGTGTCGCGGGTGATGGTGACGTCGAAGGGCTCTTCCTCGCCCTCGCGCACGACGGTGATGACGATGTCCGAGCCGACCGGGCCGCGCATCAGCTCCACCGCCTCGTCGAGCGTCAGGCCGAGGATGCTCTCGCCGTCGACATGGGTGATGTAGTCGCCGGACTCGATCCCGGCCTCGTCGGCAGGGGTCCCGTCCATCGGCGAGACGACCTTGACGAAGCCGTCCTCCTGCGTGACCTCGATGCCGAGCCCGCCGAATTCGCCGCGGGTCTGCTCGCGCATGTCGTTGGCGTCGTCGGGCGAGAGGTAGTTCGAATGCGGGTCGAGCGAGGTGAGCATGCCGTTGATGGCGGCCTCGATCAGGTCGCCGTCATCGACTTGCTCGACATACTGCGCGCGGATCCGCTCGAAGATGTCGCCGAAGAGGTCGAGCTGCTCGTAGACCGACATGGAGTCCGGCTTTTCCTCGGCCAGAACGGGGCGGGCGATCTGCGTCGTCAGCACGGCGCCTGCGACGGTTCCGGCCAGGGCGGCCATCACGAAGGATCTCATCTCGGTTTCTTGTCCTCTTCCGCCGCGAACCACTGCGCGGGGTCCGCGGGCCTGTTGGCATCTCTTGCTTCCATATAAAGCGTGTCTCCCGGCAGGTCGCCAGATGTAAACGGAGCAGGCGTCACAATTCCGTGGCCGTCCTGCGATCCGCCCTCCGTCCCCGCGGCCTCCGGAAGGAAGCCCAGCGGCAGGCCCGGAGCGACCGGATCGCCCGAGCGCACCAGCAACCGGCCGAGCCCGGCCAGCGCCAGGGTGCGCCCCGGAGCGAGCTCGATCACCAGCACCAGGCGGTGTCCGCGCAGCGGCCCGGCATAGAGCACATGGCCCGCTGCGGGGGCGCTGACCAGCGCGCCGGGCCCGGCCCTGAGCCGCCAGCCGGGCCCGTCGGCAACCGGCACGGCCTCGACCGGCAGCGGCAGGCCCGCGGGCGCGGCGCCATGCGGCGTCTCCGGGCCGAGCCGGGCGCCGAGCCCGGTCAGGTCGGAGATCCCCAGCGCGCTGGCCTGGGCGGCGGCGCTCTCGCTGTCGAAGGCGGGGGGCAGGTCGCCGCGTGAGGCCGAGGCATCGATCAGCGTCTGGCGCGCCTCGGCGGTCTCGTCGCGCAGCTGCCCGAGCTCGCCGGACGCCTTGGCCGCGGCCCGGCGCAGGTCCTGCACATGGTCGAGCCGCGCGATCAGCCCGGCGCGTCCCGCCGCCAGCGCCTCGACCATGTCATTGGCCATCGACGCCGTCCGCGCCGCTGCCAGCGCGCCCTGCGGATGCAGGAAGGGCAGCGGCGCATCGGCATCGCCCAGCCGCTCCAGCGCGGCCAGCAGCTGGGCGCTGCGGTCCTCGTCGCCCGAGAGCTCTGCCGAGAGCCTGGCCTCTTCCGCCTGCAGCAGCGACAGCTGCGTGCGCAGCGCCGCCTGGCCCTCCTCCTGGGCGGCGATGAGCTGGGTCAGGGCGCTGAGCCGGGCGGAGCTGCCGGTGGCGGTCTCCGCGGCGCGGGCGGCGGCGGCCACCCGCTCTTCCCAGGGGCCGGGCGCGGCACCGGCCGGCGCTGCCCCGAGGACGGCCGCCGCGCAGGCGGCGAGAAGAAGGGCGCGCGGGCTCAATTGATCAGCGACTTTCCGGTCATCTCGGGCGGCGTGTTCAGCTCCATGAGCTGCAGCACGGTCGGCGCGAGATCGGCGAGGATGCCGTCATGCAGCGTGGCGCCCTCGGGGCCGCCGACCAGCGCGACCGGCACCGGGTTCAGCGTATGCGCGGTATGCGGACCATTGGTCTCGGGATCCCACATCTGCTCGCAATTGCCGTGATCGGCGGTGACGATCATCGCGCCCCCGGCCTTCTCCAGCGCGGGCAGCACCCGGGCCAGCCCCTGGTCGACCGCCTCGCAGGCCTTCTTCGCCGCCTCCAGGTCGCCGGTATGGCCGACCATGTCGGGATTGGCGTAGTTCACCACGATCAGGTCGTAGCCCTTCCCGATCGCCTCGACGAACTTGTCGGTCACCTCTACCGAGGACATCTCGGGCTGCAGGTCGTAGGTCGCGACCTTGGGCGATTGCGGCATGAACCGGTCCTCGCCCTCCTCGGGGGTCTCCTTGCCGCCATTGAGGAAGAAGGTGACATGCGGGTACTTCTCGGTCTCGGCCAGGCGGAACTGGGTCAGCCCCTGCTTGGCGACCCAGGCGCCCAGCGTGTTGGCGATGGCGCGCTTGGGGAAGACCGTCTTCATGAAGCCGTTATGGGCGTCGGAATACTCGACCATGCCCAGCATCTGGGCGAAATGCGGACGCGGCGCGGGGTCGAACCCGTCGAAGCCCGGCGCGCCGAGCGCGGCCAGGATCTCGCGGGCGCGGTCGGCGCGGAAGTTCAGGCAGAAGAAGCCGTCGCCCTCCTGCATGCCCTGGTACTCGCCGATCACCGTCGGCTTGATGAACTCGTCAGTCTCGCCGGCGGCATAGGCCTCGGCGACGGCGGTCCCGGCATCGTCGGCGCGGCGCGCGTCGGCAACGGTCCAGGCGCGGTAGGCGCTCTCCACCCGGTCCCAGCGGTTGTCGCGGTCCATGCACCAGTAGCGCCCGGTGACGGTGACGATCTTCGCGTCGTTCTGCAGCCCCTCGGCCAGCTCGGTCATGAAGCCCGCGGCAGAGGAGGGCGCCACGTCGCGCCCGTCGGTCACGGCATGGATCGCCACCGGCACGCCGGCATCGCAGAGCACCCGCGCCGCGGCGAGGATGTGCAGGATATGGCCATGCACGCCGCCATCGGAGACCACGCCCATCAGATGCGCAGTGCCGCCGGTCTCCTTCATCGCGGCGATGAAGCCCTTCAGCGTCTCGTTTTCGGCGAAGCTGCCATCTTCGATCGCCAGGTCGATCTGGCCCAGATCCATCGCCACGGTGCGTCCCGCGCCGATATTGGTATGGCCGACCTCGGAATTGCCCATCTGCCCCTTCGGCAGGCCGACGACCGGGCCATGGGTGGTCAGCTCGGCACTCGGGCAGGTTGCCATGATGCGGTCGAAGGTCGGGGTCTCGGCCAGGGCGGGGGCGTTGTACGCGGTGTCGGCGCGCTTGCCCCAGCCGTCGAGGATGCAGAGGACGACAGGTTTCGGTGCCATGGCGGCGGGCTCCTCGGTCTTTGAACGGTTGCCGCAGACTTAGCCCAAGACGCCGCCAAGGAAAACGACCAGTTTGGCCGCGGCTGCCCCCGCAGGCGGTCAAATGCCTGTAAACCATGACGCTATCCCGTGCGGGATCCGGCGCCGGATCCGGGCTAGACAGGCGGCGGCCCTGCAGGGCCGGAACGGATGCGGGACAGCATGATGGACGGGCTCCTGACAATGGACGCGCTCTTGCGCCGCGAAGCGCCCCTGGCCTGCGCCGAGCGCGGGCTCTGGTCGCAGGCCGCGCCGGAGAACAGCGTGCCCGCGCTCGAGGCGGCGATGGAGGCGGGCTGCGAGATGGCCGGGTTCGACCTGCGTCTGTCGCGCGAGGGCGACCTGGTGGCTTTCCGCGATCCCGACCTGTCCCGGATGACGGCGGCGCGAGGGCCGGTGGCGGGGATGGCGACCGCCTCGCTGACCCGGCTGCCGCTGCGCGGCGGACGCGGCGGCGGGGCCGGGCTGAGCCGGTCCTACCTGCCGCTGGCCACAGAACTCCTGGCCGCGGCCGACGGGCGCTGCCTTCTGGTCTTCACCCTGCCGGCGCTCGATGCGCTGCCTGCCGTGCTGGCGCGGCTCGCCGCCTGCGGCGCGGCCGGGCGCGCGGTGCTGCGGGCGGGCTTCGCCGATCCGGCCGGGGTGCAGGCGTTCGCCGCGGCGGTCTCCGCGGCGGGGCTCGGCGCGATGCCGCGGCTGCGGCTCGGCCCTCCGGAGGCGGATGGCGCGGTGCTTGCCGCGCTGCTGGCGGCGCGCCCGGCCATGGCGGAGGTCCCAGGCGCCCCGGCGGCGCGGATCGCCGCGCTGGCCGGACCGCTCGCCGCGGCCGGGATTCCGGTCATGGCCGGCGCCCCCGGGAACGGGCCGGAGGACGGGGCCGCGTGCGAGGCCGGCTGGGCGGCGCTTTGCGAGGCAGGGGTGCGCGCAGTGGCCACCTCGCAGGCAGATGCCTTCCTGCGCTGGCGCGCCGGGCGGGTCGCGGCCTGAGACCTCATTGCCAGTTGCCGCAGGGCAGGGCATGACTGGGGGGAGTGACAGGCAGACAAGGACCCTCCCCACGTGCCCCTGACCCGAGACGAAGAAAGTTTCCTGATCGACATCGTGCGCGAAGCGGCCCGGCAGCACATCCTGCCGCGCTTCCGCGCCCTGCCAGAGGACGCGATCAGCTCCAAGACCGCGGATGACGACCTGGTCACCATCGCCGACCAGCAGGCGGAGAAGCACATCGCCGCCGCGCTTGCGGGCGGGGCCCTGGGCGAGGTGCTGGTGGTCGGCGAGGAGGCGGTCGAGGAAGACCCGGACCTGCCCGCGCGCATCCCCGGCGCGGCCCGCGCGGTGATCGTCGATCCCGTGGACGGCACCTGGAACTTCGCCCATGGCCTGGCCAATTTCGGCGTGATCGTGGCGGTGACCGAAGAGGGCGAGACGGTGTTCTCGCTGCTCTACGACCCGGTGCTGGACGACTGGATCCTGGCGCGCAAGGGCGGCGGCACCTGGTTCTGCCGGCCCGATGCAGAGCCGCGCCGCCTCGCCATGCCCGCCCAGCCGTCGGCGGCCACGGGGGGCTTCGTGCCGCTGCGGCTCTTCCCGCTCGACCAGCAGCCGAAGCTCGCCGCCGAGCTGATGGCCGGCAGCCGCACCTATTCGCTGGGCTGCGCCTGCCACGAATACCGCATGCTGGCGCAGGGCAACGCCCGCTACGCGCTCGGCGTCAAGCCGAAGCCCTGGGACCATGCCGCCGGGGTGCTGGCCGTGACCGAGGCCGGCGGACGGGCCGGGATGCTCGACGGCACGCCCTACCGCCCGGGCGCCGTTCCCGCGGGCGTGCTGCTGACCGCGCAGAGCCCGGCGCTTTTCGACGAGATGAAGGCCCGGCTGGCCTGGCTCTCCGAGGAGGGCGCGGCATGAGCAGGACGATGACCGCCGAGGAGATCGCCCGGCTGCCCTACCGGCAGAATGTCGGGGTGATGCTGGTCAATGCCCAGAACCGCGTCTTCGTCGCCCAGCGGATCGACAATCCGGGCCCCGCGCTGCAGATGCCGCAGGGCGGGATCGACAAGGGCGAGGATCCGCGCACGGCCGCGCTGCGCGAGCTGGAGGAGGAGACCGGCGTGTCGCCTGCGCTCGTCACCGTCGAGGCCGAGACCGCGGGCTGGATCGCCTATGACTTGCCGGTCGACCTGCTGCCGAGGCTCTGGGGCGGCAAGTTCCGCGGGCAGGAGCAGAAATGGTTCCTTCTGCGCTTCCACGGCAGCGACGACCAGATCGACATCGCCACCGAGCATCCCGAATTCAGTGAATGGCACTGGGTGCCGCTCGACGAGGTGGTGGAGCGGATCGTGCCCTTCAAGCGCGCGGTCTACGAGCAGGTGGTGGACGAGTTCCGGCCCTACCTGGCCTGAGGCTGCCAGCGGCGCTCGAGCGTTTCGATCGCCGCGATCCGCTCGGCCGTCTTCGGGTGGCTGAGGAACCAGGCCGGGGCGGGGCTGCCGCCCTGGGTCAGTGCCTCGAGCTTGCGGAACAGGTCCTTCTGCGGGCCGGTGCCGATCCCCGCCTGCGTCAGCAGTGCCGCGGCATAGGCGTCGGCCTCGTACTCGTCCTGGCGCGAGAGCCGCGCGGCGAGCATGCCGGTCAGCAGGCTGGCGATCGCCGGGCCGACCCCGGGGATGATCCGCGACAGGATCATCGCCGAGGCGACGCGGATCGCGTTCTGCCCCGAGAAATCGATCATCCGCCGCCGCGAATGGCCGAGCGCGACATGGCCCAGCTCGTGCGCGATGACCGAGGCCAGCTCCTCGGCCGAGACATCGCCCTGGCGGAATCGGTTGTAGAAGCCGCGGGTCAGGAAGATCCGCCCGTCGGGCGCGGCCAGGCCGTTCACCGGCTCGATTTCGTAGAGATAGACCGGGATGCGCGGCACATCGAGCGCCTCCGCCATCGGCTTCAGCACCTGCGCCAGCCGGCCATCGGCGAGCTCGCTGGAGCGCTGGTCCAGCTGCTGGCGCGTGCGCCAGGCAGAGAACAGGTAGTAGGCGATGCCGTAGAGCAGGGCGGCGAGGATGGGCGCGAGTTTCAGCATGGATCAAGATATGGCGATCCGCGCCGCGCCCGGCAAGGCCGCATGGCGCCGGTTCAGCCGACGGTGCTGCCCGTGCGCTGCCGGTTGGCGACGACATGCTCCAGCAGGTCGCGGCTGCCGATCTCGCGCGCGATACCGCGCAGGAGCTCCCGGTCGCCGCGCGACCAGATCCGCGACATGCGGCTGTTGGCGCTGAGGCTGGCCATCACCCGGTCGCCGCCGGCCGAATGCACCGGCACGCCGAGGAAGGATGTCAGTTCTTCCGCGACCATCAGGCCGCAGCGCCCGTCCCGCCAGACGCTGCCCGCGCCGTGATGGGCCTGCAGCTCCTGTCCGGTCTGCAGCACGGCATCGCAGAAGCAGTTGCCGGCCGGGACCGGGACCAGCTCCGGCGGTTCGGGAAGATCCTGTCCGCGGGCGAGAACCAGCAGGCAGCCGGGAAGCGGGGAGGGCAGCGCGAGGGCGATGCAATCTGCCCGGAGGCTGCGTGCGGCCGCTTCGATCATTTCTGCCAAACTGTTCAAGGTCTGTCGGTGCATGGTTATCACGGTACGGTGATCACGGGGCTCGTCAACCCGCCCGGAGGTCCCGATCAGCGGCGCGGAACGGGCCGGACGGGGGTTGCGGAACCGCGGGTTCGCCGTACGAAGGGCACGGCTCCTGAAAAGGCCATCATTATCAACGAAATGAATTGGTCCACTTTTGTTTAAACAAATTCCCGGGGGAATCGGTCAGGTTTTCCCGTACCCGCAATAACTTGGCGTCATCGGCCCGCCTGTCTGCCGCGCTTTTAGGCAGGTCTACCAAGTCATCGGCGGGAAATGGAAACTGGTCCGGACACCTGTCCGCATGGCCGGCCAGTCGGCAGAGTGATTCTGTCAAGGATTTTCGCGGCCCAATGGAGGCATGCGCGGCTTTCCGCTACGTTCTGCGCTCAGCGCCCCAGCAGCCGCATGCCGCGGTCGATGCCTTCCAGCGTCATCGGCACCATGCGCTCGCCGAAGATCTCGCGGATCAGGCCGATCGACTGGGTATAGGGCCAGTGGCGTTCGGGGACCGGGTTCAGCCAGAGGCAGTCGCGCCACTGGTCCATCGCGCGGCGCAGCCAGACCTCGCCGGCCTCCTCGTTCCAGTGCTCGTTGGCGCCGCCCGGATAGAGCACCTCGTAGGGCGACATCGAGGCGTCGCCGACGAAGATGCACTTGTAGTCGGGCCCGTAGGTATGCAGCACGTCCCAGGTCGGCACCTGCTCGCTCCAGCGCCGGGAATTGTCGCGCCAGACGCCTTCGTACAGGCAGTTGTGGAAGTAGTAGTGCTCCAGGTGCTTGAACTCGGCCCGGGCGGCCGAGAACAGCTCTTCGACCACCTTGACATGGTCGTCCATCGAGCCGCCGATATCGAAGAACAGCAGCACCTTGACCGCGTTGCGCCGCTCGGGCCGGGTCTTGACGTCCAGGTATCCATGCTCGGCCGTGGCGCGGATCGTGCCGTCGAGGTCCAGCTCGTCCGCCGCGCCGTCGCGGGCCCATTGGCGCAGCCGCTTCAGCGCCACCTTGATGTTGCGGGTGCCAAGCTCGACGCTGTCGTCGAGATTGCGGAACTCGCGCTTGTCCCAGACCTTCACCGCCTTGCGGTGGCGGCTCTCCTTCTGGCCGATGCGGATGCCCTCGGGATTGTAGCCGTAGGCGCCGAAGGGCGAGGTGCCGCCGGTGCCGATCCACTTGCTGCCGCCCTGGTGGCGCTCCTTCTGCTCCTCGAGCCGCTGCTTGAGCGTCTCCATCAGCTTGTCGAAGCCGCCAAGCGCCTCGATCTCGGCCTTCTCCTGCTCCGAGAGATGCTTCTCGGCCATCTTGCGCAGCCATTCCTCGGGGATGTCGACGGCCTCGATCATCTCCTCGAAGCTGATCGATTCGAGCCCCTCGAACGTGCCTGCGAAGGCGCGGTCGAAGCGGTCGAGATTGCGCTCGTCCTTCACCATGACGGTGCGGGCGAGATAGTAGAACCCGTCCACGTCATAGGTGACGAGGCCGGTTCTCATCGCTTCGAGGAAGCTGAGATATTCGCGCAGGCTGACCGGAACCCCGGCCTTCCGCAGGTTTTCGAAGAACGGCAGGAACATGGGGGGAGAATAGCGCCGCCGCCGGGGCTTTGCCACTCCCGCCCGCGCTCAGCCCGCCCGCTGCAGCCAGATTGCGGCAATCAGCCCGATCAGCCCGCCGATGATGGCGAAGACGGCGGCATACTGGGCGATGTCATAGCGGTTGCCGCCGCGGCGGCGGGCCAGGAAGGCGCCGTAGCCGCCCCCCAGGAGGGTCGTGACGATGACGATCATGGGGGTCTCCTCACACGCCGTGGCGCATCGCCAGGGCCTCGATCTCGACCGCGCGATCCTCGGCGCGGTCCGGGCTGCCATAGGCATAGACGCCCCAGGCCAGCGCCTCCTGCCGGAGCGCCGGGTCGGGATGGCCGGTCGCCGAGAGCGCGGCCGCCTTGGCGATCTGCAGATCCGACAGGAGCGCGGCATCCTCGTGCCGCCTGGCGGCGGGCATGTAGAGGTCGCAGAGGCCGATCGCCATGTCCCACTGCCCCGCGCTCAGCGCGAAGGCGGCCAGGTGGAAGCCGGACTGGGCGGCATGGATGCGGGTCTCGGGCATGCTCTCGAAGATGTCCTTCGAGGCGAGGAAGGCCTGCAGCGCCGCCTCGCCGTCGCGCGGCAGGCTGAGCCGTCCGAGCGTGAACAGGCTGAAGCCGGTGCGCACATCCTCCCAGGGGGCCGATTCCACCACCGCCCGCTTGGCGGCGGCGCGCCGCGCCGAGGTGCTGCCCGGGCTCAGCGCGCGGGTGATGTCGCGCATCCAGGTGTCGCTCGAGGGGATGACGCCGCGGGCCGGGACCGACTGGCCGCGGGGATTGAGCGCCGCCAGCACGACGGGGATCTGCGCCGCGACCTGCTCCTTCGTCATCCCCGAATGCAGCGAGGGATGGTAGGTGGCGCGCAGCATCAGCATGTCGAACCCGGTCAGGATCGGGTTGAGGTTGTCGTCGTTGAAGACCGAGTCGCCCAGCCGGAACAGGTCGTTGAGCGGGCCGAGCCCCTGCGCGATCTCCTCGTGCAGGCAGTCGCGGATCTCCTGCTGGGAGGTGTCGACCGGCACGAAGGCCGAGACCGCCTTGCGGGTCTTCAGCCGGGTCCAGGAATAGTCGGGGCTGCGCGGCGTCTGGCGGAACCCGTCCCAGGTGACCCGGGTCGGCAGCACGAAGCAGGCGGCCTCGGGCACGGTGCGCTGCATGTCGCGGCTGGTGATGCCCTGGATCGTGACCGAGGCGGTGGCCGGATCGGCGGTGCGGCGGATGTCGAGTCCGGCCTCGCTCTTCAGCCGGTGCATCAGCCGCCGCAGCTCCTTTTCCAGCGCCGGGCTGGGGATGCCGGTGACGGCGACGGTGATCGGTCCCTCGAAGCGGGTGAAGACCGGCAGGGCCTGGCCGCTTTCGAGATTGAAGGAGAGGTCGAGGAAGTCCTTCGCCATGTCGGCATTGGCGCGCTGCGGCGGCTGCACGTCGGTGGCGCCGAAGCTCATCACCTTGGGCAGGGGCAGGGGCGTGTCCGCGGCTTCGGGACGGGAGGGCGGATTGGCGGCGCAGCCGGCCAGCAGCGCGAGCAGCGCGAGAAGCGGCAGGACCCTCACGTCTTCGGTCCGCGGCTGTACTTGACGAAGGGCGTGACCTGGCCGACCCGGTCGTAGAGCTGCCGGGCGGTGGCGTTGTCCTCCTGCGTCAGCCAGTAGGTGTCGGCGGCGCCCGCGGCATCGGCGGCGGCATAGACCGCCTCGATCAGCGCGCGGCCCAGCCCGCGGCCGCGGGCCTCGGGATCGGCATAGAGGTCCTGCAGGTAGCAGACCGGCGCGAGATGCCAGTTATGGGCGTGGAATATATAGTGTGCCAGCCCGGCCGGCCGGCCCTCGGCCTCGGCGATCAGGCAGTGCTGCGGCGCATCGCCGAGGAGCCGCGCGAAGGTCGCGTCAAGCAGCTCCGGCGGTCGCGACGTGCCGTAGAACTCGAGATAGGCGCTCCAGAGCCGGTCCCAGTGAGGGCGGTCTCCGGCGGCGAGAGGGCGAACGGTCAGGGTCATGAACATTCTTGTATCTTGCTGCTCACCCAACCCATAGGCGAGCCGGGGCGCGAAAGAAACAGGCTTTGCCGGATCGCGGGCTTTTCGCGGCCCCGGGTGGCGCGGATGCACAGCGGCTGCTCATCCGGCGAGCTCGCCGGGCACCGTGCCCAGCGTCGAGACCGCCAGCGCCAGCACCGCCCAGCCCGCGGCCACCACCGCGCCGTCGCGCGACAGGATGCCGATGGCGAAGATCGCGACCGGCACCCCGAGAAGCGGCGTCGCCACCGGAATCGCGCCGAGCACCAGGAGCGAGCTGCCCGCCAGGATCAGCACCAGCGCGATCAGCGACAGCGACAGCCGCCCGGCCGAGAGCACCTGCAGCCGGACATGCAGGTGCCGCCCGAGCCAGGCGGCGGCCGGCTGCATCCGTTCGGCCATGCGCGCCAGCTGCGCCGCGGGCAGGGTGCGGCGGCCGAGGAAATCCGGCAGCCAGAGCCCGCGCCGTCCGCGCAGCATCTGCAGTCCGATCAGCGCCGCCAGCGCCCCGAGCGCGCCGCCGATGCCGGGGATCATGCCGAGGGGCAGCACCATCAGCACCGCCACGATCATCAGGAGCGGCGCATGCCCGCGCGCGCCGATTTCCTCGACCAGCCGCGCCAGCGGGATCTCCTCGCGTCCCTCGGCCAGATCGCCGATCCGCGCGACGAGGTCGGGCAGGGCGCCGGGGCCGGTCTGTTCTCCATCCTGTGCCATGCAGCCGGAACGGCAGGGACCCGCCGCCGGTTCCGCCCGCGGGGATGACATTATGATGACAGCGCTTCGGGGCGCGGGCGGTCAGTAGAGCCGGGTCTCGGCATCCTCGTCATGGATCTCCTGGATCTCGGCGACGGTCAGCTCCGAGGGCACCGCCTCGGCCACCCATTGCGCCAGGCTCGGCGCGCTGCGGCGGGCGGGCCAGGTCCCGGACTGCCAGAGGCGCGCGCGGGTGAAGGCCTTGGCGCAGTGCATGAAGACCTGCTCCACCCGCACGGCGAGGATCAGGTCGGGCCGGCGGCCGTTATGCGCCAGCCGCTCCTGCGCGGCGCGGTCGCGGGCGATCACCGCGGTGCCGGCGATGCGCAGCGTCTCGGGATGGCCCGGCACCAGGAAGATCAGCCCGACGCGGGGATCGCTCAGCACGTTCTCGAAACTGTCGAGCCGCTGGTTTCCCAGCCGGTCGGGGATCAGGAGCGTCCTGTCGTCGAAGACCTCGGCGAAGCCGGGCCGGTCGCCGCGCGGCGAGACGGCGACCTGTCCGGTGCGCCCGGACGTGGCGAGAATCAGGAATGGCGACAGCGCGATGAACTCCCGCGCCAGCCCGGTCAGCCGGTCGCGGTCCTTGCCAGTGACGCGGACCGATGTCTGGTCGGGGATGATCTCGCGCAGCCGCGCATGGCTGGTGATGGTCTCGTCCGGACGGAAGCTCATGGCGGTCTCCTGCGGCGAAGGGCAAAGCCGTCTTACCCTAGGTCAGGAAATCCCGCCGGCATAGCCCCCTCGGGCGGGGCTCAGCGCCCGCCGCGCCGCGCCATGAAGGCCAGCCGCTCGAAGAGATGCACGTCCTGCTCGTTCTTCAGGAGCGCGCCATGCAGCTTCGGCAGGGCGGAGGCGCCGTCGCGCTTCAAGTCGGCCGGGTCCAGATCCTCGGCCAGGAGCAGCTTCAGCCAGTCGAGCACCTCGGAGGTCGAGGGCTTCTTCTTCAGCCCCGGTGTCTCGCGGATCTCGTAGAACTGGGTCAGCGCCGCGGTCAGCAGCGCGCCCTTGATGCCGGGATGGTGGACCTCGACGATCTTCTTCAGCGTGTCGGGATCGGGGAAGCGGATATAGTGGAAGAAGCAGCGGCGCAGGAAGGCGTCGGGCAGCTCCTTCTCGTTGTTCGAGGTGATGATGACGACGGGGCGGTTGACCGCGCGCACGGTCTCGCCGGTCTCGTAGACATGGAACTCCATCCGGTCGAGCTCCTGCAGGAGGTCGTTGGGGAATTCGATGTCGGCCTTGTCGATCTCGTCGATCAGCAGAACGACCTTTCCCGGGGCGGTGAAGGCGTCCCAGAGCTTGCCGCGGCGGATGTAGTTGCCGACCTCCTCGACCCGCGGATCGCCCAGCTGGCTGTCGCGCAGGCGGCTGACGGCGTCGTATTCGTACAAGCCCTGCTGGGCGCGGGTGGTCGACTTGATGTTCCATTCGATCATCGGCAGTCCGAGCCCTTCGGCGACCTGCCGCGCGAGCTCCGTCTTGCCGGTCCCGGGCTCCCCCTTGACCAGGAGCGGCCGCTCCAGGGCGACGGCGGCATTGACCGCGACCATCAGGTCCTCGGTGGCCACGTAGCTGTCGGTACCCTCGAACTTCATGTCGTCTAACTCCCGGTAAAGCGGACCATGCTGCCCTGCGGCGAGAGCCTAGCATCCCCTGCGACAGGTTCAAGCACCGGCTCTTTCAACGTGACAATCGCAGGTTATTAAGGTACAGCCGCGCGCGGGAGGGCATCGGATGTCGGATCAAAAAAACCCAACGGCAGCCGGCCATGAATTGGGAGCAGTGATGAAGGCCGAAACATTTCTTCCTGACGACTACCGTCCGGCCGAGGACGAGCCGTTCATGAATGAGCGCCAGCTGGAATATTTCCGTCGCAAGCTCAACGCCTGGAAGCACGAGCTTCTGGCCGACAGCCGCGACACGATCGAGGGGCTCCAGGAAAGCACGCGCAACATCCCGGATATCGCCGACCGCGCGTCGGAAGAGACCGACCGGGCTCTGGAACTGCGCACCCGCGACCGCCAGCGCAAACTGGTCTCGAAAATCGATGCGGCGCTGCGCCGGATCGAGAACGGCGAATACGGCTATTGCGAGGCCACCGGGGAACCGATCTCGCTGAAGCGGCTCGATGCGCGTCCGATCGCGACGCTCAGCCTCGAGGCGCAGGAGCGGCACGAGCGCCGCGAGAAGGTGCATCGGGACGACTGACGCACTGGAAATGGGAACTGGCAGAGGGCCGGCAACGGCCGTGACCACATGCTGATCGGACGCCAGGCGATTGTCGTCGGCGCCGGGATCGGCGGTCTTGCGGCCGCGCTCGCCCTGGCGCAGCGCGGCGCCTCTGTCACCGTTCTCGAACAGGCCGGAGAGATCGCCGAGGTCGGGGCGGGGCTGCAGATCAGCCCCAACGGCACGGCGGTGCTCGAGGCGCTGGGGCTCGGCCCCCTACTTCCGAAAATCGGGATGCCGCTGTCGCTCCTGCGGATGCGCGACTTCGCCCGCGCGGGCGACGTGCTGCGCATGGACGTGGCCGGGGCGAAGTACCGCCATCCCTGGCTGCTGGCGCATCGCGCCGACCTGATCGCCGTGCTGCAGGAGGCGGCCGAATCGTCCGGCGTGCGGATCGAGACCGGCGCCCGCGTCGCGGGGCTGATCGAGGATGGCCGCGCCGGGGTGGAGCTGGAGGACGGGCGCGTGCTGCGCGCGGGCGTGGTGATCGCCGCCGACGGGGTGCGTTCGCGCATCCGCCCGGTGATCGACCCGGCGCCCGAGCCCGGCTTCCGCCGCCAGGTCGCCTGGCGCGTGCTGGTGCCGGGCTCGCCCGGCGCCGCCGCCGAGGTGCAGCTGGTGCTGGGACCGGGGCGCCATCTGGTGCGCTATCCGCTGCGCGGCGGGATGCTCGTCAATATCGTCGCCGTCGAAGAGCGCGACGCTTGGGCCGAGGACGGCTGGAGCCACGAGGACGATCCGGCCGAGCTGCGCGCCGCCTTCTCGGGCTTCCCGCCGGAGATCACGGCCGAGCTGGAGCGCGCCGAGACCGCGCATCTCTGGGGGCTCTTCCGCCGCCCCGTGGCGCAGCGCTGGACCCGCGGCCGCGCCGCGCTTCTGGGCGACGCGGCCCATGCCACGCTTCCCTTCATGGCGCAGGGCGCGGTGATGGCGCTGGAGGATGCCTGGGTGCTGGGCGAGAGCCTGGCGGGCTCGGACGGGGTGGAGGCGGGGCTCGCGCTCTACGAGGCGCGGCGCAAGGCGCGCTGCCGCCGCACCGTCGCCGCCGCCGACCGCAACGCGCTGGCCTACCACCTCTCGGTGCCGGGCGTCCGGCGGCTGGCGCATCTGGGCCTGGGCCTCGGCGAGCGGCTGAAGCCGGGGCTGGCGCTGTCGCAATTCGACTGGCTCTACCGCCATGACGTGACCCGGGACTGACGGGATCTGGTCCCGGTAGAGCGGAATTGAGACCATGTGATGAGGGGGCAGGCCTTGTTGCGACCGGCGCCATGGCCTAAGGACACTGGCATTTCCAGCGAGGAGCAGCCATGGCCCGCCGTCCGAACAGCCCCAGCGAGGAACGCGAGAAGTCGAAGAAGATAGGCGCCCTGCGCGGCCTCTATCCCTTCCTCAGGCCGTACCGCCCGCTTCTGGCCGCGTCCTTCGCGGCCCTGGTCTTCACCGCGACCGTCTCGCTCGTGCTGCCGGTCGCCGTGCGGCGGGTGGTCGACGGGTTCCTGACCGGCGAGACCGCGCTCCTCGACAAGTACTTCATCGCCGCGCTCGGCATTGCCGGGCTGCTCGCGCTCGGCACGGCGCTGCGCTACTACCTCGTGACCCGGCTGGGCGAGCGGGTGGTCGCGGATATCCGCACATCCGTCTTCGACCGCATGATCGCGATGAGCCCGGCCTTCTACGAGAAGATCATGACCGGCGAGGTGCTGTCGCGGATCACCACCGACACGACGCTGATCCTGTCGGTGGTCGGCTCCTCGGTGTCGTGGTTCCTGCGCAACCTGCTGCTCTTCGGCGGCGGCCTCGTGATGATGCTGCTGACCTCGGCCAAGCTGACCGGGCTGGTGCTGCTGCTGGTGCCGGTCGTGCTGATCCCGATCCTGGGGCTCGGCCGCCGCCTGCGCGGGCTGGCGCGCGACAACCAGGACTGGATCGCCCAGGGCTCCGGCAAGGCCTCCGAGGCGCTGCTGTCGGCCCAGGCGGTGCAGGCCTTCACCCATGAGGCGCAGAGCCGGGCGATGTTCGCGGAGGTCACCGAGAAGTCCTTCGACTCGGCCAAGCGCCGCATGGTCGTGCGCGCCGCGCTGACCGCGATCGTCATCTTCATCGTCTTCGGCGGCATCATCGGCGTGCTCTGGGTCGGCGTCACCGACGTGCGCGGCAGCACCATGACCATCGGCGAGCTGGTGCAGTTCGTCATCTATGCCGCGATCATGGCGGGCTCCGTCGCCGCGCTGTCCGAGATCTGGGGCGAGCTGCAGCGCGCGGCCGGCGCCACCGAGCGGCTGGTCGAGCTGCTCCATGCCGAGGACACGGTCGCCGATCCCGAGATGCCGCGCGCCCCGGCCGAGCCCGCCAAGGGCGAGATCGAGTTCCGCGACGTGCGCTTCCACTATCCGACCCGGCCCGAGGATGCCGCGCTGGAGGGCCTGTCCTTCCGCGTGACCCCGGGCGAGACCGTGGCGCTGGTCGGTCCCTCGGGGGCGGGCAAGTCGACGGTGCTGCAGCTGCTCCTGCGCTTCTACGATCCACAATCGGGCGAGGTGCTGCTCGACGGCGTGCCGCTGCCGGCGATGGCGCGCGAGGCCTTCCGCCAGCACATGGCGCTGGTCCCGCAGGAGCCGGTGATCTTCGCCGACACCGCCCGCGCGAATATCCGCTTCGGCCGCCCCGGCGCCACCGATGCCGAGGTCGAGGCCGCCGCGCAGGCCGCGGCCGCGCATGGCTTCGTCTCCGAGCTGCCGCAGGGCTACGACACCTATCTGGGCGAGCGCGGCGTGATGCTCTCGGGCGGGCAGAAGCAGCGCATCGCCATCGCCCGCGCGATCCTGCGCGCGGCGCCGGTGCTGCTCCTGGACGAGGCGACCTCGGCGCTCGATGCGGAAAGCGAGGCGGCGGTGCAGGCGGCGGTGGACGAGATGTCCCGCGACCGCACCACGCTGGTCGTCGCGCACCGCCTGGCCACGGTGAAGAAGGCCGACCGCATCCTGGTCTTCGAGAAGGGCCGGATCGTCGCCCAGGGCACGCATGACAGCCTGGTGGCCGAGGGCGGGCTCTATGCCCGGCTCGCGCGGCTGCAGTTCACCGAGGCCGTCGCCGCCGAGTGACGCCGGGCCGCGGCGCGGGGCCGGGTCGCAGCGTTACGCTTGCGCTCGGCCCGGCCGCAGGTCCATCCTCGCGCCAGGCCGTCCGACCCCCCATATGAGAAGGCAGACCGGCGGCCATCCTGGGGAGGAGACTGGAATGCACATGTTCACCGATCTGTCATCCGCGCGGCTGATCGAGGCCGAAAGCCCGTGGTCCGCGCGCGGGGTGCCGGCAAGCGTCTACCAGGCGCTGCGGGACGTGGCGGCGCGGCATGGCGGGCGCCCGGCCGTGACCTTCCAGATGTTCTCGGACCCGCAGGCATCCGCCGAGACGCTGGACTGGTCCGAACTGCTGATGCGCACGACGCAGACGGCGAACCTGTTCCGCGGCCTCGGCATCGGCGAGGAGGATGTCGTCGCCTACCTGCTGCCGAACTGCAACGAGACGATCTTCGCGCTTCTGGGCGGCATGACCGCCGGGCGGGTGCTGCCGATCAACCCGCTTCTCGATACCGAGCAGATCGCCGGCATCCTCAACGACGCCGGCGCCAAGGCGCTGGTCACGCTGAAATCCATGCCGAAGACCGATGTCGCGCAGAAGGCCGCCGCCGCGGTCGCCTTCGCGCCGACGGTCCGCACGGTGCTGGAAGTCGACCTGAAGCGCTATCTGAGCCCGCCGAAATCCTGGCTGGTGCCGCTCCTGCGGCCGAAGGTGCCGCAGCGCCACCATGCAAGGGTGATGGATTTCCGCGCCGCGATGGAGGCCGAGCCGGGCGATGCGCTCGCCTTCGCGGAGAGCGGCGGCGACCGGGTCGCGGCCTATTTCCATACCGGCGGCACCACCGGCACGCCGAAAGTGGCGCAGCACAAGTTCTCGGGCATGATCTACAATGGCTGGCTCGGGCAGGAGCTGCTGTTCGACGAGACCGACGTGCTGATCTGCCCGCTGCCGCTCTTCCACTGCTTCGCCTGCTATCCGGTGCTGATGTCGGCGATCCAGTCCGGCGCACATGTCGTCTTCCCGACCCCGGCGGGCTATCGCGGCGAGGGCGTCTTCGACAATTTCTGGAAGCTGATCGAGCGCTACCGCGTCACCTTCCTGATCACCGTTCCGACCGCGCTGGCCGCGCTGATGCAGCGCAAGGTCGATGCCGATGTCTCCAGCCTGAAGATCGCGATCTCGGGCTCGGCGCCCCTGCCGCTGGAGCTCTACCGCCGCTTCGAGGAGGCGACCGGGGTGCAGGTGGCCGAGGGCTACGGGCTGACCGAGGCGACCTGCCTTGTCTCGGTGAACCCGATCGACGGCACCAAGAAGGTCGGCTCCGTCGGCGTGCCGATGCCCTATACCGATGTGCGCATCCTGCATTGCGGCGAGGACGGCACCGTCATCCGCGAATGCGCCACCGACGAGATCGGCGAGATCTGCGTCGCCAATCCCGGCGTCTTCGAGGGCTCGACCTATACCGAGCCGGGCAAGAATCTCGGGCTTTTCGCCGACCGCCGCTACCTGCGCACCGGCGATCTGGGGCGGATCGATGCCGACGGCTACCTGTGGATCACCGGCCGCAAGAAGGACATGATCATCCGCGGTGGCCACAATATCGACCCCGCCGAGATCGAGGAGGCGCTGTCGGGCCATCCGGCAGTGGCGACAGTCGGCGCGATCGGCCAGCCGGACCGCCATTCCGGCGAGCTGCCCTGCGCCTATGTCGAGCTGGTCGCGGGCGCCCGCGTCCTGCCGGCCGACCTGCTGGACTACGGCCGCTCGCGCATCCACGAGCGCGCGGCAGTGCCGAAGCATGTCGAGATCCTGCCCGAGCTGCCCAAGACCGCCGTCGGCAAGGTGTTCAAGCCCGCGCTGCGCAAGATGGCGATCACCCGGGTCTTCGATGCCGCGCTGGCCGAGGCGGGCTTCGCGGTCTCCGTCGCCGGGGTCGAGGACGACCGCCGCAACGGGCTGACCGCGGTGCTCGAGGCGCATGGCGATGTCGACATGCCCGCGCTCGAGCAGCTGATGGGCTGCTTCACCACGCCCTGGCGCTGGAAGGAGGACTGAGCGGCCCGGCCGCTCAGAGCAGCGCGCGGCCGCCCAGACGGCGGAAGAGCGATGCCTCGGCATCGTTGTAGAAGAACGGCACCGGTCCGGGCTGCACGCCCCGGCGCAGCATCGCCGCCAGCTCGGCCAGCACCACCTCGGTGATGAAGGGCAGGTCGAAGCGGCGCGCCTCGGAAAGCGGGATCCACTGCAGCGCCGAAAGCTCGTCGGAGGCGCGCGAGAAATCATCGGCCTCGTGCAGGAGCGCGTCGGCATCGGCCAGGAAGAACCGCGCGTCGAAGCGGCGCGGCCGCCCCGGCGGGGTGATCGCCCGGAAGAAGAAGCGCAGCCCCGCCCCCGAAGGCACATGGCCGGTGGCGGCGAAGCCCTGCCAGTCGGCGGGCGGATCGGGCCAGAGCCCCGGACGGCCGAGCACCAGCCCGGTCTCCTCCCAGGTCTCGCGGACGGCGGCGGCGACCAGGCTCGCGGGCAGGGCCGGATCGACGCCTTCGCCCAGCCGCTCCATGCAGACCGGATCGGGCAGCCCGGCCAGCGGCACCGCGGCATCGCCGGGATCGACCGCGCCGCCGGGGAAGACGAATTTCGACGGCATGAAGACCGCCCTGGCGCCGCGCTGGCCCATCAGCACCTCGGGGCCGCCGCGGTCGCGCAGCAGGATGACGGTGGCGGCGTCGCGGATCGCGGGCTCAGGCATCGGCCGTCTCCGGCTCGGGCGCCTCGCCGAAGCCGTGCATCCGCCGCGACCACTGGATGCCGACCAGCGCGCCCTTCAGCCGTGGCAGCAGCCACAGCGCCAGCCCCACGGTCAGCACCGAGAGCGTGCTGGCCATCACCAGCGGCGCGGGGCGCCACAACTCCCAGACCAGCAGCATCACCGGGGCGAGCACATGGCCGACCACCAGGATCGCCAGATAGGCGGGACCGTCATCGGCGCGGTGGTGGCGCATCTCCTCGCCGCAGGCGGGGCAGGCGTCCCGCACCTTCAGGTAGCTGTGCAGGATCCGCCCCTCGCCGCAGGCCGGGCAGCGCTGCCTCCAGCCGCGCCACAGCGCCTGCTGCAGCGGCCGCTCCTGCGGAATCTCCGGCTCTGTCATGGCGGCTCCTCTCCTCCGTCGCGGCACCCGTCCCGCGGCGGGACGAGTCATGCCTGGCGGCGGTTATAGCAAGCCCGGGGAAAAAAATGGACTCCGGCGACGGAAGCCCGCGGCCCTGCCGTTGAAGGGATGAACGCGGCAAGGAGCATCGCCCGTTCGAAGCCAACATGAAAGGCATGACCGATGACCTACAAGATGATCGCCCTGAGTGCTGCCATCGCTGCCGGACTGGCCCTGCCGGCCCTGGCCGAGCGTGGCCATGACGGCGCGCACGGCATGGGCCCGGCCGGGCTCGGCCCGATGCGCCCCTCCTTTGCCGAGCTCGATGCCGATGGCGACGGCAGCGTCACCCCCGAGGAGTTCAAGGCCCAGGGCGAGGCGCGCTTCGCCAATGCCGACACCGATGGCGACGGCGAGCTGAGCGCCGACGAGCTGACCGCCGCCGCGCTGGCGCGGATCGAGGCACGCATTGCCGCGCGGACCGCGACGATGGTGGCCTTCCGCGACCAGGACGGCAACGGCACGCTGTCGATGTCCGAGCTGTCCGGCCCCGGCATGGCGGCGGGCATGGAGCACATGTTCCAGGCCATGGACCGCGACGGCAACGGCGCGCTGAGCGAAGAGGAAATGGCGCAGCGCCCGATGATGAAGCACGGCCGGCCGGGACCGGGCATGGAGGGCCACGGCAAGGGCATGGGCCACGGCAAAGGCATGGGCCCGGACGGGCATCATGGCGACGGCCAGGGTCCGGCGCGCGACTGACGCTTGACCGGTGCATCACGGCCCCATAGCCCGGACGGCGATGACGGCTGATTCCGCAACCAGCGCCTCTTCGGAGGATGCGGCCCTGCTCGCGGCCTATGCCGCGGGCGATCCGCAGGCGGCCCGCATGCTGATGCTGCGGCTCGTCCCGCGGCTGCATGCGCTGGCGATGCGGATGCTGGGCGACCGGGCCGAGGCCGAGGATGTCGCCCAGGAAGCGATGCTGCGGCTGTGGAAGATCGCGCCGGAGTGGCGCGACATGGGCGCGGCGCCGGCCACCTGGACCTACCGGGTGGCGGCGAACTTGTGTACCGACAGGCTGAGGCGGCGCCGCCGCCAGACGCCGCTGGAGCCCGAGATGGAGCCCGAGGACGAGCGCCCGGGCACCGAGGAGCGGATGCAGGCCGAGACCCGGCGCCGCGCGCTCCAGGCCGCGCTCGGGACGCTGCCCGAGCGGCAGCGCCTGGCGGTGGTGCTGCGCCATCTCGAGGGCCGGGCCAATCCCGAGATCGCCGGGATCCTCGGCATCTCGGTGGAAGCGGTGGAGAGCCTGACGGCACGGGGCAAGCGGGCGCTGGCGAAGGCGCTCGCGGAGCAAAGGGAGGCATTGGGACTGATCGATGGCACATGAGCATGATACCGGACTGGACGATGCCGCTCTCGACCGTCTCCTGGCGGAGATGCGGCACGCGCCCGAGCTGCCCTCGGCGGCCCTGCTGGCGCGGATCGAGGCGGATGCGGCGCGGATCCAGGACGAGCGCCGGGCGGCTGCCGCTCCGCGCGGCCGCGGCTGGCTGGACGGGATCGGCGCGCTGGCGGCGCGCCTGGCGCTGCCCACCGGGCTGGTGGCGGCCGGGCTGGCCGGGCTCTGGATCGGGCTCTCGGCCGGGACCGGGGCCGGGTTCACCGGCGCCTCGGTCTATGACAGCGCCTTCGGGCTGCAGATGATCTACGAATTTCCGGCCCTGGCCGGGCTCTTGCCGGAGGGATGAGCATGAGCGCAACCGCATCGCCGCGCCGGAGGCTGGCCTGGCGCATCCTCACCGGGCTGTCGCTGGCGCTCAACGTGCTGGTGATCGCCGCGGTGGCGGGCCTGGTCCTGTCGCGGCATTCCTTCGACGGCGACCGGCCGCCGCCGATGCGCCCGGGCTTCGTCGCACCGATGATCGGCGTGCTGCCGCCTGCGGACCGGCGCGCGGTGATCTCCGAGCTGCACGGGATCGGCCGCGAGGCGGGGGTGACCCGGGCCGCCCAGTCCGAGATCCGCGCGGACGTGATCGCGCTTCTGGAGGCGGAGCCCTTCGACCCCGCGGCGCTGGAGGCGCTGCTCGACAGCGCCAATGACCGCTTCACCGGCTTCACCGAGGCGTCGCACCGGGTGATCGCCGCGCGGCTGGCGCAGATGTCGCCGCAGGAGCGGGCCGGCTATGTCGACCGGCTGAAGCGCTTCGGCACCTACCGGGACGGCAAGCCGCATGACGGCGACCGCGACTGGCACGGCGGCCGGGGGCACCCGCCGGAGCGCGACTGAGCGCTGGCGGATGGCGCCCGGCACTCGGCGCGGCGCTCCGGGAGGCGCCACGCGAGATGTCCGGCGCGGCATCGGACATGCCGCCGGTCAGGTCCAGCGGGCCGCTCTGCGCGACACGGGACTTTCAAGAGCCGACAGGACGCCTGTCCGCGCGTCGCCCGGATTTCCTCGCTCCAGGGGCGAGGTTCCCGGCCCCCGGAATGCAGTCCGTTCCGGGCGCGCGTGTCATCCAACTTCAGCAGGCCGTCCATGTCGCGCCCGGCCGTGCCTGTTCCATCGGGGCGGGAACCGTCGGACCCGGCTTTGAAGGCAGCGCGTGCGCGATTTCCGGCCGGCCGGTGGCGCAGATGACGGCTACCAGGACGGAAGAGGCGCCCGAAGGGCCAAGCTGCTCATGAGGCCCCTCCATTCCGCTTGCGCGGACCCGCCGCGGAGCAAGCAGGCTGGGCCGACGGCTTCTCCCTCGCCATTGCCCTTCGACGGGGGACCGGCTGGGCCGGTGCCGAGCCCCGGAAATGGGGGCGCGAGCGGAAGCGGGCGCGCATGGCCAACCGGCTGGAACTCCGGATGGCAGCGGCAGAGAGGGACAGGGCGATGCGCCGGGGCACGGTTCTGGGGCCGGCCTCGGGTCTGCGGGACCTGGTCGAAACGCCCGGCGCTGGCCCGGGCAGGCAGCATTTCCGCCAGGAGGCCGAGCCATGCGGCGACGGAGTCCGCCGCCAGCTCCGCGAGGCGGGCCGCGACTGCATGGTGGCGGCCGACATTGGGGAAGGGTGCATGTCGCCCCGCGCGCGGGGCTGGCGGAGTTCCCGGCCAGGCGGGACGGAGCCGACCAGATCCTCCCGCGGATCCCGCCGCGCGGAACGATCGCCACGTTGAAAATCGACGGAGCGCATGACACGTGTCGCTCTGATGCGGCCATTCCCGATCACGGCCACTCGCCGGAGGGGCCGCGCCAGGAAGCCCGGCAGCCATCAGCCGCAACGAGACGCGGCGCGCGGCCACGCGTCCGGGCAGGTCCCTCTGGCTGGTTCGACCGGGCCGGCACACCCGAAGTCGCATCGCAACCCGGAGGAACCGCCTCGACGCCTTCGGCGAGAAGAATCCATGGCGTGATCCCGAAAGACAGCTTGTCGGCATCCGCATTGTTCGCAGGGGCGCTCGGGGGCCGTGGCGCCCGCCGCGTCGTCACGAACCGCAGCTTGGCCGTCTGTATGCGCAGGAGCGAAACCATCGCCTGAGGTCAACGGGAAAGGGCCATTCAGGCCGGGCTCGGGATAGTGCGGCTGCGCCCGTTGAAGGCGCAGGACACGGGCGCCTGCATTCCGTCCGGGCGTTGCCGCAAGCTGGCGGTCCCGCATGGCAAGAGAGGGGGGGAGGCACCGGTTCCGGATCGACTGTGTTCGCGCGGTCTCCCGGACGGACGGCGCGCGGTCCGCCGAGACCGGTGCCCGCCTGTCTGCACGTCGGCCATCCTCCTTGCCGCAACGGGCTTGTCGGGGCCGGGGCGCTGGCGCCGGAGGCGCATCCGGCAAGTGACCGGGCGCGGCCATGGCTGCATGAGCGTAGCACAGCCAGCCGGCATCGCGTGGCGGCGGCGCGCGGCAGGCATGGCTCAAACCCATCGCGCTCGGCGAAAATCCAGGCGCCGCCGCCGCAGCGCACGGACCGAGGGGGCATCGCCGGTTCGTCGGAGGCCGTCCATCTAGGAAGGAGAGCGGTTCGACGGCAATGTGCCCATCCCGTGGCTGACCGGCGTGGCCCGGCCGGGTCCGCGGCACCGCACGGTAGGGCGGCGCGACCTTTCCCGGGCAGACGGGCCAGCCGCCATCAGTCCTTGGCCTTGGCCCGGAAGCGGCATGGGCATCGCGGCGGGCTGCCCGGGTCAGGCCGCATGGCTGTTCCAGAGGCGGTTGCCAGCTGGCGCGCCGCGGGGCTCGGCCGCGCTACGCTGCGGAGCGGCCGATTTTCACGGTGTTCCGGCCCTGCGCCTTGGCGCGGTAGAGCGCGCGGTCGGCTTGTTCCATCAGCGCCCGCATCGCCAGGCCGGGCGCCTGCAGGGCGCCGGGGGCGCGGAAGGCGGGGATGTCGGCCATGGCAATGCCGATGCTGACCGTCACCGCCAGGCGCTCGGGCCCGGCGGCCACCGGCCGGTCGGCCATCACCCGCCGCAGCCGCGCCGCCGCCCGGCGGACATTGTCGAGATCGGTCTCGGGCATCGCGATCAGGAACTCCTCGCCGCCGATCCGCGCCAGCAGGTCCTGCTCGCGGACATTCTCCGCCAGCCGCGCCGCGGTCTCGACCAGCACCTGGTCGCCCGTCGCGTGGCCATAGGTGTCGTTGACCAGCTTGAACCGGTCGAGATCGACCATCATCAGCGCGAAGCGCCGTCCCGTCTGCACCGCGCGCGCGGCGATCCGGTCGAGATGGGGCATGGCGTAGCGCCGGTTGTAGAGCCCGGTCAGCGGATCGCGCATCGCCTCGCGCAGGCCGTCCTGCACGCGGTTGCGCAGCCGGTCGCCGTCGCGCTTGCGCGCCAGCTGGAGCGTGCAGCGCAGCGCCAGCTCCTCGACCGCGAAGCCGTGGCGCATCACGTCGCTGGCGCCGATATCGAGCGCCATGGCCATCCGCCGCGCGACGCTCTCGCTGCCGCCCGGGCCGGGACCGCCGACCAGGATCGCGGCGGCGGTGCGGGTGGCGCCGCGGCTGCGCAGCTCCGCCAGGAAGCGCAGGCTGTCATCGGGCGCCTCCGGGCTGTCCTCGACGACGTAGAGCTCGGGCCCGGGCCCGTCCTCTGCGCTGCCGGTCAGGACGGCCTGCGGCGCGTGCCAGTCGAGCCGGTGGGGCAGCAGCGGCGTCAGCGCCGCGCGCCAGGCCCGTCCCTTGACCGCCTGCTGGGTGACCAGCGCGATGGTGGCGGGCCGGTGGAAGGCCGCGCGGTCCTCGCCGAGGCCGAGCTGCTGCTCGGTCAGGCTGCGCGCGGCGAATTCGTCGAGCGCCCCGCGATGGCGCAGCAGGCAGCGGATGCGCGCCTGCAGGAATCCCTCCTGCGCGCCGGGGTCGAGCGCGTCCTCCGCCCCGGCGAGGAGCGCGTCGCGGACGGTGTCCGGCGAGAAGGAGCGGGTGAGAATCAGCACCGGAATGCCGCGGCTGGCAGGGGCGGCGGCGAGGCGGCGCGCCATGTCGCAGGCATCCTCCCCGGCGAGTCCGGGGCCGAGCAGGATCAGGTCGGGCCGGTTCTCGGCCGCGCGGGCGAGCGCCTCGCCGGGGCCGTCGGCCTGGACTGCGGAGTGGCAGGAGGCCGTCACCCGGCTGCGCAGCACGATGCGGTTCGCGGCCACGGGGTCGATGACGAGGATCTGGCCCGGCATTCCGGCAATCTCCAGAATTGAATGCTCTCGAGCTTCACATTCCCACGGAAGAAGTTAAGGAAGCCTTGACCATTTTAGCCGAAATACCAACGTCCAGACCGGAGGCTGCTGCCATGGACCTTGATAACGCTTCTGCCGTCGCGCTGGCGGCGGTTGCCTGGATCGCGTCCGAGGAGGACATGCTGCCGGTCTTCCTTAACGCGTCGGGCATGCCCGCCGAGGGGCTGCGCACCGGGCTCGAGGACCCGCATGTGCTGGCGGCGGTGCTCGACTTCCTGCTGATGGACGATGCCTGGGTGCTGGCGGCGGCCGCGCAGGCCGGGCGGGACCCGCATGATTTCGCCCGCGCGCGGCAGGCGCTGCCGGGCGGGAACCTGCCGCATTGGACGTGAGATCCGCCGCAGCGCCGGGCGGGACCGGCTTTCTTGTACGGCGGCCCGGTTCCATGGCATACTGGCGTCACTGGGAGGAGCGCTAATGATCAAGACAGTCCTTTTCGACAAGGACGGGACGCTGTTTGACTTTCGGGCTACTTGGGGCGGCTGGGCCGCTTCGTTTCTTCTGGAACTGAGTTCGGACGACCAGGCAAAGGCCGCGCAGATGGCCGAGTCCGTGGGCTTCGATCTTCGGGACCGCAGCTTCGAGGAAGACAGCGTTCTCATCGGCGGGACGCCGGGCGACATCGTCCGGCAGCTTCTGCCGTATGTGCCGGGGGTATCGGCTGCCGGACTGGTGTCGCGGATGAACATGATGGCGGCCTCGGCGCCGCAATGCGAAGCAGCGCCGCTCTTGCCGCTGCTGGCCGGGCTGCGCGATCGCGGCCTGTCCCTGGGGGTGATCACGAATGATGCCCGGGCTCCGGCGATGGCGCATCTGCGCGCGGCCGGGATCGCGGGCCTCTTCGACGGGGTGATCGGCAGCGACTGCGGCTTCGGCCAGAAGCCGGGGCCGGGGCAGATCCTGGCCTATCTGGAGAAGACCGGGGCGGATCCGTCGGAGACCGTCATGGTCGGCGACGCCCCGCATGACATGATGGCCGCGCGGGCGGCGGGCTGCCACCGGGTGGGGGTGCTGACCGGCCCTTCGACGCGGCAGCAGCTGGCCCCCCTGGCCAGCGCCGTGCTGCCTGACATCTCGGCGCTGCCGGGGTGGCTCGACCGCATGGAAGATGCCCGCCACAACGCGGCCTGACGGGCCGGGACAGGGAAGATTTCCCTAAAAATTTCGGGGCCTGGCCGGAACGCGGCGCGTCCGGCCCCCCGGCATTTAGCGGCGTGTTAACTGAGCGATCCTAGGATTCCCGCGAGAGAAGCGGGACAGGACAGCCGGGGTGCACGGGCTCATCAACAAGTCGATCCAATGCTTCCTGCGCGACACATACGGCGCAGGGCTGTGGGCACGCGTGGCGCAGCGGGCCGATCTCGACCCGGCGGGGTTCGAGGCGATGCTCCTCTATGACGACGCCCTGGCCGGGCAGGTGCTGGAGGTGGCGGCCGAGCTTCTGGCGAAGCCGCGCGACTGCCTGCTGGAGGATCTGGGGACCTACCTGGTCTCGCATCCCAATCTGGAACCGGTGCGGCGGCTGCTGCGCTTCGGCGGGGCGAGATTCGCCGATTTCCTGCATTCGCTCGACGAACTGCCGGACCGTGCGCGGCTGGCGGTGCCAGAGCTTGACCTGCCGCGGCTGGAGCTGGTGCAGATCGACGAGGCGACCTTCCGGCTCGACTGCGAAAGGCGGCTGCCGGGATTCGAGCATGTGCTGGTCGGGCTGATGCGCACCATGGCCGACGATTACGGCGCGCTCGTCATCATGGAGTGCCTGCCGCCCGACGAGGCGCTCGCCCATGTCTCCATCCGGCTGATCGACAACGGCTTCGCCAGCGGGCGCAGCTTCGAGCTGGCCGCGGGAAGCTAGCGCGGGATGGCGCTGCGGCTGGACCCGTCCGCGCTCGACGCGCTCATGCCGATGAACCTGCTGGCGGGTCCCGAGGGGCGCATCCTGCATGTCGGCCCGACCCTGGCGAAGACCCGGCCGGAGGGCTATTTCCTCGGCGAGGACCTGTTCCGCCTGTTCCGCTTCAAGCGCCCCCGCGAGGTGGCCGGACCAGAGGCGCTGCGCGCCGCGGCGGGCACGCCGCTGCGGCTCTGGTTCCGCGACGATCCGCAGACCCAGCTGCGCGGCGAGGCCACGGCCTGCCTCGATGGCGGGCTGCTGCTGAACCTGTCCTTCGGCCTCTACGTCTTCGAGGCGATCGGCCATTACGCGCTGAATGCCTGCGATTTCGCCACCACCGACCCGACGATGGAGATGCTCTACCTGGTGGAGGCGAAATCGGCGGCAATGGATGCCTCCAACGACCTGACGCTGCGGCTGCAGGCGGCGCGGATCGCGGCAGAGGAGCAGGCCTTCACCGACACGCTGACCGGGCTGAAGAACCGCCGCGCGCTCGACCTGGTGCTCGGCCGCTACCGGCGGCAGGGAACGGGCTTCACGCTGATGGGGATCGATCTCGACTACTTCAAGCGGGTGAATGACACGATGGGCCATGCAGCCGGCGACCAGGTGCTGCAGCATGTCGCCCGGCTGATGCTGGCGCGCACCGGCGAGGGCGACACGCTGGTGCGCACCGGCGGCGACGAGTTCATGGTGATCCTCAAGGACGAGACCGATGCCGCGGCGCTTCTGCCCCGGGCCGAGGAGATGATCGCCGCGCTGGAGGCGCCGATCGCGCTGCCCGACGGCGCCTGCCAGGTCTCGGCCAGCATCGGCCTCTGCGCCAGCACCCAGTTCGACCGCTGGGAGCCGCGCCAGATCCTGGTCGATGCCGATGCCGCGCTCTATGCCGCCAAGCGGGCCGGGCGCTCGCAGGTGGCGGTCTATGCCCCGGGGATGGAGCCCTCGGGCGAGACGCCCGACGACAAGGCGGCGCGGCTGCTGGCCCGGCCGGTCGCGCCCGCGCCGCCGCCGGTCAGGACCCGTCCCGGGCGCTAGCGATGAAGTCCCGTGCCGCCAGCAGGATGACGATGGCGGTGACGGCGATCAGGTCCCAGTGCGGCACGTGCCACACCAGGATGCCGAGGAACCCGGCCAGCGTGGCGAAGGCGATCAGCGCCATGATCCTGTTCATGCGGTCTCTCCCTGGTCAGCTGCCATAGATCATCTCCGGCAGGTAGAAGACGATGCCCGGCGCCAGGTACATCAGCACCATCGCCAGGATCACGCAGAACAGGAAGGGCATGCAGCCCGCGAAGATCTGCGTGAGCCGCACCTCGGGCGGCGCGATCCCCTTGAGATAGTAGGCCGACATCGCCATCGGCGGCGTCAGGAACGAGGTCTGCAGGTTCAGCGCCACCAGCACGCCGAAGAACAGCGGGTCGATGCCGAAATGCGGCAGCAGCGGCAGGAAGATCGGCACGAAGATGATGATGATCTCCGACCATTCCAGCGGCCAGCCGAGAAGAAAGATGATCAGCTGCGCCATGATCAGGAACATCACCGGCGACAGGTCGAGCCCCTTGACGAATTCCGAGATCACCTGTTCGCCGCCGAGATAGGAGAAGACCGAGGAGAAGATGTAGCTGCCGATGAAGAGCCAGCACACCATCGCCGTGGTCCGCGCCGTCAGGTAGACGCTCTCGCGCAGGCGGCCCCAGCTCATCGAGCGGTAGAGGAAGGCCAGCAGGATGCCGCCGAGCGCGCCGATCGAGGCGGCCTCGGTGGGCGTCGCCAGGCCGAAGAGGATCGAGCCCAGCACCGCCAGGATCAGCAGCGCGAGCGGCAGGAAGCTGGTGGCGATCATCCGCAGCAGTTCCAGCCCCGGCACGTCGGGAATGTCCTCGTCGCGCGGGCGGGGCGCCACCGAGGGCTGCAGGATCGCCCGGCCGGTGACATAGGCGAGGTAGAGCCCGACCAGCACCAGCCCCGGCAGGAGCGCGCCCGAATAGAGCCGCACGATCGAGACATTGGAGGCCGCCGCATAGACGATCAGCATGATCGAGGGCGGGATCAGGATGCCCAGCGTGCCGCCTGCGCAGATGATGCCGGCCGCAAACGAGCTGTCATAGCGCGCCTTCAGCATCGCGGGCAGCGCCAGCAGCCCCATCAGCGTCACCACCGCGCCGACGATGCCGGTCGCCGTGGCGAAGAGCGCGCAGGTGATCAGCGCGGCCACGCCCATCGAACCGGGCACCCGCCGCGACGCGATATTGAGGGTCGAGAACAGCCGGTCGACGATATTGGCCCGCTCGACGATGTAGCCCATGAACAGGAACAGCGGCACCGCGGTCAGCACCTCGTTCGACATCACCGTGAAGCTCTGGTTGATGAAGAGGTCGAAGACGCGGTTGTTCAGCCAGCCGTCGATCCAGGTCGAGGCCTGGTCCCACCAGGAGGCGTCCTCGGGCAGGCGCAGATGCTCGCGCCACATCCGGCGCTCGTCGAAATAGGCGTAGTAGCCGAAGCCCAGCCCCATCGCCATCAGCGTGAAGGCGATCGGGAAGCCGAGGAAGACCATCAGGATGAAGAGGCCCAGCATGCTGAGCGCGACCATGGGATCGGTCATGGATGGGCGTCCTTCTCGGACTCGGCGGCCCGTGCCATGAGGATGTCCTCGGTTTCCTGGACGTCTTCCTCGGCCACCGGCCATTCATTGGTGCGGATGGCGATGATGCAGCGGAAGACCTGGGCGATGCCCTGGATGAAGAGCAGCAGCCCGGCGGCGACGATCACCGTCTTGAACTGGTAGATCGGCACGCCCGCGGGGGAGTTCACCGAGACCTCGCCGTACTGCCAGCTGCGCGCGGCGTATTTCCAGCCCGCGAAGATCAGCGCCAGCACGCCGGGGAAGAAGAAGACGATGTAGAGCGTCAGGTCGATGCGCGCCTGCCAGCGCGGGCTCCAGAGCCGGTAGAGGAAGTCGCCGCGGACATGGCCGCCGCGCGACAGGGTATAGGCGCCCGCCATCATGAAGAGCGCGCCGTACATGATGAAGGAGACATCCAGCGCCCAGGCGGTGGGGCTGTTGAGCACGTAGCGCACGAAGACCTCGTAGCCGGTGCCGAGCGCCATCATCAGGATGAGCCAGGCGAAGGCCTTGCCGAACCACGCGGAGAGCGCGTCGGCGAAACGGATATAGCCGATCATTGTGTTTCCCGCAGAGAAAGGGCGCCCGCCCGGGAGGGCCGGTGCGGACGCCGTCCTGGGCTCAGCCGAGCTTGAGCTTGCCCGGGAAGTAGTGCTCGTAGGCCAGCGCGTAGTCGGGCGCGTTCATCAGCTCGTAATAGGCGACCTGCTCGACCCATTCGCGCTGGCTGTCGAGGACCTTCTTCATGAAGGGATCCTCCTCCAGCTGCGGGATCAGCTTGTCCCAGGCGGCAAGCTGGGCGTCGAGGATCTCCTTCGAGGTGCGGTGCACCGTGACCCCGGCCTGATCCTGCAGCCATCTCAGATCGGCAGAGTAGCGCCGCATCGCCTTGGCGGTATTGGCAGTGGAGGCGGCCTCGACCGCATGGCGCACGATGGCGCGCAGATCGTCGTCCAGATCCTCCATGAACATCCGCGAGAACAGGAACTCGAAGCTTTCCGAGGCCTGGTGGTAGGAGCTGAGATAGTAGTTCTTGGCGACGTCCTGCGCGCCGAAATCCTTGTCCGAGCTGGGGTTGTTGAACTCGAAGGCGTCGATCACGCCGCGCTCCATCGCCGGGACGATCTCGCCGCCCGGCAGCTGCGCCACCGACATGCCCATTTCCTGCATCAGGTCGGCGGCCAGGCCGACGGTGCGGTACTTGAAGCCCTCCAGGTCGGCGGCGGTGTTCACCTCGCCCTTGAACCAGCCGAAGGGCTGGGCGAACATCGGGAAGCCGAGATAGCCGTCGACATCGAGCCCCATGATGTCCTGGGTCAGCTCGTCGTAATAGGCCTTGCCGCCGCCCTCGTAGAACCAGCTGAGCATCGTCGTGGCCGAGCCGCCGAAGACCGGGCCGGTGCCGAAGAGCGAGGCCGCCTTGTTCTTGCCGTACCAGTACACCGGCACCGAATGCGCGGCGTCGAGCAGCCCGTCATTGACCGCGTCGAGCACCTGGAAGGCGGCGACCACCGCGCCCGCGGGCAGGAGGTCGATCTTGATCCGTCCCCCCGACATGGCCTCGACCCGGTCGGCATAGTCCTGGGCGAATTCCTGCCAGATGTTCGAGGCCGACCACGAGGTCTGCATCTTCATCACCAGCGGCGCCTGGGCCAGAACGGCCGGCGCGGCCAGCGTTCCCGCACCACCGGCAAGCGCAGTGGTGCGCAGGAATTTCCTGCGGTTCATTTTGTCCGACAATTTTTCCTCCCTTGGCCGCCTCAGGGCAGCCCCTCTTTCGCATGTCGTCGTCAGCGTATTTTGCGGTGTTCTCCCGTCGCGGCATGCTGCCGCGGCGGGGCCCGTGCCTCTAGAATTGGCGATTTTCGCGACGGGTCAAGGGGGTATATCGGATAGGTCGATCAATCCTGGGTAGACGACTCCATCCCGGCGGGATCATCCGGGAATTGCGTATTGCTCCAGGATCTCCAGCGGCACCACCTCCAGCGCGCGGCGATGGGTGGCCTCGAGCCGGATCTTCGGGGCGACGCCTTCCTCATGGGCCTGCACGAAGCGCGCCGCGCAGAGGCACCAGCGGTCGCCGGGCTTGAGACCGGCAAAGCCGAACTCCGGCCGCGGGGTCGAGAGATCGTTGCCGAAATACTTGGAATAGGCGAGGAATTCCTCGGTCATCACGGCGCAGACCGTGTGCGAGCCGTGATCCTGCGGGCCGGTATCGCAGCAGCCGTTGCGGTAGAAGCCGGTGACCGGATCGGCGGAGCAGGGTTCCAGCCTGCCGCCCAGCACGTTCTCGGACGGGTACATGTTCATCTTCGTCGCTCCTTGCTGGCGGAATGATAGCCGCTCCGCCGCCATCGGGAAGCCCCGCCGGACGCCGCGGCCATCTTGCCGTGGCCTCTGCCGCATGCGAGGTTCGCCGCGGGACCCAGAGATCCGGAGACCGAAGATGACCAGCCATGCCAAGCCCGCCGGGACCGTCCCGGCCGCGGCCGACCCCGCCGGGACGGCCGCGCTGCCGCAACTGGCCCATGCCCGCAATCCCGGCATGGCGCTCGATCTCGACTGGGTCGCCTCGGCCCGCGCCAACAGCTCCGCCATCGCGCGCCGCGCCGCGCAGATCCCCGCGCGCCGCTCGCTCAAGGGCGACTGGCAGGCGGCCTGGCTGGCCCGCGCGGCGACGCTGATCGACCTGACGACGCTGTCCGGGGACGACACGCCCGGCCGGGTCCGCCGCCTCTGCGCCAAGGCGCGCCAGCCGGTGCGCGCCGATCTGCTGGAGGCGCTGGGCCTGCCCGCGATCACCACCGGCGCGGTCTGCGTCTATCACGAGATGATCGCCCCCGCGGTCGAGGCGCTGGCGGGCTCGGGCATCCCGGTCGCCGCGGTCTCGACCGGCTTTCCCGCCGGGCTCTCGCCCTTCGCGCTGCGGCTCAAGGAGATCGAGGCCTCGGTCGCGGCAGGCGCGGCGGAGATCGACATCGTCATCTCGCGCCGCCATGTGCTGACTGGCAACTGGCAGGCGCTCTATGACGAGACCCGCGCGATGCGCGAGGCCTGCGGGCCCGCCCATATGAAGGCGATCCTGGCGACGGGCGAGCTGGGCACGCTGCAGAATGTCGCCCGCGCCTCGCTGGTGGCGATGATGGCGGGGGCGGATTTCATCAAGACCTCGACCGGCAAGGAGGGGGTCAATGCCACGCTGCCGGTCAGCCTGGTGATGACCCGCGCGATCCGCGCCTATCGCGGGGCGACCGGCCACAAGGTCGGCTACAAGCCCGCCGGCGGCATCTCGAAGGCGAAGGACGCGCTGAGCTACATGGCGCTGATGAAGGAGGAGCTGGGCGACGAGTGGCTGCGCCCGGAGCTCTTCCGCTTCGGCGCCTCCTCGCTTCTGGGCGATATCGAGCGGCAACTGGAACACCACGTCACCGGCGCCTATTCGGCGTCCTGGCGCCATGCGATGGGGTAGGAACATGACCGTCAGGGAGATTTTCGAGACCATGGACTACGGCCCCGCCCCAGAGAGCGCCGCCGAGGCCCTGGCCTGGCTCGACGGCCATGGCCGCCGCTTCGCCGCCGCCGGGGCGGAGACCTTCGAGACGCGCAACCCGGCCACCGGGGCGCGTCTGGCCGAAGTGGCGCAGGGCAGCGCGGCGGATGTCGATGCCGCCGTCGCGGCGGCGCGCGCGGCCTTTCCGGGCTGGGCGGCAATGCCGGGCCACCGCCGGGCGCGGATCCTCTACGCCATGGCGCGGCTGATCCAGAAGCATGCCCGCACGCTGGCGGTGCTGGAGACGCTAGACACCGGCAAGCCCGTCCGCGAGTCCCGCGATGCCGACATCCCGCTGGCGGCGCGGCATTTCTACTACCATGCCGGGATGGCGCAGCTGATGGCCGAGGAGCTGCCCGGCCGCGCGCCGCTGGGCGTCTGCGGGCAGATCATCCCGTGGAACTTCCCGCTCCTGATGCTGGCCTGGAAGGTGGCGCCGGCCCTGGCCATGGGCAATGCGGTCGTGCTGAAGCCCGCCGAATGGACGCCGCTGACCGCGCTCTACTTCGCCGAGATCGCCGCCGAGGCCGGGCTGCCCGAGGGCGTGCTCTCGATCGTCACCGGCGACGGCAGCACGGGGGCGGCGCTGGCGGCGCATCCGGGGGTCGACAAGATCGCCTTCACCGGCTCCACCGAGGTCGGGCGCGCGATCCGCAAGGCGACGGCCGGGCAGGGCAAGGCGCTGACGCTGGAGCTCGGCGGCAAGTCGCCCTTCATCGTCGCCGAGGATGCCGATCTCGACAGCGCGGTCGAGGGGCTGGTGGACTCCATCTGGTTCAATGGCGGGCAGGTCTGCTGCGCGGGCTCCCGCCTGATCGTGCAGGAGGGCATCGCCGAAGATGTCCACGCCCGGCTGCGGACGCGGATGAAGACGCTGCGCGTCGGCGATCCGCTCGACAAATGCGTCGATCTGGGCGCCATGGCCGATCCGGCGCATCGCGCGCGGGTGGCGGCGATGGTGGCCGGGACCGGCGGCGAGGTCTTCACCGCGCCCTGCGCGCTGCCCGAAGGGGATGCCTTCATGGCGCCGGTGCTGGTCAGCGGGCTGGAACCGGCCGATCCGCTGATGCAGGAGGAGATCTTCGGGCCGGTGCTTGTCTCCACCACCTACCGCACGCCCGGCGAGGCGGTGCAGATCGCCAATGCCACGCGCTACGGGCTGGCGGCCTCGGTCTGGACGGAGAATGTCAATGTCGCGCTCGACATGGCGGCGAAGCTCGCGGCCGGGGTGGTCTGGGTCAATGGCGCCAACATGTTCGACGCGGCCGCGGGCTTCGGCGGGATGAAGGAGAGCGGCTTCGGCCGGGAAGGCGGCTGGGAGGGGCTCCGCGCCTATACCAGGGCGACGGAAGAGGCCCCGGCTCTGACGGCCGGGGCGCCGGTCGCCCGGCCCGGAGCGCCGCGCCCGCCGGAGCTGGACCGCACGGCGAAATTCTACATTGGCGGCAAGCAGGCGCGGCCCGATGGCGGGCAGAGCCGCGCGGTCTGGGCGACGGATGGCCGGCTGCTCGGCCATGCCGGGATCGCCGGGCGCAAGGATCTGCGCAACGCGGTCGAGGCGGCGCGGGCGGCGCAGCCCGGCTGGGCGGCGGCCGGCGGGGCGCTGCGGGCACAGGTGCTGTATTTCCTGGCCGAGAACCTTTCGGCGCGCGGTCCGGAATTCGCCGTGAGGCTGGCGGAGCAGACCGGCGCGGAGATCGCGGCGGCGGCGGCCGAGGTCGAGGCCTCGCTCGAGCGGCTCTTCACCTGGGCGGCCTGGGCCGACAAGCAGGATGGCGCGGTCAAGCCGGTGCCGGGCAAGGCGTTGGCTGTGGCGCTGCGCCAGCCCGCGGGGGTGATCGGCATGGCACTGCCCGATGCGCCGGCGCTGCTGGGGCTAGTCTCCTGCATCGCGCCCGCGCTGGCCACGGGCAATGCCGTCGTCGCGGCGGCCTCGGCGGCCTATCCGCTGATCGCCGCGGAGTTCTGCCAGATCCTCGACACGTCCGACGTGCCGGGCGGCACCGTGAACATGGTCTCCGGCGATCCCGCCCAGCTGATGCCGGTGCTGGCGCAGCATGCCGATCTGGACGCGGTCTGGAGTTTTGCCGGGCAGGATCTGTCAGAGGCGATCGAGGCGGGCGCGGCCGGCAACCTGAAGCGCAGCTGGTGCCCGCGGGGCATGGACTGGGGCCGCAGCAATGCCGCGGAGTTCCTCGAGGCCGCGACCGAGGTGAAGACGGTCTGGCTGCCCTACGGCGCCTGAGCGCCGGGCGGATTGCCGGAAGGGGGCGCGGGCCCGGTCTTCAGGCAGCGCGGCGGAGGCCCCCGCTGCCTCCGGGGAGCGTGCCGCCCTGATGCGCGCGGGCGCGCGGTCCGGACGACGCGCAGCGATCTTCCGCCGTGCCGATGCCCTCCGCCCCGCTAGCGGAACTTGTCGGCCAGGCGCTGCAGCGGGGAGCGGGCGTCTTCCGGCGCCGCTTCTGCCTCCGGCTTCGCGGGGGCTTCGGTCTTCGGCGCCTTCTTCCCGGGCTTCTCCCCGCCCGAGGAGCGCGGCGGCGCAGTGCGCAGCGCCACGGCATTCATGAATTTCGCCCCGTCGCCCTTCGCCAGCGCCGGCGCGCCGTCCGAGCAGCCGCGGATCAGGTCGTCGAGCCAGGCCTCCTCGGCCTTGGCGAAATCCGACAGGACATAGCCCGAGACCCGGTCCTTGTGCCCGGGATGGCCGATGCCGAGCCGCACCCGGCCGTATTCGGAGCCGATATGCTGGTGGATCGAGCGCAGCCCGTTATGCCCGGCATGGCCGCCGCCCTGCTTGACCCGCGCCTTGCCGGGCGCCAGGTCGAGCTCGTCATGGAAGACCACGACGTCTTCGGGGGCGATCTTGTAGAAGCGGGCCGCCTCGCCGACCGACTGGCCGGAGAGGTTCATGAAGGTCTGGGGCTTCAGCAGCACGGTCTTCTCGCCGCCCAGGACGGCCTCGGTCACTTCGGCCTGGAATTTCGACCGCCAGGGCGCCGCGCCATGATCGGCGGCGATCCGGTCGAGCACCATGAATCCGATATTGTGGCGGTTTCCCGCGTATTTCGCGCCGGGATTGCCGAGACCGACGAAGAGACGCATGGCATTGCTCCTGCTTGACCTTCGGCGACTTAATGCCCTGATCTGGGGCGGAAGACCAGAAGGAGACAGGCAATGTACCTGACGATGAACCGCTTCAAGGTGAAGCTCGGCTCGGAGGAGGCGTTCGAGACCGTGTGGAAGAGCCGCGACAGCCATCTCAAGGAGGTGCCGGGCTTCATGGAGTTCCACCTGATGAAGGGGCCGCAGAACGAGGAGGCGGGCTACCGGCTCTATGCCTCGCACACGATGTGGGAGAGCGAGGAGGCCTTCCTCGGCTGGACCAAGTCCGAGGCCTTCCGCAAGGCGCATGCCGGGGCGCGCTCCTCGGCGGATATCTACATGGGGCCGCCGGAACTGGAGATCTTCGACTCGATCCAGTCGGTGCGCTGAGGCCGGAGGGCATGTCCGCCGGGGGCGGCGGCCCGGCGGAACGCCCGGCTCCGGCGGCGCAGCGCAGCCGGGCAGGCCGGTGAGTGCCCCTCGCGCGTGCCCGGAAGCTGGCCTAGGGCGCCGGGCGGCTTGCCGCGTCGGCCGCCAGCTTGGCGTCGGCGCATTTGCGGATGTCTTGCCGGTCCGCATCGTCGAACACGTAGCCTGCGGACAGGGTGCCGATCGCGTCGTCCACCGTCATTTCCGGCGAATAATAGTAGCCGGCAGGCGGGGTTTCGGCTTCGGGATAGGCGCCTTCGCGGACACAGGCATTGACCGCCCTGTAGGGGTCCAGCGGCGCCTCCGGAGCTTCGCAGGCGCCCAGGAGCGGGAGAAGGAGCAGAGCATTGAAAAAATGGATCTTTGCCACGGTGTTCCAGGTGTCCTTGCGTCAATGGGCATTCTGAATGGCTTTGGCGGAGGCCGTCGGCGCTCCGCCCGGTGCAGGCTATCGGGCGGCCGCCTGCACCGTCAATGCCCCAGAGCAGGGGCCGCAATGGCCTATCGGGCCACCTTCCGGCGGAAACCCGACAGCGATGCCGCAAGGGCGAAGATCGCCGCCGCCGTGGCGACGATGGTCGGGCCCGCGGGCGTGTCGGCCAGGAAGGAGAGGCGCAGTCCGCCGAGGCTCGCCAGCCCGCCGACCGCGGCGGCAAGGAGCGCCATGCGCTCCGGCGTGCGGGCGAAGGGACGGGCGGCAGCGGCCGGGATCAGGAGCAGCGCCGCGATCAGCAGGACCCCCACGACCTTGATGGCCACGGCCACGACCAGCGCCAGGGCGAAGGTCAGGTAGCGCTGCTCGCGCTCGGGATCCATGCCGCTGGCGCGCGCCAGGTCGGCATTCAGCGTCGTCGTCAGCAGCGCCGACCAGCGCCACCAGAGGAGCGCGAGCACCAGCGCGCCGCCGCCCCAGATCACCGCCAGGTCGCCGCGTCCGACCGCCAGGATGTCGCCGAAGAGATAGGCCGAGAGGTCGACCCGCGCGCCCGGGATCATCGACACCGCGACCAGCCCGAAGGCCAGCGCCGAATGCGCCGCAACCCCTAGGATCGTGTCGCTGCTATGGCCGCGCCCGGTCAGCGCCGTGACCGCGGCCGCCATCGCCAGGCAGCAGAGCAGCACTCCCCCCAGGATCGGCACCTCGAAGGCCAGCGACAGCGCCACGCCGAGGATCGCGGCATGGGCGGTGGCATCGCCGAAATAGGCCATCCGCCGCCAGACGACGAAGCAGCCGAGCGGCCCGGCCGCCAGCGCGACGCCGAGCCCGGCAAGGGCGGCGCGGATCAGGAAACTGTCAAGGAAGCTCATTCGGCGGCGGTCTCGTGGCTGTCATGGGCGCAGTCGGGCCCGTGCTCGTGGCTGTGGTCGTGGTCATGGCGGTAGAGCGCCAGCGCGCCCCCGGTGCCGGTGCCGAAGAGCGCGCGGTATTCCGGCGCCGAAGAGACATGCTCGGGCGTGCCGTGGCAGCAGACATGGCCGTTCAGGCACACCACCCGGTCGGAGGCGGCCATCACCACGTGCAGCTCGTGGCTGACCATCAGCACGGCGCAGCCGGTCTCGTCGCGGATCGTCTCGATCTGGCGGTAGAAGGCGGCGGAGCCGGGCTGGTCGAGCCCCTGGGTCGCCTCGTCGAGGATCAGCAGCTCGGGCTTCGACAGGAGTGCGCGCGCGAGCAGCACCCGCTGGAACTGCCCGCCGGACAGCTCGGACATCTGCCGGTCGGTCAGCGCCTCGGCGCCTGCCTGCTCCAGCGCGGCGCGGGTCTCGAACCGGCTGAAGCGCACCGGCAGGGACAGGAAGCGGCCCACGGTCAGCGGCAGGGTCGGGTCGATATGCAGCTTCTGCGGGACATAGCCCAGCCGCAGCCCCGGCTTGCGCCGGATCTGTCCGGCGGCGGGGGTCACGGCACCGATCACCGCGCGCATCAGCGTCGTCTTGCCCGAGCCGTTCGGCCCGACCAGGGTGACGATCTCGCCGCGCGATATCGAGAAATCGACGCTGTCCAGCACCGGGCGGCCGTCGAGGCGGACATCGAGCCCGGTGATCTCGACCAGGCTCATGCGCCGGCCTTGCGGCAGTCGGGGCAGAGCCCCTCGGCCTCCATCGCGGCGCGCTCGACGGTGAAGCCCATCGGTTCCGCCGCGCGTGCCAGCGCCTGGCGCGGCAGGGTGCTGTCGGTCTCGGCGACGCGGCTGCAGGCGCGGCAGATCAGGAAGGCCGGCGTGTGGCTGTCGCCGGCATGGGTGCAGGCGATGAAGGCGTTCAGCCGCTCGATCCGGTGGGCGAAGCCGTTGGCGGTGAGGAAGTCGAGCGCGCGGTAGGCCACCGGCGGCTGCGAGCCCAGCCCCTCGTCGCGCAGCCGGTCGAGGATCTCGTAGGCGCCCATCGCCCGGTGCTCGGAAAGCAGGATCTCCAGCACCCGCTTGCGCACCGGCGTCAGCTTCAGCCCGGCCTCGCGGCACTGGCGCACGGCCGCCTCGACGCCCTGCGAGATGCAGGCGCCGTGATCATGGGGGGTGAAGCTGGTTTCGGGCATAGGGGTCTCCCGGGCGCGTTTGGGGGTTGATATGTTATACGATACGCTTTAGCAAGGGCTCCGATCTGTTATAAGGTAACATCATGCGGACGATACAAGCGACGATCGCGGCCGGTTTTCTCCTGGGCGGGGCAGGCATGGCGGCAGCCGAGGTGCCCCATGTGGCGACGGACATTCCGCCGGTCCACGGGCTGGTGGCACGGGTGATGCAGGGGCTGGGCACGCCCGATCTGGTGGTGCCGCCGGGCGCCTCGCCGCATGGCTATGCGCTGCGCCCCTCCGAGGCGGCGTCGCTGGAGCGGGCCGATCTGGTGGTCTGGGTCGGCGAGGCGCTGACCCCCTGGCTGGAGCGGCCGATCGGCAGCCTGGCAAGCGGGGCCGACGTGCTGGAGCTGCTGGCGGTGCCGGGCACCGAGACGCTGCAGTTCCGCGAAGGCGCAACCTTCGCGCCGCATAGCCACGGCGACGGCGAGGCCCATGACGGGGACGGGCATGCCGGGGACGAAGATCACGACCACGAGCATGCCGGGGATGAGGATCACGACCACGAGCACGGGCATGAGGAGGAGCATGAAGAGGCCGGGGCGCATGGCGACGCGCATGGCCACGACCATCACGGCGCCGACCCGCATGCCTGGCTCGACCCGGGCAATGCGGCGCTCTGGCTCGACGCGATCGCGGCCGAGCTGTCCGAGCTCGATCCGGAGAATGCCGGGGCCTATGCCGCCAATGCCGCCGCGGGACGTGCGGAAATCGACGCTGCCGAGGCCGAGGCCGCGGCGCTGGTGACCCCGCTGGCGGGCCGGCCCTTCATCGTCTTCCACGACGCCTACCACTATTTCGAGCATCATTTCGGCGTCGAGGCCGCCGGGGCGCTGTCGCTGGGCGACGCCGTCGAGCCGGGGCCGGCGCGGGTGGCCGAAGTGCGCGACCTGATCCGCAGCATGGACACGGCCTGCGTATTCGCCGAGCCGCAGTTCAACCCGCGGCTGCTCGAGACCGTGACCGAGGGCAGCGGCGCCAAGGCGGCGGTGCTCGACCCGCTGGGCAGCGACCTGCCGACCGGCCCGGGCTTCTATCCGGCGCTGCTGAAGGAGATCTCGGAACGGATGGCCGGCTGCCTCGGCTGAGGCCGGGTCCGCCCTTCCCTGTGCGGGCCGCCATCCCCTGCGGGATGGCGGCGTTTCCGCGTCTGCAGCTCCCCGAGAAGGCAGTGCCGTGTATTCTGCCGGACGGTCGCGCGGGCCGTCGTGGCAGCGCGGACAGGGGCTGAGCCGGTGGGCGGCTGCCCCGGCCGAGGCGGTGTCTGGCGCCGTTACCTCGCGGGATGGCGGCGTTTCCGCGTCTGAAGCTCCTCGAGGAGGCAGTGCCGTGCATTCTGCCGGACGGTCGCGCGGGCCGTCGTGGCAGCGCGGACAGGAGCTGAGCCGGTGGCGAGGGATTGGCGGCAGCGGCGGCGATGCGCGCATGACGGGACGGTCGCGCCCGGCGGGGCGGAGGCCGGTGCTCCGATCGGTCTCTGCGCAACGGGGCATGAATATTCGGCAGAGGGGAGCCGGCTCATTGCGGGCCGTGCGCCGCCTGACGTCCCTGATCCCGATGCGACGAGCGATGCTGTCCCGGACCGGCGTCCGGCTGCTGCCGGAGGCGCCATGGCCCGGTTTTCGGCGGGTCATGCGGCGTGGCCACCGCCTGGCGGCGCTTTTGCGGGGCGGATGGACCGGAAGGTCGTGCGCGGCGGTTCAGCGGCAGCTTGTGGCGCGCGGCAGCGGTCGGCAGCGCTGCGCTTGGCGGCGGGGGGCCGGTCCGGCGGCGGCGCCAGGATGGCCGGCGCGGCGGAGCGGGAGGGATGCCGGGCGCGCCCGGCGGCCGGAGGGGCCCTGTCCCGGGGGCAGCGGTGCCGCCGCCGTCCGGGTCAGGCGCGTTGTCCGGCCTCGCGCCGCGGCTCAGGCGCTGTGGGCGCCGTCGGAAAGGGATTTGACGAAGGAGAGGATCTCGGCGACGGGGCGCTTCTCCTCGCATTGCTTGACGATGGCCGAGCCGACCACGGCGCCGTCGGCGACCGAGGCGATGTCGCGGGCGGTTTCGGGCGTGCGGATGCCGAAGCCGACGATCACCGGCAGGTCGGTCCCGGCCTTGATCCGCGCGACTTCCGGCGCGACCTCGCCCGCAACGGCGGCGGCGGCGCCGGTGATGCCGGTGACGGAGACGTAGTAGACGAAGCCCGAGGTGTTCTGCAGGACTTTCGGCAGGCGCGCGTCATCGGTCGTCGGCGTGGCGAGACGGATGAAGTTCAGCCCGGCCGCCTGGGCGGGAATGCAGAGCTCGGCATCTTCCTCGGGGGGCAGGTCGACGACGATCAGCCCGTCGATCCCGGCGGCCTTGGCATCTTCGAGGAAGCGCGGCACGCCGCGGGAATAGATCGGGTTGTAGTAGCCCATCAGCACGATCGGCGTGGTGGCGTCGGTCTCGCGGAAGCGGCGCGCCAGCTCCAGCGTCTTGAGGAGCGTCATGCCGCCGTCGAGCGCGCGCTGGCCGGCCAGCTGGATGGTCGGGCCGTCGGCCATCGGATCGGTGAAGGGCAGGCCCAGCTCGATGATGTCCACGCCCGCGCCGGGCAGGCCCTTGACCAGCTCCAGCGAGGTGTCGAAATCCGGGTCTCCGGCCATGACATAGCCGACGAAGGCTTTCTTCCCTTCGGTCTTGAGGCGCGCAAAGGTGTCGTCGATCCGTGTCATGCTGGTCTCCCGTCGTCGGTCTCCGCGGGTTTGGCGCATCGCCGCGGAAGTGGCAAGGGGAACCGGCCGGGAGGCCGCGGGTCTTCGCCCGCGGCGGGACAGGGCGGCGGGACTGGGCGGAGGGGCCGGGCTCAGGCGGCGACCCCGGCCAGGTGCTCGATCTGGGCCTCGCCCGCGGCGGCGAGGAGCCGGGCGATGTCGCTGCGCGGGGTGACGAGCACCGCGACCCGCGCGCCTTCGGCCAGCGCACCGGCGACCTGCGCCGCCGGGTCGGCCGGGGCGAGGGGACCGTCGAGCGCCATCCGCGCGGCGTCGCGGCGCGCGAGTTCCAGGGGCGCGGTGCCGATCTCGGCGGAATAGAGGATGAGGTCGGCCTCCTGCAGCCGCTGCACTGCCTGCAGCGTCAGGTGGTTGCGGTCGGCGGTGGTCGGCACGAGGCTGAGGAGCCCGGCGCCCTGCGTCCCGGGCGCGCCGCCCGCGGCGATCGCCTCCTTGACGAGCCGGGCCGCCTCGCGCTCGGCCCCGGCGGCATGGCGCTGGCGCGGCGCGCCGGTGAAGACCCAGCGCCAGAAGTCGCGGCGCCGCTCCGGCGGGACGCCCTCGGCCACGGCGCCGCGCAGCCGCCCGGCCAGCGCCACCAGGTCGCCCAGCCGCGGCTCCAGCATCTCCTCCACCCGGGTCTTGACCTGCCGCGCCAGGATCGGCGCGTTGCCCTCCGAGCCGATCGCCACCACCAGCGGGTCGCGGTCGACGATCGAGGGGGTGTAGGCATCGCAGAGCGCGGGCTGGTCGACGACATTGACGAGCGCGCGGACGGATTTCGCCAGCGCATGCAGCTCGCGGTCGCGCGCCTCCTCGCCAGTGGCGATGAAGACGATGGCCGCCTCCGCGCAGGCCCCGGCGGTCGGCGCCGAGGGGTCGTGGCGGATCCGGCCGCGGGCGGCGAGCTCGGACAGTTCGGGGTCGAGTTCGGCCGCCTGCACGGTGATCCGGGCCTCGGTCTTCAGGAGCAGCCGGCATTTCTGCGCCGCCTGCTCGCCGCCGCCGAGGATCAGGACGGTCCGCCCCGCCACCTGGAGGAACATCGGAAAGGTCTTCATCTCGTCTCCCGCGCGTTTCTCCCCGCCATACCGCGAAGCGAAGCGGAGAAGAACCTCATTCCGCGGCGAGGCGCATCCCGGGGGCGGGGGCCTGCGGTCGGGTGGCGGCCTCGCGGCGGCTCTCGCGCCGTCCGCGGGGCGGGTAGACCAGGGCGAACATCTGCGGGGTGAAGTAGAAGCTGACCACGGTCGAGAGCAGCACGCCGCCGGCGATCGACATGGCGAAGGGGGGCCAGAAGCCGCCGCCGCCGAGGATCAGCGGCAGGAAGCCGCCGAAGGTGGTGACGGTGGTCGACAGGATATGGCGCGAGCTGTCCATCACCACGCCGGCCATCGCCTCGGGGTCGCCGGTGCGGGCGACCGGATGGGCCTGGAGCCCGGACATGATGATCAGCGCGGCATTGATCGACACGCCGATCGAGCCGATCACGCCGATGATCGCGGTGATGCCGAACGGGTAGTTGAAGACCGCCAGCGACAGGAAGCTGAGCCCGGCCGAGAGGATCGCCACCACGAAGGTCACCGCGGTCAGCCGGAAGGAGCCGAAGGTCAGCACCACGGTGGCGATCGACAGCGTCACGATCAGCCCCAGCGGCGCCATCAGGTTGGTCACGACGTCGTTCCTGGCATCCGAGTCGCCGCCGACCTCCAGCCGGTAGCCCGCGGGCAGCGCCAGGTCGAGCCGGGCCAGCGCCTCGGCCAGGACTTCCTCGGGCAGGGCCTGCGGCTGGACGAAGGCCTGGATGGTGTTGGCGCGGACACCGTTGCGGCGGGTGATCTCGGGCTTTGCGGGCTCGAGGCGGATATCGGCGATGGCCGAGAGCGGCAGGCCGGGGAAGCTGCCCGCGGCGGCGAGCGACCGGGCGGAGGGCGGCAGGATCGGCAGGTTGGCGATGCGGTCGAGATCGCCGCGGATGTCGTCGCCCAGCCGGACGCGGACCGGCAGCTCTTCGGAGCCCTCGATCAGCGAGCCGCCGGTGACGCCCTCGAGCCCGGCCTGGAGCTGCGCGGCGACGCTGCCCAGCGTCAGCCCGGCCATGTTGGCGGCGGCCTCGTCGATGTCGATGGCGACCTTCGGCGCCCCGCCCTCGAGCGAGCTGCGCACGATGGTCACCGCGTCGATGCCCAGAAGCGTGGCGCGCACCTCCTCGCCGAGCGCGCGCAGTGTGGCGAGATCGGGGCCGGTCAGGCGCAGCTCCACCGGGGCGGAGACGGGCGGGCCCTGGACCAGGCCGCGCACCAGGATGCGGGCCTCGGGGAAGGCGCGGTTCAGCTCCTCCTGCAGGGGCACCAGCATGGCGGCGGTGGCCCCGGGCGAGTCGGTGGTGACCAGAGCCTGGGCGAAGGCCGGGGCGTTCTCGCGGAAGCCGACGACGTTGTAGTAGAAGGCCGGGGCGCTTTCGCCGATGGTCCAGGCGACATGGCGGATGCCGTCGCGGCTGCGCAGAAGCGCGTCCATCTCGGCGGCCAGCGCGCGGGTCCTGGGGATGGCGGTGCCCTTGGGCAGCTCGACCTCGATATGGAACTGGTCGCGGTCGGTGCCGGGGAAGAACTGCGCCGTCAGCCCGCCGAGCGAGACGAAGCCGGTGACGGGCAGGATCAGCGCCAGCATCACCGAGCGCACCGGGTTCCGCACGCTCCACAGGATCGTGTCGCGGAAGCGCCGCCCGACCCAGCCGCCGGGCAGGCCGTGGCCGCTGTCGCCCTCGGGCAGGACCCAGCCGGCGATGGCAGGCGTCACGGTCAGCGCGATGATCAGCGACCAGCCCAGCATGAAGACGACCGAGATGGCGATGGCGCCGACGAAATCCCCGGCCGGTCCGGGCAGCAGGATCATCGGCGCGAAGCTCAGCGCGGTGGTCACGGTCGAGGCCAGGAGCGGCATGGCCAGGCGGCGCACCGCGTCGCCGACCGCGCGCTCGCGCCCCATGCCATGGGCGAGCCGCTGGCGCACCTCGTCGGTCATCACGATGGCGGCGTCGACCAGCAGCCCCAGCGCCACGATCAGCCCGGTGACGGACATCTGGTGCAGCGGCAGGCCGATCATGTTCATCGAGGCCAGCGTCGCCAGGCTGACCAGCGGCAGCACCAGCCCGACGATCAGCGCCGCGCGCAGCCCCAGCGTGACCAGCAGCACCAGCACCACCAGCGCCACGCCGATCCCCATGTTCTTCGCTACCTCTGCCAGCCGCTCGGCAGTATAGCCCGACTGGTCGAAGATCAGCTCCGCGGAAAGCGAGCGGGGCAGGGCGGCGTTGAAGGCGGCGAGGTCCTCCTTCAGCCGGCCCATCCAGACATCGACCTGCAGCCCGTCCTCCAGCCGCGCGGCGGCCAGCACGGCGGGCCTGCCGTCGGACAGCGCGTAATCCGATGCGGGCGCCTTCGGGCCGCGGGTGATCTCGGCGATCTCGCCCAGCCGGGTGACATGGCCCGCGCCGTCCTCGGCCACCACCACCTGGCGCAGCCGGTCGAGCGCGCGGATCTCGCCGCCGATCTCCAGCAGCAGATCCGAGCCGGGCGATTGCAGCCGCCCGGACTGCACCTTGGCATCGGCGCCCCGGACCGCGGCCGAGATCTCCTCCGCGGTCAGTCCCAGCGCGGCGGTCATCGCCGGATCGAGCCGGACCAGCACCTCTTCCTCGGGCTGGCCGAAGGTCTCGACATTCTTGGTGCCGGGCACGGCGCGCATCAGGTCGGCCAGTTCCTCGGCATAGCGGCCCTGGATCGCCGGGGTGACGCCGTCGCGGACGGGCACCAGCGCGGCAATCGCGGCGAAGGCGCCGTAGGTGTCGTCGAAGACCGGCTGGCCCGCGCCGGCCGGGAAGCCGGTGGCGGCATCGTCGATCGCGTCGCGCACATCGGTCCAGACCGACTCGATCTTCGCAGGGTCGACGGTCTCGATCAGCTCGATCTGGATCACCGAGACGCCGGTCGAGGAGGTCGAGGTGACGGTGTCGATCTCGGCGATCTCGCGCAGCTCGTCCTCGATCTTCTGGGTGACGAGCGATTCCACCCGCGCCGGATCGGCACCGGGATAGAGCGTGGTCACCACCGCGTTGATATTGGTGATCGTCGGGTCTTCCTGGCGCCCGAGCGACAACAGCGCCGAGAGCCCGGCGGAGATCACCACCAGCAGGATCAGCGCGACGAGGCGGGGGTTGCGGAACGTCGCCGTCTCCATCGCTCAGCGCCCCGCCAGGGCGACGGGCTGGCCGGGGGCGACCCGGTGGGTGCCGTCGGCGACGACCAGCATGCCGTCCTCGAGCGCGCCGCGGACGAAGGCGCGGGCGCCATCGGCATGGATCACCTCCACCGCCTCGCGCGACAGCCGCGCGGTCCCGTCCGTGTCGTCGACGACAAGCAGCGTCCAGAGCCCGCGCGGTCCTTCGGACAGCGCGCTGAGCGGCAGCCAGGCGCCGGTTTCGGCCACGTCGCGCATCACGGTCAGCCGCACGACGGCGCCATAGGGCAGGGTCCCGGCCGCGTCCTCGAGGTCGAAGAGCACGGGCAGGGTGCGGGTCACCGGGTCGATGCCGGCGCGGCGGCTGGCGAAGACCGCGCGCAGCGGTCGGCCTTCGATCGTCACGTCGAAGCTGTCGCCCGGGGAGAGCGCCGCGGCCAGCGCGGGCAGGAGCCCGACCCGCACCCGCGGCCGCCCGTCCTCCTGCAATTCCAGCACCGGCGCGGTGGCGGCGACCTGGCTGCCCTCGTCGACATGGCGCAGCGCGACGCGCCCGGCGAAGGGCGCGCGCAGGGTGCTCTTGTCGCGCTGGACCTCGGCCAGCTCCACCGAGGCCTCCGTCTGGGCGATCCGCGCCTCGAGCTCGGTGACGGCCAGCCGCGCCTCGTCGGCATTCTGCTGGCTGGCGAAACTGCGGTCGGCCAGCGCCTTCTGGCGCTCGTAGGTCAGCCGCGCGAGTTCCAGCTGCGCGGCCAGCGCGTCGCGGGCGGCCTTCGCCTCGGCGATCTGGGCGGCAATGGCGCGGGTGTCGAGCTGGGCAAGCACCTGGCCCTCGGCCACCTCGTCGCCCTCGTCGGCCAGCAATTCCACCACCGTGCCGCCGATCTCGAAGCCCAGAACGCTGTCCTGGCGCGGCTCCACCCGGCCGATGAAATCCTGCGGCACCTCATAGCTCTGCTGCAGCGCGACCGCGACCGTGCGCACCGGCAGCGTCGCCTCCGCCGCCCCGGCCTCGATCCGCACCGTTCCCGCGGCGATCACGTTCGAGGCGAGGATCACCGCGCCCAGCGAGAAAGCGGCGGCCAGGGCGGTGCCGCCCAGGATGCGCGCCCGGCGCAGAATGCGGCCGCCCAGAGGGGCGGAACGGTCGGGGGTCGGGGTCATGGTCTCGGTCTCCGGCTGCCGCGCCCGGCGCTTTACCGGTCCGCGATTCCATGTTAGAGCCTCTCACATGGATGTTAGATACTCTAACTTTAAGCTGAACGGAACAGTTTAGTTAGAGGCCGGGCAAAAAAAGGCAGGCAGCATGGCGGCAGAGACGGGCGCACGCAAACCCTATCACCACGGCGATCTCCGCCGGGCGCTGGTCGACGCGGCCCGCGCGCTGGTGGAGGAGAAGGGCGCGGCGCATTTCTCGGTCGCCCAGGCAGCGCGGCAGGCAGGCGTGTCCTCGGCCGCGCCCTACCGGCATTTCCGCGACCGCGAGGAGATGCTCGACGCGGTGGCCGGGGACGGGCTGGCGCGGATGGCGGAGCGGTTCCGCCTGGTGGCCGAGGGGCTGGAGCTGGGCTCGGTCGAGGCGGTGCTGCGGATCGGCCTCGCCTATATCGACTTCGCCGTCTGCGAACCGGCGGTCTTCCGGCTGATGTTCGCGGAATTGCAGGAGAAATCCGAGGAGACCTGCGCCGCGGGCGAGGCCTGCCACATGCATCTGCTGTGCCATGTCGCGGCGCGGATGGGGCGCGAGGAGGTCGACGAGACGGTCTTTGCCGCGGCGCTTCCGCTCTGGACCATGGTCCACGGAATCGCCTTCCTGAAGCTCGACGGCAAGTTCTCGGAGGATTGCATGCCGGTGGAGCTGGAGCCGATCCTGCGCAATGCGGTCACGCGGCTCTTGCCGGGCTGAGGCGCCTGCCTCGCCCGCGGGCCGTGCTGTCGCTATTGTCCTTGGGGGAGGGAAGTTACTGGAGCGGGCGAAGGGATTCGAACCCTCGACCCCAACCTTGGCAAGGTTGTGCTCTACCCCTGAGCTACACCCGCATCCTGTAACGTCGCTTCTCTCTGGAGCGGGCGAAGGGATTCGAACCCTCGACCCCAACCTTGGCAAGGTTGTGCTCTACCCCTGAGCTACACCCGCGTCCGGAGAAGTGAGGGGCTTCTAGCCAGTGGCGCTGACGGCTGCAAGCGGAAAATTCCGATTTTTTCGCCAGCGCCGCAGAACGTCGGGGAAGGCAGCCGGGGACTGCCTGCGGGACAGGCTCAGGCGGCGCGGGCGAGCGGCCGGGCGCGGCGTTCCAGCATCGGCGCCAGCGCCGCGGCCATCAGCGCGGCGACCCCCACCAGCAGGAAGGCGGTGCGCAGCGAGGTCAGGCCCGCCACCGCGCCGATCACCGGCGGGCCGAGGAGAATCGAGCCGTAGCCCAGTGTCGCCACCGCCGCGATCGCCTGTCCCGGGGCGGCTCCGGGCTCCGCGGCGGCGCGGCTGAAGGCCAGCGGATAGAGCGGCGCATAGCCCAGCCCCATCAGCAGGAACCCGGCCATGGCCAGCCCCCAGGGCCCCGGCAGCACGACCAGCAGGATGCCCGTGGCCGCCGTCAGCCCGGCTGCCCGGGCGACCGCCGCCGCGCCGAAGCGCCCGACCAGCCGGTCGGTGCAGAGCCGCATCGCCACCATCGAGACCGAGAAGGCCGCATAGCCCAGCGTCGCCAGCGAGGCGCTCGTGCCCGCGACATCGCTGAGATAGATCGCGCTCCAGTCGGCCGTCGCGCCCTCGCCCAGCCCAGAGGCCAGCGCGATCAGCCCGACTGCCACCAGCGGCCCGCGCGGCAGGGCGAAGACCGGCGTCCCGCCCTGGGCCTGCCGCCGCTCCGAGCGCCAGGGCACCATGAGGAACGGTCCGAGCAGCAGCAGCGCCAGCAGCGCGGCCAGCGCGAAATGCACCGCGACCGGCAGCTCCGCCGCCGTCGCCGCGAAGCCGAGCCCCGCGCCCGCGCCCGCGCCGAGGCTCCACATCGCGTGGAAGCCCGACATCACCGGCCGCCCGAGCGACGCCTCCACCTCGGTGCCCCAGCTGTTCATCGAGACATCCATCGCCCCATGGGCCATGCCGAAGAACAGCAGCGCCGCGCCCAGCAGGACCTGCCCCGGTGCCAGCGCCAGCAGCGGCAGCGACACCAGATAGGCCAGCGCCAGCCCGCGCGTCACCCCGACCGCGCCGAGCCGGTCCGAGAGCCGCCCGGCCATCGCGAAAGAGCCGAGCGCGCCCAGCCCCATGAAAAGCAGGAGCAGCCCCAGCCGGGCTTCCTCCAGCCCGTGCGCGGCCTGCACGGCGGGCACCCGCGAGGCCCAGCTGCCCAGGAGCATGCCGTTCAGCGCGAAGGCCGCGGCCACGCCGCGCCAGGGGGTGATGAAAGTCTGCATGACGGGTCTCCGGCTGGTCGTTCGGCTCCGTTCTGCCCGATGGCGCGCGGCCGGTCACGGCCTTTCGCGGCCGCAGTGACGCCAGGTCCCGGCGGAAAACCGCCTCCGGCGAACGGTTTGTTATGGATTTGCATGCGAGAACCCCGGCGTTATTCAGTGGACGGGTAATCGCATGTTCTTCAGACGCAAAGGTGACAGGCCGGTCGAGCCGTCGCAGGGGGATCGCCGCCTTGACGCGATCGGCGAATCCTACATCATCGTGCATCTGGGGATCGACGGGACGATCGCCGGGGTGAATGGCAAGTTCACCGAGGTGACCGGCTATGCCGCCGAGGATGTCGTCGGCAGCGACTATTCGCTGCTCCTGCGCCCGAAAGACCGGAACAGCACGGAATTCCACGATCTCTGGGCCACGCTCAACGAGGGCAGGCCGGTCACCGGCATTGCCGCCTTCCTGCACAAGGCGCAGAAGGAGATCTGGCTCGACATCACCTGGAACCCGGTCCGCAATTCCGCGGGCGCGGTGGAGCAGGTGCTGTTCCTGGCCCATGACATCACCAACTACCACCTGCGGCGGCGCGACAACCGCAGCCAGGTCGACGCGATCGCCCGGACCATGGCGGTGATCGAATTCGGCCTCGACGGCACGATTCTCGGCGCCAATGCGCATTTCCTGAAGGCGACCGGCTACAGCCTGGAGGAGATCCGCGGCAAGCATCATAGCATCTTCATGCCCGCGGGCGAGGGAGAGGGCGAGGAGTACCGCGCCTTCTGGTCGCGCCTGGCCTCGGGCGCCTCGGAAAGCGGCCAGGTCAGGCGCATCGGCAAGGACGGCCAGACGATCTGGCTGGAAGCCACCTACGAGACGCTGATCGACCCGGAGGGACGGCCCTTCAAGGTGGTGAAATACGCCTTCGACATCACCGGTGCGAAGAATTCCGAGGCCGATGTCGCCGCCAAGCTGGCCGCGATCGAGCAGGTCCAGGCGGTGATCGAGTTCGACGCCCAGGGCAATATCCTCCGCGCCAACGACATTTTCTGCAAGGCGCTCGGCTACCGCCAGGAGGAGATCATCGGCAAGCAGCACGGGATGTTCATCGAATCGGCGGAGCGCGAAAGCGACGGCTACCGCCAGTTCTGGGACCGGCTGCGCAAGGGCGAGACGCTGCGCGACCGCTTCCGGCGGATCGGCAAGGGCGGCCGCGAGGTCTTCATCGAGGCCAGCTACAACCCGATCCCCGATGCTGACGGCAAGATCGTCAAAGTGGTCAAATTTGCGGTCGATACCACGAATTTCCAGGTGACATTGCGCGAATCCGGCGAAGCGCTCGGGCGTCTCTCCGAAGGCGATCTGCGGACGAGGATCGAGCGCGATCTGGGCGAACTCGACGAGATCCGCCAGAAGTTCAATGCGGCGGTCAGCAAGATGGACGAGGTGATGTACGATATCGTCCGCCAGTCCGGGGATCTGGTTGCCGATTCCGCGGCCATCCAGAGCGCGAGCGACGACCTCTCCCGCCGCACCGAGCGCCAGGCCGCCACGCTGGAAGAAAGCGCCGCGGCGCTGGAGCAGCTGACCACTTCTGTCCAGGGCACCTCGCAGCAGAGCCAGCAGGCCAGGGAGCGCGCCCGCCTTGCGAAGGATGACACCCAGCGGTCGGCGGAGGTGGTGGAGAACGCGATGCAGGCGATGGAGCGGATCTCCACTTCGTCCGAGAAGATCTCCAAGATCACAAATGTCATCGACGATATCTCCTTCCAGACCAATCTCCTGGCGCTGAATGCCGGGATCGAGGCCGCCCGTGCGGGGGAGGCCGGGCGCGGCTTCGCCGTTGTCGCCTCCGAGGTTCGCGGCCTGGCGCAACGCTCCTCCGATGCAGCTCAGGAAATTGCCCAGCTTATATCTGAATCCGGGCAGCAGGTACGGCAGGGGGTCGATCTCGTCGGCCAGGCGGGAACGGCGCTGAAGGAGATCGATGTCCGGGTCAGCGAGATCCTCGAGCTGATCCTGGCGATTGCCTCTGCCGCGGAGGAGCAGTCGAACGGACTGAACGAGATGAACCGCGCGATTGCCGATCTCGACCGTGTCACCCAGCAGAATGCGGCCATGGCGGAGGAAACGAATGCCGCCGTCCACAATCTGGGCGGCAAGGTCGTCACCATGCAGGAAGAGGCCTCGTATTTCGCTACGAGTGCGGGCGAGGGCGAGGCCGGGTTTTCCGCCGAGGAGGCCCGCGAGGCGAGCTGACCGCGGGCGATGACCGGGCCGCCCCGGTGAATGACGACAGGGCGCCGCGCCCCTTGCATCCGCAGCAAAATCGGTCGTGCCCGATTGCGGGGAGGTGATGCAGCGGTGAAGGACTGCCCCCGGGCTTCAGGGCGCGGTCCTTCCGTGTCTCGACTCAGAGGCGGCTGACGAAGCAACGCCATGCAGTCGGTCCCGTCAATCCAGCGCCCCCATGCGTCGGCAGGGCATCGCGGCTCTGCCGGAACCGGCTAGCGGCTTCAGCCGCCACCGGTGTCGCGTCTCCAGGCCAGGCAGGCCTCGAGATAGCTCCGCGCATCCGAGGACAGCCTGCTGATCCCGGCGAGCCGGGCCAGAAGCAGCGGCGGGTCCTCTTCCGCGTCGAGCTCTGCCGCATGCGCGTCGCACAGGCCCGCGATTTCGGAGCGGGAGATCTCCCGCAAGGCGCGGTCTAGCCCGGGCCGGAATGGAACCCGGATGGCATGGCGGCCGAGTTCCCAGACGAATTCCGTGTCCTCTTCGGGATGAAGCTCGACCTGGCCAAGCGCATTGCGGACCCGTTCCGCGATGCGCCGCCCGGTCCGCTGCCAGCCATGAGCGGCCGCGACGCGCCGTCCGAGAAGCGTCAATGGCAGCGGCCCCTCATCGCGGACAATCTCGGCGATCAGCGCCTCGAGCTCAGGTCCGTAATCCGGATCGTAGAAGCGCTCCGGATCGGGGACCGCCGCTCCGGCTGATGGCGAGGGTGCAGCTGTCGAACCAGAATCTTCCTTTTTACCGAGAGATTTGCCCTCCGGAGTGCCGGGCTCCGTGGTGAGAGTTGGCGCGCTTTCTTCGTCAATCCCGGCTGCGGTGACTGGGGAGCGGGGGCCCGGCTCGGCGGCGGGAACCTTCCCCTGCTGCCCGACGGCATCCGCCGAATTCGGCGCCGGTCCCGCCGACGATTGATCCCGTGCCGCGTGAGCTTCCTGCGGCGCGATGGCCCCCGGCAAGACGGGGCCGGGCGCATGGTCGCGAAGGGGCTCATCCGCCGGACCCCGCGCCTCATGCTCGGAGGCGGCTCCGCGCAGGGGGGAAGCTTGGCGCGCAGCTTCTTCGGCCGGTGAAGCCGAGGCGCCCTCTTCCGCGCCGGATAGGGCGGTCGCTCTGTCTGTCGGCGCATCTGGCACCGCGGCATGGTCCGGTTGGGCGTCCTTTTTGCCATGGCCCGCATTGGCCGGGAGGGGCGGACCACTTCGTTCCGGCTGCGATGGAGCGGGGTAGGCCTCGGCCGAGCCGACAATTTCCGCCGGGAGGGAGGTGCTTGGGGCGTTCGTCTCTGCTGAGGCGCGGTTGCCGGGGGCCGGGCCAGGCGATGTTTCCGGGGGCTGGTCCGGTGAGGCGGACAGGATCCCTGTCCGAACCGTCGCCTCCGCCCGGCGGCTGGAGCGGTCGGCATGGGACTGGGCCGGAAAAGGGGTATCTTCGTCAGGCGGCAGCAGGGCCTCCGCGTCGAGCTCTGGAGGCGTCGAGGCGTCAACCTTCTGAATGATCGCATCATTTTCCGGTCCGTCATGCGGGGACCCGGGCCCTGCGGTGGCGGAACCTGTGCCGCCCGGGACTGGCGGAGTGTCGCTCGCCAGAGCCGAATCTGCGGAATTGGGCGCGCTTGGAGCTGCCGCTGTCACCGTGGGGTCATACTGGACGTTTTCCGCACCGTTTGCTGCCGACGGCGTCTCACGCGAGCCATGAGGCGTTTCGGTTTCGTCGATTGGGTCGGCAAAGGGCGCGTCGGGAATGGCCGGGCCGGGCGGAATTTCGGACTTGGCTGCGACGGTGTGGGCCTCTGCCAGGTCTGTTCCGGCTTCGGCCGGGTCGGCCTTCTCAACGGCAGGGAGAGCCCCTTCTTCCGCTCCGGCGGTTCCGTCGCGGGCCGGGCCGAGCGTCGGCTCCGCCTCTTCGGGGGCTGCAAGCAGGGCGACCGGGCCGCGTGCGGCGCGGGCTTCGGCGTCGGCGGCGCGGCGGGTGCGGTCGGCTTCGAGATGCGCTACGAGCGTTTCGTGCATCCGCTCGGCCACCGCGCCGGGCGTCTTGAACCAGTCGGTCGACCAGATCCGGAAGATCGTCCAGCCGAGATTTTCCAGCACCGCCTGGCGGACCTTGTCGCGGTCGCGCGCCGTCGCCGAGCTGTGATAGGTCGCGCCGTCGCATTCGATCCCGGCCAGGTAGACCCCGGCATGGTCGGGATGGACGACGCCCAGGTCGATGCGGAAGCCCGAGACGCCGATCTGCGGGCGCAGCTCCCAGCCCTTCGCCTCGATCGCGGCCTTGACCGCGGCTTCGAACGGATTGGCGACCGGCCCGACCGAGCCCTCGTCGGTCGCGGGCAGGGCGTCGCTGCCGCGGGCGGCGTAGTCGAGGAAGCCCTTGAGATGGCGGACGCCAAGCGCGCGGCTGCGCTCCAGGTCGATCTGGTCGGCGCGGATCGAGGCGAAGACATGCAGCTCGCAGCGCGCGCGGGTCACGGCCACGTTCAGCCGCTTCTCGCCGCCATCGCCGTTGAGCGCGCCGAAGGCCATGGAGAGCCGGCCCGCCGCATCGGGGCCGAAGGTGATCGAGAACAGCATCACGTCGCGCTCGTCGCCCTGGATGTTCTCCAGGTTCTTGACGATCACCGGCTCTTCGCGGGCCTCCTCGAAGAACCATTCGAGCGCGGGATCGCGGCGGCGCTCCTCGTCGAAGAGATCGAGGATCAGCGCCTGCTGCTCGGCATTGAAGGTGATGACGCCCAGCGTCTGGCGCTGCTCCTCGGGCAGCTCCAGCCAGCGGGCCATGCGGTCCACGGCCAGGCGGACGATGGCGCGGGCCTCGGCCTCGTTGGTGCGGCCGCGGCCACGGCCATAGGTGCCGTCGATCTGGTGGAGCTGGACGGCATCGGTCTCGGTGGCGGGCGAGGGGAAGGTGACCAGCCGGCCGCCATAGTAGTGCCAGTTCGAGAAGGCGATCAGCGCCTCGTCGCGGCTGCGGTAGTGCCAGTCGAGCTGCCGGGTCGGAATGCCCGCCGAGGCCACCTCGTCGAGGATCGAGGCCAGGTCCTTCTCGGTCTCGGGCAGCTCCTCTTCGCTGTCGTCGCTGCGGCCGAAGAAATTGGTCGGCGGCAGCTGCTTGGGGTCGCCGACGATGACCGCCTGGCGGCCGCGGGCGATGGCGCCGATCGCGTCCCAGGTGGTGATCTGCGAGGCCTCGTCGAAGATCACCAGGTCGAAGGCGGCATGCCCGGCGGGCAGGTACTGCGCAACCGAGAGCGGCGACATCAGCACGCAGGGGGCGAGCCGGGTGAAGGCGTCCGGCATTTCCGAGATCAGCGTGCGGATCGGCAGGCTCGGCCGCTGCAGGCCGAGCTGGTGGCGCAGCACGCCGAGCTCGGAGCGGCGCGGGACGCTGTCGCGGGCGGGCAGGCCGTGGCGGATGCGCGCCATCACCTGGGGCGCGGCCATGCCGGCGGCGCGCGTTTCCAGCTCGCGGAAGCGGCGGATCGCGTCCTCGTGCCGCCAGTGCGAGAAGCCGCGCAGGCAGGGCTCGTCATCCATCGCCAGGGGCAGCCACCAGGCGGCATAGGCGGCGGCGAAGGCCCGCGCGGCGCCGGTTTGCAGACGGCCGTCTTCGAGCGCGTCGACCAACGGGGCGAGCCCGGCGGCGCGGGCCTCGCCGCTGATGCCAACCCAGCGGGTCCAGTCCTCCAGATGCGCGCGGCTCGACAGCAGGGTCTCGAGCGCTTCGGCGAGCGATGCCAGGGGCGCTGTCCCGGGCGCCTGTCCGGCGGTTTCGGCGAAGGCCGCGGCGGCCTCTGTCCAGGTCTCGCGGCAGTCCCGGAAGGCAGTGAGCGCCTCGCGCAGCGCGCCGGGGCCGCGGGCGGCCAGGCTCTGCCGGGCGGCAAGCCAGCGGGCGGGATCGGCGACACGCCCGGCAAGACCGTCGAAGGTGGCGCGCAGCGCGGCCGCCTCGGCGGTCCAACGCGTCAGCCGCGCCTCGTCGGTTTCGGCCCCGTCGAAGGCAGGGCAGCCCGTCAGCGGCAGCGCGTCGATTTCCGCGCGCAGCTCTCGCGCCTCGGCAAGGGCGGGGATGTCGCGTTCGGGATCGGCCCGGCCGCCGGTCGCGTAGGTCTGCAAGAGCTTCCGCAGCGAGGACAGCGCCAGCGCGGAAAGCGGCCAGATCTTCGCCTGCGCCCGGCGCCAGTCGGCATCGAGCTGGTCGAGCGGGATGCGCTCCAGCCGGTCCATCGGATAGTCGGCGGAGAGCCGCGCCCCGGCCGCGCGATAGTCCGGGGCGAGCCGGGCCAGGTCGGCGGCGGCGGCTTCAAGCGCCTGCGTGTCGCGCTCCAGCGCCCAGCCGACATCCTCGCCGGTTTCCGGGACCGCGGCCAGTGTGGCGAGCGCGTCGAGATGCTCCGGCGCGCCGTCGGGATCGGGCTGCAGCCCGGCGAGACCGGCGGCCTTCTGGGCGGCAGCGGCCAGCGCGCGGGTCGCGGCGGCCAGCGTCTCCGCCTCATCGAACAGCGCGGCCTGCCAGGCGAAGGACCAGTACCCGGCGGCGACCAGCTCCAGCGGCGGCCGGCCGGCGACGATTTCATGGCAGCGCTCGACCGCGGCGGCCAGGCGTTCGAGCCGCGCATAGCTTTCGGCGTCATGGGCGTCGCGCCCGGCGAAGGACAGCGCGAAGGGCTGCTCCGCCCCGGCCGCGCGGCCGATCGCCTGGTAGACGCTGAAACCCTGGCTGCCGCTCCGGTGCAGCGCGGCGACATATTGGTTCAGCGTGTCGCGCGTCCCGGCCAGCTCGCCGGTCACCTGCGCCCAGTCCGCGCCCTCGGCCTCGGCGGCGCGGTCCCAGCTGCGGCCGAGCTGGTCGAGCACCGACTTGCGGTCCGACTTGTTCGAATGCAGCTCCAGCACCGCATCGGCGAGCCCGTGCGCCGTCAGCCGCCGGTGCACCACGTCGAGCGCGGCGGATTTCTCGGCGACGAACAGCACCGTCTTCCCGGCGGCCAGGCACTGGGCGATCATGTTGGCGATCGTCTGGCTCTTGCCGGTCCCGGGCGGGCCGATCAGCACGAAATCATGCCCTTCCTGCGCGGCCAGAACCGCGGCGAGCTGCGAGGAATCCGCCGGCAGCGGCGTGAAGAGATCGGCCGGGGCGACGCGGCGGTCGAGCTCCTCGGGCCGGGGCAGGGCGGGGGCGTCCCCGGCGAGGAAGGGCTCGGCGGGGTTGTCGACCAGATGGCGCACCAGCGGGCTTTCCCGCAGGCTGGCGGTGCGGTCGACAAGGTCCTTCCACATCAGGAACTTGGCGAAGGAGAAGGTCGACATCGCCAGATCCTCGACCACCTCGAACCCGGCGATGTCGCGCACCTTGCGGCGCAGGATCTCGAAGATCAGCGGCAGGTCGTAGCCGCTGCCGTCGCGGGGCAGCTCGCCCTCCAGCTCGGGGATCTCCAGGTCGAAATCGCGCTTGAGGAATTCCAGCAGCGTGGCGTTGAAGCGGACCTCGTCCTCGTGGGTCTCGATGACGAAATCCGACTGCGCCGAGCGGCGGGTGATGCGCACCGGGATCAGCAGCATCGGCGCGCGGTAGCTGCGGCTGTCGCCCTCGGATTTCTTCCAGCGCAGGAAGCCCGCGGCGAGGAACAGCGTGCTGGTCCCGCCCTCCTGCATGTCGCTCTTGGCGCGGCGGTAGAGCGCCAGCAGCCGCGCCTCGGTGTCCTTCGCGGTCAGCGGCACGGCGATCCGGCCCTTCTCGAAGGCGTCGCGGCAGAGCGTGGCGAGAAGCTCGGCCTCTTCCGCGGGGCCGAGGTCGCGGGCGCCGAGCTGGCTGTCTTCCTTCAGCGCCAGCGCGCGGAACTTGCGCCCGCCGGCCAGCTGGTCCTCCAGGAGCGCGACATCGGGGCAGAGCAGCGGCAGCGTCTGCTTGGTGTCGCGGAAATTCAGCAGCCGGTTGCGCAGCGACAGGTCGAGCAGCTTGCGCTGCCAGCGCGAGATCCGGTCGGCCGGGCTGTCGGGCTCCTCCTCCACCAGATCGCCGGGCAGGAAGCCCAGATCGAGCGGTTTCGGCAGGGCGGCGGGGCTGGCGGCATCCTGGTCCCCGGCCTCTTCCTCGGCCGGGCGGTGGCTGGCCAGCGGACGGATCCGGGCGGCGCGGGCGCGGCGGATATCGACCGCCATGGCGAAGGCGTGCTCGTTGCGCTCGGCGACCGGATCGCGCCCGGCCAGGGCGGCGGCCTCGAACCCGGCCGCGGGCCGCTCGCAAAGCAGTGTGGTTTCCAGCAGCACCAGCTCGCGGGCATCGACGGCCTTGCGCACCGCCATCACGTCGGGCTCGGTCACCGCGCCGAAATCGCGGTCGCTCAGCCAGACGCCGACCCAGGCATGGCTCTCGGCGAAGAGCACCACGGGGTTCAGCCCCGCGGCCTCGAAGGCGGCGGCCAGCAGCAGCGCGCTGTCGAGGCAGGTCGCCAGCCCTTCGGCGCGGATGCGGGCGGGGGTGCGGATCTTCTGGCCGCGCGCCTCGAAGGAGGCCGGGGGCACGGCATAGGACAGGCCCATCGCGGTGGCCGCCGACCAGATCGCCCCGGCCAGCATCCAGGCGCGGCCCGGATCGCCCGACTGGTAGCCGTCGATCGCGCCCTTCATCCCGGCGGCCTCCAGAAGGTCGGCGGCCTCCTTCAGCAGCCCGGCGACGACCGCGTCATTGGGCGAGACATAGGCGGCCAGAAGCGGCGCCATCTCGCCGAGCCCGCCCCATTCGTCGCGGGCCAGCATCTCGATCCGGCGGGTCTCGCGCAGCAGCTCGCGGCCGTTTTCCGCGACGGTCAGGGTCAGGCTGCCGAATTCCGCCTCGTCGAGCCCGGCCAGGATCTGGTCGTCGAGCACCGTCTCCAGCCCCGGCAGCGCGCGCATGTCGCCCGGGGAGAGCCGGTCGAGCGTCCAGCTGCGCGGCCGCAGGAGGGCCGGGGCGCTTTCCAGCGTGACGGTCAGCCCCTCGAGCTGCCGCTGGCCGCGATTGGCCAGGGACAGCGTCCGCAGAATGGACACGCCGTTCTGGGCGGATGCGAAATTCACTCTTGCCGACGTGTCGAAGCACAGCTCCAGCACGTCTTCCTGTTCGAGCCTCGGCTCGACTGCTTCCATCTCGGACATTTCCAAGCCTATCTGCGCCTCCGGGCCAGTGCTGCACAGGCCCGGCCGGCTGTCAACGCGATCCACGCGGATGTGTCCCGGCCGGAGGCTCCGGCGGGAAATGGCGTGGACAGGGCCCGGCCAAGGCGCCATCCGTCTGGGCGGAAAGGGAAATTTTCAGCGTGGTTCCGCCCGCCTCGGGGCGCGCGGAACCGGGGTCTTCGGCGGGCTGCAGCCCGGATCAGAAGTCCAGATTCTCCACGCTCAGCGCGTTGGTCTGGATGAATTCGCGCCGCGGCTCGACCACGTCGCCCATCAGCTTGGTGAAGAGGTCGTCGGCCTCGGCCAGATCCTCCACCCGCACCTGCAGCAGCGTCCGCGCCTCGGGATCAAGCGTGGTTTCCCAGAGCTGGTCGGGGTTCATTTCGCCCAGGCCCTTGTAGCGCTGCAGCGTCAGCCCGCGCTCGCCCTCGGCGAGAATGGCGTTCAGCAGGTCCAGCGGCCCGTGGATCGCGATGCCCTTGTCACGGCGCAGGAGCGTCGCGGCGGTGGCGTAGTTGTCCTGCAGCGCCTGGGTGAAGCTGCCCAGCCGCCTTGCCTCGCCCGAGCGCAGCACCGGGCCGTCGAGGGTGCGGACCTCTTCGACCCCGCGCAGCAGCCGTGCCAGGCGCATGCCGCGGTCCTGGGTCGGCCGGCCTTCCCAGCCCTTCTCGTATTCCAGCGCGATCAGGTCGAGCCGCGTGGCGACGGTATCGGCCAGCGCCTGCAGGTCGCCATCGGCCACGCCGGGCAGGAAGGCGCCGGCGATCGCCGCCTGTTCCAGGATGTGGACCGGGTAATGCGTCGGGAAGGCCTGCAGGATGCGGCGCACCTGGCGGGCTTCCTCGACCACGCGGGCAAGGTCGGCGCCGACGATCTCCTCGCCGGACCCGAGCCGCAGCGTGGCGCCGTCGACGCCCTGCTCGATCAGGTAGTCGTCCAGCGCGGCCTGGTCCTTGAGGTAGACCTCGGACTTGCCGCGGGCCACCTTGTAGAGCGGCGGCTGGGCAATGTAGAGATAGCCGCCCTCGATGATCTCCGGCATCTGCCGGAAGAAGAAGGTCAGCAGCAGCGTCCGGATATGCGCGCCGTCCACGTCGGCATCGGTCATGATGATGATCTTGTGGTAGCGCAGCTTGTCGATGTCGAACTCGTCGCGGCCGATCCCGGTGCCGAGCGCCGTGATCAGCGTGCCGATCTCCTGGCTGCCGAGCATCCGGTCGAAGCGCGCGCGCTCCACGTTGAGGATCTTGCCGCGCAGCGGCAGCACCGCCTGGTGCGCGCGCGAGCGGCCCTGCTTGGCCGAGCCGCCGGCCGAGTCGCCCTCGACCAGGAAGATCTCGCGCGCATGCGGGTCGCGCGCCTGGCAGTCGGCCAGCTTGCCGGGCAGGGAGGCCACGTCGAGCGCCGATTTCTTCCGCGTCAGCTCGCGCGCCTTGCGGGCCGCCTCGCGGGCCAGCGCCGCCTCGATGATCTTGCCGACGATGGTGCGGGCCTCGGCGGGATGCTCGTCGAACCACTGGGTCAGACGCTCGTTCATCAGCCCCTCGACCGCCGGGCGGACCTCGGAGGAGACCAGCTTGTCCTTGGTCTGGCTGGAGAATTTCGGATCCGGCACCTTGACCGACAGGACGCAGGTCAGGCCTTCGCGGGCGTCGTCGCCGGAGAAGGTGACCTTCTCCCTCTTGGCGATGCCCGAGCTGTTGGCATAGAGGTTCAGCGTCCGGGTCAGCGCGCCGCGGAAGCCCGCCATATGGGTGCCGCCGTCGCGCTGCGGGATGTTGTTGGTGAAGGGCAGCACGGTCTCGTGATAGCCGTCATTCCACCACATCGCGACCTCGACGGTGATGCCGTCGCGCTCGCCGGTGATGAAGATCGGCTCGGAGATCAGCGGCGATTTCGAACGGTCGAGATAGCGCACGAATTCCTGCACGCCGCCGTCATAGTGCAGCTCGCTTTCCAGCGGCTCCGCCGGGCGCTCGTCGCGCAGGATGATGCGGACGCCGGAATTCAGGAAGGCCAGCTCGCGCAGGCGGTTCTCCAGCGTCTTGAAGCTGTATTCGAGATTGGAGAACGTGTCGGTCGAGGCCAGGAAGCGCACCTCGGTGCCCTTCTCGCCGGGGGCGTCGCGCAGGACGCGCAGATGCTCCACCGTCTCGCCGGTCTGGAACTTGGCGTAGTGCTCCTTGCCGTCGCGCCAGATGCGCAGCTCCAGCCAGTCGGAAAGCGCGTTCACCACCGAGACGCCGACGCCGTGCAGGCCGCCCGAGACCTTGTAGCTGTTCTGGTCGAATTTCCCGCCCGCATGGAGCTGGGTCATGATCACTTCGGCCGCGCTGACGCCTTCTTCCTGGTGGATGTCCACCGGAATGCCGCGGCCATTGTCGCGCACCGAGACGGAACTGTCGGCATGGATGGTCACGGTCACGCGGTCGGCATGGCCCGCCAGCGCCTCGTCGATGCCGTTATCGACAACCTCGTAGACCATGTGGTGCAGGCCCGAGCCGTCATCGGTATCGCCGATATACATCCCGGGCCGTTTGCGCACGGCTTCCAACCCCTTGAGAACCTTGATCGATTCCGCACCGTATTCGGAGGGGGTCTGCACGTCATCAGCCATTCACGCGGGTCCTTCTTAATCCTGCCATCTTATACGAACCGGGCGCGGAAATGTCACGCAATTGGGGCGCTTTTTCCTCCCTAAGTGAAGGGAATCACGCAGCCCACCAGGATCAGCAGGATGCCCGCGATCCGGTTCATCCGCGCCAGCGCCGTGCCGGAGGCGAGCAGCGCGCGCAGCCTGTGGACAAAGGCGGCGAGGATCAGGTTCCCGATCAGCGGCACGGCCGCCGACAGCGCCGTGATCGCGGCGATGTCCCAGGCGGTGACCCGGTCGAGATCGAAGAAGCCGGGCAGCACCCCCATGTAGAAGAGGATCGCCTTGGGATTGCCGAGGATCACCGCCACGCCGGCGGCGAAGCCCGCCCACATGCCGGGACGGGTCAGCCGGCTGTCCTGGCCGATGCGCCTGCCGGCATGGCGGATCAGCCCGATCCCCATGATCCAGAAGATCGCCGCCGCCACCCAGCGCAGCACGCTCAGGAAGTCGCCCCAGACCGAGACGATCCAGCTGACGCCGAGAATGGCCAGCAGCGGCCAGAGCACGTCGCCGATCACCACGCCGAGCGCCAGCGGCCAGGCCGAGGCGAAGCCGCCCGAGAGCGCCCGCGCCAGGAGCGCCACCCAGACCGGTCCGGGGGTCATGAACAGGATGAAGAGCGCTCCGGCATAGAGCGCCAGATCGGCAATGGAGACGGTCATGCCGGCAGCGTCAGGGATCCGTCGTCGCCCAGCGGCCAGAACGGGTTCATCGCGACTTCCCAGACATGGCCGTCGGGATCGGCGTAATAGCCGGAATAGCCGCCCCAGAACACCTTCTCGGGCGCCTTGAGCGCCGTGGCCCCGGCCGTGAGCGCCGCGGCGAAGGCGGCATCGACCTCGGTCTCAGTGGCGAAATTCTGCGCCAGCGTCACCGCGCCGGTGCCCAGATCGGCGCCCGGACGGCCCTGGTCCTCGGCCAGTGCGGCGCGGCCGAAGAGCCCCAGCGCCAGCCCGTTCATCTGGTAGAAGGCGACGCCGTCCTGCTCCTGCGCCGGCACCCAGCCAAGCGCCGCGTAGAAGGCCTTGGCCCGGGCGAGGTCCTCGACCCCGAGAGTGATGAGCGTCACGCGCTGCGGGGTCATGATGGCGCCTCCATCCGGCTGGTCCCGTCCTCGTCCTTCACCTCGATCCGCTGGGCGTCGATCTCCCCCGGCTCGAACAGCTCCGCTCCGGTGCCGGTCATCCAGGCCTGCGCGCCGAGCCGCTGCAGTTCCTCATAAAGCGCCGCGCGGCGGTCCTTGTCCAGATGCGCCGAGACCTCGTCGAGCAAGAGCAGCGGCGGCGCGCCGGTCTCCTCCGCCAGTGCCCGGGCATTGGCCAGGATCAGCGACAGCAGCAGCGCCTTCTGCTCGCCGGTGGAACTCTGCGCGGCGGAAACGCCCTTGGCGGCATAGACCGCCTGCAGATCGGCACGGTGCGGCCCGACCAGCGTCCGCCCGGCGCGCAGGTCGCGCGCCCGGCTGTCGCGCAGCGCGGCGCGCAGCGCCTCGCGGTCTGCCGGGCAGGGCGCCTCCTCGGGATCGGCAATCGCCAGCGCCGCCTTGGGAAAAGCCGGATCGCCCGCCGCCTGCGCCGCCTCCAGCCGCAGGAGCACCGAGGCGCGCGCCGCGATGATCGCGGCCCCGGCCCCGGCCATCTGCGCCTCCAGCGCCTGGTACCAGTGCGGGTCGCGGATCTCGTCCTTCAGCAGCCGGTTGCGGTCGCGCATCGCCTTCTCGTAGGCCAGCGTCGCCTCGGCATGGCCGGGCTCGAAGCTCAGTACCATCCGGTCGAGAAAGCGCCGCCGCCCCTCCGCCGCCTCGATCCACAGCCGGTCCATCGCCGGGATCAGCCAGACCAGCCGGACGATCCGCCCCAGCGCGGTCTGGGTCGCCGCCTTGCCGTCGATGCGCACCTGGCGGGACTGGCCGGGCGCGGCCCAGGTCTCGATCTCGTGCCGCCCCGAGGGCGCCTCCACCTCGGCGCGGATCTTCCAGCCGAGCGCTTCGGGCCGGCGGATCAGCTCCTCCGCCGCGGCGCGGCGCAGCCCGCGCCCCGGAGACAGCAGCGAGACGGCTTCGATCAGGTTGGTCTTGCCCGCCCCGTTCGGTCCGAAAAGCGCAACCGGCCGCCCGTCGAGCGCAAGCGTCGCGCGGCGGTGGGAACGGAAATGCGAGAGGGTCAGCGAGGCGACGCGCAGGGCCATGGCGGCCGGGTTAGCGCGTTTTGCCGCCAATTGGAAACCCCGGCCTGCGCGGCGGCTGGATCTGCGCCCGGAGCGTGCCTATCTTGAGGAAAAGAGGAGACCGACCGAAGATGCCGCTGGCCCTTCCGCTTTCGCCGATTTTCTGGACCATCTTCCGCTATGCGCTGATCGCCGGGCTCGCTGCCGCGGCGGCGCGGCGCGCCGATCCGGTGCCGCGCGACCAGCGCGTCGAGGACGTGCTCGACAGTCTCGATGACGGGCTGCGCCTGCGCCGCGACGAGGACACGACCCGCATCGCCGCCAAGGCCGGGCACTCGCTGCGCCTCGGGCCGAACGGGCCGGGCCTGCGGATGGAATTCGCCGGGCTGGGCCGCCTGAAGCTCCACCGGCTGTGACCCGCGCCTCCCTCTCCCCCGCGGGGGAGAGGGCCGGGGTGAGGGGCGTGATGCCGTGCGAGAGGCGCCCCCGATCCGAGGGCGCCCGGGCTTATTTCGTGCCGAACATCCGGTCGCCGGCATCGCCGAGCCCGGGACGGATATAGCCGTGCTCGTCGAGCCGCTCGTCGATCGAGGCGGTGTAGATCGGCACGTCGGGATGGTCGCGGGTCAGCGTCTCGATCCCTTCGGGCGCGGCCAGGAGGCAGAGGAACTTCATGTTCCGCGCGCCCACTTCCTTCAGCCGGGTCAGCGCGGCGGAGGCGGAATTCGCCGTGGCCAGCATCGGGTCGACCACGATCACCGGACGGTCCTCGATATCGGAGGGCACCTTCAGGTAGTACTCGACCGCGACCAGAGTCTCGGGATCGCGGTAGAGGCCGATATGGCCGACGCGGGCCTGCGGCACCAGGTCGAGCACGCCTTCGAGAAGCCCGTTCCCGGCGCGCAGGATCGAGACCAGCACCAGCTTCTTGCCCTCGATCTGCGGCGCCATCATCGGCTCCAGCGGGGTCTCGATGGCGGTCTTCTCCAGCGGCAGGTCGCGCATCACCTCATAGGCCAGCAGATGGGCGATCTCGCGCAGGAGGCGGCGGAAATCGGCGGTGGGCGTTTCCGTCTTGCGCATCTGGGTCAGCTTGTGCTGGACCAGCGGATGGTCGACGACGGTGACGTGATCGGTCATTCAGGCGGCCTTTCGGGGTCTTCAGAAAACAGTTCCGGTGGAGAGGATGTCGATCGGCGGCGTGCCGCCCGGACGCTTCGCGCGCGCCAGCCTGCGGCCGGTCGCCCAGGTGCCGCCCTCGAGCACGGCGGCCAGAGGCAGCTCCTCGGCCGAGAGCCGCAGCCGCTTGCGCACCAGCGCGGCCACCTTGTCGAGCAGGATCACCGTCAGCGCCCGCCATTCGACGATCAGCGCGCTGCCCGGCGCCTGCGGCTTCGCCGCCTCGCGCGGATGGCGCAGCGCGATCACCCCGGTATCGAGGAAGAGCCCGCCATTGCGGTACTCGGCCAGCCCGGTCAGCCGGTCGAGCCCGGTCACCTTGATGCCCGCCCGCTCCATCGGCTCGATCAGCGAATAGCTCAGCCACTGGCTGAGCTTGTGGAACGGCACGAGCCCGGGGGCGGGGGCCTGCGGATGCGGCCAGCAATCGCCCAGCGACACGCCGTCGAGCACGGGACGGTCCTCGCCCCAGATCGGCGAGAGCGTCTTGAGGATGACCCGCAGGATGGTCTCGGCCGGCAGCCCGTCCTCGTCGGCGAGCCCGGCCAGGTGGTCGGCGATCTGCCCCAGCCGGGGCGTGTCGCCGAAGACCAGCGGCTGCGCCTCGACGGCCTTCCCCAGCGCGGCGATCAGCGCGGCGCGGCCCTCGAGCCCCTCCAGCGGATTGTCCTCGGTGACCTGGAACCCCGCGGCCAGCGCCTCCGCCGAGAAGCGCGACAGCCGCGCGGTCGTGGTGCCGGGCCCCGTGCCGCTGCCGAAGGCCCCGGCCATGAACATGTCGAGCGAGGCCAGCGCCAGCCCCTCGGAGCGGGCGAATTCGGCGCCGGTATCGGGGTCGTGATAGGTCCAGAGCGGCCCGGCCCCGGCATCGAGCAGCACCGAGACGATGGCCAGCTCGCATTCCAGCCGCGCCATCTCCTGCGGCGGCACGTCGAGCTTGGCCGCCTGCTCGGCCCAGCGGTCGCGGCGGTCGAGCACGAAGTGGCGCCAGCGCGAATGCGGCGGCACGGCGAGGTCGGGATAAGTCTCGAGGATGGTCGCGACCACTTCCTCGGCGGCGATCTCCAGCCGGTCGGGATCGACGGTGAAATGGTCGAGCCGCCCGGCCACGCCGAGATCGTAGAGCGCGCCGCATTGCGCGCGGATCGCGTCCGGGCTCTGCAGCCAGTCCGCTGTGGCGGCCGTGTCGGCCTCGGCCAGGTCAGTAGTCGTCAAGCCCGCGCCCCTTGGTCATCGTCAGATCCTCCGGTTTCGATACCGTGTCATCGGTGTAGTACCCGGCGGCCTTCTTGGCGTCCATCTCCACCTGGGCGTCGCCGGGGATCAGCTCGTCGGGGATCGGGATGCGTTCGCCGACGGTGATCCCGGCCTCGGCCAGGGCATCGTACTTCATGTCCGACATCGACACGAAGCGGTCGATATGGGTGATGCCGAGCCAGTGGAACACGTCGGGCATCAGGCTCTGGAACCGCATGTCCTGCACGCCCGCGACGCATTCGGTCTTCTCGAAATAGGCCGCCGCGGTGTCGCCGTCGGGATTGCGCTTGCGGGCATTGTAGACGAGGAACTTCGTCACCTCGCCGAGCGCGCGGCCTTCCTTGCGGTTGTAGACGATCAGCCCGGCGCCGCCCTCCTGCGCCTCCTTCACGCATTCCTCGATCCCGTGGGTGAGGTAGGGGCGGCAGGTGCAGATGTCCGAGCCGAACACGTCCGAGCCGTTGCATTCGTCATGCACCCGGCAGGCCAGCCGCTTTTTCGGATCCCACATCGCCGAGGGCTCGCCGAAGATGTAGAGCGTGATCGAGCCGATCGGCGGCAGGAAGACCTTCAGGTCGCCGCGGGTCACGAGCTCGGGGAACATGCCGCCGGTATATTCGAAGAGCGCGCGCCGCAGCGAGACCTCGGTCACGCCCAGCCGCCGCGCCAGGCCGGGCAGGTACCAGACCGGCTCGATCGCGATCTTGGTGACGCTGGCCTCGCCGGTCGGGGTCAGGATCTGCCCGTCGGGCACCAGCCGCCCGGAGGCGATGGCCTCCTTGAACTCCGGCAGCATGATCCGCGCCTTGGTGATGGCGATGGTCGGCTGGATCGGCCGCCCCGCCGCGATTTCCGAGGCGAAGGCATCGGCGACGATATGGCCGTAGGGGTCCATCGAGACGATCCGGTCCTCGCCCTCCCATTGCGGGAAGGGGCCGATATCGACCGAGGGGCGGGTGTGGGTCAGGTCGGGCCGGTGGACGGATTTCAGCTGGCCGGTGGCGATGGCCAGCGCGCGGTAGACGCCGTAGCTGCCCGAATGGGTGCCGATCACGTTGCGCTGCCCGCCCGACATGCCGCCGATCACCGGACCGCGCGCCTGGGCCCCGGGCGCGCCCCAATGGATTTCCGGCGGCTTGCGGCTGCCCGTCGGCGGGTGGGAGGTCAGCACGATATGCCTTGGATCGGACATTGGGGCACTCCAGTACGAATTGCAGATCCCGATGTAAGACCTTAGCGGGGCCTCCGGTCAAGGATGGCGTTGCGCCGGCCCGGCCGCCCTCCTCAGAGCGAGAAGATTTTGCCCGGATTCATGATATTCAGCGGATCCACCCCCTGCTTGACCGCGCGCATCATCTCCAGCGCCCCGGCGCCGAGCTCCTTTTCCAGGTACTTCATCTTGCCCTGGCCGATGCCGTGCTCGCCGGTGCAGGTGCCGTCATGGGCGATCGCCAGGTCGTTGAGCCAGCCGACATAGGCCTCCGCGCGGTCGCGGTTGCCGGCATCCTGCGGATCGACGAAGACCAGCGTGTGGAAATTGCCGTCGCCGACATGGCCGACATTGGTGCCGATCAGCCCCAGCTCGTCGAGCTTGGCGCGCGAGGCGGTGACGCAGGCCGCCAGATGCGAGACCGGCACGCAGACATCGGTGGAGAAGCCCACCCGCCCCGGGAAGAGCCCCAGCGCGGCCAGGTAGAAGTCGTGCCGCGCCTTCCACAGGCGGCGGCGCTCGTCGGCATCGGCGCTCCAGGCGACATTGACGGCGCCGTTGTCGCGCGCCAGCTCGGCGAAGACCTCGGTCTGCTCGTCGATGCTGCCCGGCGAGCCGTGGAATTCCAGCAGCAGGAGCGGCGTCTCCGGCAGGCCGACGCCATGGCTGCGGTTCACGTAGGACACCGCTGCCTCGTCGAGGAACTCCATCCGCGCCACCGGCAGGGCAAGCTGGATCACCTCCTGCGCGGTCAGGCAGGCCGCCTCGATATCCGTGAAGCTGGCGATCGCGCCGGTCACTGCCTCGGGCTGCGGGGCGAGCCGCAGCGTCAGCTCGGTGATGATCCCCAGCGTCCCCTCGGCGCCGATCATCAGCCGCGTGAGGTCATAGCCGGCCGAGCTCTTGCGCGCGCGGCTGGCGCTGCGCATCACCTCGCCCGAGGGCAGCACGGCCTCCAGCGACAGCACCCGGTCGCGCATCGTGCCGTAGCGCACCGCCGTCGTGCCCGAGGCGCGCGTCGCCGCCATCCCGCCGATCGAGGCATTGGCGCCCGGATCGACCGGGAAGAACAGGCCCGTGGCGCGCAGCTCGGTGTTCAGCGCCTCGCGGGTGATGCCGGGCTGGACGGTGACATCCATGTCCTCGGGCCGCAGCGACAGCACCTTGTCCATGCGCGACACATCGACCGAGATCCCGCCCAGCGGCGCGTTGACATGGCCCTCGAGCGAGGTGCCGGTGCCGAAGGGGATGACCGGCACCCGGTGGCGGGCGCAGATCCGCACGATCTCCTGCACCTCTTCCGTGCTCTCGGCAAAGGCCACCGCATCGGGGATCTGGTTCTCCAGCCAGGTGGTGGTATGTCCATGCTGCTCGCGGAAGGAGCGGCCGGTCGCCAGCCGCGGCCCCAGCCGCGCCTCGAGCTCCGAAATCGCCGCACCGATAGCGTTCCTGTCGCGCAACTCCAGCACCTTGCATTCCTTTCCTGGCATGATCCCCGCGGCATAAGGGAAAGTGGGGGTTTCCGCCAGTGCCTGCTCCTGCGACCTGGCCCCATCTTGCATGGGCGCGCCCGAACCGCCATCTGGGCCCCATCGCAAAGGAGAGTCCCATGACTACTGCCGCCGTCCTGTTCGATCTCGACGGAACCCTCATCGACAGCGCGCCGGACCTCCACTCCGCCGCCTGCCGGATGCTCGCCGCGGAAGGGCAGGAGCCGCTGCCCTTCGCGACCATTCGCAGCTTCATCGGCAACGGCGTGGCCAAGCTCGTGGAGCGCATCATCGGCGCGACCGGGCTCGACATGGCCGACCATCCGCGGCTGGTCGAGGCGTTCATGGACCATTACGGCGCCCATTCCACCGAGCTGACCCGGCCCTATCCCGGCGTGGCCGACGCGCTGGCGCGGTTCCGCATGATGGGCTACGGGCTGGGCGTCGTCACCAACAAGCCCGAGGCCCCCGCCCGCGCGATCCTGGCCGAGCTGGGCCTGGCCGGGTTCTTCCCGGTGGTGATCGGCGGCGACAGCTTCCCCGAGCGCAAGCCCGACCCGACCGGGCTCCTTTCCGCGGCCGAGACCCTGAAGGCCACCGCGACCGTCTTCGTCGGCGACAGCGAGGTCGATGCCGAGACCGCCGGGCGCGCCGATCTGCCCTTCCTGCTCTTCACCGAGGGCTACCGCAAGTCGCCGGTCTTCCAGATCCCGCACCAGGGCATGTTCGGCAGCTTCGACCTGCTGCCCGCCCTGGTGGAGCCGCTGGTCTCGACCACGCGGCTGGTCTGAGCCCCGGGCGGGGGCCGGGTTTTTTGCATTGAGCAGCCGCCCCCGCTCTACTAGGCTCGCCCTGACCGGTCCCGGGGAGAGGGCCGTACAGGGAGGAAAATCATGTCATTTCTGCGCAGCGCCGCTTTCGCGGCCGCCGCGGCCATTGCCGCTGTTCCGGTTGCCGCCGAAGAGGCCAGCTACATCCTGGCCACCGCCTCGACCGGGGGCACCTACTATCCGGTGGGGGTGGCGCTCTCCACGCTGATCAAGGTCAAGCTGGAGCCGGCCGAGAAGATCGGCATGTCGGCGATCAGCTCCGCGGGTTCGGCCGAGAACGTGCGGCTGCTGCGCGAAGGCGAGGCGGAATTCGCGATCCTGCAGGGTCTCTACGGCTACTACGCCGCCACCGGCTCGGGCCCGATGGAAGAGATCGGCCCGCAGGAGAACCTGCGCTCGGTCTCGATGCTGTGGCAGAATGTCGAGCAGTTCGTCGTCGCCTCCGAGGCGGCCGGAACCGGCACGATGGCGGATTTCGTCGGGCTGAAGGGCGAGTCGGTGGCGCTGGGGTCGCAGAATTCCGGCACGATCGGCTCGAACCGCACGCTGCTGGCGGGGCTCGGCGTCGATATCGATGCCGACTACACGCTGGTCTATGGCGGCTACGGCCCGGCGGCCGAGGCGCTGCAGAACGGCCAGGTCAAGGGGATCAGCACCCCGGCGGGCGTGCCGACCGGCGCGATCAGCCAGCTCTTCGCGGCGATGGGCGACAAGGTCACGCTTTTGTCCTTCACCCCCGAGGAACTGGCCGCGGCCGATGGCGGCAAGGAGCTCTGGACCCCCTTCACCGTCAAGGGCGGCACCTATCCGGGCCTGGCCGAGGACGTGACCACCATCGCGCAGCCGAATTTCCTGGCGACCACCGCCGAGCTGCCCGAGGAGAACGTCTATCTGATCACCAAGGCGATCTACGAGAACCTGCCCTTCCTGCAGGCGATCCACCCGGCGACCAAGGCGATGGCGCTGGAGCAGGCGATCGCGGGCCTGCCGCTGCCGCTGCATCCCGGCGCGGCGCGCTACTACCAGGAGGTCGGCGTCACGATCCCCGACCGGCTGATCGCCAAGTGATCCCGCAGGCCCGCCCCGGCAGGGCGGGCCGTCCCCAGCCCTAGCCGGAAGCAGTTCCATGTCCGATCCCGAAGCGGGCGGCCCCGATCCGAGCTGGCGGCGGTTCTCCGCGCCGGCGGAGACGGGCATCGCCATCCTCTGCGTCCTGATCGCGCTCGGCCATATCTACGTGGCCTTCGATCCCGTCATCTCCGAATTCGCGCGCAACGCCTACCATTTCGCGGGCTTCGCCTTCCTCGCCGCGGTGCTGAAACCGGCGATTGCGCCGATGGGCCCCTCGCCGTTCTGGCGCGCCGTGGACGTGGTCTTCGGCCTCGCCACCGCGGCGGCGGCGGTGCATCTGGTCGCCGCCGAGAACGCGATCTACGCCCGCGGGGTCAAGCTCCAGGGGCTCGACTGGGCGGCGATCGCGATCTGCCTGCTGGCCGCGGTCGAGCTGACCCGGCGGCTGACCGGCGCGATCATCCCGGTGCTGATCCTGCTGTCGCTCAGCTACGTGCTGGTCTGGGGGCGCTGGATCGGCGGGGTGTTCCACTTCCCCGGGCTCAGCCTGGAGACCGTGGCCTTCCGCTCGGTCTATGGCGATGACGCGATGTTCGGCTCGATCGCGCGGATCTCGTCGACCTATGTCTTCCTCTTCATCCTCTTCGGCGCCTTCCTGATCCGCTCGGGGGCGGGGGATTTCGTCATCAACCTGGCGCGCGCGGTCGCCGGGCGGATGGTCGGCGGGCCGGGCATCGTCGCGGTGATCGCCTCGGGGCTGACCGGGACGATCTCGGGCTCGGCCATCGCCAACACGGCCTCGACCGGCGTGATCACCATCCCGCTGATGAAGCGCGCGGGCTTCGCGCCGAAATTTGCCGGAGGCGTGGAGGCGGCAGCCTCCACCGGCGGGCAGCTCATGCCGCCGATCATGGGGGCGGGGGCCTTCGTGATGGCGAGCTTCACCCAGATCCCCTACGAGAAGATCGTCGCCGTCGCGGCCCTGCCGGCGCTGCTCTACTTCCTGTCGGTCGCCTTCTTCATCCGGGTGGAGGCGCGCCGCCTGGCGCTGCCGCCGATGGCCGCGGACGGGCAGACGCTGGGCTCGGCCTTCCGCCAGGGCGGCGCCAGCTTCGTGATCCCGATCTGCCTGCTGATCGGGCTTCTGGTCTCGGGCTTCACCCCGACCTATGCGGCGGTTTTCGGCATCCTCTCGGTCGTCGCCTCGAGCTGGCTGACGCGGACGCCGATGGGCCCGAAGGCGGTGTGGGAGGCGCTGGTCTCGGGCACCAGGGGCATGGTGATGACCGCGGTGCTGCTCTGCTCCGTCGGGCTCGTCGTGAACGTGATCACCACCGCCGGGGTCGGCAACACCTTCAGCCTGATGATCTCCGACTGGGCGGGGGGCAGCATCCTCGTCGCCATCATCCTGATCGGGCTGGCGAGCCTGGTCCTCGGCATGGGGCTGCCGGTCACCGCGGCCTATATCGTGCTGGCGACGCTCTCGGCGCCGGCGCTGGCGGGGATGATCTCGGACCGCTTCGTGATCGACGCCATCGCCAATGGCACGCTGCCCGAGACGGCGAAACCGATCCTGATGCTGGCGAACCCCGAGGCGATGATGCAGCTCGCCCAGGGCATGACCCGGACGGAGGCGGCGGCGCTGGTCCATGCGCTGCCGCTGGAGATCGCCGCGCCGCTGCGCGACATGGTCGTGCCGCCCGAGGTGGCGCTGACCGGGCTCCTCTCGGCGCACATGATCGTCTTCTGGCTCAGCCAGGACAGCAACGTGACCCCGCCGGTGGCGCTGGCGGCCTTCACCGCGGCGGCGATCGCCAAGGCGCCCGCCATGGGAACGGGATTCGCCAGCTGGAAGCTCGCCAAGGGGCTCTACATCGTGCCGGTGCTTTTCGCCTACACGCCGCTCTTGTCAGGCGACTGGGGCGAGGCGCTGCGGGTGACGATCCCGGCGGTCTTCGGCCTCTATGCGCTGGCGGGCTTCCTGCAGGGCGGGCTCGAGCGGCCGATCGGCTGGCCGGTGCGCCTCCTTGCCGGGGCGCTCGGCCTGGCCTGCCTCTGGCCGCTCGGGGTGCTCTGGCACGCGCTGGCCGCAGCGGGGGTGGTGGCGCTGACGCTTCTCAGCGCGCGGGGCGGGCTCAGGCCGCCTTCACCCGCTCCCGGCCATGGGGCGCCGTGAAGTCGATCTCGGGCCCGGTCGAGAGGATCCGGTGCGGGTTCACTGTCTCGTGGCTGATATAGTAGTGCCGCCGCGTGTGGTCCATGTTCACCGTCCCGGCGATGCCCGGCCACTGGTAGAGCTCGCGCGTGTAGCCCCAGAGGTTCGGATAGTCGACGATCCGGCGGCGGTCGCACTTGAAATGGCCGTGATAGACCGGGTCGAAGCGCAGGAGCGTGGTGAAGAGCCGCCAGTCGGCCTCGGTCACGCGCGATCCGGCCAGGTAGCGGCGGGTCGCCAGCCGGTCCTCCAGCCAGTCGAGCGTCTCGAAGAGCGGCTCGACCGCGGCGTCATAGGCCTCTTGCGTGGTGGCGAAGCCGCATTTGTAGACGCCGTTATTGACGGTGTCGTAGATCCGCGCATTCAGCGCATCGATCTCTTCGGCCAGGCAGGCGGGATAGTAGTCGCCCCGCGCCGCGCCGACCCCGTCGAAGGCGGAGTTGAACATCCGGATGATCTCGGCGCTCTCGTTCGAGACGATGGTCTCCTGCCGCTTGTCCCACAGGATCGGCACCGTCACCCGGCCGGAATACTGCGGATCGGCCCGGAGGTAGATCTGGTAGGCATAGTCCGAGCCGAAGAGATGGTCATGCGGGATGCCGTCGCCCGGATCCTCGAAGGTCCAGCCATGATCGCCCATGTACCAGTTGACGAAGGAGACGGAGACCATCTCCTCCAGTCCCTTCAGCGCGCGGAAGATCAGCGTCCGGTGCGCCCAGGGGCAGGCATAGGCGACATAGAGATGGTAGCGTCCCGGCTCGGCCCGGAATCCCGCCCGGCCCGAGGGCCCGGCCGCGCCGTCGGGGGTGATCCAGTTGCGGAACTGCGCGGCAGAGCGCTCGAACTTTCCGCCGGTCTTGTCGGTGTCGTACCACTGGTCTTTCCAGACCCCGTCCACGAGAAGTCCCATCGCGCGTTCCTTTCCGATTCTCCCTGAGGGGAAAATGGCGGTTTCGCGCGATGGTTCCACCCTTGCGTGTGCACAGGACCTGTGCGCGGCCTCAGTCCTTGGCCAGGCGGTGGTAGAAATGGGTGAAGCTGGCGGCACCGATGATCGGCACGACGAGGTTCAGGAGCGGCACCGTCAGCGGGATCGCCATCAGCCCGCCCAGAAGCCAGATCTGCCCGGCATGCTTGCGCCGCATCTCCTTGGCCTTCGCCGCGCCCAGCCGCCGCATCGCGACCAGCTGGAAGTATTCCCGGCCGAGCAGGAAGCCGTTCAGCGCCCAGAAGATCACCGGCGCGAAGGGGATGAAGAAGATGTAGAGGATGAAGGCCGCGATATTCGCCAGGATCAGCACGCCGAGGAAGCTGAACGTGTCGCCCAGCGTCTCCAGGAACGGGGTGGGGCGGACATCGGGCAGATGCGGATAGTGCCGCTCTTCCACCGCGTCGGCGACCTGGTCGAGGAACATGCCGGTGAAGGCCGAGGCGACCGGGATCATCAGGAAGCTCGACAGGAACATCGCGCCCAGCACCGAGGCGCCCGAGGCGATGTCGTTGATCCAGCCGATCTGGCCGATCCAGGGCAGGGTCACGGTGTCCGGCACGGCCCAGGCGACCACCCAGGCGGTGGCGATGTAGAACAGGAACAGCAGCCCGACGGTGATGCCGAGCCCGAGGAACAGCACCTTGCGGAAGCGCGGATCGCCGATCTGCCCGAGCGCGCGGGAAATGTCGCGGATCATGCGGACACCCAGGTGGTCAGCGCGTTCACATCGGGGCGCGGGCGGTCCGGCGGGGCCACGGTCTCGGTGCCGATATGGACGATCCCGGCGACCAGCTCGTTTTCCGCCAGGCCGAAGGCCGCCTTGCGGAATTCCGCGTCATGGCTCGCCCAGCCCGAAAGCCAGTTCGCCCCCCAGCCGGTGGCCAGCGCCGCGTTCAGGAGCGACAGGCAGACCGCGCCCGCGGTGTAGAGCTGCTCGATCTCGGGGATCTTCGGGCTCTCCTTCGGGGTGAAGATCACGGCCACGGCGAAATTGCCGGTCTCGTAGACCATCTTCTGCTTGGCGATCTCCTCGGGCAGCTTGCCCATCCGCGTGCCGGTTTCCCCGATCAGCCCCGCGATGCGGGCCAGCGCGGGCTTTTCCAGCACCAGGAAGCGGAACGGCTCCAGCGCGCCATGGTCGGGCGTGCGCGCCGCCGCGGCCAGGAGCGGCCCCAGCTCCTCGGAACTGGGCACCGGCGTGGTCAGCGTCTTCGACGGGCGGGAACGCCGGGTCAGCAGGAAGTCGAGAACATCGGGGCGTGCGGCGGTCACATCGGGTCTCCTTGATCTTTGCGCCTCTAGGTCGGCGCTTTGCCCCGCCGGGTCAAGGCGCGAAGCACTTGCGCCGCACCCCGCGCGCAGGGCAGGAGAGGGCATGGAGACAGGCGACACCATTACCGTGAAGGTCACGCCCAAGGCCTCGCGCGCGCGGATCACCGAAGCCGCGGAGGGCGGGCTGCATGTCTATGTCACCGTCGCCCCCGAGAACGGCAAGGCCAATGCCGAGGTACAGAAGGCGCTGGCCAGGCATCTCGGCCTGCCGAAGACGGCGCTGCGGCTGATCCGCGGCGGGAAATCCCGCGAGAAGACCTTCCAGCGGGTCTGACGCGGCTATTTCTCGACCACGCGGTACATCCCCTCTGGCAGGTCGAGCGCGGCGCGCAGATCGGCGAGCTGCGCCATCGACAGGGTGATCAGGTTGTCCTGCCGCCGGACCGGGTCGTACTGGGCGATGGTCACGCAGTCGTCGAGCGCGGAGACGATGACATCCTCCTGCAGGTGCTTCTGGCCCTCGTCGACCAGCGTGACCACAGTGGCGTCGAAATCGTGCTCGATGGTGAACATGGGGAAACCCTCCGCTTTTGCAGCTTCAGGCTAGCGCGGGCCGGGGCAGGTGGAAACCCGCTTGGCAGGCGCGGAGCTGCGGCGGATGGCGGAAGGTCACGGCCGCGTGCCTTGCCTGACCCAGCCGCCGCCGCTAGATATTGCAACGGCTTTTGAGGAGGCATGGATGCGCGTAGGAAGATCGGCCGGGCTGGCGCTGCTGCTGGGGGCGGCAATGGCGCTGCAGGGCTGCGTGGTGACGACTGTCCCGCAGACCGGCCAGAGGGTGGCGGTCCCCACCGTCCAGGGCACGCCCGCCCCGGCGCCCGCGGGCAAGGATTTCGCCACGGTCGTCGCGCGCGTGGAGCCGGTGGCCGAGAGCATGTGCCGCTCGACCCCGGGCCAGCGCAACTGCGATTTCCGCATCGAGCTGGACCGCGACCCGTCGAAGCCGGCCAACGCCTACCAGACGCTTCTGGCGAACGGCCAGCCGCTCTTGGTGGTGAACCAGACGCTGATCGACGATCTGGAGAATGCCGACGAGCTGGCCTTCGTGATCTCGCACGAGGCGGCACACCATATCTCCGACCATATCGCCCGCCAGCAGAACAGCACCGAGGCCGCGGCGATCGCGGCGGGGATGGCGGCGGCGGCGCTTGGCGGGACATCTTCCTCGATCGCCTCGGCGCAGCAGATCGGCGCCTTTGCCGGCTCGCGCGTCTATTCCAAGGATTTCGAGCTGGAGGCCGACAGCCTCGGCGCGCAGATCGCCTATTACGCGGGCTACGACCCGGTGGTGGGGATCGGCTATTTCAGCCGCGCGCGCGATCCCGGCGACCAGTTCCTCGGCACCCACCCGCCGAACGCCCAGCGGATCAGCGCGGTGAAGGCGACGATGTCGCGGCTGAAGGCGGCGCAGTAGCGCCCGCCCGGCGCAGCCGCGCCAGCAGGCCGGCGAGGCTGACGCCGAGATAGAAGATCTGGATCAGGGCGGAGCCGAGGTTGAAATCCATCCCGAGGCTCGCCAGCACCGCCAGTGCGGCCAGCCCGTTGAGCGCGTAGAAGGCGGCGCTGTCGCCGGTCAGCCGCCCGAGGCTGAGCGCCGCATAGGCCAGCGCGTAGAGCGCGAAGCCCGCGACGCCGAGGATCTCGCCAAGTCCCGCCTGCTCCAGCAGCTGCATTCGGCCAACCTCCCTTGCCCGGCAGGACGGGCCGGACCCTCCGGCGCCTGCCGCGGGTCCGCTTTACCCTAGGGAGGGATGGGTGTCGGTGCCTTATGGCACAGTCCTGCGGGGACGGTGCCCTGGAGGCCCGGGCCGGCGGCCGGGGCCCCGATGCGTCAGGCCAGGCGGCCCCAGAGGTCGTATTCGCCGGCCTCGTCCACCTCGACGGTGACGATGTCGCCGGGCTTCAGCGCCTCGAACCCTTCGTCGATGAAGAGGTTGCCGTCGATCTCGGGCGCGTCGGCCTTGGTGCGGCAGGTGGCGGCCTCGGCATCGACCTCGTCGACGATCACCTCGATCACCTTGCCGACCTTGGCTTCCAGCTTCGCCTCGGAGATCGCCTGGGCCTTCTCCATGAAGCGCTCCCAGCGCTCCTGCTTGACCTCGGCGGGCACATGGTCCGGCAGGTCGTTGGCGCGGGCGCCCTTGACGTTCTCGTACTGGAAGCAGCCGACCCGGTCGAGCTGGGCCTCGTCCATCCAGTCCAGCAGGTGCTGGAATTCGGCCTCGGTCTCGCCGGGATAGCCGACGATGAAGGTCGAGCGCAGGGTGAGGTCAGGGCAGGCGGCGCGCCAGGCGGCGATCTCCTCCAGCGTCCGCGAGGCGGCGGCGGGCCGCGCCATGCGCTTCAGCGTGTCGGGATGGGCGTGCTGGAACGGGATGTCGAGATAGGGCAGGACGCCGCCCCCCGACTGCGCGGCTTCCATCATCGGCACCAGCTCGCGCACATGCGGATAGGGATAGACATAGTGCATCCGCACCCAGGCGCCGAGCGTGCCCAGATCGCGCGCCAGATCGAGGATCGGCGCCTTCGACGGCCGCTCCGCCCAGTCGGTGCCATAGGCCGAGGTGTCCTGGCTGATGACGAGGAGCTCGCGCACCCCGGCCTCGACCAGCTTCTCGGCCTCGCGCATCACCGCCTTGTGCGGACGCGAGGCCAGCCGGCCGCGCATGTCGGGGATGATGCAGAACTTGCACTTGTGGTTGCAGCCCTCGGAAATCTTCAGATAGCTGTAATGCCGCGGCGTCAGGCTGACCCCGCTGGCGGGCAGCAGGTCGATGAACGGATCCGGGGCGGGCGGCACCGCGCCATGGACGGCGTCGAGCACCTGCTCGTACTGGTGCGGCCCGGTCACGGCCAGAACCTTGGGATGCGCGCCGGTGATGTAGTCGGGCTCTGCGCCGAGGCAGCCGGTGACGATCACCTTGCCGTTCTCGCGCAGCGCCTCGCCGATCGCCTCCAGGCTTTCCGCCTTGGCGCTGTCGAGGAAGCCGCAGGTATTGACGATCACCGCTTCGGCGCCGGAATAGTCGGGCGAGATCGCGTAGCCCTCGGCGCGCAGCCGCGTCAGGATGCGCTCGCTGTCCACCAGCGCCTTGGGGCAGCCGAGCGAGACCATGCCGATGGTCGGCTGGCCGGGGCGGGCGGGCTCGTCGAAGCGGCCCTTCGGAGCAAGGTCCGGGCGGAGGTTCGGGGGATTCTGGGACATGGAGCCGCACATAGAGCATCCGGCGCGCTGCGGGAAGAGGCGCCGCGCGCGCTTTGTCCCCGCCTAAGCCATGCTGAGGAAAAACCGTCTTGCCGCAGGGGCGGGCGGCGCCGCAGGCTCCGGCCCGGATCGGGCCGGTGGTCGCGTCCGTGATCGCGTCTGTCCAGGAGCCCCGCATGTCCGAGCTGTCCGCCGCCGCCGAACTGGCCCGCAATGCCGCCACGCCCTTCGAGCGGGCCGAGGCGATGCCGGTCTCGGTCTATACCTCGCGCGATTTCCTCGCGCAGGAGCAGGCCGGGATCTTCGCCAAAAGCTGGATCTGCGCCGGGCGCGCCGAGACGCTGGCAGCCCCGGGGGACTTCCTGACGCTGGAGATCGCGGGCGAGCCGGTGATCGTGCTGCGCGACCGCGACGGGCAGCTGCGGGCGATGTCGAATGTCTGCCGCCACCGCATGTCGGTGCTGCTCGAGGGCCGCGGCAATGCCCGCGTCATCACCTGCCCCTACCATGCCTGGAGCTACAATCTCGACGGCTCGCTGCGCGGCGCCCCGGCGATGGAGAGGAACGGCAGCTTCTGCAAGGAGGACACCCGCCTGCCGGCGATCCGCGCCGAAGACTGGAAGGGCTGGATCATGCTGGCGCTCGACCCGGATCTGCCCGGCCCCGACGAGGTCTTCGCCGGGCTCGACGACCTCGTGGGCTATCTCGACATGGGCCGCTACACCGAGACCTTCCGCGAAGAGCACCGCTGGAACACCAACTGGAAGATCCTCGCCGAGAACTTCATGGAGAGCTACCACCTGCCGATGTGCCATTCCGGCACGATCGGCGGCGCCTCGAAACTGTCGGAGATGGTCTGCCCCGAGGGCTATCCGGGCTTCAACTACCACCACATCCTGAAGGACGAGCGGGTGCCCCTGGCGCTGGCGCATCCGTCGAACACGGTGCTCGAGGGCGAGGACCGGCGGCGCACCTGGCTGCTGGCGCTCTATCCGTCGCTGCTGATCACGCTGACGCCCGGATATTTCTGGTACCTGTCGCTGATGCCCGACGGGCCGGATCACGTGAAGATCCTCTATGGCGGCGGGCTGTCGCCGGACTTCATGGCCGATCCGGAGGCGGAGGCGCATTTCGCGGCGCTCAAGACGCTGCTCGACGAGGTGAACGAAGAGGACCGGGGCTGCACCGAGCGGGTCTGGAAGGGGCTGCAGAGCCGCTTCGCCAGGCCTGGGGCGCTGTCGCATCTGGAGCGGCCGAATTACGACTTCGCCCGCTGGATCTCGGCGCGGATCCCGGCAGAGTAGCGACGGCCGGGGCCGGGGCGGCAGCCGGGGGATCCGGGGGCGGGAGCCCCCGGGGCAGGCCGCCTCAGCGGCGGCGGTCGCGGCGCGAGGACATCGGCTGGAAGGCCACGCCGACATGCGCCTCGCAATAGGGCTTGCCCTGCTGGGTGGGCAGGCCGCAGAACCAGAAGTCGTCCGTGGCCGGATCGCCGATCGGCCATTTGCAGGTCCGCTCGGTCAGTTCCATCAGCGTCAGCCGCTTGGCCTTCTTCTCGACCTCGCGCTGCGAGGCCAGCGCCTCGGGGCTGATCTCGTTGGCCGAGGGCTGCGGCGGCAGCGGCTGGCCCGCGGGCACGATCGGCTTGCGCGTGGCGGGGACGGGGATCTTCACGGAGGCGACTGCCTCGCGGGGTTTCGGCGCTTCCGCCTCGATTTCGGGTTCCGCCACGGGCGCGGCGGCCTTGGGTGCTTCCATCTTCGGTGCCTCGGTGACCTGGGCTTCGGCAGGCTTGGTTTCGGGCTTCGGGGGGGTGCCCGCGCCGCCGGTTCGGTTCGACAGTCCCAGCCGGTGAACCTTGCCGATCACCGCATTGCGCGTCACGCCGCCCAGAGCCTTGGCGATCTGGCTGGCGCTCTGGCCTTCCGACCACATCTTCTTCAGCAGCTCGACGCGTTCTTCGGTCCAGGACATTCGCGGTTCCACTTCTGGTGTCAGGGCGGGCCGGGTCGCATCCGGCCGGGTCCGGCGCGATCTTCGGCCGGAAGCCCCTATCATATCGTTTCGATGGCGGGTATCAACCCGCGCGACGGATCAAGGCCGCGCCACTATCTAAGGGAGCCCGCAGTCATGGACAATACCCGGCAGATGGGAACCCGCCGCTTCGGCCGCGTCAACTGGCTGGGCATGACGACCCTCGCCGAGCGCGAGACGCGCCGCTTCATGGCGGTCTGGTCGCAGACGGTGATGGCGCCGCTGATCACCGCCGTGCTCTTTCTCGCCGTCTTCGGCCTGGCGCTGGGAACGCGGCGGGGCGAGGTGATGGGCGTGCCCTTCCTGAACTTCATCGCCCCGGGCATCCTGATGATGTCGGTGATCCAGAACGCCTTCGCCAACACCTCCTCCTCGATCCTCGTGGCGAAGGTGCAGGGCAATATCGTCGACACGCTGATGCCGCCGCTCTCTGCGGGCGAGATGCTGGCGGGCTACCTGGCCGGCGCGCTGGCCCGCGGGCTCCTGGTGTCGCTTCCGGTTCTCGCGCTGATGACGGCCTATCTCGGCACCGGGCTGGCCCATCCGGTCTGGCTGGCGCTGGTGCTGGTGCTCGGCTCGGTGCTGATGGGCAGCCTCGGCATCGTCGGCGCGATCTACGCGCAGAAATTCGACCAGATGTCGGTGATCTCCAACTTCGTGATCACGCCGCTGACCTTCCTGTCGGGGACCTTCTACTCGATCGAGGTGCTGCCGCCGGTGATGCGGGCGCTGTGCCATGTCAATCCGATCTTCTACCTGATCGACGGCGCGCGCTATGCAATCCTCGGCGTGTCCGACAGCTCTCCCTGGATCGGGCTCGGGGTCTGCGGGGCGGCCTCGGCCGGTCTCTGCGCGCTCTGCTGGTACTGGTTCCGGATCGGCCACCGGCTGAAGCCCTGAGCGGAGCTCCGGCAGAGGCGGGGGAGGGGGCCGGGGAGGGGGGGGGGCCCCCTCCCCGGCCCCCTCCCCGGGCGCGCGTGGCTGGCGCGGGACGGAAAACCTCTGGATTGCCCGGCGGATCCGGTGTATGCGCCCGCTCATGACCGGACCGACTCCCTCCCTGCGCGCCACGCGCCGAAGCCGACGCGCCAGCGTCTGAGCCGTCCTGTCCGGATGCAGGGCAAAACGTCCGTGCATCCCCCTCTCCCATTGACAGTCTTTCCGCCCTCGGGCACCCCTTGGGCTTCCTGAAGAGGACCACGACCATGATCCCGTCCGTTCTGCCGACCTATTCCCGGCTCCCGCTGTCCTTCGTCTCCGGCGAAGGGTCCTGGCTGGTCGAGGCCGATGGTCGCCGATTCCTGGATATGGGCGCCGGGATCGCGGTGAACGCGCTCGGCCATGCCGCGCCGGAGCTGGTCGAGGTGCTGACCGCCCAGGCGAAGAAGCTGTGGCATGTCTCGAACCTCTACACCATTCCCGAGCAGGAGCGGCTGGCCGCCAAGCTGGTCGAGCTGACCTTCGCGGACACCGTCTTCTTCACCAATTCCGGCACCGAGGCGGCCGAGCTCGCCATCAAGATGGCGCGGAAGTACCACTATGCCAAGGACGCCCCGCGCGAGCAGATCATCGCCATGCAGGGCGCCTTCCACGGCCGCTCCACCGGCGCCATCGCGATGGCCGGGGGCGACAAGATGGTAAAGGGCTTCGGCCCGCTGATGCCCGGCTTCGAGCATCTGCCCTTCGGCGATATCGAGGCGATGAAGGCGGCGATCTCGCAGGACACCGCCGCGGTCATCGTCGAGCCGATCCAGGGCGAGGGCGGCATCCGCGTCCTGCCCGACGCCTTCCTCAGGGAGCTGCGCGCGCTCTGCGACGCGGCCGGGGCGCTGCTGATCTTCGACGAGGTGCAATGCGGCATGGGCCGGACCGGCCGGCTTTTCGCGCATGAATATGCCGGCGTCGCGCCCGACATCATGATGTCCGCCAAGGGCATCGGCGGCGGCTTCCCGCTCGGCGCGGTGCTGGCCAGGGAGGACGCGGCCGCGGGGATGACCGCGGGCACCCATGGCTCGACCTATGGCGGCAACCCGCTCGGCTGCGCGATCGGCGCGGCGGTGGTCGACATCGTCTCCGACCCGGCCTTCCTGGTCGAGATCAACCGCAAGGCCGGCCTGCTGCGCCAGGGGCTCGAGGGGCTCGTCGCCTCGCATCCGGACGTCTTCGAGTCGGTGCGCGGCACCGGGCTGATGATCGGGCTGAAATGCAGGGTCGCCCCGGCGGACGTCGTCGCCGCGGCCCAGGCCGAGGAGCTGCTGACGGTTCCGGCGGCCGACAACGTGGTGCGGCTGCTGCCCGCGCTGAACATTCCCGACGGGGATATCGCAGAGGCGGTGGCGCGGCTGGACCGGGCTGCCGGCGCGCTGGCCGGGGACACGGCCGCGAGCGCCTGAGGTTTGGTAACGATGAAGCACTTCCTGGACATCCACAAGACGTCTCCGGCGGACCTGCGGGCCATGCTGGATCTGGCGGCGAAGATGAAGACCGCGCGGAAGGGGCTGCCGAAAGGCACCCCGGATTCCGAGCAGGCGCTGGCCGGGCGCATGGTGGCGCTGATCTTCGAGAAGCCCTCCACCCGGACCCGCGTCTCCTTCGATGTCGGCACCCGCCAGATGGGCGGGCAGACCATGGTCCTGACCGGCTCCGAGATGCAGCTCGGCCATGGCGAGAGCATCGCCGACACGGCGCGCGTGCTCAGCCGCTATGTCGACCTGATCATGATCCGCACCTTCGGCGAGGACACCCTGCTGGAGCTCGCGGAATACGCCACCGTGCCGGTCATCAACGGCCTGACGAACCGCAGCCATCCCTGCCAGATCATGGCCGACATCCTCACCTTCGAGGAGCATCGCGGCCCGATCGGCGGCCGCAAGGTCGTCTGGACCGGCGACGGCAACAATGTCTGCGCCTCCTTCATCCATGCCGCCACCCAGTTCGGCTTCGAACTGGTCTTCTCCGGGCCCGAGACGCTCGACCCGGATGCGGCCTATGTCGAGGAGGCGCGCGCCAATGGCGCGAAGATCACCATCGAGCGCGACCCGGAGCGCGCGGTGGAGGGGGCCGACCTGATCGTCGCCGACACCTGGGTGTCGATGCATGACGGCGAGGAGACCCGCGAGCGGCGCCACAACCTGCTGGCGCCCTACCAGGTC
>NZ_VATA01000269.1 GCF_005870025.1 Poseidonocella sp. HB161398
CCTGGTGAAATTGATCTGGCATGATGGCGTCGGCATGTCGCTCTACATGAAGCGGCTCGAAGCGGGCAAATTCATTTGGCCGACGAGCGGATCTGGCGAGGCTGTCCGGGTGTCTGCGGCCCAGATTGGCTATCTTCTGGAAGGAATCGACTGGCGCAATCCGCGCTGGACGCAGAGGCCCGGAAAGGCAGGATAACGCCCTGCCATGACGTGATTTTCCTTTGTCGGCGGGGGCGGCATGATAGTCTCCTCCCATGACCGATGCCGCCGACGAGATCGCCCGCCTGCGCGCCGCCCTTGCGGCGGCGGACACGCGTGCCGCAGCCGCCGAGGCCGAGCTCGCGCAGGCCCGCGCGGTGGCCACGACCTCCGAGGCGATGATCGCGGCGCTCAAGCTCGAGATCGCGCTCTTGCGCCGCGACAAGTACGGCCATGGCGCGGAACGTACAGCCCGGCTGATCGACCAGCTGGAATTGCAGCTCGAAGAGCTGGTGGCCAGCGCCGCCGAGGACACGGCCCGGGCCGGACAGGCGGCAGGGCAGACGACGAAGGTGGCGGGCTTCGAGCGGCGCAAGCCCGTGAGGAAGCCGTTTCCCCCAAGTTCGACGTCAAAATCGACAAGCAATTGATATTGCTCGCAGCGCATTGCGAGTTTTGCCACAACGGGACGGTCAGGCGGGCTTCGGGA
>NZ_VATA01000270.1 GCF_005870025.1 Poseidonocella sp. HB161398
CTCGCCCATCTTGGCGATCCGCGCCGAACCGCAGCAGTCGCAGGCGGCCGGTGCTTCGACCACCACCCGTTCCCGCGGCAGGTGGTCCGGAAATGGCTTCCTCACGGGCTTGCGCCGCTCGAAGCCCGCTACCTTCGTCGTCTGCTCTGCCGTCTGTCCGGCCCGGGCCGTGTCCTCGGCGGCGCTGGCCACCAGTTCCTCGAGCTGCAATTCCAGCTGGTCGATCAGCCGGGCTGTGCGTTCCGCTCTATGGCCGTACTTGTCGCGGCGCAGCAGCGCGATCTCGAGCTTGAGCGCAGCGATCATCGCCTCGGAGGTCGAGGCCACCGCGCGGACCTGCGCGAGCTCGGCCTCGGCGGCCGCGACACGCGTGTCCGCCGCCGCAAGGGCGGCGCGCAGGCGGGCGATCTCGTCGGAGGCATCGGTCATGGGAGGAGACTATCACGCCGCCCCCGCAGACAAAGGAAAATCACGTCATGGCAGGGCTTTATCCTGCCTTTCCGGGCCTTTGCGTCCAGCGCGGATTGCGCCAGTCGATCCCTTCCAGAAGATAGCCAATCTGGGCCGCAGACACCCGGACAGCCTCGCCGGATCCGCTCGTCGGCCAAATGAATTTGCCCGCTTCGAGCCGCTTCATGTAGAGCGACATGCCGACGCCATCATGCCAGATCAATTTCACCAGG
>NZ_VATA01000271.1 GCF_005870025.1 Poseidonocella sp. HB161398
GCCGTCCGTTTGCGATGGAGGACGACATGCGGAACGCCCATGGAACGATCTGCGCCGGAATTGATATGTCCAGGGACAAGCTTGCGGTCGCGATCGCGGGTGGAGAGCGAGGGGACAAGGTTCTCGGCCTTGGCACGTTCGAGAACACGCCCGCCAGCGTCGGCAAGCTGCTGAAGACGCTTGCCGGGCGAGGTGACATCTCGGCCTGCGACGAGGCCGGGCCGGCGGGCTACGGCCTCTGCCGGCAGAGGCGCGCGGCCGGCTGCGCGTGCTGCGTGGTCGCGCCGTCCCTGCTCCCGGTCAGGGCCGGAGAGCGGGTCGGGACCGGTCGGCTTGATGCCCTGCGTCTTGCGCGCCTTCCGCGTGCCGGAGAATTGACCCCGGCCTGGACGCATGAGGCGATGCGCGGTCTGGTCCGGGCCCGGCAGAGCGCCGCGGAGGATCAGCGCCGCAAGCGCCAGCCCGTCTCGGCCTTCGTTCTGCGTCACGGGCGGGTCCATCAACGCTCCAGGCCGCGGACGATGCGGTACCGGCGCTGGCTGCAGAGCCTGGCGGTCGATCACCGGCGCACCAGATCGCGCTGCAGGCGATGTTGCAGGCGGAACTCAATGCCCCGGAGCGGCTGGAGCGGCTGGCCGGGGCACATCGAGGCCCTGGTGCCGGACTGGACACTCGCGGCAG
>NZ_VATA01000272.1 GCF_005870025.1 Poseidonocella sp. HB161398
GGGCATCCCTCGGTTCAGGTTGGTGTCAGCAACCCGACCCTACCGAGAAACCCGATGGCCACCGAAAGCTACACCACGACCTGGGACGTCACCGTCCTCGGCTCCTGGTCCCCTCTCGGGACATTGCTTCGCAATGCCCTGCCGGGCGGCGGATCGGCACCTGCCGCTTGAGCTTCATCAGCCGCCTGACACGATGCCGCCCGCATTTGTGCCCTTCTCTGTGCATGTGGCGCGCGCCGTGCCATGGGGTTTCCAGGAACTGGCGGTCGATGACCGCCATGAAGGCGAGGTTCTCGGCGCTTTCGCCGCGCGGCTGATAGTACAGGGTCGATCAGGTCAGGGGCAGCTGGCCGCACTGCCGCCGGAGGCCGAGACCGGGATGATCCTTCCTCACCGCCTTTTGCCTCCAGTGCCGGGGACGAGACTGGCGCCTTCCGACGGCGCTGTTGGACAAATCAGCTGATGGCCGAGGTTTCCCTTTCCCCGGACACACTTATCCCAGGACCACGGTGACCGGGATGCCGAGGGTCGCAAAGCGATTCATGGCCGCCGCACGGATCTGGACCTCGGCAACCTGGCGGTCGAAGTCGCGGGACATCAGCCTCTGTCCGAGCAGCTTCACGCAGTTCATTTTGGTCTCCACCCTGCTTCGTCGGTGGTAGCCGCTCCAGTTCCG
>NZ_VATA01000273.1 GCF_005870025.1 Poseidonocella sp. HB161398
GCCTCGGCGACCAGGCTCTTGCCCGCGCCGGAACTGCCCGCGATGCCCAGAAGTTCGCCGCGTTCAAGAGTGAAGGAGATGTCCTCCAGCACCGCCGCGCCGCCCATGCCGGGAGCGGAACGCTGTTCCACCAGGCGCTGCGCGGCAGCTTCTTCCCGGTCGCGAAGACCGAGCACGAGATCCTCCGCGCCGGGGTCACCCGCGCCGAGGCGATGCGGCTGGAGGAGATCGAGATCGAGGACCGCTCGCTCTTCCCCATCCATGCGCGCGGGCTGAACATGATCCCGGGCGGCGAGGCGGCGATGAAGTTCATCGCCCAGTGGCGGCGCGGCAGCAGCGCCCCGCCCGAGCCGGGCGCGGTCGAGGAGGCCTATGACGCCGCGCTGAAGGAGATGCTCGCGGCGCGGCTGGAGGGCTGCGTGCCCGACGCCTCCGCAATCGCGCGGCTCTGGGCGGAGAACCTGGCCTACCGGATCGGCGTGACCTGCGGGCGCGAGGACCGGCTGTCGCAGCTCCAGATCACCTTCGCCCGGATCTGGCATGCCTGCGGCTGGAGCCCGGAAAAGATCGCGGAGAAGCTCGACGGCGTCGACCGCCGCCGCGCCAGCCCGGAGCAGGTCCGCCGCCTCCTCGCCGGAAAGACCTATGCCGATGTCCCGAAC
>NZ_VATA01000274.1 GCF_005870025.1 Poseidonocella sp. HB161398
TGCCCGAGCTGCTGTCGCAAATCCCGGCCGGTGAACTTGTAGAGAGGGTCACTGCCGACGGGCCTATGACACCCGCCGCTGCCATGCGGCAATACTCGAGCGCGCAGCGGAGCCGATCATCCCGATCCGTCGCAATGGCCGGGTCTGGAAGCCGGACAGCCCGGCCGCGATATCACGAAATGACATGCTCAAGGCGACACACCGCCTGGGACGGTCCATTTGGAAAAAGTGGGTCGGCTATCATTCCCGAAGTCGCGTCGAGGCGCAAATGAACCGCCTGAAGCTTTTCGGGAACGGATCATGTCACGCGACCCAGACCGTCAAACTGCTGAAATCCAGATCGGCATCATTCGCGGCTGTGCTCGGACCGGTGGCGCTCGCCGCTCATTCGTGAACCGCTGCTCGGCCCTCGGAAGAGCTTAAATCGAAGTCGTTGCCTGAAGCCGGAGAGGAAAGGGGATCCTCCCCCTGTCGTTCGATTAGCGCAACAAGGCCCGGGGGAAGCGCCGGACTACCGTCGGGCCCCTTTCCGATCAAACAAGAAAGGAAAGCGGTCGGCTGTTTGCACGGCGATCAGGCGATGCTGCCGGGCCGTGGCGATCCGCCGCCAATCCAGGCCCTCGAGCAGGGCTTCGAACTGGGTCCTCGAGAGCTG
>NZ_VATA01000275.1 GCF_005870025.1 Poseidonocella sp. HB161398
GCGAATCCAGCGTGGTAGCTGGTCTGCATGAGCAGACCCATCCCGCCGAGCTACAAGACCAAGAACTGGCCGGCCTACAACGAAGCGCTGAAGCGGCGCGGCTCCCTTACGATCTGGTTCGACCCGGACATGGCCTGGGCACCGCCGCCTACGGGCAAGCGAGGCAGGCAGCCACAGTATGGCGATGCCGCGATCCAGACATGCCTGACGATGAAGGTGCTTTTCGGCATGGCGCTCCGTCAGATCGAGCCATGGGAACGCCACTGGTCCGAGTGACCATGGCGAGGCGGGTTCGCGGAGAGCCTTCTGCGGCTCGTCGGCCTCGACTGGACGGTGCCGGATTTCAGCACGCTGAGCCGACGACAGAAGACGCTTGCCGTCACCATCCCCTACCGTGGCTCGCAGGGGCCGCTGAACCTGCTGATCCCCTCTCGGGACATTGCTCCGCAATGCCCTGCCGGGCAGCGGACAGCACCGGCAACAAGGCGGAGGGCGAAGGCGAATGGCACGCCCGCAAGCATGGCGGCGCGAAACGCCGTCTGTGGCGCAAGATCCACATCGGTGTCGATGAACAGACGCTGGAGATCCGGGCCATTGAGGTCACCGGAAGCCACATCGGTGACGCGCCCATGTTGCCTGAGCTTCTTGACC
>NZ_VATA01000276.1 GCF_005870025.1 Poseidonocella sp. HB161398
TTTTTCGCGCAGGCGGAGCTCGACCGCCCTGCGAGGAAATGAAGATGTTCATCGAAGAGCATCGCGACCAGTACGGGGCTTGGCCATCGAGGCACCATCGGTCCGAGCCCGATGGCTGAGGCCGATCTGCCGTGTGCTGCCGATTGCCCCGTCCATGACCTGAGACCCGCATCTTCCTCCAGTTTGAGGTTGAGTCCGCCCCAACCAGGAGACGGACAATGAAGCGATCAAGGTTCAGCGAAGAGCAGATCATCGGGATGCTGAAGGAGCAGGAGGCGGGCATGGCGACGGCCGATGTCTGCCGCAAGCGCGGGGTCAGCACGGCGACGTTCTACAAATACAAGGCGCGGTTTGGCGGTCTTGAGGTGTCGGATGCCCGATGTCTCAGGGCGCTTGAGGACGAGAACGCCAAGCTGAAGAAGCTGCTGGCAGAGGCCATGCTCGAGCGCGCCAGTGAAGGCGCCATTGGTTCGAGCCCAATGGCGCGCGCGATCCTGAAGGATGTCGCGTCGCGAAAGTGGTAACGCCCGGCGTGAGGCGGGAAGCGGTGGCACATGTCGTGGCGTTCCACGGGGTGAGCCAACGACGGGCGTGCAAGGCTTTGGCGGTGGACCGGTCGAGCGTGCGCTATCGCAGCGTGCGACCGGAT
>NZ_VATA01000277.1 GCF_005870025.1 Poseidonocella sp. HB161398
CGACGAGATCGACGGCACCGGCGTCTACGGCTACCGCTTCCGCGGCGAGCGCTACGACTGCGGCTCGAAGATCGGCTACCTGCAGGCCACCGTTGCCTTCGGCCTGGACCATGAGGAACTGAGCGACGAGTTTTCCGAGTTCCTCCGCAACTTCTCTGCCATGCGCAACGCCGCGGAATAGGATCGTTCTAGTCTAGTCGAGCTCGCCTTATAGGGTCACGCCTGATCGTCGTTCCATGTCGACTGCTCGCTCTCCGTTCATCCAGTCCACGAGCGGCCATGGCCTGCCCCGATCGAGTGGTGCACTTTCAATCTCAGTGCAGACGGGTTTCAGCGCTACGGCCTGGACGGCCGACGGAGCTAAGCCGGATGGCGAAGTCGGCCATTGGGCGGCTTCCTAAGCTGGTGGCCGGTAGCCCAGCGACGAATGCGGTCGCTTCGTGTTATAATAGCGTCACCAGCCTTCGATGACGACCTTCGCCTCCGCCTCTCTTTCAGGGTGGTTGTTACTGGCTTTCAAAACGAAAGGCAGCGGCTATCGTGAGCTTGCCCCCGGATTCCGGACTGGGAGTTACAGTACTCTCAGGAACAAGGGATCACACATGAGCAGACAACCCCGTCGTCACTTCACCAC
>NZ_VATA01000278.1 GCF_005870025.1 Poseidonocella sp. HB161398
GAAAGGCCGTACATATGACCGCACCGCTCCCAAATTGTTCCTCGGATGAAAAAGCTCTTGCCACGCGGGCCGTTCCACATATGTCGCGCCGCAGTGACGGTGTGGGTCGCAGGCGGCGTCACCGACATGCGCTTCGGGAGTGAGGAGGATCAGGGGACCGTCCGGGGGACGGTCACCCCGACGAACATCGCTGGCGATCAAGGTGCAGCAGGGGCTGGGGCGGGACCCGCATGGCGGCGAAATCTTCTGCTTCCGCGGGCGCAAGGGCGACCTGGTGAAATTGATCTGGCATGATGGCGTCGGCATGTCGCTCTACATGAAGCGGCTCGAAGCGGGCAAATTCATTTGGCCGACGAGCGGATCTGGCGAGGCTGTCCGGGTGTCTGCGGCCCAGATTGGCTATCTTCTGGAGCAAGCGGCCGAACGCCATCGGTCCGAGAGAGGCCGCGAACATCGACTGGCGCAATCCGCGCTGGACGCAGAGGCCCGGAAAGGCAGGATAAAGCCCTGCCATGACGTGATTTTCCTTTGTCTGCGGGGGCGGCATGATAGTCTCCTCCCATGACCGATGCCGCCGACGAGATCGCCCGCCTGCGCGCCGCCCTTGCGGCGGCGGACACGCGTGCC
>NZ_VATA01000028.1 GCF_005870025.1 Poseidonocella sp. HB161398
TGCGGTCGCCGCATCCCTGACCGAGCCGTGGTCCAATGGCCAGACCGAGGGACAGATCAACCGGCTGAAAATGCTGAAGCGGCAGATGTATGGTCGGCCCGGACGGGACGGTGCCCGGCTTCGGCACGCGATCCCGGCGTCAGGAGACCTTGGCGGCGACCATCCCCTGCCGCGGCTCCAAGGGTCCGCTCCATCTGCTGATCGACGGCACGGGGATCAAGGTCGAGGGCGAGTGGCACGCTCGAAAGCACGGCGGCCCCGAACGGCGGGCTCGCCATTGTCCCCGGAGCAATGGCGGACACAGCTCGCGGCGCAAGATCCACCTCGGGATCGACGGGCAGACGTTCGAATGCCGGGCCGTCGAGATCACCGGGAGCCACATCGGCGATGCGCCGGTGCTGCCAGATCTGCTCGACCAGATCCCGGCGGAGGGGCGATCGGCAGCGTCACCGGCGAGTTGCCAGCGGATGCGCCACCGGTTCGAGCACCGCTGGCGACGCCCATGATCCCCGAAAATGCCATGATGCAATCGCCCATCGTGGCGTCCATGCCGTCATCCCGCAGCTCGGCATCCGCAGGCCGCCCTGGCCGCCGGCGATAGACCCGCGGGTCGATCCCGGCCAAGGCGCAGGCCCGCCGCTGGCTGCAGGTCCTCTCTGTCATGGCCCGGTCCAGAGCGCGTCGCCTTGGACCGGGCTTCGGAAGGGGCGGCAGCTTCTCTCGAACAGTTGGCGTTCGCCTCCCGCCAGTCCCGGCACCTCCTTCAGCGCCGCCGCGTGCGGCATGTGCTCGGCCAGCATCTTCCCGGTCCCGAGCGCCTTCCGCCGCCAGGCCCCGGACACCCCGTCGCCATGCTTGGAGCGCCACTTGCGGAACGTGCCGTCGCGGATGCCGCGCTTCCGGCAGGGCTCCCGGGCGCCCGCTTCCGCTTGCTGCTCCATCAGGATGCCCATGATCTGCTCTTCCGCATCGTCTGTCGCCTCGTTCAAGGATCAGGCGAACTTCGAAATGCGGAGTTTTCAGGGGAGCAGGGCCACAGCGTCCCCCATGGCGATACCGGGAAGGGCGGGGCGCGCACGGACGGACGGTCGCAGGGCTGCCTTGGGGTTAACATTGCAACTTGTCCGAAAGAAAGAAGCGATGTTAAGTTACGCCACCTCCGCGGTGGTGGTTGTCCAGCGTTCCCGGCGGAGCCTGTGTGTTTCGAGTGCGGCAGTCCGGCCGGGCCGAATGCGCCACGAGACTCTATCCCGCTCTGGCGACCGTCCAATCTCGGCCCGGCCGTTCTGCGCTTTGCATCTGCATCCGCCGGCCGGAGATGCCGGGCCCGGTTCGCTACGAGGCGGTGAGGGGCCGGGAACCGGCATGCGCGCCGGAGCCTGCCTCTTCGACGCGGACCTCCACATCCATCGACAGCAGATCGGCCGACGATCCGGAGAAGCTGCCCGCGACCGGCGCGACCTGCGAGATGTTGCGCCCGACCGCCACCGGGACCAGGTTGGCCGAGCCCACCGCGCGGTTGGTCGGGTCGAAAGGGATCCAGCCCGCTCCGGGCACGAAGACCTCTGCCCAGGCATGGGTCGATCCCGGGCCCGCCGAGCCCAGCTGGCCGCTGCCCGCGTCGTGGAGGTAGCCCGAGACGATGCGCGCGCCCAAGCCGAGCGCGCGGGCCGCCTCGGCGAAGAGAACGGCGAAGTCGCGGCAGGTGCCCCAGCCCCGGGCCAGGGTCTCGAGCGGCGCCTGCGTGCCTTCGCTTTCGCGGATCTGGTAGCAGAACTGGGCGGCAATGCCGTTGCCGAGATCCTTCAGCAGGGACAGCGTGTTCGTGGGGCGGGACATCACGAACTCTTCCACCCAGGCGCGGAAACGGCCCGACGGGTCGGGATATTGCGGCTGCGCCAGCGCGCCCAGATCGGTGTGGTCCTCGGCGGCATAGGCAAACGGATAGGACTGCGCAGAGGCGGCAATCGGGAAGACGGGCCAGCTGGGCGCTGTCAGCGAGACCGTCGCGCGCGAGCGGATCGTCAGCGCGTCCGAAACCCCGGTGAAGCTGGCGGTGGCAACGGCATTCCCGGACACGTCCTGCGACCAGTCGATCACCGCGCCGGGCGCGATCTCCAGATCATAGGCGAGGAGTTTCAGATCCGGGGTCTCGCGGGGCCGCAGCATGAGCCTGTGCGGTCCCAGGCCGACGGCCGCGCCGTAGCGGTAGCGGGTGACATGGACGATCGTGATGACGGTCACTGGCGGATCCTAGGCCGGGCGCAGGCGGTCGAGATCCGCCATGGCCTGGGTGATCAGCCCGAGGGACTTCGGGTCGCAGCGGCCGGGCTCTGCGGCGCACTGCTCCTTCAGCGCCTGGAGCGCGGTCATCGCGTTGCTCCAGAGCAGGGTCCGCTCCGATGCCGCCTCGATTTCGATGGCGGCAACCTGCGGAGGCGGAGACTTCAGGTTCGCGGTGTTCCGCCGCAAGCGCGACTTCAGCCGGTCTGCGGTTGTCCGGTGGCGGTCGAGGTCGATCGGCATGCCGGTCATCGGCAGGCCCTAGCGGTCCGGCCGGACCGGGACGCGGCAGCGCCCCGGCGGCGATGGCGGCGGCACGGGCAGGTCATTCGCCGATGCCCGGCCGGGTCGGCACCCGCATCGGACCGGTTCCGTCGAAGGCGCGCCTTGGCGGGGCGATCCGGGGTCCGGCCCCGCCCTGGCGCTGCTCCGGCCGCGATGCGGTGCCGTAGAGGTCGCGCATCTCCGCCTCGCCGACGCCGTCGGCCTTCATCACCAGGCGGATCATCGGATCGGCGAGCATCTCTTCCAGGAAGCGGTCGCGCAGCGTCCAGTCGCCCTGCTTGTCCTTGGCGATCGCGGCTTCCAGATCGGCAAGGGGCAGGGTCAGGGTGCGGTCCAGTCCGGGATGGGACGCCCGGGCATGGAGACGGACGAGCACGGAGGCGGCGCCGGTCCCGGCCGCGATTGTCGCGGGATCGCAGAGTTCGATCTCGTAGTCTCCGGGCGGAAGCAGTTCGTCCAGGCCCGGCAGCTCGAACGGCCGCAGGAAGGCGGCTGTCATTCGGATCGGATACGTCATGTCGTTTCCCCCAAGGGAGGCAACGGCGGCAGCCCGGCCGCAGAGAGGGGCAGGCGGCGCGATTGCGGTGTGCAGAGGCAAAATGCCGGCGGGACGCAGATCGGCCGCGCCCAAGCGCAGCCTCGCGGCAGAAGATCCGGCATTCAGAAGGTTCAGCCCGAAGATATGGAAACATGTGTCGGGCCCACAGGATATGCCCTTCTAACGGCTTCCGGCCGCTTTTGCGAGTCTTTGCACGGCGGGGCGGGCCACTAATCGGATGCGCCGGTGCCCGTCTGCGATGGCGCGAGGGCCCGCGCCCCGCGCAGGCACGCCCTCAAGGGCGCGGCGCGCCTGCGGTTTTCGTTGCGTCAGAAGCCGCGATGTGCCAGCAGCAGTCACGTGCCGGGACGGCTGGCCGCCTGCCAGGGCGGCCGGCGGGCCCGGAAGCCAGTGTTCTTTCCGGTTCCACGACATCACGGGCGCTGACCATCCCGCATGGACGCAGCGCCAGCCGCGGTCCGCGGTCCGGCCGGGACCATGGCCATGTCCGGACGCCCCGCCCGCAACGCCGACCCGGTGCCGCATGAAAGGCCCTCGATGCACTTTTCCGACATAAGAATACGGCTTGGCTGCCGCTTCCGTTTCGACCTGCCTCAGCCGACGCCGATGATTGCGCTTCTGAACGTCCATTTCTCGCGGGTCAGCGATCTGGAACATCCCGATCATCTCGTCGTCTCGCCATCGGTTCCGGTCAGCGCCTACCGGGACGGGTTCGGCAACTGGTGCACGCGGTTCACTGCCCAGCCCGGAGAGCTGGTCCTCAGCACCGAAACCGTCATCGCCGATCGCGGCATGCCGGATGCCGCCCCTCCCGAGATCTGCAATGACCGGGTCGAGACCCTGCCGGATGACGTCATCGTCTTCCTCATCGGCAGCCGCTACTGCGAAACGGACATGCTCTCGGACACGGCCTGGGGCCTCTTCGAGAAGACGCGGCCCGGGCGCGAGCGGGTCCAGGCGATCTGCGACTACGTGCATGGCCATATCCGCTTCGACTACCTGGCGGCGCGGGCCTCGCGCAGCGCGGCGCAGGCCCATGCGGAGGGGGTCGGCGTCTGCCGGGACTATGCCCATCTGGCGATTGCCTTCTGCCGCTGCATGAACATCCCCGCGCGCTACTGCACCGGCTATCTCGGCGATATCGGCATGCCGCCGCCCTATCCGCCGGGCGACTTCGCCGCCTGGATGGAGGTCTGGCTGGACGGAAGCTGGTGGACCTTCGATCCGCGCAACAACATGCCCCGCATCGGCCGTGTCCTGGTCGCGCGCGGCCGCGACGCGGCCGATGTTCCCCTGGTCCATTCCTTCGGCGCGAATACCCTGACGGGCTTCGATGTCTGGTGCGACCAGATCGGATGAGACCTGTGTCCGAACGGACTCATTGCGTGAATCGGCGCGCGCGTGTATGGGGGCTCGGCAATGTTTTTTCGCTTCGCATCCTGTCTCCTTAATTGGCTTCAGTCTGCCAATTGGAACTGACTGAGCCGAGCTGTCGCGCGACGTGGACAGCACCAATCGACAGGAGACATCACGATGGCCAATGGCACCGTGAAATGGTTCAACGCAACTAAAGGCTTCGGCTTCATCGCACCGGAATCCGGCGGCAAGGACATCTTCGTCCACATCTCCGCCGTGGAACGTTCGGGCCTCTCCGGCCTCAATGACGGCCAGGCAGTGACCTACGAAGTCGAGACCGGCCGTGACGGCCGCGAGAACGCCAAGAACCTGGCGCTCGCGTAAGACAATCTAGCGATGATCCGGCTCGTTCCGGGCCGGATCATTCCCATGGGAGTTTCGATGGGCCGCAACGACAAGACAGTCAGCCTCTCCTGGACCGGACCGGTCGAGGACAAGACTGAAAAGACGGAAGCGGATCTGGACCTCGACCTGCAGAAGGAAGAGCGCTCGGAGCTGACTGCCAAGCTTCGCGCGAAGCGCCTGGCCCGCGGGGACGACACCGGGACCGGGCCGGCGGAAGACGGCGACTGACGCCGTCGCGCATCCAGCCCCTCAGCGGGGCAGATGCCGCCCGCCAGGGCGACTTGCCACGATTTCGCCCGCCTCGGCTCCGCCAGAGCCCGGCCGAGAGTTCGACGGAGCGGATGCGGGCCGCTATGCCGATGCGCCCGGCCGACGGCCGTGTTGCATGCACCGGGGCTTCAGGCGTGACGTTCCCTCGTCCCGCCAGGTCCAGGCCCTTCCGAGGGCAGAGCAGCGGTTGATGATGGCGATGCGGATCCGGATTTCGGCGGTCTGGCGATCGCGGGACATGATGCGCTCGCCGAAGAGTTCGAGGCGGTTCATTCGAGCTTCAGCGCGACATCACGCGCGATAGCCAGCCCGCTTCCTCCAGAGTGCCCGGCCCGGACATCGCGTTGCGCGAGATCGCGGCAGGGCAGAGTGGCCTCCGCGCTCGACCATTTCGCCGGATCGGGATGACCGGTCCGGCGTCCTGCGCGAGGATCGCGGCATGGCCGCGCCGCGTATCGTGCGCGCCATCCGCAGTGACCGTTCCGACCGCGTCGTCCTCCGGGATATGCCGGCAGCTCGTGCAGGATCGGGCCGTCGCCGTGACGGCTGGAGGAGAGCTCGACAGCTCGGATGCCGCCGGTGCCTGCGTCCATCGCGTCATGAACCTTGCGCCAGTCGCGCCGTGCATGCGCGCGAGCCATTCTCCATCGCCAGGGAAACAGACCCCGGCGCGGCCCTGCGCAGCAATGTCCCGGGAGGGGAACGGCAGGTTCAGGGGCAGACCGGCACTGGGGTCGGGGAACTGTGCCGCGATCCGTGCCTGGCATCGGCACGGTGTCGACTGGCCAGGGGCAGGCCAGCCGAGCCAGCTCGCGATCAGGCCGACAGCCCGGCGAAGAGGCAAGCCGGGCACGACCTTCAGGGCCCGTCCGGATGGCCGTGTCCGGGAAGGTGCCGGGGTGCACCCGCTTTCCGCTGCCGCGCGCGCCGCTCGGTCTGGGGATCGAACCGGCCCGGAGCGAACCACGCCGCCCCGGCGAGGGGCCGCAATCAGACCGGTTTATCGCGCGCTAACGGGGGCAGGCTGCGGCATCTGGCCAATCCAACCATCAGCGTTCCCGCACGGAATCACTGTCGCCAATATGTGCAACACCGCCTCCCCAACTCGTCATCCGCGCCATCGAAACCCGCCGGGCATTCGCGTGCTGGCGGCAAGTCCGGGCGGCCGGTGGCAGGCGCGTTGCGAGGCAGCGGAGAGCGATCGAGCGGGGCGCGCTAGCGAAGCGGACAGCCCCGCCGTGCTCCTGTCACCTTTCTCGGGGCGACAGGAAATGGGCGCTTTCGGCGCAGCGCCCGGGTTCCGGCGGGCGGCCGCTTCAGCGCAGGCCGTGCGCGAGCCGGTTCTTCTCGGCGGTGAGGCGCGCCTCGATATCCGCCATGGCCTCTGCGGCCGGAAGGCCGGCGGGGATCGTCGGCAGGTAGGACAGGGTGACCGTTCCGGCCGCCTTGCCGGTGTCGGTCCAGAAGCAGCCCGCATTATGGGCGACCGGCACGACCGGGATGCCGAGCTTGCGGTAGAGCGCGATCAGGCCCGGCTGGAACTTGCAGTCCTGGCCGACATCCGCGCGCGTGCCCTCCGGGAAGATCAGGATCGAGCGGCCCTTCGCGACCTCGCGCCGTGCCTCGGTGATCATCGCGGCCAGGGCCCGCCCGCCGGCGCCGCGGTCGATCAGGATCATCGGGGCGTTGCCGAGATACCAGCCAAAGACCGGGATGCGCCGCAGCTCGTGCTTGGCGACCATGCAGATATCCGGCACGAGGTTGTTGAAGGCGAGCGTTTCCCAGGTGGACTGGTGGTTGCAGACATAGATGCAGGGCGTGCCGGGATGCTTGTTCTCCAGCCCCTCTTCGCGGAAGCGCAGGCCGAGCACGACGCGCATCAGCGCCAGGACGCCGCCGGTCCAGAACCGGATGGCGGCCCGGGTCAGCCGGGGACGGCGCAGCAGCGCGAGCCCGGGGATGAGCGGGCTCTGGAGCATGGTCCACAGGGCGAAGAGCCCGTCGAAGAGCTTCGTGCGGACCCGCGTCAGAGCGGGGCGGGGCGGCCGGGACTGCGCCCGGTAACCCGGCTCGGCGGAGGCGTGCAGATCAAGAGACACGGCGCGGGCGCTCCTGGGCCTGCGTCTTGAAGCCGGCCGTCTCGGCGGCGGAGAGGAAGGCATGGCGCGCGCTGCCGACGGAGCACATGCATTCGGCGGCGGCATCGAGCCGCCCGAGCGCCTGCTGGCGGGCCGTGTCGGCCACGGGCCATTTCCGGCGCAGCCAGTACTGCGCCTGCTCGATCGTGGTGATCTTGATCCGGTGGCCGTCCGGCGTTCGGGTGAGGGTGATCGGATCACCCCAGAATATTTCTATCAAGTCGTCGATTCTTTCATTGTTGGGTCTCGGGACTGAATCCCCGGCATGCCGGGGAGGCCCTGCCGGGCCCCGTCTCCGGCATGCTCCGTGCGGCGCGCAATCGGCTGCTGAGCCGGAAAGGGCGACGCTGGGCGGGACGGCCTTGGCCGATCCGCGCCGTCTAGACGGATACGCGGTCCTGTTCAGGGAAGTGTCCGGCGTCTGCCGGTCTCTGTCAGGCTGGGGCTCTCGACCGTGTTCCGGTTCGGGCCGCTCGCGATGTCAACGGACGAGTCCAGTTCCTTTCCGCTAGGGCCGCCCGCAGGATGCGGCGGCGAGGCACAGCTGGAGATCGAAGCTGAGCCGGAAGGAACAGTGTCCGAGACGAGGATATGCCCCGTTTACATAGGCGCTTCGGCCGCAAATTGCGAGAGAAATGCGACATCCGGCAGGGGGCCGCTCCGCAAGGGATTGGATGGGCGGCAATAAAACCGGGTTCCCCGGAAGGCGCGGGCCGGTGCGGCGCAAGGGCAGGGCGGGCGCGTCCCCGCGCGTCTGGCGCCCATGGGACACAGTCCCGCTTTGAAGTTCCGTCCTGCGAATGTCCCGGGACCGTAACAGTGGAAGCGGCTGTTCCCCGGCGCGCACTGCCGATGCAGGTTCTGGCGCCCAGACGCGGCATGTTCGTGCAGCAGGGCTCTTCGGTCTTCCCGCCTTCCGCCGGGCCGGGGACAGGCGGGGCGCCCCGGTTGGGGCTATCTCCTTGGTCCGGCGGGGGCGAAGCTCGTCCGGCGCGTGCCTGCTGGGCAAAACCGGCGGCGAATGCGCCGGAATGAGGCAGATGGGGGCGTTTTCTTTTCCGACTAAAAAACTCGGATTGCCAAACCCGACAAATCTTGTCAGAGTATTCCTTGTCACAGCCACCCCTCGCCGTGCCGTGGGGAAGCCGATGGACCCCACCGGAGACCCGCGATGCACATTTCCGACACTGGCGCCCGGCCAATGCCCCGGCCCGCCGCGCGGCCCGATCCCGCCACCGGCGGGAGGGCTGCAAGCGGCTTCCTGAACCTGCCTTCCCTTGAGGCGCTGCTCGACTGGCTGGAGACGCGACAATGACGTACATGACAAAATCCACACCTTCCCCCGACGCCGTGATCCGCCGCGACGGCATGCCCCCGCTCTATGACGCGCGGGCGCTGACCGATGGCGGGCAGATCGCGCTCCTCGAACTCGACGGCCAGATCTACACGCTGCGGATTACCCGCTCGTCGAAGCTGATCCTGACCAAGTAACGGCCGTTTCCACCGAAGCCCCGGCGCGCCGCGCCGCTGCCACGCAAGCCCAGCCCAAGGACATTCCGATGCCCAAGACCTTCCTGACTTCGACCGCCCTGGCCGTCACCCTGGCGGCTCCCGCCTTCGCCGTCGAGAAAGCCGACGTTCTCGCCAACTACATCGACATGGGCCAGGCCAAGTTCGAGGACAGCCTGGCCACCGCGAAGGTGCTGCAGGAGAAGGTCGCCGCGCTGGTCGCCGATCCCTCGCCCCAGGCGCTCGACGCCGCCAAGCAGGCCTGGCTGGCCGCGCGCATCCCCTACCAGCAGTCCGAGGTCTACCGCTTCGGCAACCCGGTCGTCGACGACTGGGAGGGCAAGGTGAATGCCTGGCCGCTGGACGAGGGGCTGATCGACTATGTCGATGACAGCTATGGCGGCCCGACCGACGAGAACGAGCTGGCCGCGCTGAATGTCGTCGCCACCCCCGAATTCGAGATGGGCGGCGCGACGATCGACGCCTCGGAGATCACCCCGGACTTCATCGAGGGCGTGCTGCACGAGGCGGACGGGGTCGAGACCAACGTGGCCTCGGGCTATCACGCGATCGAATTCCTGCTCTGGGGCCAGGACCTGAACGGCCATGCCGCCGGTGCCGGGGCGCGTCCCTGGACCGATTACGGCCAGGGCGAGGACTGCACCCACGGCAATTGCGATCGCCGCGGCGCGTATCTGCAGGCGGCGACCGACCTGCTGGTCCGCGACCTCGGCTACATGGTGGCGCAGTGGCAGGAGGGCGGCGAGGCCCGCGAGACGCTCGAGGCGGATGTCGATGCCGGTCTGGTGGCGATCGTCACCGGCATGGGCTCGCTCTCCTATGGCGAGCAGGCGGGCGAGCGGATGCGGCTGGGCCTGATGCTGAACGACCCCGAGGAAGAGCATGACTGCTTCTCGGACAACACCTACAACAGCCATTTCTACGACGGCATCGGCATCCGCTCGGCCTATATCGGCAGCTATACCCGGGTCGACGGCACCAAGGTCGAGGGCCCCTCGCTCTCCGCGCTGGTGGCCGAGACCGATCCCGAGCTCGATGCCGAGGTCCGCGCCAAGCTGGACGCGACGGTCGACGCGCTCTTGCAGATGAAGATCGCGGGCGATGCGGGCTTCAAGTACGACATGATGCTGGAGCGCGGCAATGCCGCGGGCGAGGCGCTGATCATGGGCGGGGTCGACGGGCTGGTGGACCAGACCCGCTCGATCGAGCGGGTGGTCTCGGCGCTCTCCATCGACGCGGGCGACTTCGAGGGCTCCGACAGCCTCGACAACCCCAACGCCGTCTTCCAGTAAACCGCATCTGTCCGGAGGGGGTGCGCCCCCTCCGCTCCAGCCAAGGGCAAGAGCACATGGGCAAGCTTCCCTCTCCCTGCCTCGATGTCTGCAAGTTCCGCCTCGAGGGCGGGCGCTGCATCGCCTGCGCGATGACCAAGAAGCAGAAGAAGAGCTACAAGGGCCTGTCGAAGGACAAGAAGCGGCGGGCCTTCATCGCCGAGCTGCTGGAGCAGCAGGCGGCGGCCAATTCCGCCAAGGGCTGGCAGCGCGCCTATCTGCGCAAATGCGCGAAAAAGGGCGCCGAGGCGCCCTTCTAGCCGGTCCTGCGACCGGAGCCGGAGCGGGCCCGCGGGCTCACTCCAGGTGCGATTTCAGCATCCAGGCGAATTTCTCGTGGACCTGGCCGCGGGCAATGCAGAGATCCTCGGTCAGGGTGTCGCCATTGTCGGCGGCCAGCTCGCCTGCGCCCGCCAGGGTCTCGGCGACGATCTGCTGGGCTTCCAGCATGTAGGCGATCATCTCGCGGTCGGTGGCCTTGCCGTCATGCTCCTTGACCTTGGAGCGCTCGACCATGCCGGCCAGCATCCCTTCGGCATGGCCGCCGAGCATGCGGACGCGCTCGGCCAGATCGTCCTGGCCTTCGAAATGGTCCTCGTAGATCTTCTGGAACAGGTCGTGCAGCGGTCCGAAAGCCATGCCCTTGACGTTCCAGTGGAAATTCTGGGCAAGCATCGTGGTCACCGCGGTTTCGGCGACGCATTGGTTCAGCGCGGTGCAAATGGCGGTCTGGGCGTCTGCACCAAGGGCTGCGGCAGTCTGGGTCATGTCGGGCCTCTCTGGTAAATAACTGAATAACAGGTTGGCTGGCTTTTGGCTGGCTATGCAAGCTCGCGACTGGCTGGCGGATAGCTGGCGGTCGGCTCGCTGTTGGGTTTAGAACTATTCCAAACAGCGCCGAATGCAAGAGGCAAAAAACCTGACAAATTCTCTTTTTTCTCCGGCGGTTAGAGTCCGCCGAAGTCCGAGTCAAATGGTATGGTTCTTGCTTGGACCGACGTCCGGCCGGCGTCAGGCGGGACGGTCGGGACGCGACACCAGCCCGTGCAGCAGGAAGGCGACCGAGCGGCGGTAGTCATGCGGCACCCGGCGGCGCAGCAGGAAATGCACGCTGTCATGGTCGCCCGATTCCAGCCGGTCGAGCAGCCGCATCAGCCAGTCCTCGTCGAAGCTGGTCGTGTCGGAGCCGGGGCGCAGGAAGACCGGGCGCTGTCCCAGCGCCTGGCCGAGCACGCGCAGCAGCGCCCGGGCGAAGACGATCGGCGCGCGATCGGCATCGAGGGTCAGCAGGCTGCAGGCGCGGAAGAAATCCAGATGCGGCGCGGTCCGGGCCCGGGCTGCCTCGCGGCGGATCAGGTCCAGGCGTTCGTCGGCGCGGCAGGGCAGCGGCGATGTGGTTTCAGAAGGGCTGCTGAAAACACTGGCGGTCTGGGACATGGGGCCGTTCCATCCTCGGTCTTGCTGTGCCATTTCACTGGCATCCGACTATTCCCGACTGTATTTATCAGGAAAAAGCCGCGTTGAGAAGATGCCCGACAGAAAGATTCTGGTATTGCCGTTCCTGGTCGCTGCGCCCGCTGTCGCGGAGCCTCCGGTCCTTCTGCCCCGCACCGCCGCGGAGGCGGAGCGGATCGCGGCAGTGACCGTGCCTGCGACCGGTTTCGACAGGCCCGAACCCTATGAGGGCAATCCCGGAGGAGCATCGACCGTGCCAGCCCTGGCGACGGACCGGGCGCTGGCGCAGCCCTCGGCGGGGATGGCGCCGGAGCGCGAGCTGGATTTCGTGCTGGGCAACGCGCTGTTCGAGAAGCTCTGGGTGGCGTCGCCCTCGTCGACACGGGCCTCGGACGGGCTCGGGCCGCTGTTCAACGCGCGCTCCTGCCTGCAATGCCATATCGGCGACGGCCGCGGCCATCCCCCGGCGGAGCCCGGCGTGCCGGGCGTGTCGATGTTCCTGCGCGTGTCGATTCCCGCACAATCGCCGCCCGCAGCCGCGGCGGAGATCGAGGGCTGGATCGCCACCGCGCCCGACCCGGTCTACGGCTTCCAGCTGCAGGATCTGGGCAATCGCGGGCTGAAGGCGGAATACCGGATGGAGATCGCCTACGAGGAGGTCCCGGTCGCGCTCTCGGATGGCGAGACCGCCAGTCTGCGCCGCCCCGCCTATGCGGCGTCGGAACTCGGCTACGGCCCTCTGCATGCGCAGGCGATGCTCAGCCCGCGGGTCGCGCCGCCGATGACCGGGCTGGGGTTGCTGGAGGCGATTCCCGAGGCCGATATCCTCGCCCGTGCCGATCCCGGGGATGCCGATGGCGACGGCATCTCGGGGCGGCCTTCCTACGTGCCCTCGCTGGAGGCCGGGCGGCCGATGCTCGGCCGGTTCGGCTGGAAGGCGGGCTCGCCGACGGTGCGCCAGCAGACGGCCGAGGCGCTGTCGAACGACATCGGCATCTCCTCGCCGCTCTTCCCGCATCACTGGGGCGACTGCACAGAGGCCCAGACCGCCTGCCGCGCGGCGCCCGATGGCGGCGATCCGGGGCAGGGCGGCCACGAGATCGACGCGGGCGCGCTGGATCTCGTGACCTTCTATGCCAGGAACCTCGCCGTGCCCGCGCGCCGCGGGCTCGGGGAGGCCGAAGTGCTGCGCGGCAAGCAGGTCTTCCACGAGACCGGCTGCATCGCCTGCCATGTGCCGAAATTCGTCACCGCGCGGATCGACGGGCAGCCCGAGCAGAGCTTCCAGCTGATCTGGCCCTATTCCGACCTGCTGCTGCACGACATGGGCGAGGGGCTGGCCGACCACCGTCCCGAGGGGCGCGCCACGGGGCGGGAATGGAAGACGCCGCCGCTCTGGGGCATCGGGCTGGCGCAGCAGGTGAGTAGAGACGCCGCGTTCCTTCATGACGGCCGCGCGCGTAGCCTCCTCGAAGCCATCCTCTGGCATGGCGGCGAGGCCCAGCCGCATCGCGACGCCGTCATCGCCATGCCCAAACCCGACCGAGACGCGCTGATCGCGTTCCTGGAGAGCCTCTGATGCGACACCTCTTCCTCGCCGCCTGCCTTGCCGCCTGTCCGCTCTGGGCCGCGGCCTCGCCGCAGGAGATCCTCGACACCGCGGTGGAGGACCATATCCAGCCCGGCTTCGACGCGCTGGCGGAGCGCTCGGACGCGCTGGTCGCGGCGGCGGCCTCGACCTGCGACCCGCAGGATCCGGCGCTGCGGGCGGCCTTCAACGACGCCTGGGATGCCTGGATCCGGATGAGCCATCTGCGTTTCGGCCCGACCGAGGTGGAGAACCGCGCCTTCTCCTTCGGGCTCTGGCCGGATGCGCGCGGCTTCATCCCGAAGACGCTGCAGGGGCTGGTCGACAGCGCGGATCCGGCGGTGGACGATCCGGCGGCCTTCCATGACGTCTCGATCGCCGCGCATGGCTTCACGGCGCTGGAATTCATGCTCTACGACCCGCAATTCGCCGATGCCGGCGAATATGGCTGCAAGCTGGTCCGCGCCATCGCCGCCGATATCGCCACCACCGCGCGGCTGATCGCCGATGACTGGCACGGGCCCTATGCCGAGGGGCTGCGCCATCCCGGGCCCGACACGCCCTATCGCAGCGAGGCCGAGGCGCTGGCCGCGCTCTACACCCAGGTCACGACCGGGCTGCAATTCACCGAGGAGGCGCGGCTGGGCCGGCCGATGGGCGAGTTCGACCGGCCGCGCCCGGCCCGCGCCGAGGCGCGCCGCTCCGGCCGCTCGGTCCGGCATGTCGAGCTGTCGCTCGAGGGCACCGAGGCGCTGGCGATGATCCTGGCGCAGGACGCGCCGGAGGATGCCGAGGCGCTGCGCAAGGTCTATGACCGGGCCTATGTCACCCTGGCGCGGCTGGGCGATCCGGCGCTCGGCGAGGTCGCCGACCCGATGGGCCGCTTCCGCGTCGAGACCGTGCAGCAGCGCGTCGGCGACGTGCTGGAGGACGTCAAGGAACATGTGGGCGGGCCGCTCGGCCTGACCCAGGGCTTCAACTCGCAGGACGGAGACTGACATGACCTCGCGCCGCAGCTTCCTTGCAGGACTTCTGGCCGCCGGCGCCCTGCCGCGCCCGAGCTGGGCCGAGGCCGGGGCCCCGGATTTCATCGCCGCCGGCAGGACCGGGCCGGACAGCTTCGTGCTCTGCGGGCTGAAGAGCTCGGGCGAGGTGGTCTTCACCCTGCCGCTGCCCGGGCGCGGCCATGCCGGCGCCGCCCATCCCGAACGCCCCGAGGCGATCGCCTTCGCCCGCCGTCCCGGCACCTTCGCGATCGTGCTGGACTGCCGCAGCGGCGCCGAGCTGGCGCGGCTCGAATCGCCGGAGAACCGGCATTTCATGGGGCACGGCAATTTCTCCCATGACGGCACGCTGCTCTACACCCCGGAGAATGCCTATGACCTGGGCGAGGGGCGGATCGGCATCTGGGACGCGACGGCGGGCTACCGGCGGATCGGCGAGTTCCATTCCGGCGGGGTCGGGCCGCATGACGTGATGCCGCTGCCCGGCAGCGACCGGCTGGTGATCGCCAATGGGGGCATCGACACCCATCCCGACAGCGGCCGCGCCAAGCTGAACCTGCCGCTGATGAAGCCGAATCTGTCCTATGCCGATCCCGACGGCACGCTGACCGAGACGGTCGACCTGCCGCCGGAATGGCACCTGAACTCGATCCGCCACCTGGCGCTGCGCGCCGACGGGCTGGTCGCGGCGGCCATGCAGTGGGAGGGCGACATCGCCCAGGCGCCGCCGCTGCTGATGCTGCACCGCCAGGGCGCGGCGCCGCTCTTTCCGGCCTTCGGCCCCGGCATCCACCACAGGATGAAGGGCTATGCCGGGTCGGTGGCGATGTCGCGCGATGGCAAGGTGGCGGCGATCAGCTCGCCCCGGGGCTCGGTGGTGCAGTGCTTCGACACCGAAAGCGGCGCGCCGCTGGCCTGCATCGAGGAGGCGGATGTCTGCGGCCTGGCCGCCACTGGCGAGGGCATCCTGACCACCGCCGGAACCGGCCGCGTGGCGCGGATCGACGGCGCCCGCCTGGCGGCGCTGTCGCGCCAGGACGTCGCCTGGGACAACCATGTCGTGACGCTGCATCCGGGCCCTGAGTCCCGCGCCTGAGGCCCTGCCGCGCCCGCCCGGCCGCTTCCGCCCCTCCCGGGGGCGGGAATCGCCGTCCGGAGCGGCTCATGGCCCTTGTTTTTCTGACCGAGGACGCCGCCGCATGCCGGCAGGGGTTGCATCGGCCCGTCCTTGCCCATACACCGCCCGGCAACCTAGAGACGGCCTTTCAAGAAGGAACCACCCATGCAGGTCACCGAGACCCTGAACGAAGGATTGAAGCGCGGCTACCAGATCCTCGTCTCCGCCGCGGAACTGGATGCCAAGGTGATGGAGAAGCTCACCGAGGCGCAGCCGGAAATCCAGATGAAGGGTTTCCGCAAGGGCAAGGTTCCGCTGCCGCTGCTGAAGAAGCAGTTCGGCCCGCAGATCCTGGGCGAAGCCATGCAGGAAACCATCGACGGTGCGATGAGCAAGCACTTCGAGGAGTCCGGCGACCGTCCGGCGCTGCAGCCGCAGGTCAAGATGACCAACGAGGACTGGAAAGAGGGTGACGACGTCGCCGTCGAGATGTCCTACGAGAAGCTGCCGGAAATCCCGGAAGTCGACCTGAAGACGATCTCGCTCGAGAAGCTGGTCGTGAAGGCCTCCGACGAGGATATCGACGAGGCGCTGAAGAACCTCGCCGAGAACGCCAAGAGCTGGGAAGACCGGATCGAGGGCGGCTACGCCGAGAAGGGCGACAAGGTCACCATGGACTTCGTCGGCAAGGTCGACGGCGAGCCCTTCGAAGGCGGCGCGGCCGAGGACTTCCCGCTGGAGCTGGGCTCCAACCAGTTCATCCCGGGCTTCGAAGAGCAGCTGGAAGGCGTGCATGTCGGTGACGAGAAGGTCGTGACCGTCTCCTTCCCGGAAGACTACCGCGCCGAGCACCTGGCCGGCAAGGAAGCCACCTTCGACTGCACGATCAAGCACATCGACACGCCGAAGCCGACCGCGATCGACGACGAGCTGGCCAAGCAGTACGGCGCCGAGTCGCTGGACGCGCTGAAGACCCAGATCGGCGAGCGCCTCGAAGCCGAATACGCAGGCGCCTCCCGCCAGGTGCAGAAGCGCAAGCTTCTGGACGCGCTGGACGGCCTGGTCTCCTTCGACCTGCCGCCGACCCTGGTCGAGGCGGAAGCCGGCCAGATCGCGCACCAGCTGTGGCACGAGGAAAACCCCGACGTGCACGGCCATGACCACCCGGAAATCACGCCGACCGACGAGCACAACAAGCTCGCCGAGCGCCGCGTGCGCCTTGGCCTGCTGCTGGCCGAGCTGGGCCGCGTCAACGAGATCGAAGTGACCGAAGCCGAGATGACCCAGGCGGTGATGGCGCAGGCGCGCCAGTACCCGGGCCAGGAACGCCAGTTCTTCGAGTTCATCCAGCAGAACGCCCAGGCCCAGCAGCAGCTGCGCGCCCCGATCTTCGAGGACAAGGTCGTCGACTACGTCTTCGAACTGGCGCAGGTCACCGAGACCGAAGTGTCGAAGGAAGACCTGGAGAAAGCCGTCGAGTCGCTCGAGGACGAGTGATCTCCGGCCATCTGGCGGAATGACGGAAGGGCGGGTCTTCGGACCCGCCCTTTTTCATGCGCTCGGGGCTGCGCTCCGCGGGGCGGCGTTTACCTTGTGTTCACCTAAAAGTTGATCGATTTCGCCTTCTGCGCGACCTCTCCCGGGCCGGGTTTCCGGCCGGAGCCATTGCGCAACAAGGGATATCGTGCATGCATCATCTGACAAGGACGGCCGCAGCGGCCGCGCTCGCGCTGTCGGCCTCTTCGGCGTCTGCCGCCGTGGTCCATATCGACCTGGGCGACCGGACGCTCGCCAGCAACCAGTCCGCGGTCTACGACCTGGATGGCGACGGACAGGCGGATCTGCGGTTCTACGATTACTACAGGCGCCATTATTATCCGGGCTGGAGCACCACTGACAGCGAGGTCACGGCCTCCGGGCTCTATGGCAGCCGGGTCACGGCCGGCGGGGCGCTGGCCTCGGGCAGCCTGATCGATGCCGGCCTGGCCTATGCGGGGGCGTCGAAGCTCGCGGACATGTACTACAGCGGCTATTCCGGCACGCTGAGCTATACCGGCAGCTGGGTCCGGCACAGCGGCGTGGTGCGCGGCTATCTGGGCTTCGCGCTGAATGTGTCGAACGGCCAGCATTTCGGCTGGGCCAGCCTGACGGTCGATGGCGACGGCATCGTCACGCTGCGCGATCTGGCCTGGGAGGATGCCGCTGGCGTCGCGATCGTGGCGGGCAGCCTCGATAGCCTGGCCCCCGAAGCGCAGGTGCCGCTGCCGGCGTCTGCGGGGATGATCTCGGCCGCGCTGGCCGGGCTCGGGTTCCTGGCGCGGCGCCGCCGCCGCGGCTGAGCCGGACCGGGGGGCCTGACATGGAAACGCCCTCCCGTCGGGGAGGGCGTTGCTGTTTTCAGGCTTTGGCCGCGGCTCAGGCGGCGCTGGCCTTGGCCGGACGGCGGCGGCTCCGCGCGCGGCGCGGACGGCCGCTCCCGGCCTTCGCCCCGTCGCCATGGCCATGGCCCTGGCCCTGCGGGCGGCCGTGCTTCGGCGCGCCGCCGGGCTTGCCGCCGCGGCCGCCGCCGGATTTCGCCGGACGGTGGGTGGCGCCGAGCGGACGGTCGCCGAAGCTGGTCTCCAGCACATTGCCGATCAGCTTCTCGATCGCCTTCAGTTCCTTGACCTCGTCGGTCGAGCAGAACGCCACGGCGCGGCCGTCGCGCCCGGCGCGGGCGGTGCGGCCGATGCGGTGGACATAGTTGTCCGGCACGTTCGGCAGGTCGAAGTTGTAGACATGGCGCACCTCGGGGATGTCGATCCCGCGGGCGGCGACGTCGGTGGCGATCAGCACTTTCAGCTGGCCGGTGCGGAACGACTTCAGCGCGCGCTCGCGCTGGCCCTGGCTCTTGTTGCCGTGGATCGCGCCGACGGCGAAGCCGGCCTTCTCGACGGCGCGGGCCAGCCGGTCGGCGCCGTGCTTGGTGCGGGTGAAGACCAGCGCCAACTCGGAGGGGTGGGCGCCGAGCAGGTCGATCAGGTGCCCGGTCTTCTCCGGCTGCTCGATGAAGCGGACTTCCTGCTCGATGCGGTCGGCGGTCTTGCCCGGAGGCGTGACCGAGATCTTCACCGGATCGGTCAGGTAGGCCTGCGCGATCTCTTCCATCTGGTCGGCCATGGTGGCCGAGAACAGCAGCGTCTGGCGCGTCTTCGGCAGCAGCGAGGCGATCCGGCGCAGCGCGTGGATGAAGCCGATGTCCAGCATCTGGTCGGCCTCGTCGAGCACCAGGAAGCGCGTGTCGTGCAGCGACAGGTCCTGGCGGTCGATCAGGTCCAGCAGGCGGCCCGGCGTCGCCACCAGCAGGTGGACGCCCTTCGACAGCTTCTGCGCCTGGCGGTTGATCGAGGCGCCGCCGGTGACGATGTGCAGCCGCAGATGCGCGCCGTCGGTGATCATGGCGAGGTTGTCATGGATCTGCTGTGCCAGCTCGCGGGTCGGGGCGAGGATCAGCGCCTGGGTGCTGCGCAGCTTGCATTTCTGCTGCTCGTGCATCAGCGCCTGGGCGATCGGCAGGCCGAAGGCCATGGTCTTGCCGGTGCCGGTCTGGGCCAGGCCCATGACGTCGCGGCCTTCCAGCGCATGCGGAATGGCCTGCTGCTGGATCGGGGTCGGATCGGTGATCTTGGCGGCGGCAAGCGCCTCCAGCAGGCGGGGCTTCAGCCCCATCTGGTCGAAACTCATGAATGGATATGTCCTGTCGTGGCGGCGTCATTGGCCGCGGAATGGGTCCGGCGAAGTCCGGGGAGGGGCTGCGGGCACCACCGCATCTTCGGAGCGCGGCGGGCGTAACCGCAGACCGGGACGGCCGCATCGAAGGGACATCCGGGCATCCAGTGCATGCGAAGCAGGGGCACCGGGCGATTACGAGTCCGTCAAATGGGGGCAGACGGACCGAAAGTCAATCGGAAACTCCACGAAGCCTGCTGCATCGCGGCAGGGACAGTGCGCGGACGCAGCATTTCCGCGGGTCTCTGCGCCCCGGCAGGCCGGGCGCGCCGGTCCGTCCGCCCCCTGTTGCTGGCTGCCGGGAAAGGGTCTGGGCGCCTGCCGCGATCGTACCGACGACGGGGGCGTCCGGGCCGGGCATGGACGCATGTCCTGCCGCCGCCCGGATCTCTCCTGTGGCAGAGACAGCTTCAGGGCCTGCTCAGGGTGCCCTGGAGTCAGGCAGTCGCGGCATCGCTGGGCGGCTGAAGCGAGGACGGCGCCGTCGGGGCTGATCCGGGGGTCGAAGCTCCCGCGCGGCCTGTGCCGGGAGGGTCCGGGCCGTTCCGCGTATGCACCGGCCGCGGCAGGGGCGAGGCGTTCCGATACGTGCGTCTCCCGCGCCATGCCTGCCGGAAGGTGCGGCCCCGGAACGGCCCCGAAGGCGCAGCGGGGACTCTGTTGGTCTGGGCCGCGCGCCGTCTTCTGCGGCGGCCCCCCGAGCCGCAGGATGTGCGCCGCCGGGGCCGGGCCCGGGTGCAGCTGCGCTATCCTCTCCTGAGCCGTTCATGCAGGGACGCCCCAAGCCGTCCGGTGACGCTGCCGCGCCTTGTCCCGCGCGCCGTCCCTTCCGGGAGGTTTCCGCCGGGCGTTCCGTGACGGCCAGCGAGGCCGGGCTGGCCCGGGGGGCGGAGGGCGCAAGGCGGTGCTTCGCCCGCCCAATCCGCCGGGACGGGGTCCAGAGTCGCCCCGCGGCCGATGCCGGGGGCGGGCCGCGAGGCAACGAGGGGCAGGCGCCCTAGCTGCGCTGCAGCTCCTGCGCCATCCAGGCCGTGAACGCGCCAAGGCGCTCGGCGAAGTCCGCCGGATCGTCGCCGGGGTCGCGCGCCTCGCGCAGGAAGGCACGCAGTGCAGCGCCCTGGCCGGGGTGGCGGCGGGCGAGCTTCTCCGCGTGGTCCTCGAGCGTGTCCGGCCAGTCGCGGTCGTCTTCGCGGCGCAGGACATTGGTGGAGCGGATCAGCTTGCGCGCCGCTTCCCGCATGAGGCGGCGGGCCGGCGCGCCGGGCGGGGCGGCCTCCAGCGCGCTGCGGTAGCCGCCGAGCACGCGCTCGAAATCGCCCTTCACCGCCAGGGCGAGGGCGCGGGAGGGGCGGAAGAGCGGGATGTCCTCGGCCGGGTCCGGCCCGCAGAGGCAGCGGCAGTGATGCCGCAGCCAGTAGCGCCAGGCCAAGCCCTGCTCCGCGGAGCGGAGCTCCGCGAGGGTGCCGATGTCGAAATCGACCTTGCTGGCGACCGGATGCGCCGCCTCGATCTGCCGCCGCAGCGCCTCGAGTCGGCGGCGCCCGGCAGCGGAGGGCGCCGCCCCGAAGATCAGCGACAGGTCGAGATCGGAGCGTCCGGGCACGGCACGGGCCTCGGCGACGCTGCCATAGACATGGAGGCTGTGGATCAGCGGTTCGGCGGCGGGCGAGAGCCGGGCGCAGACCTCCTCCAGCAGGGGGCGGAACGCCTCCTGGAAGGGGCGGTTGCCGACCGCCGTGATCCTGCCGTCGCGGCCGATGCCCATCCTGCCCCCCGTCGCCTCCCCGGAGCAGGGGGCTAGGCCGGATCGGACGCAAGGTCAACTGCCGCGTCCATGTCCGGGGAAGGGGCGCTCCGCCAAGGGCGGGCCGCCATGTCACCGGAACGTCGCCCAAGTGTCGCGGAACTGTCGCGATGGCCGGGCCATACGGGCGCCACAGAAAACGCCTATCCATCGACAGGACAGTGACATGACCGCCCGTATCTCCCGCCGTTCCGTGCTTTCCGGCGGCACCGTGCTTGCCGCTTCGCTCGCCATGCCCGCCATCTCCCGCGCCGATGACCGCCCGGTCTTCACCCATGGCGTGCAGTCCGGCGACGCGACCGCCAATTCCGGCATGATCTGGACCCGCGTGAACATGCCCTCGCGGGTGATGATGGAGGTCTCGACCACCGAGAGCTTCTCCAATTCCGTCAAGCTGCCGCCGCTGAACGCGCTGCCGGGCTCGGATCTGGCGGTCAAGCGGCTGGTCGAGGGGCTGCCCGCGGACCAGGACATCTTCTACCGCTTCACCGCGGCCGACCTGTCGAGCCTCAACGCCGTCTCCGACCCGCTGACCGGCCATTTCCGCACCGCCCCGGCCTCGCGCCGCTCGGTCCGCTTCGCCTGGTCGGGCGATACCGCGGGGCAGGGCTACGGCATCGACGATGACGGCATGCTGACCTATGCCACCATGGCGAAGCACGAGCCCGACTTCTTCCTGCATTCCGGCGACACCATCTATGCCGACGGCGCGATGGAAGAGGAGACCGTCAAGGACGGCAAGCTGATCTGGAAGAACACGCTGCTGATCGACGAGAAGCGCAAGGTGGCCGAGACGCTGGACGAGTACCGCGGCCAGTGGAAGTACAACCTGATGGACCGCCATGTGCAGGCGCTGAACGCCTCGGTGCCGACCTTCTTCCAGTGGGACGACCACGAGGTCGTCAACAACTGGTCGGACAGCAAGGACCTCTCGGGCGACGACCGCTATACCGAGAAGAACGTCCGTGTCCTCGCCGCCCGCGCGGGCCAGGCCTTCCACGAGATGACGCCGATCAGCTACCAGCCGGCCGAGCCGGGCCGCGTCTACCGCAAGATGTCCTACGGGCCGATGGTCGACGTGTTCTTCCTCGACATGCGGGCCTATCGCGGGCCGAACACGGCGAACCTGCAGGAGGCGATCAACGACGAGAGCGTCTTCCTCGGCGCCCGCCAGATCGAATGGCTGAAGCGCGAGCTGACGAATTCGACCGCCACCTGGAAGGTCATCGCCGCCGACATGCCGATCGGGCTGGTCGTGCGCGACGGCGAGTTCTTCGAGGCGATCGCCAATGCCGATGACGGCGCTGCCAAGGGCCGCGAGCTGGAGCTGGCCGACATCCTGCGCTTCATCAAGGCGGCGGATATCCGCAACACCGTCTGGCTGACCGCCGACGTGCACTACACCGCCGCGCATTACTACGACCCGAACAAGGCGCAGATGCAGGACTTCAACCCGTTCTGGGAATTCGTCTCGGGGCCGCTGCATGCGGGCACCTTCGGGCCGAACGCGCTCGACATGACCTTCGGGCCGGAGGTGAAATACGTGAAGGCGCCGAGCGAGGAGCAGGGCCAGAACCTGCCGCCGTCCGCGGGTCTGCAGTTCTTCGGCCTCGTCGATGTCGACGGCGCGACGCAGCAGATGAAGGTGCGGCTGATGGATCGCGGCGACAACGAGCTGTGGTCGATCACCCTCGATCCGGACTTCTCCGCCTGAGCGCGGCCGGGGCGGCCTCGGGGCCGTCCCCTCCCGTCGCGGTTAGCGGCGCATTAAGCCTGGCGGCGTATGACTGCGGGACAGGCTGCCAAGGGGGACATCGCCATGCGCCATTCCGGCTGCTGCTTCTTCCTGCTCACGGTTGTCGGGCTGGGACTGGTCGGTCTCGAAGGCTTCGCCTTCCTCTAGGGACCGCGCAAAGGAAAAGCGCGCCGCTCTGCCGAGCGGCGCGCTTTCCTGTCTTTCGGAAGGCCCGGATCAGGATTCCGGGCGGTCTTCCAGGTCCGGCTGGGGCGTGGAATCGCCGCTCTCGTCGTCGAGCGCTGCGGAGCCGATTTCGTCGAACAGTTCGGCGATCTCGAATTCTGCGGCGGCTTCGGCTTCGGCAGCCAGTTCCTGGATCGACTTGCCGGAGGCTTGCAGCTCGGCTTCTTCCTTGGAACGGGCGACGTTCAGGTGGATGTCGACTTCGACTTCCGGATGCAGGGTCACGTGCACGGTGTGCAGGCCCAGATCCTTGATCGGCTTCGACAGCTTGACCTGCTTGCGGTCGAGGGTGAAGCCCTCGGCGGTCGCGGCATCGGCGGCGTCACGCGGGGTGACCGAGCCGTAGAGCGCACCGGCATCCGAAGCGGAGCGGATCACGATGAACTGCTGGCCGTCGAGCTTGGCGGCCATTGCCTCTGCTTCCTTCTTGGTCTCGAGGTTATCGGCCTCGAGCTGGGCCTTGCGGGCCTCGAAGGATTTGATGTTGGCGTCCGAGGCGCGCAGCGCCTTGCCGGTCGGCAGCAGGAAATTGCGGGCGTAACCGTCCTTGACGGAGACGACCTCGCCCATCTGGCCGAGTTTGGCGACGCGCTGGAGAAGGATCACTTCCATGGGAATCGCTCCTTACTTCACGGCGTAGGGCAGCAGGGCGAGGAAGCGGGCGCGCTTGATGGCACGGGCCAGCTCGCGCTGCTTCTTCGCCGAGACGGCGGTGATGCGGGACGGCACGATCTTGCCGCGCTCGGAGATGTAGCGCTGCAGGAGACGGGTGTCCTTGTAGTCGATCTTCGGCGCGTTGTCGCCGGAGAACGGGCAGACCTTGCGGCGGCGGAAAAACGGTTTGGTTGCCATGTCAGTCTCTCCTTACCGGTCGCGATCGCGGCCGCGGCGGCCATCGCGCTCGTCGCGCTTCTGCATCTGGACGGAGGGGCCTTCTTCGTGGCCTTCGACCTTGATGGTCATGACGCGCATGACGTCGTCATGCAGGCGCATCAGGCGTTCCATCTCCTGCACGGCCGGCGCCGGGGCGTCGGTCTTCAGGAAGGCGTAGTGGCCCTTGCGGTTCTTGTTGATCTTGTAGGCCATCGTCTTGACGCCCCAGTACTCGGACTCGACGACTTTGCCGCCATTGTCCGACAGGACGGTGGAGAAGTGCTCCACGAGACCTTCGGCCTGCGCGTTGGACAGGTCCTGCCGCGCAATGAAGACATGCTCATAGAAGGGCATGCGGGCTCCAGTTCTGTTCAGGCGCGTTTCATAGGAGCAGGTTCCGTCCTCCGCCCCGCTCCGCGAGAGGCCGCGCCGTTCATGTGACTTTGCGAAGGATGCGCCTTCATACACATTCCGCGCGGCTTGGCAAGGGCGGGGCGCGGTCCGGGCGCGGGGGCAATGCACAGATCGTCGCGGTTCTGTTCGCCGGCGCACAGAACCCGTGAGCAAAGCGGCAATGGACTTGCACGGCATGCCAGACGACATTCCGGGCAGCAACCCAATCTTCCGGAGACGTTCCATGAAAAAGTTCCTGCTTGCCACCGCCATGACCGCCTTTGCCGCGACCGGCGCCCTGGCCGCCGACACCTACACCGTCGACACCACCCACGCCCAGATCATCTACCATTACAACCACCTGGGCTTCTCCACGACCTACGGCATGTTCTCGGGCATCACCGGCGACATCCAGTTCGACGAAGCCGATCCGGCCGCCTCCTCGGTCTCGGTCACCTTCCCGATCACCTCGCTCTTCACCGGCGACGACGAGCGCACCGCGCATTTCAAGACCGATGACTTCTTCGGCGCCGAGGCAAACCCCGAAGGCAGCTTCACCTCGACCTCGATCGAAGTGACCGGCGAGAACACCGCCGAGATCACCGGCGACCTGACCATCAACGGCATCACCAAGCCGGTCACGCTGGACACCACCATGACCCAGAAGGGCGACCACCCGATGGCCGGCAAGCCCTGGATCGGCTTCAACGCCACCACCACCATCACCCGCACGGATTTCGACATGGGCATGTACGCCCCCTATGTCTCCGACGAGGTCGAGGTCTTCATCTCGATCGAGGCGATGCAGGCCGACAGCTGATCGCAGCCGCAATTCCTGCCGGAAAGGGCCGTCCGCCGCCGCGGGCGGCCCTTTCCGCGTTCCGGGCTGTGCCCTTTTGCCCGCCCCCCGGAAGCGCCTCGGCCCGCTAGAACGGGAGGGAGGGACGCATCGGAGCAGGGAGGCGCGAGGATGACCGAGACGGCAGCGGCCGTGCTGGCCTGGGACAGCGGCAGCGGCGAGGCGGCCGAGCGGCACAATGCCGAGGCGCTGCGCGCGCTCGACCGGATGATCAAGGCCGGGGCGCGGCGCGAGGTGCTGGCGGCGCTGGCGGCCTGGCCCGCGGCCGACATGCTGGCCGCGATGATCCGGCTGCGCTCGAAGCGCGCGCAGAGGCTGCTGCTGTGGCTGCCCGAGGAGACCAGCCTGGCCATCCTGGCCGAGCTAGACCCGCGGCTGCAGGCGGTGCTGGTCGCGCCGGAGACCCGGGCGCGCTTCGCCAAGCTGATCCGCAAGTTCCGCCCCGAGGCCGCGCTGCGTCTGCTGCGCGAGCTGCCGCCCGGCATGGCCGCCGGGCTGCTGGCGGAGCGGCCGGATGCGGAGGCGCTGCGCGCCGATCTGGCCTATCACTGGGACAGCGCCGCGGCGCATCTGCAATTCGGCAGCCTCTCGGTGCCGCAGGGCTGGACCATCGGAGCGCTGGTCGAGGACATCCGCCGCCGCTCGGGCGAGATCGAGCGGATCGAGGGCGTCCATGTGGTCGATGCCGAACGGCGGCTGGTCGGCTACCTGCGCATCCGCGACCTGCTGCTGCATGCGCCCGGGACGGTGATTTCCGAGGTGATGCGCCGCGATCCGCCGCAGGTCTCGGCCGCGACCGACCAGGAGGAGGTGCTGGCGCTGGCGCAGAAGCGCCATGGCCGGGCGCTGGCAGTGGTCGATGCCGAAGGGCGGCTGCTCGGCGCGATCAGCCGCCGCGGACTGGAGGAGATCGCCCGCGAGGAGGCCGAGGAGGACATGTTCCTGATGGCCGGGCTCTCGCCCGAGTCCTCGGGCGCCGACCGGCTGCCGCAGATCGTCCGGCGGCGGCTGCCCTGGCTGGTGGCGGGGCTGCTCGGCGCGACGCTGACCGCGACGGTGATCGGCAGCTACGAGGCGACGCTGACCGAGGCGGCGATCCTGGCGAGCTTCATCCCGGTGGTCTGCGCGACGGCGGGCAATGCCAGCATGCAGGCCTCGACCGTGTCGATCCAGTCGCTCTCGGGCGGGGCGTCCTGGCGCGGCGACCTGCCGGCGCGGCTGGGCCGCGAGATCGGGGCGGCGGCGTTCAACGGCGCGGCGATGGGGCTGGCGATTGCCGGGCTGATCCTCTGCGTCTCGCTGCTCGGCGGGATCGACCGGCCGGGGATGCTGGCGGCGACGGTCGGGCTGGCGGAGTTCCTGGTGATCGTCATGGCCGGCACGATGGGCACGGTGGTGCCGCTGGCGCTGCATGCGCTGAAGATGGATCCGGCGGTGGCGACGGGGATATTCATCCTCACCGCCAATGACGTCTTCGGCGTGCTGGTGCTGTTCCTGATCGCGACGCAGCTTTACCTCTAGCCGGGCGGGTCCTGCGGCCGGGCGAGCCCGTCGAGCAGGGCGGAGAGATCCTCGACCGTCTCGGCGACCACGTGGGTCACCCCGGCCTCGCGCTGGATCCGCCCGGTGACGCGCAGCAGCCGCCCGGCGATCACCGCGCGGCGGAAGCGCTCGTAGATGCTGCGCCAGATGATGACATTCACGACGCCGGTCTCGTCCTCGAGGGTGACGAAGATCACCCCCTTGGCGGTGCCCGGGCGCTGCCGCACCAGCACCAGCCCGGCGACGGTGGCGCGGGCGCCCTGCGGCGGGCGGTCGAGCCAGCAGGCGGGCAGCGCGGCGGGCGGGCGCGGCCAGGGCGCGGCGGCATCGGCTGGCGGGGCGGGCGGCGAGTCGGGGGCCATGAGAACACATAGCGAACATTTGCGCGTTCACGCAAGCCGGCCGGGGTACTGGCAATGCCCGCCCGCATCGCCTAAATGGACCGGGTCGGTACAGAGCCAGTGAGGATGCGAGCATGCCCAAGATCACCTATATCGAGCATAACGGCACGGAACATGTCGTCGAAGTGCCTGTCGGGCTGACGGTGATGGAAGGGGCGCGGGACAACAGCGTGCCCGGGATCGACGCCGATTGCGGCGGCGCCTGCGCCTGCTCGACCTGCCATGTCTATGTCGACGAAGCCTGGGCGGAGAAGCTGCCGGCGATCGAGACGATGGAAGAGGACATGCTGGACTTCGCCTTCGAGCCGAAGCCCGGCAGCTCGCGCCTGACCTGCCAGATCCCGGTGACGGCGGCGATGGACGGGCTGGTGGTGCGCATCCCCGAGAAGCAGATCTGATCCCCGGGGAGGCGCCGCGACAGCCGTGGCGCCCGTGGCGGCGCCCGGCCCGCGGCGCTGCCCGTCCGCGCGCCCGAGGGCCGCGGAGAGCGGCGGCGGGGCGCCTGACCCCATCGTGACCGGTGCCGGGCTGTTGGCCGGGCGCCATCCGGTGTAGGGTGGCGCCGCCCGCGCCCCGCTTTCCTTCCGCCGGGCCCAGACGGAGACTGCGATGACGCGACGGATGCATGCGATGGCAGCGGCCGCTGCCGCCCTGGTGCTGGCCGGGGAGGCTGTCCTGGCCGGGCAGCCGATGTCGGGCGACGAGTTCGGCGCCTATGTCGACGGCCACACCGTCACCTATGCCCATGACGGCCGGGTCTACGGCATGGAGCAGTACCTGCCCGGCCGCAAGGTGATCTGGCGGCAGATCGGCGGCGAGTGCGAAGAGGGCACCTGGTACGAGGCCGGCGGGCAGATCTGCTTCGACTACGGCGACGGGATCCCGCTGCAATGCTGGCAATTCGTCAACGAGGGCGGGCGGCTCGGCGCGAGGGCGGACAGCGATCCGCAGGGGACCTGGCTCTACGAGGTACAGCGCTCCTCCGAGCCGATGCAGTGCCCGGCGCCCTATCTGGGCGCCTGAGACGCGCGCGGGGCGGCAGTGTTTCCGGCCCGGACCGGGCTGTGCGGTCCGGGGGTCTCCGGAGCCTCGGCCATATTGGCGGGAAGCGCCGCCAGATGCGGAGAGGGGGCGCTATCTGCGATCCCAGGGCAGCCCGGCACGGTCCAGTCGCAGCCCGTCGCCGCCGCTTCAGCTCTAGGACGCATCTTCAGCTTCGGGACGCATCGCTCGATCAGGCTGCGCCAGCGGTGGAACTCCGGTTGGCACCGCTCCTTGCGGTTCCGGCCCATCGGGATGAGCGCGGCGAAGCGGAGTTCCTCAAGTTCTTCCAGCGCATTGTCGGCATTCTAGCCTGTCCTGGGCAGGACAACCTGGGCAGGGCAAATGTGGGCTCTGGCAAGTCCTTTGCCATGACGGAGGCGAAGACGGCGGCGAACCCTCTGAAGCCCGCCGCCTCGCGCCGCACCGGCTTGGGGGCCGGAATGGCGCAGCCGGACTCTCGATCCTTCAGGTCCGCATGGGCGCTGCCTGTTCCACGGCCCGCATGCGCCGTGATCTGCGCCGAGCGCTCCTGCAATGGCATCCCCCTGTCCGGAGGCGCGGCCGGTGTCCTGCGCCTCGCGTGTCCCCTGTTCGACGCCGCCGCCACGCCACCGTGATCCTCGAAGGGCGGTGGCCTGCCGCGCGGATGCCTGGGCGTCCTGGGCGCCATCGCCAGCGGCGCTTCATCAGGTGGCGCCTCGGCCGTGAACTCGCGTCAGGGGCGGTCGCGCAGAGTTGCCTGCGCCTGCCCTTGGCACGCGGCAGCCCTTCGACGGCATCGAGCTGCTGCACGATCAGCGCATCCTTGCGGGCAAGGGCCCGGATCGCGGGGGCCTCCATGCGGACCGTCTCGGCCTTGGCCAATCCCGCCTTCCGGCCCTGCCGGGCGACCCGCGCGGAGACCGTCCGGAGCGTTTCTCCGCAGGGGCGCTGCCGGGGGCGCGCGACGAGGGCTCCGGCAGTCCCTCGTGCAGCGCGCGGCGCAGCGGATCGGCAGGTCCACCTGCGCTTCCCTCCCGAGCCACCGGCGCCGGACGATTCCGGTGCGGAAGCCCGCCAGCGTCAGGGGGATCGCAGCGCCGGGGGCCATGCCCGGGCGGCCCTTGTGAGGAATGCGGGGGGGACCGACGAGTGACCGCATCAACCCGCAGGAGCAGGTGGGCGGGCGGGATCAGGCTGCGCAGCGATCCGGTGCCGGACAGGGCGGGCCGCCCCTGCGGCTCGTGTGCCGGCATCGCCTTCGCCTCGTCAGCACGGGACCGGTGAACCTGCCCGAAGCGGCTTTTCCAGCAGCGCCAGGACCCTGGCCGGGCGAATTCTGCGGGCATGTCACGCCAGGATGCGCCGGACCGTGCGATCCTGGGCAACATGTTCCGAACAAGGTGATGACTGGCTGGCTCGCGGCTGCAAGGGCTGCGGATTGCGGCGATGACATGCTCGGAGGGCCGTCATTCCGCGTCGCACGTCAAATTGCGTGCCGGGACCGCCTCTGCCGCGATGGTGATCCCGAGACACGGAAGTGCCCAGGCGTGATTTGCCCTTGCCAGCGGCCTGGCCGGGCATTTCCGCGTGCTGCGGGCGGTCGCCCTGAAGGAGGGGCGGGCCTCTGGCTGTTTGCTCAGGGATATCTCGGTGGACCACCCGTGACACGCGGGCCAGCCCCGAGTTTGCCGCGGCGCGGCGCGGGGCGGGCGGAGCAGAGCCGCGCGCGATGGGACCGGAGGGACAACAGCCGGTTGGTGTCGCGAGGAACAGGCCGTCGGGCCTTTTTTGCCGCGGCGCGGGGCGGGCGGAGCCGAGCCGCGCGCGATGAGACCGGAGGGACAACAGCCGGCCGGTGCCGCGAGGAGCGGACCATCGGGCCTTGGCGGGCCGTTCGTCGACAGCTCCGCGCCTGTCCGGGACGCCGCGCCGGTCTCTGCGCGCTGCCGCTATGCGGCCGCGGCCTAGTCGGGGCCGGCGGTGGCGGCGCGGCGGCCGTCGGAGAATTCCAGCTCCAGCGCTTCGCCCGGCTTGGCCGTTGCGCGGCTGGTGACGAGCGCGCCCGATCCGTCGCGGACCAGAACGAAACCGCGGGCCAGGACCGCGCCGTGGTCGTAGCTCTGACGGATGCGCTCCAGCGCGGTCAGGCGGGCGGAGAGCTCGCGCAGCCGCGCCTCCTGCGCCTTGGGCAGGCGCGGGGCGAGGCGGGAGAGATCGGCGGCGCCCTGCGACAGGCTGCGGCGCAGCGGCACGGCGCTGAGCCGGAGCGTGCCGAGCCGCTCGCGGCGGCGGCGCAGCGCGGCCGTTCCGGCGCCCGGCAGCCGCGAGGAGACCGCGTCGAGGCGCGAGCGCTCGCGCTGGGCATTGGTCGAGAGGCTGCGCTCCAGCCGCCGCGAGAGATCGTCGAGCCGGGTGCGGTCATGGCGCAGCCTGTCGCCGAGGCGGCGGGGCGAGAGCTCGGCCGAGAGCTCCACGAGGCGCGAGCGGCGTGCCTGGGCCAGATCCCGCAGCGCCCGCGGCAGCCGGTCGGAGGCCAGGTCGAGCCGCTGCCGCGCGGTTTCGGCCAGCGCCTCGGGACGGGGCAGGGCACGGGCGAGGTCGCGCAGCCGCTGGCGGCGCAGGAGCACACTCTGCCCGCCGGCGCGTGCGAGCCGCGCGCCCTGGTTGTCGAGCCAGGCCATCAGCTCCAGCCGCACCGGCACCGCCATCTCGGCCGCGGCCGTGGGCGTCGGCGCGCGCCGGTCGGAGGCGAAGTCGATCAGCGTCGTGTCGGTCTCGTGCCCGACGGCCGAGATCAGCGGGATCTGCGACTCGGCGGCCGCGCGGACGACGATCTCCTCGTTGAAGCCCCAGAGATCCTCGACCGACCCGCCGCCGCGGGCGACGATCAACACGTCCGGACGCGGCAGCGCGCCGCCCGGGGTGAGCCGGTTGAAGCCCTTGATCGCGTTCTCGACCTCGATGGCGCAGCGCTGGCCCTGCACGGCGACCGGCCAGACCAGCACCTTGCGCGGGAAGCGGTCGCGCAGCCGGTGGAGGATGTCCCGGATCACCGCGCCCGAGGGCGAGGTGACGACGCCGATGATCTCGGGCAGGTAGGGCAGGGGCCGCTTGCGCTCGGGACGGAAGAGCCCCTCGGCCTCGAGCTTGGCCTTGCGCTTCTCCAGCATCGCCATCAGCGCGCCGGCGCCTGCGGGGACCATGTCCTCGATCACCATCTGGTACTTGGACTGGCCCGGGAAAGTGGTCAGCCGCCCGGTGGCGACGACTTCCATCCCCTCTTCGGGCTGCATTGGCAGCCGCGCCGCCTGGCCCTTCCAGATCACCCCGGCCAGGACCGAGCGGTCGTCCTTCAGGTCGAGATAGATGTGGCCCGAGCGCGGCCGCGAGATGCGCCCCAGCTCGCCGCGCACGCGCACATGGGAGAAATTCCCCTCCACCGTGCGCTTCACGGCGCCCGAGATCTCGGACACGGTGAATTCGGGGGCGTTGCCGCCCGGCTGGGGATCGTCTTCGAACAGGTCCATGGTCGTCTCCGCTGCGCGGCGCGACCCTAGCCGAGCGGCGCGCGGAGGAAAAGCCGTCAGGCGGGCTCGAGCGCGCGGCGAAGCGCCTGGGCCTCGTGGCAGGCGGGGCAGCAGTCGGGGCAGGCCGCCACTGCGCCGCGGAGCGTGCGGGCCTCGGCCATGGCATCGGCGGGCCGGTCGAAGCGGCCGACCAGCTCGGCCGGGCCGTCGAGCGCGCGGCCATGGCAGCGGTCGCCATGCAGCACCCAGGCAGTGCCGCCCGAGGCGGGCGGGACGAGGAAGTAGGTTGCGGGGCGAAGGTCGGACATGGGTCTCTCCTTTCAGCATCTCCTGCGGGGAAAACCCGCGACCCCGGCGCAAGGTTCCCCGGCGCGGGCGGGCATGGCGCTTGCCTCTGCGGCGGGTCTTGCCTAGGAGGCGGTGCGGAAACCCAGCGGAGGCGGCATGAACATTCTCATTCTCGGTGGCGGCGGGCGCGAGCATGCGCTGGCCTGGGCGGTCAAGCAGAACCCGAAATGCGACCGGCTGATCGTGGCACCGGGCAATGCCGGGATCGCGGCAATCGCGGAATGCGCGGCGCTCGACGTCAATGACGGCGGCGCGGTGGTCGAATTCGCCCAGGAGAACTCCATCGACCTGGTGATCGTCGGCCCCGAGGCGCCCCTGGTCGCGGGCGTCACCGACCGCCTGCGCGAGGCGGGCGTGCGCTGCTTCGGCCCGAGCCAGGCGGCGGCCGAGCTGGAAGCCTCGAAATCCTTCACCAAGGCGGTCTGCGACGCCTGCAATGCGCCGACCGCGGCCTATGCCCGCTTCGAGTCCGCCGCCCCCGCGCTCGACTACGTCAGGGCGCAGGGCGCGCCGATCGTCATCAAGGCCGACGGGCTGGCCGCGGGCAAGGGCGTGATCGTGGCGATGGAGCTGCAGGACGCACTCGACGCGGTCGAGGACATCTTCGGCGGCGCCTTCGGATCCGCGGGCGCGGCGGTGGTGATCGAGGAGTTCATGACCGGCGAGGAGGCCTCCTTCTTCATCCTCTGCGACGGCGAGACCGCGCTGCCGATCGGCACGGCGCAGGACCACAAGCGGGTGGGCGAGGGCGATACCGGCCCCAATACCGGCGGCATGGGCGCCTATTCCCCGGCGCCGGTCCTGTCGGCGGAGATCCAGGCGCAGGCGATGGCGGAGATCGTCCTGCCGACGCTGAAGGAGATGGCGCGCCGCGGCACGCCCTATGTGGGCGTGCTCTATGCCGGTCTGATGATCGAGGACGGCCGCGCGCGTCTGGTGGAGTACAATGCCCGCTTCGGCGATCCCGAATGCCAGGCGCTGATGCTGCGGCTCGGCGGCCAGGCGCTGGATCTGATCGAGGCCTGCACCGACGGGCGGCTGGCCGGGATGCAGGTCAACTGGGCCGACGACCACACGATGACGGTGGTGATGGCCTCTGCGGGCTATCCGGGCAGCTACGCGAAGGGCACCGAGATCCGCGGGCTCGACGCGCTGGAGGAAGACGGCAACCAGGTGATGTTCCATGCCGGGACCGCGCTGAAGGACGGCCATGTCGTCGCCACCGGCGGCCGGGTGCTGAACGCCACCGCCCGCGGCGCGACGCTCGCCGAGGCCCGCGACCGCGCCTATGCGCTGATCGACGCGCTCGACTGGCCCGAGGGCTTCTGCCGCCGCGATATCGGCCACCGGGCGCTGTGATGCGGCCGCGCGCCCGGCGGACCTGCCGGGCGCTGCGGTTTCCGCGCCGGGGTCTTCCCTTGGGGCGCAAGGACGTTTAGGCAGGCTCCGACCCAGACGGAGCCGTTTCCATGTCGTTCTTCAAGAAAATGAAAGACCGGATGTTCAAGTCCTCCTCGAAGATCGAGGACGGGCTCGAGGCGATCGTCGAGGAGGAAGGCTCCGTCGACGCCCCGGACACTCCTGCCGCGCCGCAGCCTGCCGCAGACCCCGCGCCCGCGCCCGCGCCTGCCCCTGCGCCAGCTCCGGCCCCTGCGCCGGAAGCGGCGCCCGTGCCGGCCCCCGCACCGGTGCCCGGACCTGCGCCCGCTCCGGCGCCTGCCCCTGCCATGCCCGCTCCGGCGGCCGCGCCCGCGCCCGGCCCGGAGAAGAAGGGCGGGCTCTTCGCGCGGATGCTGGGCCGCGCCGACAGTTCCGGCGCGCTGCGCCGCGCGCTCGATGACGAGATGCTGGAGCAGATCGAGGATCTGCTGATTACCGCCGACATGGGCGTCGAGACCGCCGCGCGGGTGACGGCGAACATGGCCGAGGGGCGGATGGGCCAGCGGCTTTCCACCGCCGAGCTGAAGCAGGTCATGGCCGAGGAGATCGCCCGCATCATGGAGCCGGTGGCGCGGCCGCTGCCGCTCTATCCCAGGACGCCGCAGGTGGTGCTGGTCGTGGGGGTCAACGGCTCGGGCAAGACCACGACGATCGGCAAGCTGGCCTCGCAGTTCCGTGCGGCGGGCAAGAACGTGGTGATCGCCGCCGGCGACACGTTCCGCGCCGCGGCGGTCGAGCAGCTGCAGGTCTGGGGCCAGCGCGCCGGCGTGCCGGTTCTGACTGCGCCCGAGGGCTCGGACCCGGCCAGCCTGGCCTACGAGGCGATGGAGCAGGCGCAGCGCGACGGCGCAGACCTGCTGATGATCGACACCGCCGGGCGGCTGCAGAACCGCGCCGACCTGATGGAGGAGCTGGCCAAGATCGTCCGGGTCATCCGCAAGAAGGACCCCGAGGCGCCGCATAACACGCTCCTGGTGCTCGACGCGACGACGGGGCAGAACGCGGTGACGCAGGTGCAGGAATTCCAGCGGCTGGCCGATGTCTCGGGCCTCGTCATGACCAAGCTCGACGGCACGGCGAAGGGCGGCGTCCTGGTGGCGCTGGCCGACCGGTTCGGCCTGCCGATCCACGCCATCGGGGTGGGCGAGCAGATCGAGGATCTGGCGCCCTTCGATCCCGAGGAATTCGCCGCCGCGCTGACCGGGCTCGACGTCCAGGCCTGACGCTTCCGGCTGCGGCCGAAGCGGCGCCGCCGGCGTTCCCGCGGACGGGCTGTCAGCGCCTTCGGCCGGCGTCTTGACGGGCGGGCGGCTAGCCGCGGTGCTCCAGCCGCCGGATGAGCTCCAGCACGATCAGCGCCAGGACGGTGGCCAGCGCGGCCATCGGGATATTGCCGATGCCGCAGGCCAGCCCCACGGCGCCGGCCATCCACATGCTGGCGCCGGTGGTCAGCCCGTGCACCCGGTCGCCCTGGAAGATGATCGTGCCAGCGGCCAGGAAGGCCACGCCCGACGTCACTGCCGGGATCAGCCGCAGCGGGTCGGTGCGCAGCGTGGTCGTGTCCCCGGGCAGCGCCATCAGGTCGAGCGCGATCAGCGTGAAGAGGCAGGCGGCGATGGCGATCAGCATATGGGTGCGCAGCCCGGCCGCCTTGTGCCGGACCTGGCGCTCGACCCCGAGCGCGCCGCCCAGGACCAGCGCCGCGCAGAGCCGCAGCGCCGCCACCGGCAGGGGCGTTGCCGCGAAGCCGCCGGCCAGCTCGTGGCCGAGCATCTCGAGGACGTTGCTCACTTTTTCCGTGCCCCGCGGCGGCGCGCCGGTCTTGCGGGACGGGGTCCGGAGGGGGCATAGGCAGGGGGTCGTTGTTCCGAGGTGATCATGTCCGGCTGGCTCCTGTCGCTCGAAGGTACCGACCAGGGGCGCACCCTGGCAATGCTGCTGGCGCTGTCCGCGGCTTTCCTGCACGCAATTTTCGGTGCGCTGCAGAAGGGACGGCACGATCCCTGGCTTAGCCGCGGGGCGATCGACTTCTGCTACGGGATCATGGCGATGCCGGTCGCGCTGTTCCTCGTCCCCAGGCCCGAGCCGCATATGTGGCCGATCTTCGCGCTCTGCTTCGCGGTGCATGTCGTCTACAAGACCCTGCAGGGCATGGCCTATGTGAAGGGCGCCTATACGGTGGTCTATCCGGTGGTGCGCGGCACCGGCCCCTTGTTCGCGATGATCGGCGCGGTGCTGATCTTCGGCGAGCGCTTCACCTGGGTGCAATGGGCGGGGCTCGGCGTGCTGCTTGCCGGCATCTACGGGCTGGCGGCCTACAACCTCGCCCATGTCACGGTGAACCGCCACACGCTGGTCCCGGCGCTGCTCTTCGCGGTGGCGACGGGGGTGATGGTCGCGGTCTATACCACAGTCGACGCCTACGGCATCCGCGCGACGGCCGATCCCTTCACCTTCCTCGCCTGGTTCTTCTTCCTCGACGGGCTGGTCTTTCCGGTGGTGGCGGCGATCCGCTACCGCCGCATGGCCGATCCGCCCGCCCCGGGACCCTTGATGCTGCGCGGGCTGATCGGCGGGGTGATCGCCTATGGCAGCTTCGGCACGGTGATGCTGGCGACGCGGCTCGACAGCGTCGGCGAGGCGGCGGTGCTGCGCGAGACCTCGACGGTCTTCGCCGCGCTGATCGGCTGGGTGCTGCTGGGCGAATCGACCGGGCCGCGGCGGGTGGCGCTGATGGCGCTGATCGCGCTCGGCGCCGTAATTGTTGAGGCCGGGGGCTGAGGCCGGCTCTGGACCTCCGCGCGCTTCTGCCCTAACCCGAAACCGGCAGTTCGCGGGAGACAGGAATGAGCGATCAGAACGACTGGCGGAAGCAGGCCCTGGATCTGGGACCGGTGCTGCTCTTCGTGGCGGGGTACCTGCTGGTCAGGGACAAGACCGTCTCGATCGGCGGGCGCGACTACGAGGGCTTCGTCATCGTCACCGCCTGCTTCATCCCGATCCTCGTGGCCAGCAACTGGATGCTCTACAAGATCTCGGGCAAGGTCAGCCGGATGCAGATCCTGACGCTGGTCCTGGCCGTGGTCTTCGGCGGGCTCACGGTCGCGCTGAACGACGAGCGGTTCTTCAAGATGAAGTCGACGCTGGCCTTCGGCATCTTCTCGGCGCTGCTGTGGATCGGCATCGCCCGCGGGCAGTCCTGGCTGGAATTCATCATGGACGGCGCGCTGCCGATCACCCATGAGGGCTGGATGATCCTGACCAAGCGCCTGGCGGTGTTCTTCGCCTGCGTGGCGGCCGCGAACGAGATCATCTGGCGCGGCTTCTCCACCGATGTCTTCGTCGCCTGGGACACGTTCGGCCAGATGGCGGCGACCATGGCCTTCTTCCTGGCCCAGGCGGGGCTCCTCAAGCGGCATTCCACCGAGGAGCTCTGATCCGCCCTAGCGGGTGCGGAACAGCGCCGCCTGCGCCTTGGGGTCGCTGAGCGCCTTGCGCCGGTCGGCATGGAGCGCGCGGCCCTTCTCGACGCCGGGCCGGGCGGCCACCTTGTCGAGCCAGCGGGCGAGGTTGGGCTTGTCCTCCAGCGTCTGCTGCTGCCCCTCCCAGAGCGAGGCCCAGGGCCAGATCGCCATGTCGGCGATGGTGAACTCGTCGGTGGCGGCGTATTCGGTGCGCCCGAGCTGGCCGTCGAGCACCCGGTAGAGCCGCCCGACCTCGGCGCGGTAGCGGTCCTGCGCATAGGGCAGCACCTGCGGCGGATCGAGATCGGGGGCGTATTTCAGGAAATGGTGCGCCTGGCCCGCCATCGGGCCGACCCCGCCCATCTGCCACATCAGCCACTGGTCGACGGCGATCCGCTCGCGCTCGCTGCGGCCGCAGAACCGCCCGGTCTTGCGCGCCAGGTACTGCAGGATCGCGCCCGATTCGAAGATCGAGACCGGCGCATCGTCCGGCCCGTCGGGATCGGTGATGGCGGGCATGCGGTTGTTCGGCGAGATCGCCAGGAAGTCCGGCTCGAACTGCGCGCCCGCGCCGATATCGACCAGATGGGTGCGGTAGGGGAGGTCCATCTCCTCCAGCGCGATGGATATCTTCCAGCCGTTCGGCGTGGGCCAGTAGTAGAGCTCGATCGGGGGCATGGCGCGTCTCCTCAGCGTCTGGCCCCATCCTGCACCAGCCCCGGCAGGGCGCAAGTGCCGGGGCATCGCATTGCCGCGAGGATTGCGACAGTCCCCGCTCAGTAGCCGAGCGCGCGGGGCAGCGCGGTGACGATGCCCGGGAAGACCATGCACATGAGCAGCAGCAGGTACATCGCCGCGATGAAGGGCCAGCTCTCGCGCACCAGCGTGCCCATCTCCACCTTGGTGATGCCGCAGACCACGAAGAGGATCACGCCCACCGGCGGGGTCAGCATGCCGATCACCAGGTTCAGCACGAAGACGAAGCCGAAATGCAGCGGGTCGATCCCGTATTGCAGCGCGATCGGATGGAAGAGCGGCACCAGCATGATGTAGGCGGCGTTCGATTCCAGGAACATCCCCACGACCAGCAGCATCAGCGCGATCAGGCAGAGAAAGGCGAAGGGGCTTTCGGTCAGCGACTGCAGCCCGGAGGCCAGCTTCATCGGCAGCATGTCGATGGTGAAGAGGAAGGTGATGGTCGAGGCGAAGGCGATCATCGCGCCGACGACGGCGGTGGTCTTCGCCGCGGTCAGCAGCACGCCCGGCAGGTCCGAGAGCTTCAGCTGGCGGGTGACGAAGAAGCCCAGCAGCATCGCGTAGCAGCAGCCGATGGCCGCGCCCTCGGTCGGGGTGAAGGCGCCGAAGACGATGCCGCCGATCACGCCTGCGGGCATCAGGAAGACGACGAGGTTGCGGCGGAGCTGGTGGAGGATGTTCCGCAGCGATACCGGCTCGCCCGTGACCGGGTAGTTGCGCGCCTTGGCGATCGCCCAGCAGAGCGCCATCAGCGCCGCGAAGAGCATCAGCCCCGGCACCACGCCCGCCATGAAGAGCCCGCCGACCGAGACGCTGGACCCGGCCATGAAGGCATAGACGATCATCGCCCCCGAGGGCGGGATGATCGGGCCCAGATTGGCCGCGGCGGCGACCAGCCCGGCGGAGACGCCGAGCCCGTAGTGCTTCTTCAGCGTCGGCACCAGCGTCGAGGACAGCGCCGAGGCATCCGCCACCGCCGCGCCCGAGACCGAGGCCAGCCCCGCGCCCGAGACGATGGCGACCTGCGCCAGCCCGCCGCGGGCGCGCCCGATGAAGGCATTGGCCAGGTCGACCAGCCGGTCCATGATCCCGGCCTTCAGCATCAGCTCGCCCGTGGCCATGAAGAGCGGGATCGACATCAGCGGGAAGGAGTTGACCGAATTCATCAGCCGGGTCGGCAGCACCGAGAGGTCGAAGCCCGAGATAAGCAGCCCGGCCAGCGCCGAGACGCCCAGCGAGAAGGCCAGCGGCATGCCGAGAAGCGCCAGCGCGAGGAAGATGCAGATGACGGCGAGGCTCATGACGGGGCTCCGGACAGGGGGGCATGCGCGTCCGGCCAGAGCGCCAGCACGGCCAGGTGCAGCGCGGCATGGGCGGCGCCGATGATGACGGGGAAGAAGAACACCGCAGAGGTGAGATCGAGCGAGCCCAGCCGCTCCGACCAGGTGGCGGCGGCGACATGGATGGCGGTGACGACCGTGACGGCCAGCATCGCGGCGGCGAGCACCGCCATCAGCCGCGCCAGCCCGCCCTGCAGCGCGGGCGGCAGGCGGCGGGTCACGAGGTCGATGCCGACATGGGCGCCGTCGCGCAGCCCCAGCGGGATCGCCAGGAAGACGGTCCAGACGAAGGCCAGCCGCGACAGCTCGTCGGCCCAGTCGAAGGAGCCGTTGAAGAGGTAGCGCATCGCCACCTGCGCGGAGACCACGGCGATCATCACCGCCATGCAGGCGATGGACGCGAGGCGCGCACCGGTATCGGCGCGCGCCAGAAGGCCCAGGAGGGAGGCTTTCATGCCTTCGGCGTCCCGCGGGTCACTGGCTGACCGGGGTCTCGCCGGCGAGCATCGCGGCGATTTCCGGCGACAGCGCCTTGCGGGCCTCCACGGCGACCGGGGCGGTGGCGGCGCGCAGCGCGGCGGCGAAGTCCGGCGAGACTTCCGAATAGGTCATCCCGTCGGCGACCAGCTTGTCGAGCGCGGCGGCATCCTGCTCGGCGGCAAGCTGGCGCTGGAAGGCGACGGCATCGGCCATCGCGGTGGTGACGGCCTCCTGGAATTCCGGGCTCAGCGCGTCGAACTTGTCCTGGTTGGTCACGACCGAGATGAAGTCGAAGAAGTGGTTGGTGTTCGAGACGTATTTCTGCACCTCGGCATAGCCCGCCACGTCGATGATCGCGAAGGGGTTCTCCTGGCCGTCGATCACGCCCTGCTCCATCGCCGAGTAGAGCTCCTTGACGTCCATCGCCACCGGGTTGGCGCCGAGCGCGCGGAAGGTCGCCATATGGGTCTCGTTCGGCTGCAGGCGGATCTTCAGCCCTTCGATGTCCTCCACGCTCTCGACCGGGCGGACGTTGTTGGTCAGCTGGCGGAAGCCGAGCTCCATGTAGCCCAGCGATTTCATGCCTTCCCCGGCCAGCTTGGCGTCGATCGCGGCGCCGATCGGCCCGTCGACAGTGGCGAAGGCCTCGTCACGGCCGGAGAACTGGAAGGGCATCGAGACCGCGGCCAGATCCGGCACGGTGCGCGACAGGTAGGCGGAGCCGACCCAGATGATCTCGACGGCGCCGAGCTTGACCGCCTGGACGTTCTCGGCCGCGCCGCCGAGCTGCTGGGCGGGGAAGATGTCGACGGTCAGCGCGCCGTCAGTGAGGCTTTCCACCTCTTCCTTGAATTTCTGCATGGCCAGCGAGGAGGAGTGCTCGGTGGCGAAGTTGCCCGCGACGCGGATCTTGTCGGCATCGGCGGTCGCGGCACACAGGGCGAGGGCGGAACCGGCGAAAAGGGGGAAAATGGCGTTCATGGGTCAGGTCTCCTGTCGGGTTTCGGGGTCTGCTTCAAGGGCCGGATGGCCCGCATTGGTCTGGTCTTGAACGGAAAGCTCCGGTCCGAGGGCGGCATCGATCCGCGAGCGGATCACCGCGGCGATCTGGTCGAGCGTCTCGCGCCGCTCGCCGCGCAGCGGGGCGGCCAGGCGCCGCTCGAAGAGCGCGAAGAGCTCGCCGAGGCTTGCGACGCGGAAGAGCGCGACGATGAAGGGATGGCCGTGGCGCTGCAGGTAGAGGGCGTTGAGCCGCTCCAGCCGCCGCAGCTCGCCGCCTTCGAGCCGGTCGAGCCCGAGCCGCCCCTGTTCGGTGGTCGAGGCCGCGGTCATCCGTCCGGCGCGGGCCTCCTCGCCGGCAAGGGCCGGGTGGCGGCGGAAGAGCGCGACCTGCGCCGCCGGGCCGAGCGCGTAGAGTTCCGAAAGCAGCGCCGCCTCCAGCGCCGCGGCCGTGCCGTAGGGGCGCCGCGCCAGCGCAGCGCCGACGAGGCCGGGCGAATTCTCCACCAGCGGCTCCAGCAGGCGCTGGGCCCCGGCCTCCGTGGCGGTGTTGATCTGCTCGAGTGTCAGGGGCATTGCTGTCCGTCCGTATCGTCCTTGCCTGCCCAGACTGCCCCAGACCATCATTGCCATCCATGACAATATGAGGCACGTTTCATTCTAGAAATTAGAATGCAAGAACGCGGAGGACCCGGCCATGGCGCTGCATCTCGTGCCCCGCCCGATGCTCTATCTCGAAGCGGTGGCGGAGGCCGGGTCGATCCAGGCCGCCTCCCGCGAGATCGGCATCGCGGCCTCGGCCATCGACCGGCAGATCATGCTGCTGGAGGAGCGGCTGGGCGTGCAGCTCTTCGAGCGGCAGAAAAGCGGCATGCGGCTGAGCCCGGCGGGCGAGTCCTTCCTGGTGATGGCGCGGCGCTGGCGCGCGGACGAGCGGCGGATCTGGTCGGACATCCAGCAGATGCAGGGGCTGGAGCTCGGCCAGGTGCGCATCGGCGCGATGGACAGCATGGCCAATGGCGCCGTGCCCCGCGTGCTGGCCGCGCTTTTCGAGCAGTTCCCGCGGGTGCAGGTCGATGTCGAGGTGATGACCCCCGACGATGTCCGCGCCGCGCTCGGCGAGGGGCAGATCGACATGGCGCTGGCCTTCAACCTGCGGCCGCATCGCGACCTGCACGTGCTCTGGTCGGCCGAGCTGCCGCTGGGCTGCCTGGTGGCGCCGGGCCATCCGCTGGCCGGGCAGGCCGCCGCGGGGCTGGCCGACGTGGTCCGCCATCCGGTCGCGCTGCAGAGCCGGGCGCTGGCGATCCGCCGGATGCTCGAGGCCAAGCATGGCTGGATCTTCTCCGAGACGCGGCATCCGGTGGCGACGAATTCGCTGCAGCTGGTCAAGACGCTGGCCGCCTCGGGCAGCCATGTCGCGCTGACCTCCGAGCTCGACGCCGCGCCCGAGATCCTCGACGGGCGGCTGCTGTTCCTGCCGGTCTCCGACCGCGGGGTGGCGCCGCAGAGCGCCTCGATCGCGGTCAGCTCGCGGCGCAGCCTGTCGCGGCTGGCGCGCAAGGTCTGCGACCTGGCGGCGGCGGAGATGGAGGCGCTGCTGGCCGAGGTGCGCGCGACGGCGGCGCGCTGAGCGGCGCCCGGGCGGGCCGGGGCTAGGCGAAACATCGAGGTTGTGCCATATTTTGCTGGTCCGCAGCGCCAGAACGGCGCGGCCCGCCCAAGGCTTGACCTTCGCGTCGCGGAGTCCTAATGCCAGCTATCGTGGCGCTTTGTTCACCGGATTGCGGGCCACGTTAAAAATTCCGCTAAAGAGGTCGAGGGCAGGGCCCTCCCCACTCTTCCCGGGTACTGAAAAGGAGACGCGCATGGCGGACGATCTGAAGATTTCCGGGAAAGCGGGATGGCAGCCCCGGACCAAGCTGGTGCATGGCGGCACCCGGCGCAGCCAGTACAACGAGGTCAGCGAGTCGATCTTCCTGACCCAGGGCTTCGTCTACGACACCGCCGAGCAGGCCGAGGCGCGGTTCAAGACCGTCGGTCCGGACGAGTTCATCTATGCCCGCTACGGCAACCCGACCGTGGCGATGTTCGAGGAGCGCGCCGCGCTGCTGGAAGGCGCGGAAGACGCCTTTGCCTGCGCCTCCGGCATGGCGGCGGTCTCGGGCGCGCTGACCTCGATGCTGCAGGCGGGCGACCATATCGTCTCGGCCAAGGCGCTGTTCGGCTCCTGCCTCTACGTGGTGGAGAACATCCTGTCGCGCTACGGCGTCGAGGTGACCTTCGTCGACGGCACCGACCTGGAGGCCTGGAAGGCCGCCGTGCGCCCCGACACCAAGGCGGTCTTCCTCGAGGCGATCTCCAACCCGACGCTGGAAATCGCCGACCTGCGCGCGATCTCGCAGATCGCCCATGACAACGGCGCGCTGGTGCTCGTCGACAACGTCTTCGCCACCCCGGTCTTCCAGCGCTCGCTGGAGCTGGGCGCCGATGTCGTGATCTACTCCGCGACCAAGCACATGGACGGCCAGGGCCGGGTGCTGGGCGGCATCGTGCTGGGCACGAAGGAGTTCATCCGCGGCACGCTCGAGCCCTACATGAAGCATACCGGCGGCTCGATGTCGCCCTTCAACGCCTGGGTGCTGCTGAAGGGGCTGGAGACCATGGCGCTGCGCTGCGACGCGCAGGCGGATGCGGCCGAGGCGCTGGCTGCCGCGCTCGACGGCCATCCGAAGCTGTCCCGCGTGATCTTCCCGGGGCTCGAGAGCCATGCCCAGCACGCGCTCGCCAAGGCGCAGATGTCGCGTCCGGGCACGATGCTGGCGATCGAGCTGAAGGGCGGCAAGGACGCGGCCTTCCGCGTGCTGAACGCGCTCGAGGTCTTCATCATCTCGAACAACCTGGGCGACGCGAAATCCATCGTCACCCATCCGGCGACCACCACGCATTCGCGGCTTTCGGACGAGCAGAAGGCCGAGCTGGGCATCGCGCCGGGGCTGGTGCGGATCTCCTGCGGGCTCGAGGATCCGGCCGATCTGGTGGCCGACCTGCTGGCGGCGCTGGAACAGGCATGACGCTGTCGCTGCGGCGGGGCGGGGCAGAGGATGCCCCCGCCCTGGCGCGGATCTTCCGGGCCTGCATCCTGCGCGGGACCAAGGGCGCCTATTCCGCCGAGCAGCGCCTGGCCTGGGCCGGGTCGCGCCCGGATGCCGAAAGCTGGGCCGCGCGGGTTTCCGATGTCGATCTGTGGATCCTCGAGGAGGACGGCGCGCCGGTCGGCTTCGCCGGTCTGCAGGGCGACAATTTCGACCTGCTCTTCGTCCATCCCGACCATGCCGGCCGCGGGCATTCGCGGCTGTTGCACGAGGCGCTGGTGGCCGAGGCGCGGGCGCGCGGCCTGACCGGGCTCGTTGCCCATGCCAGCCATGTCTCCCGCCCCGTCTTCGCCCGCTACGGCTGGCAGCTCGAGGAAGAGGCCGAGGCCGAGCGCGGCGGCGTGAAGCTGGGCTACGCGGTGATGCGGCTGGCGCTGGCGCCCGCCTGATCCGGCCGTCTCAGGCCGCGGCGCGGCGCAGGAGCTCGTCGCGGCGCAGCGCCGGGAAGCCGCCCGCATCGACCGCAGCGGCGAACCCCGCGGGATCGCTGCCGGGGGAGGGCAGGCCCAGGCGGCGCGCCGCAATCTCGGCCGAGCGTCCGGGCGGCGCGGTGCGCGCGGGCGGCAGGGCGGCGTCTTCGAGCCGGCCGGAATATCCCAGAAGCGCGAAATCGGCCGCATAGAGCTGGCGGGCCAGGGCGGTCTCGGCCGGTCCGAAATGCTCGGCCAGCCGGTCCGCGGCGCCGGTGGCGTGGCGCTTGCCGATCACCGCGTAGCTGCCGCCGCCGCTCTCGCCGTAGAAGCGGCGCTTCATCTCGGCGAAATCCGCCTCGAACCGCTCGAAGGCGCCGAGGAAGTCGTAGCCGATATCGCCGAGGCAGAGCAGCCGCGACTGCGGCGCGAAATGGATGTCGCGCGCCTCTTCGGGAATCGCGGCCAGCGCCTTCAGGAAAGTCCCGAGCGGGATCCGCGCGTCGGGCGCGAAGCCCAGCTGCGGCAGATGGCGGGCGCGCTCCCAGTCATTGGTCACGATCTTGTCAAGATAGCCTGACAGCAGCCGCGCGAAGGGATTGCGGGTGAAGGAGAAGCGCCGCCAGCTTCCGGCCAGCGCGGCGCGGCGCGTCGCGGGGGGCAGGGACGAGAGCATGGGCAGCGGCGAGCTGGCCCGGTCATGCACGTCGCGCCCCTCGGGCGTGCCGCCGGGCGGCGGCGCGGCGCGGTCCTGCATATACGCTTTTATCGCGGTGCAGGCGACCTTTGGCGTCTCGATATAGACGATGCGGCGGGCGGGATCGGGGTTGGCCAGGTAATCGAGCGTCCCGGCCTGCGCGCCGAGACGGCCGGCCAGATGTCCCAGCGCCCTGCGGGAGGCGGCACTTTCGGACGGCTTGACCATGGGCGCGGACCTCTCTAACCCCTCACTGACACATGCACATATTGGCGGCTGCGCGCGCTGCCGGCAAGGCTATGCCCTGTTGCCGTGCCGCTACGGCCGTCCCTGCATGGAAACTTCACTGGACAACTAGTCGCGGAGCCCCACATAACGCACTGACGGAATAAGATTAAGCTGCATTGGCAAAACATGGAGACCGGAGGTCATGAACATCCACACGCCCAAACCCGATCGTGAACCGACACGGGAGGACGCCGCAGAGGCGCTGGCGCTATTGCGCCGCTGGGCCGGGGATGCCAACCCGGCCGAGATCGAGATGCTCGATCCGGCCGTCCATGGACTAATGCCGGGGCAGCCGGACAGCTATCCCCTTCTGTCGCGCCGGTTTCCTGCGGATTTCGCGGTGGACGAGGCCTATATCGCGTCGATGCCCGACCTGCAGAACGGGCCGAGCAGCCTGATCCGCGGGGCGAAGGCGCGCATCCAGCATGTGGGCATCTCGAACTTCCGCCTGCCGATCCGCTTCCGCACGCGTGATTCGGCCGACATGGTGCTGGAAACCTCGGTCACCGGCACGGTCAGCCTCGAGGCCGACAAGAAGGGCATCAACATGTCCCGGATCATGCGCAGCTTCTACAAGCGCGCAGAGGAGACGTTCTCGATCGAGGTGATCGAGGCGGTGCTCGACAGCTACAAGGCCGATCTCGGCAGCTTCGACGCGCGCATCCAGATGCGGCTGAGCTTCCCGATGAAGGTCGGCAGCCTGCGCTCGGGCCTGTCGGGCTGGCAGTACTACGACATCACGCTGGAAGTGGCCGAGCAGGACGGGATCCGCAAGAAGATCGTCCACCTCGACTATGTCTATTCCTCGACCTGCCCCTGCTCGCTGGAGCTCAGCGAGCATGCGCGGCGCGAGCGGGGCCAGCTGGCCACGCCGCATTCGCAGCGTTCGGTGGCGCGCATCTCGGTGGTGCTCGACGACCGTGCCGGGGTGCTGTGGTTCGAGGATCTGGTGGAGCTCTGCCGCCGCGCCGTGCCGACCGAGACCCAGGTGATGGTGAAGCGCGAGGACGAGCAGGCCTTTGCCGAGCTCAACGCCGCCAACCCGATCTTCGTCGAGGATGCGGCGCGCTGCTTTGCCGAGCTGCTGCTGGCCGAGCCGCGGGTCGGCGATTTCCGCGTGGTTGCGAGCCATCAGGAAAGCCTGCACAGCCATGACGCGGTCTCGGTGCTGACCGAAGGCACGACCTTCGCCCATGCCTCGCTGGAGCCGCGGCTCTTCGGCAGCCTGATCCACGGCGGCTGACCCCAGGACCTGTTCCGGCGCCGCGGCCTCCCGAAAGGGACGGCCGCGGTTCCATTTACGCCCCCCCGTTTTCCATTTCCGGCCCCCCGGACCGGCGGGCAGGGCAGGGGCACATGCCCTTGAAGCGCGGAGGAAAACGGCGGCGCTGACGCATCCGTGCCGCGCTTGGCGCCCCGCATCGCGCCCGCCCGGCGTCCCCGCTTGACTTGTCCAGGCCCCCGCGCCATCGCAGGATCATGATCGATCTGCGCCCAGTCGCCTATGTGATCGGCATGCTTGTCGCGGTGCTGGGCGCGACCATGCTGGTGCCGCTCGCGGTGGATCTGGCCTATGGCAATGGCCATTGGCCGGCCTTCCTGACCAGCGCCGTTCTGGCCTGCCTGGCGGGCGGGCTGACCGCGCTGGCCTGCTCCTCCTCGGCGGGCGAGGGGCTGACGCTGCAGCAGACCTTCCTTCTGACCACGCTGGTCTGGGTGGCGCTGCCGGCCGCCGGATCGCTGCCCTTCATCTTCGGGGCCACCGATGCGCGGGTGGTCGACGCCTTCTTCGAGGCGATGTCGGGCATGACCACCACCGGCTCCACCGTCTTCTCGGGACTCGACACGCTGCCCAAGGGGCTCCTCTTGTGGCGCGGCATGCTGCAATGGTTCGGCGGCATCGGGATCATCGTCGTCGCCATGGTGTTCCTGCCCGAACTGCGCATCGGCGGCATGCAGATCTTCCGCTCCGAGGCCTTCGAGACCATGGGCAAGATCCTGCCCCGCGCGGCCGAGATCGCCAGCCGCATCTCGGTGATCTACGTCGCGCTGACGGTGAGCTGCGCGATCACCTTCTTCGCCTTCGGCATGTCGGGCTTCGATTCCATCGTCCATGCGATGACCACGATATCGACCGGCGGCTTCGCCAATTACGATGACTCCTTCGGCCAGTTCAACGCGCCCGAGACCTATGCCTGCTCGATCTACATGATCCTCGCGGCGCTGCCCTTCGTGCGCTACGTCCAGCTGATCCACCAGGGCCCCGTGCCGCTGTGGAAGGACAGCCAGGTCCGCGCCTTCGTCGGCACGATCACGGTCATGACGCTGATCCTCTTCGCCTTTGTCGAGCATATCGGCATGGGCGGCGAAGAGGGCTTCCGCGAGGCGCTGTTCAACACCGCCTCGATCATGACCGGCACGGGCTACGCCAATACCGACTACATGAAATGGGGCAGCTTCGCGGTCGGCTACTTCTTCTTCGCCGGGCTGATCGGCGGCTGCGCGGGCTCCACCGCCTGCTCGATCAAGATCTTCCGCTACCAGATCCTCTTTGCCGCGATCATCACCCAGATCAAGCGCATCCACTCGCCCTCCGGCGTGTTCTTCACCCGCTTCGAGGGCCGCCGCGTCGATGACGACACGCTGGCCTCGGTGATCGCCTTCTTCGTGATGTTCATCCTGTCGATCGGCGTGCTCTCGGTGGCGCTGACGCTGACGGGGCTCGATTTCATCACCGCGCTCTCCTCGGCGGCGACGGCGCTGGCCAATATCGGCCCGGGGCTCGGCGACCAGGTGGGACCGGCGGGGAACTTCGCCGGGCTGAACGATCTGGCGAAATGGCTGCTGAGCTTCGGCATGCTGGCCGGGCGGCTGGAAATCATGGTGGTCTACACGCTTTTCACCATGCAGTTCTGGCGCGCCTGAGCCCGCGGCCACTTCCCTTTCCGGTCCCGTCCCGCTAGGAGGCTGGCCAAGACCGTGAGGGGAAAACCATGAAGTTCACTCTGTCCTGGCTCAAAGACCATCTCGAAACGCAGGCGTCCCTGGACGAGATCGCCTATGCCCTGACCGATCTGGGGCTCGAGGTCGAGGAGATCTCCGATCCGGCGGAGAAGCTCGCGGGATTTGCCCTGGGCAAGGTCGTGAAGGCCGAGAAGCATCCCGATGCCGACAAGCTGCGCGTCTGCCAGGTCGAGACCGCCGACGGCCCGACCCAGATCGTCTGCGGCGCGCCCAATGCGCGCGAGGGCATCACCGTCGTCGTGGCCAAGCCCGGCACCTATGTCCCGGGCATCGACATCACCATCCAGAAGGGCGTGATCCGCGGCCAGGAAAGCTTCGGCATGATGTGCTCGGTCCGCGAGCTCGAGCTGGGCGAGGACCATGACGGCATCATCGAGCTGCCCTCGGGCGAGGTCGGCCAGAGCTTCCCCGACTGGCTGGCGGCGAACGATCCCGGCAAGGTCGATCCGGTCATCGAGATCGCGATCACCCCGAACCGCCCCGACGCGCTCGGCGTGCACGGCATCGCCCGCGACCTCGCGGCCCGCGGCATCGGCACGCTGAAGGCCCGTCCCGTCCCCGCGGTCGAGGCGAAATTCCCCTGTCCGGTCAGCGTCTCCATCGACGCGGACACTCTGGAGCAGGCGCCGGTCTTCTACGGCCGGCTGATCCGCGGCGTGAAGAACGGCCCCTCGCCGGAATGGATGCAGGAGCGGCTGAAATCCGTCGGCCTGCGCCCGATCAGCTTCCTCGTCGACGTGACGAACTTCTTCACCCATGACGTCTGCCGTCCGCTGCACGTCTTCGATGCCGACAAGATCACCGGCGGCACGCTGCGCCTGCACAAGGCCGCGGGCGGCGAGACCCTGACCGGGCTCGACGAGAAGCTCTACACCTTCGAGCCGGGCATGACCGTGATCTCCGACGCCGAGGGCCCCGAGAGCATCGGCGGCGTGATGGGCGGGCTGCGGACCGGCTGCACGGACGAGACCGTCAACGTCTTCGTCGAGGCGGCCTATTTCGACCCGGTCCGCACTGCGCTGACCGGCCGGGCGCTGAAGATCAATTCCGACGCCCGCTACCGCTTCGAGCGCGGCATCGACCCGCTCTACACCCCCGAGGGGCTGGATGCGGCCTGCGCGATGATCCTCGAGATCGCCGGCGGCGAGGCCTCCGAAGCGGTCACCGCCGGGGCGATGCCCGACGTGTCGCGCGCCTACAAGCTCGACGTGGAGCGCTGCCAGAGCCTCGTGGGCATGGAGATCTCCCCCGAGACCCAGCGCGGGACGCTGCGCGCCCTCGGCTTCGAGCTGGATGCCGAGGACATGGCGACCCCGCCCTCCTGGCGCCCGGACATCCTGGGCGAGGCGGACCTGGTCGAGGAAGTCGCCCGCATCGCCTCGCTGACCAAGCTCGAGGGGCGGCCGATGGCGCGTGCCCAGGCAGGCGTGCCGAAGCCGATCCTGACCCCGCAGCAGCGGCGCGAGCAGGCGGCGCGGCGGATGCTGGCGTCGCTCGGCTACAACGAATGCGTCACCTACAGCTTCGTCGATGCCAAGTCGGCCGAGCGCTTCGGCGGCGGCGATGCGGCGCGCGCGCTGGAGAACCCGATCTCGGCCGATCTCGGCCATATGCGTCCCGACCTGCTGCCGGGCCTCCTGGCCGCTGCGGCGCGCAACCAGGCGCGCGGCTTTGCCGATCTGGCGCTCTTCGAGGTCGGCCCGGCCTTCTCTGGCGGCGAGCCCGAGGAGCAGTCGACCCATGTCACCGGCCTGCTGGTCGGCCAGTCGGGCCCGCGCGATCCGCATGGCGCCCGCCGCGGGATCGACCTCTATGACGCCAAGGCGGACATGGAGGCGGTGCTTTCGGCCGTCGGCGCGCCGGAGAAGGCGCAGATCTTCCGCGACACCGCCGACTGGTTCCATCCGGGCCGCTCGGGGCGCGTCGGGCTCGGCCCGAAGAAGACCATCGCGGTCTTCGGCGAGCTGCATCCCCGCGTGCTGGAGCAGTTCGGCGTGAAGGGCCCTGCGGTCGCCTTCACCGTGCTGCCCGCCGAGGTGCCGCTGCCGAAGAAGTCGGCGACGACGCGCCCGGCGCTGATCCTCAACGACCTGCAGGCGGTGGAACGCGACTTCGCCTTCGTGGTCGACAGTGCGGTCGAGGCGCTGTCGCTGGTCAATGCCGCGGCGGGCGCCGACAAGGCGCTGATCGAGTCGGTGCGGGTCTTCGACGAATTCGCCGGCCCGAAGGCCGAGGCGCAGATGGGCGAGGGCCGCAAGTCGCTGGCCATCACCGTGCGCCTGCAGCCGGTCGAGAAGACCCTGACCGAGAAGGACATCGAGGCGGTCAGCGCCAAGATCGTCGAGAAGGTGAAGAAGGCCACCGGCGCCGAGCTGCGCGGCTGAGCCATCGCATCGCCGCCGGGGCAGGGCTCCGGCGGGCGGGAATGAAGAAGGGGCCGGGTCGATTGCGACCCGGCCCCTTTCTATTGTCCCGGTGGCGCCGCCCGCAGGCGGCGCGGCGCGGTTCAGCTCTCTTCGGCGGGGGCGGGCTTGCCGGTCTTGACTGGTTCCATCCCGAGCTTGCCCTTGGCCCATTCGCGTCCCGTCTGGAAGACGACGTAGAGCGAGGGGATCAGGAACACGCCGATCAGCGCCGCCGCCAGCATGCCGCCGAAGACGCCGGTGCCGACGCCCCGCCGGGTCAGCTGCGCCGCGCCGGTGGCGGTCACCAGCGGCCAGAGCCCGACGATGAAGGCGATCGAGGTCATCATCACCGCCCGGAACCGGGCGCGGGCGCCGGTCACCGCGGCCTCGAGGATCGGCATGCCGTCAATCTCGCGCCGCTCCTTGGCGAATTCGACGATCAGGATGCCGTTCTTGGCGGCAAGCGCGATCAGCACGACCAGCCCGATCTGCCCGTAGACATCGAGCGGCAGCCCGGTGACGAGCAGCGCCGCCATCGCGCCGAAGACCCCGACCGAGACCGACAGCAGCACCGGCACCGGGATCGTCCAGCTTTCGTAGAGCGCGACCAGGAAGAGATAGGCGAAGATCAGCGCCAGCACGAGGATTGCGGTGGTCTGCCCGGCCGCCTCCAGCTCCTGCAGCGCGGTGCCGGTCCAGTCGAAGCTGTAGCCCTGGGGCAGGTTGTCGGCCGAGATCTCCTCCATCGCCGCCAGCGCCTCGCCCGAGGAGACGCCCGCCGCAGGGCCGCCATTCATGGTCAGCGCGCGGAAGTTGTTGTAGCGGATGATCGAGGCCGGGCCGGTGATGTACTGCGCCTCGGCCACCGCGGCGACCGGCACCATCTCGCCCGCGCTGTTGCGGACATGGATGCGGCCGATATCGGTGGTGCTGGCGCGGTCGGCCTCCTGCGCCTGCAGCGTGACCTGCCAGGACCGGCCGTAGAGCGTGAAGTCGTTCACGTAGACCGAGCCCAGCGTGCCCTGCAGCGCCGAGAACAGGTCGGAGACCGACACGCCCAGGGTCTGCAGCTTCTCGCGGTCGATATCGAGGAAGAGCTGCGGGGTATTCGCGGAGAAGGTCGTGTAGGTCGCCGAGAGCCGCGGGTCCTGCGAGGCCGCGAGGGTCAGGCCGGTGGCGACCTGCGACAGCTCCTGCGGGCTGCGGCCCTGGGTGTCGAGCAGCATGTACTCGAAGCCCGAGCCGGTGCCGAGCCCGATGATCGGCGGCAGGTTGAAGGCGAAAACCTGCGCCTCGCGGATCGGGAAGCTCTGGACCATGGCCGACTGGATCGCGGCGAAGACGGTCTCGGAGGGGTCGGTCCGCTCGGCGAAGCTGTCCATCCGCGCGATCAGGAAGCCCGAGCTCGACTTCGCGGTGCCGTCGAGCATCGAGAAGCCGCCGATCGAGACCACGTCCTTGACCCCGGGCAGGGCGCCGATGATGTCCTCGACCTGGGTCAGCACCGCCTGGGTGCGGTTGAGCGAGGCGCCCTCGGGCAGGCGGACCTCGGCGAAGAAGGCGCCCTGGTCCTCGGCGGGCAGGAAGCCGCCCGGCACCTTGGTCATGATCCAGCCGGCGCTGGCCAGCGCCAGCAGCAGCAGCGCCAGCCCCAGCACCGCGCGGCGGGCGATGGCATGGGCGACCTTGGCATAGCCGTCGCGGGCATTGTCGATCCGCGCCGAGATCCAGGCCATCACGCCGCGGCGCGGGCCGGAATGCGGCTTCAGGATCATCGCCGCCAGCGCGGGAGACAGCGACAGCGCGTTGATCGAGGAGATCACCATCGACACCGAAACCGCCACCGCGAACTGCTGGAAGAGCGCGCCGGTGATGCCGGGAATGAACGCCACCGGCACGAAGACCGACAGCAGCACCAGCGTCGTGGCGATGATCGGCCCGGTGATCTGCCGCATCGCGAGTGAGGTGGCGTCGCGGGCGGACATGCCCGGATTCTCCTCCATGATGCGCTCGACATTCTCGACCACGACGATCGCGTCGTCGACCACGATGCCGATGGCCAGGACCAGCGCCAGAAGCGACACGGTGTTGAGCGTGAAGCCCATGGCCAGCATCACCGCGAAGGTCGCCACCAGCGAGACCGGCACCGCGACCACCGGGATCAGCGTCGCCCGCCAGTTGCCTAGGAAGACGAAGACCACTATGACGACCAGCACGAAGGCCTCGAACAGCGTTTTCTGCACCTCGTCGATCGAGTCGATGATGAATTCGGTCGTGTCGAAGGTGACGTTGTAGGCGACGTCGTCGGGGAAGTCCTCGGCCGCGCGGTCGAGCGCGGCGATCACCCCTTCGGCCGCCTGCAGCGCATTGGCCCCGGGGCTCTGGTAGACGCCGATCATCACCGTGTCGGTGCCGTTCAGCCGCGCCGTGGTGTCGTAGTTCTGCGCCCCCAGCCGCACCGTGCCGATATCGCGGATCCGCAGGAAGGAGCCGTCGGGATTGGCGCGCAGGACGATGTTCTCGAACTCCTCCGGCTCGGCCAGCCGCCCCTTTGTGGTCAGGTTCAGCTGGAAGAGCGGGTCGTCGGTCATCGGCTGGGCGCCGATCCGGCCGATCGCCGCCTGGGTGTTCTGCGCGCGGATCGCGGCGGTGACATCGGCGGGCGTCAGCCCCAGCTGGGTCATCCGGTCGACATCGAGGCTGATCCGCATCGAGTAGTCGCGCGTCCCGAAGAGCCGCGCATCGCCCACCCCGGGCACGCGGCGCACGGTGTCGAGGATGTTGATCGTCGTGTAGTTCGACAGGAAGAGATCGTCATAGGTGCCGTTCGGCGAGTGGATCGACAGCGCCAGCAGCATCCCGGAGGAGGCCTTGCGCACGCTGACGCCGCTGCGGACCACCTCGTCGGGCAGGCCCGACTCGGCCAGCGAGACGCGGTTCTGCACGTTGACTGTGTTCAGGTCGGGGTCGCTGCCCACGGCGAAGGTCACCGACAGCGAATAGGAGCCGTCCGAGCCGCTGGTCGAGCGCATGTAGAGCATGTCCTCGACGCCGTTGACCTGCTCTTCGATCGCCTGGCCGACCGTGGCCTCGACGGTTTCGGCATCGGCGCCGGGATAGACCGCCGAGACGGTGACGACGGGCGGCACGATGTCGGGGAACTGCTCCACCGGCATGCGGGCCAGCGAGATCAGCCCGGCCAGGGTCAGCACGATGGAGATGACGGCGGCGAAGCGCGGCCGGTCGATGAAGACCTGGGAGATCATCGGCTCAGCCTTCCTGTGCCGGGGCGGCATCCACCTTGGCGCCGGGCCGGACCTTGTTCAGCCCTTCGGTGATGACGTTCTCGCCCTCGGACAGGCCGCTGCGGATCTCGGTCAGCCCGTTGCGGGTGCCGCCGACATCGACCTGGCGCTGCTCGGCCGTGCCGTCATCGCCGACGACCAGAACGAAGGCGCCCGCCAGGCTGCGGCTGATCGCCTGGGCCGGGACGGTCAGGATCTGGTCGGCCTCGGTGGCCATCAGCGTCACCAGCACGAATTCCCCGTCGCGCATCCGGCCCTCGGGATTGGCGAACTGGGCGCGCACCAGGACGGTGTCGGTGCCCTCGGAGACGGTGCTCGACAGGTAGTTGACGGTGCCGGTCTCGTCCGGGGTCGCGCCATTGGCGAGGGTCAGGCTGACCGTGGCGTCGCGGGGCGCCTCGCCGCGGTCGACGGCGGCGCGGTAGTCCTGCAGCACCCGGTTCGGGACTGCGAACTCGGCGAAGATCGGATCGGTCAGCGTCAGCGTGACCAGCGCGCCCGAGGACGTGCCGACCAGCGCGCCGACATCGTACTGGGTCAGCCCGACGATGCCGTCGAAGGGCGCGGTGATCTTGGTGTAGCTCAGGTCGAGCGCCGCCTGGCGCCGCTGCGCCTCCAGCGTGACGAGCTGTCCCTTGGCCTGCGACAGCGAGGCCTCGGCCTGGTCGAGATTGCGCTGCGGCGTCGCCTGGCGGCGGACCAGCTCGGCCTGGCGGTCGCGCTCGAGCTGGGCGAGGTCGCGCTCGGCCTCGGCCGAGGCGATCTGCCCCTCGATCTGCTGCAGCGCCGCCTGGTAGCTGTCGGGCTCGATCTGGTAGAGCAGGTCGCCCTGCTTGACGCGGCCGCCCTCGGTGAAATCGACGCTTTCGATGAAGCCGGTGGAGCGCGCGCGGATGTCGACGCGCTGCGCGGCGACCAGACGGCCGGTGAAATTCGCGGTGCCCGCGCGCTCGGTCATCGTGGCTGGGGCCACCACCACGGCAGGGGCGGGCTGCTGCTGCTGGGCCGGAGCGGTGCCGGCAAGGAAAGCCAGGGCGGTGCCCAGAAGGGCCGCCCTGAGGGTCTGGGTGGTCAAGAAAGTCATCGCGCTAGCCATTTCTCCGGAATCTCCTGCACAAGAACACGATTCGGTGACTCTGTCCGTCCCCAATTGGACGCGGTGGTTCAGTTTCACCCATGACGGGTGCCTCCACCCGCGAAAATTGTGCCTGCCGCGGCGGGCCGGGCCGTGACCGTTCTGCCGCGGCAGGCGGAGGCACCCGCGCGGGCGTTGACCTCTGCCCGCCGGTGAGTCACCCAGCTTCAAACAGGCGGGAGCCCCGACATGACGACGCGTTTCACCGGCAGTTTCACCCAGCAGGAACCGATCCCCGAAGATGCCATCGAGGCCGCCGTGGCGGTGATGCGCTCGGGGCGGCTGCACCGCTACAACCTGGCCGCGGGCGAGGAGGGCGAGGTCTCGGCGCTGGAGCGCGAATTCGCCGCCTATATGGGGTCGCGCTACTGCCTGGCGGTGGCTTCGGGCGGCTACGCGATCTGCACCGCGCTGCGGGCGCTGGGGATCGGGCCGGGCGACAAGGTGCTGACCAACGCCTTCACGCTGGCGCCGGTGCCCGGCGCGATCGCCTCGGTCGGGGCGCAGCCGGTGCTGGTCGAGGTGACGCCCGGCCTGGTGATCGATCTCGACGATCTCGCCGCCAAGGCGGGCGAGGCGCGGGTGCTGCTGCTCAGCCACATGCGCGGGCATCTGTGCGACATGGACCGGCTGATGGAGATCTGCGACGGCGCGGGCATCCGCGTGATCGAGGACTGCGCCCACACGATGGGGGCGCGCTGGCGCGGCGTGCTGTCGGGGCGGCACGGGGCGATGGCTTGCTACTCGACCCAGACCTACAAGCACATGAATTCCGGCGAGGGCGGGCTGCTGGTCTCCGACGATGCCGGGCTGATGGCGCGCGCGGTGCTGCTGTCGGGCAGCTACATGCTCTATCCCCGCCATGGCGCGGCGCCCGGGCCCGAGGCCTTCGAGGGGATCGTGCTGGACGTGCCGAACATCTCGGGGCGGATGGACCATCTGCGCGCGGCGATCCTGCGGCCGCAGCTCGCGCGGCTCGACGCGCAATGCGCCGCCTGGACCGAGCGCTACCGCGCGGTGGAGGCCTGCCTGCGGGGCGTCCCTGGGCTGGTTCTGCCCGAGCGGCCGCAGGCCGAGGCCTTTGTCGGCTCGTCGATCCAGTTCCTGCTGCCCGGGCGCGGGGCGGAGGAGATCCGCGGCTACCTGGCCGCCTGCGCGGCCCGGGGGGTGGAGCTGAAATGGTTCGGCGCGGCGGAGCCCGCGGGCTTTACCTCGCGCTACGATCACTGGCGCTATGCCGCGCCGCAACCGCTGCCGGGCACCGACCGGGTGCTGGCGGGGCTTCTCGACATGCGGCTTCCGCTGACCTTCAGCCTGGAGGATTGCCGGATGATCGGCGGCATCCTGGCCGAGGAGGCGTCGCGGCTGGCCGCCTGAGCAGCCGCCCCTGCGCAAAAGGAAAGGGCCGCCCGGAGGCGGCCCTTTGCATGTTCAGGCAGACGCGCGGGCTCAGGCGCCGGCGCGGCCGAATTCCGGATAGGCTTCCATGCCCAGCTCGGCCATGTCGAGGCCCTCGATCTCGTCCTCTTCCGGCGCGCGGATGCCCATCACGGCCTTCAGGATCAGCCAGACGATGCCGGAGGCCACGAAGGTGAACACGGTGATGGAGAGGAAGCCGATGATCTGGGTCACGTAGTTGGCGTCCGAGTTGGTGAAGGGAACCACCAGGGTGCCCCAGAAGCCGCAGCAGAAGTGGACCGGGATGGCGCCGACGACGTCGTCGATCTTCATCTTGTCCAGTGCCGGGACGACCAGGGTGCAGAGGATGCCGCCGATCGCGCCGATCAGGGTCGCGGTGCCGAGGCCCGGGGTCAGCGGTTCCGCGGTGATCGAGACCAGGCCCGCCAGCGCGCCGTTCAGCACCATGGTGAGGTCCGGCTTGCGGTAGAGGATCGTGGTCATGAACAGGGCCGCCAGGGCGCCGCCTGCTGCCGCGGTGTTGGTGTTGGCGAAGATGCGCGACACGTCGGCAACGTCGGAGACGGTGCCCATTGCCAGCTGCGAGCCGCCGTTGAAGCCGAACCAGCCGAGCCACAGGATGAACGTGCCGAGGGTCGCCAGGGTCAGGTTGTTGCCGGGCATCGGGATGACGCGGCCGGCCGAGTCGTACTTGCCGATCCGCGGGCCGAGGACCAGGACGCCGGCCAGGGCTGCCGCGCCGCCGCAGGCGTGCACGACGGTCGAGCCTGCGAAGTCCTGGAAGCCCATGGCGTCAAGGAAGCCGCCGCCCCATTTCCAGGATGCGGTCAGCGGGTAGATGAAGCCGGTCAGGACGGCGGTGAAGATCAGGAAGGGCCACAGCTTGATGCGCTCGGCCAGGGTGCCCGAGACGATCGATGCGGTCGTGGCGCAGAACATCAGCTGGAAGAAGTAGTCGGAGCCGGTGGAGGCATAGGACAGGTCATCGAGCGCGTCGACGGCAACGCCGACCGGTTCCAGCACGGCAACGGCCGGGAACAGCGCCGAGAAGTAGCCGTCAATGGCCCAGGAGCCGAGCGGGTACATCAGGTTGTAGCCGATGAGGTAGTACATCACGCCCGCGATGGCGAAGAGCGCGACGTTCTTAAGGCACTGCATCGTCACGTTCTTGGAGCGCACGAGACCGGCCTCGAGCATGGCAAAGCCGGCCGCCATGAACATGACGAGGAAACCGCCGACCAGGAACAGGACGGAGGTCAGGATGAATTTGACCTGGTCGGTGGCCTCGCCGGTCGGTGCGACGGCTTCGGCTTCCTGCGCGAAGCCCAGCACAGGCAGGGCAATCGCGGCGGCAGCAGCCGTGACCAGCAGGGTTTTGTTGAGTTTCATTGCAAAAAGGTCCCTCACTTCACTCTTACTGTCAGAGCGCGTCTTCGTTTTCTTCGCCGGTCCGCACGCGCACCGCTTGGGCGACGTCGAGGACGAAGATCTTGCCGTCGCCGATCTTCTCGGTCTTGGCCGTCTCCTCGATGGTCTTCACCACCTGGTCGGCCATGTCGGCCTTCACGACGATCTCCAGCTTCACCTTCGGCACGAAGTTCACCGCGTATTCCGCACCGCGATAGATCTCCGTGTGACCGGACTGCGAGCCGAAACCCTTGATTTCCGTCACCATCATGCCGCGAACGCCGATGGCGGTCAGCGCCTCGCGGACCTCCTCCAGCTTGAACGGCTTGATTGCAGCAATGATCAGTTTCACGATTGTCCCCTTCCAGTATGCGCGCCTGCTCGGCATGTATCAGCCTATACAGGCCCGAGATGCTGATGGCCGGATCTGCTGCTCTTGCGGTAGGTGACACAAGCGACCAAGTGCGATTTCAGCGACGTTCCGAGGGGGGTCATGCCTATTTATTATGCGGAAAATCTGTATGTGACGATTTTTAGGCAGAATGAAAACTCCTGCTGCCGCTGGGGGCGGGGTACCGCTGCGCCTGCGAAAAGGCTAGAAAGGCAGCGAATGCCCGAAGACAGAGCGAGCAGAACATGAGCAGGCCAACGACCCCCCGGCGCCCGGTGCGCGCGACCGGCGGGCGCCCCGCGTCGACGGGCGCCAAGCCCCGCGCCGCCCAGAAGAAACCCGCTGCGAAGCCGCAGAAGAAGGCGGCGCCCGCGCGCAGCCGCAAGGGCGGAAGCGGCGGGTCCGGCGGCGGCAAGGGCGGCGGGAGCCGCCGCGCGCCCTGGCCCCTGCGCATGATCCGCGCGGTGATCGGCGCGATCTGGGGCCTCGGCTGGCGCATGGCGGTCTTCGCCGGGCTGATTCTCGGCGGCTGGGTGGCGGTGGTCTATTCGACGCTGCCGCCGGTGTCGCAGCTGATGGACGGCCGAGTCCGCGGCTCGGTCACGCTGCTCGACCGCTCGGGCGAGACCTTCGCCTGGCGCGGCGACCAGTTCGGCGGCGGGGTCCATGCCGACTCCGTCTCGCCCGATCTCAAGCACGCGATCGTCGCCACCGAGGACCGCCGCTTCTACCGCCATCCCGGGGTCGATCCGATCGGCATCCTCGGCGCGATGCGCATCAACATGGCCGAGGGGCGCGGGCCGCTCTCGGGCAATGGCGGCTCGACCATCACCCAGCAGACTGCCAAGCTGCTCTGCGTCGGCCGCGCCTATGACCCCTCCGAGGGGCTCAGCGAGGCCGAGTACGAGGCCCAGTGCCGCGAGAGCACGCTGGCGCGCAAGGCGCGCGAGGCGATCTACGCGCTGGCGATGGAAGTGAAGTACTCCAAGGACGAGATCCTGACGATCTACATGAACCGCGCCTATCTGGGCGCGGGCACCCGCGGCTTCGAGGCGGCCAGCGAGCTCTATTTCGGCAAGCCCGCCAGCGAGGTCGATCCGGCCGAGGCAGCGATGCTGGCCGGTCTCCTGAAGGCGCCCAGCCGCTACGCGCCGACCGCCAATCTCAAGCGCAGCCAGGAACGCGCGAATGTCATCATCGGACTGATGCGCGACCAGGGCTACCTGTCGGCGGAGGAGGCCGAGGATGCCCGCGCCTATCCGGCGACGATCTCGGCGGCGGCGGCGAACCGCACCGGCGGCTATTTCGCCGACTGGGTGATGGGCGTGGTGCCGGAATACTACGGCAAGGGCACGACCGAGGATGTCACCATCCGCACGACGCTCGACATGGACATGCAGGTCAAGGCCGAGGCGGCGCTGGCCGAGGTGTTCCGCACCAAGGTGAAGGCCGGATCCGAGGCCGAGGCCGCGATCGTGGTGATGGGGGCCGACGGCGCGGTGCGCGCGATGGTCGGCGGCCGCGATGCCGACGTGCCGGGCGGCTTCAACCGCGCGGTCCAGGCCAAGCGGCAGACCGGCTCGGCCTTCAAGCCCTTCGTCTACGCCACCGCGCTCGACCTGGGCTATTCCTACAACGACATGGTCGAAGACGCGCCCCTGACCATCAACGTGCCGGGCTCGGGTCCCTGGACGCCGCAGAACTACAGCCGCAACTACCATGGCTGGGTCTCGCTGACCCGCGCGCTGCAGGACAGCCTGAACATCCCTGCGGTGAAGGTCTCCGAGGCGGTCGGCCGCAAGAACGTGATCAGCGTGGCGACCGATTTCGGCATCGATTCCACGCTCTTCGACGGGCCGTCCCTGGCGCTCGGCGTGTCCGAGGCGTCGCTGCTGGAGCTGACCGGCGCCTATGCGGGCATCCTCAATGGCGGCCAGTCGGTGGCGCCCTACGGCCTGACCTCGCTTTCCGTGCGCGGCGAGAACGCCCCGGTCATGGAGAAGGAGGGCGGCATCGGCGAGCGGGTGATCTCGCGCGACGCGGCCGAGCAGCTCGTCTACATGATGAACCAGGTGATCGAGCACGGCACCGGCCACCGCGCCAAGCTCGACGGCCGTCCGGCGGCGGGCAAGACCGGCACCACCTCTTCGGCGCGCGATGCTTGGTTCATGGGCTTCACCGGCGATTTCGTCGTCGGCGTCTGGATGGGCTATGACGACAACACGCCGCTGACCGGGGTGACGGGCGGCGGGCTGCCGGCCGAGATCTGGCACGAGGTGATGCTGCGCATCAACGAGGGCCGCCCGGTCACGCCGCTGCCGATGATCACGCCGAGCGACAGCCAGCCCGAGCGGATGGTCGGCAACCAGGGCGGCCAGGGCCAGCCGGGGCGCGGCTCCGGCCAGGCGCAGATCCCGGTGCCGGACCTCTCGGACCTGCCCGAGAAGGCCCAGGGCCTGGCCGAGCGCATCATGAAGGACGTGCGCGGCCTCTTCGGCCGCAACTGACGCGCCCCCCGGGCGGAGCTGCCCGCCAGCTCCGCCCGTCGTCTTCCGCAGGGTCCGGCGCAGCTCCGGCCACGGCCCTTGCCCGGCTTGCCGGGGGCTCCGCTGTCGGAGCCGGGGTCGAAGAGAGCGCATCGAGCCGCCTGTCCTGGTTCCCATCCAGCGCAACTTCCGTCAGCTCTGTTCGCAGGCTCCTCCGCGGTTCCGGCGTCCCGGCGTTCGCCGCACCCTCGGCGCCCCCCGGCACTTGTCCTCCGCTGCGAGGCCCGGTGCCGGGGGGCGCCGCGCCGCCTCTCCGGGTGCCCTTCCGGCGTCGTCCCTGGTGCAGTTTCCCGCTGCTTGCGTTCATCTTCTTGCAATTCCGGCACGTCTTCGCCTGCCGCCTATGTCCTGGTCTGCGGCGCCTGTCCCCGATCTCTGCCAGCGCGGCCTCCGTCGGAGCTGCTTGGCGGGTCTGCTGGTTGCGCTCCGCCTTTTCCGCCGCGGCGAAGTCCGTGCCCTCCGAGCAGACCTCTTTCGCTCACCCTCGGCTGCGGCTTTCTGCGCCTGGGAGCGCGCCGGGCCAGCTCTCCGCGATCCCGTCCGGCGGCGCCCCGGGCGGAGCGGTTCGCCGACGCCGCCGGGTCCACCTCCGCCGGGTCCGGTGGGCCCCCGGCTGCCGCCTCCGCATTGGTGTCCGTTGTCTCGACGTCCGTTCGCGGGGGGCCTTGGAGGGGGATCGTGCACCGGGCCACCCGTCAGCGGTCGCGTCCTGCGAGGCCTCAGGCGGAGCGGTTCGCCGAGGCGGCCGGATCTTCCTCCGCCGGGTCCGGTGCGTCCCCGTCCGCCGCCTCCGCCCCGGTCTCCGGGGGCTCTCCGTCTTCTGCGGGGTCCGGGGCCGGGGAGAGGGCGTCGAGCAGCCTGTCGCCGATCCCTTCCAGCGCCTCCTCCGGGGCGGCGAGGCTGGCGGCGACGCCCTCGGCAATGCGGGCGATGGCGGCGGCATTGAGCCCCGAGAGGTTGATCCGTCCGTCCGGGGCGATGCCGATGCCATGCTCCGCCCAGAGATGCAGGCGCCGCGCCCCGGTGAGCGGCAGCTGCGAGAACAGCCCCAGACCCGTCGCCAGCGCCTGCCAGCGCGCCTCGCCCGTCGCGGTCTCCAGCGCCGCGGCCAGCGCCGCGCGGGTCTCGCCGAGCCCCATGCGCAGCTGCCGCAGCGCGGCCTCCCAGTCCTCGCGCTGGTCGCGCGTGCCGAGCAGGTCGGTCACGATCAGCTGTCCCGGCCGCGCGGCCGGGCCGAAGCCCGTGGCGGCGAAATCCTCCATCATGTCGCTGGCCCGCACGGCCTCGCCCATGGTCTCGGCGCGCACCAGCAGCATGCCGGTGCGCTCGCCATGAAGCGTGAAGCTCGACGAGCAGCTGAAGGCGAGGAAGGCCTCGGGCACGGCGATGGCCAGCCCGTGGGCGCCGTCGAGATCGCTCTGCGGCCCGGTGCAGAGCCCGGCATGGGAGATGTCGACCAGCGGCACCGCGCCAGTGGCGATGCAGAGCCCGGCGAGCGCCGCCCAGAGCTCGGGCGGCAGGTCGATCCCGGTCGGGTCCTGGCCGCAGGCCTGCAGCAGCAGCACGTCCCCGGGCGCCATGGCCGCTAGCGTGGCCAGCATGTCCTCGGTGCGCAGCGTGCTGCCGTCGGAATAGGGGTAGTAGCGCTGGTTCAGCCCCGTGGCGGCGACCAGCTCCGCCTGCAGGCGGCGCCCGGGCGCGGGCAGCCACAGCGTCGTCTCCGGATGCAGCTCCCTGAGCATGGCGAGGGCCATCCACAGGGCGCCGCGGCCGCCGGGGGTGGAGATGACGGCATGGCGCTCCTCCTCGAGGAGCTGGCCCGGCATCAGGTAGTCATGCAGCACGATCTGGAAGGCGCTGTCGCCGGTGGCCGGCCCGGCCTCGCGCAGGAACCCGCCCGCCTCGGCCAGGCGGCGGCGCATCTCGGCCACCGCGGCGAATTCCAGGAGTCCGCGCTCGGCGGTCAGGGCATGCTCCCCGCTGAGATCCAGCGCGTCCTCGCGCGTCCTGCACTCCAGGCACAGGTTGACGATATCCTCCGCGCCCCGCGGGGCGGGGCGGTACCGTCCCAGCAATCTGCCCATCAGATCCCACTGCTTGCTGCCTCGATCGGGCGGCACTGTCGCAAGCGCGGCTTAAGGGCGGGTGTAGCCCGCCCGGAATGCCTAGAACTCTAAGGACTTTCCGGCTGGCGCGGCCTCAGCCGGTGGCGGCGGCCAGCCCGTCATACATGCCCCATTCGGCCCAGGAGCCGTCATAGAGCGCATGGTCGGTCTTGCCGATCCGCTCCAGCGCCAGGCTGAGGATCGCGGCGGTGACGCCCGAGCCGCAGCTGGTGATCGCGGGCTTCGACAGGTCCACCCCGGCGGTCTCGAAGGCCGCGCGCAGCGATGCGGGCGCCTTCATCGTGCCGTCCTCGTTGAGCAGCAGCTGGTAGTGCAGGTTCTTCGAATTCGGGATGTGCCCCGAGCGCAGCCCGGGCCGCGGCTCGGGCTCCTTGCCGGCGAAGCGGGACGGGGAGCGGGCATCGATGATCTCTTGATCGCCCAGCTTGGAGGCGGCCGCGACCTGGGTCACGTCCTTGACCATGTGGTTCTGGCGGCTGACCGTCATGTGGCGGTCGCGCACGATCGGCGGCAGGTCCTCGACCTCGCGCTTCTCGGCCAGCCATTTCGGGAAGCCGCCGTCGAGCACGGCGATGTCGGTCTTGCCCATCAGCCGGAAAAGCCACCAGACGCGCGCGGCCGAGAACAGGCCCGAGCCATCGTAGACGACGATCTGGTGCCCGTCGCCGACGCCCATCTTGCGCATGCGCGACATGAATTTCTCGATCGGCGGCGCCATGTGCGGCATGTCCGAGCGCAGGTCGGAAATCTCGTCGATATCGAAGAAGCGGGCACCGGGGATATGGGCCTTCTCGTATTCCGCGCGGCCGTTGCGACCGGAATCCGGCATGTACCAGGACGCATCCAGGATCCTCAGATCGGGATCGCGCAGATGGTCCTCCAGCCAGTCCGTGGTCACCAGGGTCTTCGGGTCGCTCTCAGCCATGTCCGCCTTCCACACTCCGCCTCTCGCAAGGGGTACCGGCATGGCCCGGACTGCACAAGGCCCCGGATTCGCCGCGCTGCAGAAACCGGACGCTATCAGGCGGGGCGGCGGTCGTTTCTGGGGGGAGCGCCGAACTTGCGGGCATATTCGCGGCTGAACTGGGTGGGGCTGCCATAGCCGACCCCGAAGGCCGCCGCGGTGACGCTCTGCCCGGCCTGGAGCTGGCGGCGCGCCTCCACGAGGCGCAGCTCCTTCTGGTACTGCAGCGGCGTGGTGCCGGTCACGTCGCGGAAATGCTGGTGGAAGCTCGAGACGCTCATCCCCGCCAGCGCCGCCAGCTCGGCGACGCGCAGCGGCTCGCCGGCATGGGCGTCGAGATGGCCGGTGGCGCGCGAGATGCGGCTCGCCGCGCTGCCGGGGCGGGCGAGGCGGCGCAGCATCGCGCCGTTGCGGGCCATGAGCAGCCGGTAGTGGATCTCGCGCTTCAGCAGCGGCAGCATCACCTCCTGCTCGACCGGGTTCCCGGCGAGCGCGGGCAGGCGCAGCATGGCTCCGGCCAGGGCGGCGTCGGCCTCGCCGGGGGCGAGGGCGCGGGCATCCTCCACCTGGCTGCCGTCGAACCGGTCGCAGAGCGCGCGCAGCTCGTCGAGGTCGATGTCATGGGCCAGCGCCAGATAGGGCTGCGGGGCGGACGCGCGGGTGATCCGCGAGCGCACCGGCATCAGGTGCGAGACGATCAGCGACTCTCCGGCGCCGAAGCGCAGCGTGCCCTGCGCGCAGGACGCCTCCTTCTCGCCCTGCAGCACCAGGCAGACCAGCGGGCGGTAGCGGATGTGCTCCATCTCGGTCGGCGCCTCGGCGCGGACGATGGCGAGGCCGGGGATGCCGGTCGCCGCGGGGACCGGCCCGGCGCCGAGGCGGCGGGCGAAGCGGTCGAGCGCGGCGATGGTGTCGGGATCGGGGATCATGGCGGCTCCAGTCCTAGCGCCTGCCGCGCCGCCGGTCGAGTGGCGGGATCCGCGCAATCGTCACGAAGCGGCGAGCGATGTTTCGGAGGATCGGGCAGGAGCCGCGGAGGAACCGGCAGGACCTGCAGGGCGCCCGGGTGCATATCCCCGGCATCACCGATCGAAGGAGAACGGACATGACCGATCAGATCAAGGCGCGCCCGGTCGCGCTCGTCACCGGCGGCAGCCGCGGGCTCGGCCGCGCGATGGCGCTCCATCTTGCACGCGAAGGGGCGGATGTCGTCCTGACCTACCAGTCCCGCGCCGATGCCGCCGCCGAGACCGTGGCGGAGATCGAGGCCCTGGGCGGCCGCGCCGCGGCGCTGCCGCTCGATACGCGGGAGATTTCGGGCTTCGACGGCTTCGCGGCTGCGCTCGGGGCGCAGCTCTCGGGCTGGGGCGCGGCAGGGCTCGACATCCTGGTGCTCAATGCCGGGATCGGCCTCAATGCGCCGGTCGCGGAGACGGGCGAGGAGATGTTCGACACGCTCTTCGCCATCCACGTCAAGGGCGTGTTCTTCCTGGCGCAGCGGCTCCTGCCGGTGCTGAAGGATGGCGGGCGCGTGCTGGCGGTGTCGACCGGGCTCACCCGGTTCTGCATGCCGGGCTATGCCGCCTATGCCGCGGCCAAGGGCGCGGTGGAGGTCTTCGCCCGCTACCTCGCCGTCGAGCTGGGGCCGCGCGGCATCTCGGTCAACGTGCTGGCTCCCGGCGCGATCGAGACCGATTTCGGCGGCGGCATGATCCGCGACAACGCGCAGGTGAATGCCCATGTCGCCGGGGTCACGGCGCTGGGGCGGGTCGGCCTGCCCGACGATATCGGCGCGGCGGCCGCGAGCCTGCTGATGTCGGAGGGCAACTGGATCACCGGCCAGCGCATCGAGGTCTCGGGCGGCATGAAGCTCTGAACCCGCCCGGGTTGGCCTGCGCCGCGGTCTCAGCCGTGGCGCAGCAGCCTCTGCTTCTGGCGGTCCCAGTCGCGCTTGGCCTCGGTGGCGCGCTTGTCCTGGGTCTTCTTGCCCTTGGCGATGCCGATCTTCAGCTTCACCAGGCCCTTGTGGTTGAAGTACATCACCAGCGGCACCAGGGTCATGCCCTCGCGCTGGGTCGCCGACCAGAGCTTGGCCAGTTCCTTGCGCGATACCAGGAGCTTGCGCTTGCGCCGCTCTTCGTGGCCCCAGGTCTTGGCCTGCTCGTAGGGGGCGATGTAGCCGTTGATCAGCCACAGCTCGCCGTCTTCGACATTGGCGTAGCTGTCGGCGATGTTCGATCCGCCGAGGCGCAGCGACTTGACCTCGGAGCCCATCAGGATGATGCCGACTTCGATATCGTCCTCGATCGCGTAGTCGTACCGCGCGCGGCGGTTCTCCGCGATCACCTTGTAGTTCGGATCTGATTTCGCTTTTGCCATGGGAAGCGGGATATAGGCGGTAAGCGGCCGGTTGAAAAGGCGTCGCGCGCGCCCCGGCCGCAATTCCCCGCCGCAGTTCTGCCGCAATCCTGCCGGAGTTGGGTAAAATCCGCCATGTTTCCGCCTAGGTGATGCCGCGGGAATTGAGGTAATATCAATCTTGTCTTGAGATAGCCCCCATGTCCCTTGACCATTCAGCGAGGCTGGACATGTTCGATCAAGTTTACGGGCGCGAGCTTCCGCCCATGGAGGACTGGCCCCAGCGGCTCCTCGACGAAGCCATCAAGTGCAAGGTCCAGTTCGGTGTGCTGGTGCTCGGCCAGGGCATGGTGACGGGCCATCTGGTCAGCGCGGCGCCGAAGGCGAAGATCGCGGTGATCCGTATCGACCATGATCCGCGCGACATGCTGGTCGGCGTCGATTACCCGGCGGAGATGCGCTATGTCAGCGAGATCCGCCATCCCTGCAATGCGTTCTCCCTGATGCGCCCGCCGGTCACGGCGCGCTCGGCCATGGCCACGCGGATGGCGGCACGCCGCCTGCTGGAAACCGCCAAGCCCCAGGCAGGCGCGCCCGGCAAGGCGGGCCCTGCCGGCGCGGCTTCTGCCGCGACGCGCCCCAGGACGGTGCCGCGGCGGATCCTGCGGGTCAGCGGCTGAGCCTCCGCGCTTGATTTCCGTCCCAGGGCGGGCTCCTCTGCCGCAAGGGCAGGCCAGAGGAGGGTGCCATGATCCCGGTCGACGGAGATTTCATCCTGGAGGTCGCCCCGAGCTTCTCGGGGCGCTTCGCGCAGCGGCAGAAGGAGATCGTCACCGCGATTTCCGGCGATTTCGAGCAGGTGCTGCGCCGCTACGAGATCGACAGCGCGCTGCGGATCGCCCATTTCATGGGGCAGGTGACGCATGAATGCGCGGGCTTCCGCACCACCGAGGAATTCGCCTCCGGCGCCGCCTACGAGGGCCGCGCCGATCTCGGCAATACCGAGAAGGGCGACGGGCGCCGCTACAAGGGGCGGGGGCTGATCCAGCTCACCGGCCGGGCGAATTACCGCCAGATGGGCGAACGGCTGGACCTGCCGCTTGAAGAGACGCCGCATGTCGCGGCGCAACCGCTGGCGTCGCTGCGCATTGCCTGCGAGTACTGGGAGAGCCGCGGGATCAACGCGATCTGCGACCGCGACGACCTGATCGGCGTGACGAAACTGGTCAATGGCGGCACCCGCGGGCTGCAGGACCGGGCGGGCTATCTGCGCAAGGCGAAGACCGCGCTGGCGAAGCGCCAGGCGATCATGGTCGCGGCCCGCCAGCCGGGCAGCGATCCGGTGCTGCGCCGCGGCTCCTTCGGCACGCCCGTGGCCGAGCTGCAGGAGCTTCTTGCCGCCAAAGGCGCGGCGCTGACCATCGACGCGGAATTCGGCCCGGGCACGGAAACCGCGCTGAAGGCCTTCCAGGCGGCCCGCGGCCTCGCGATGGACGGCATCGTCGGCCAGAAGACCTGGGCCGCGCTGAGGAGCTGACGCACAAGGGCGGAGGTCCTGCACGCAAGGGCCCAGCCGGAAACCGTCTTCAGCTGCAGCCATGGCACGGCGCGGCACACGGCGTGCCGCAGGCCTCCAGTCGCGCCTGCCGTCGCGGTTCGCAGAGGCGGCGGACGCTGCCATCGGAAGGTGCGCGCCCGGCATCGGTCTTCCCCTCAGCACCCTGGTCGGCTGCGGCGGCGCTGCCGCTTCCCGTCTCGGCTAAGGTATCGGCCGGATGGCGTGTCTTCTCGGAGGGGACCACGCTCTTTGCGTGCGAGACCGCGTGCTTGTGCCCAGTCTCCGCGGCGAAAGGAGCAAAACAGGATTGCCCGGGGCCCTGCGGGGGACGGCTCTCCGGCCGCGGTGCTGGCACGCGCAGCGGCAGGGTTGCCGCGACGGGGATCGCGGCAGTTGCGGGGGCGGGCCCGGGGCAGGGTTGCCCGATGGAAACCGGCCGTTGTGGATGCAAATGCCGGCTCCTGAATGTCCCCGGGGGCCCGGTTGCGCAAATCCGTTGGCGACCGCCGTTCGCCTTTCCCGGGGCACTCTTATCCCGGGGCAACGGCGACCGGGATGCCGAGGGCCGTGAAGCGGCTCGGGATCGCCCCCGGACCTGGACCTCGGCAACCTGGCGGTCGAAGGTGAGGCATCGCGCCGCCATCGGTCCGAGGCCGATGCCGAACGGAGATCAGCTGCGGGCCGAGCTGCTTCACGCAAGTCAGTCAATCGCGGGGAAAATGTCCCCACGGCCTTTTCCCGATCCGGCTCGTATCTCGACCTTGCTCCGTCTGCGGTCCCCGCTCCGGTTCCGCCAGATCGCCAGGCCGAGGCGCCTCGCTGCGCGCCGGCGCCCCGGCGCTGTCCGGCTTCCATGGCCCGGCGCTGCGGCGGGGCGGAAGCGGGAAGGGCCAGAAATAGATCCGGGAGACCTTTTGCGCCGGGAACCGCCGCTGCACTGCGGGCAGCGATGGCGTCACGGCGTACCCGCGCGAACCTGGGCGCGGTCGGCGGTGACGGTGGCACTCTCCGCGTCCGCCGGGATCTGGGCAAGCAGGTTCGGCAGCATCGGGGCATCGCAGAGATTGCAGGACGCGACCTCGACAGCCCGGATCTCCGTGTTCGCCAGGAAACCGTCCGCCGGACGGCTTCCTGATGCACCTCGCTCGCCGTCAATGTCGAGGCGGATCCTGCGCCGAGAGCGGGCCGCGCCACCGGTCCGGGCGGATCCACGAACGCGCTGTTTCGTGCGGCCATGCTTGCGCCCGCGCCACGCGTCTTCGCCTTGATGCCATTCGGGACCGTCCCCGGACCCGCGCGCTGCCGCTTCGTCCAAGTGCAGGTGCAAGGTGCAGTTCGAGCCGCGATACGGTACGGCCGCATCCACTATTCAACGAATCTCCGCGGCGCCACTGACGCCGGGACAGGGTGCTGAAATCCGGCACGGATCGCGGAGCCCCGGGCAGTTTCGGCAGGGGCGCCAAGAAACCGGTCGCCAGCGGGCTTCAACCCATGGCGCCACACAGGTTCATCCTGGCGGAGCGGCAGGGCAAGGAGCGCCTTGATGATCAGGCAGACCCGGACGGCGTTCGTCGGGGAATTGATCCCCCTTGCCGCTGGACGCCTGCCGGCGGTCCTGCAGGGCGGCTTCGGCGGCCCGCGCATGCCATCCGGCGACTGCCTTCGATTTACGACGTCAATCAGAAGTCCCTCTGTACAACACGGGCTCGTGTCGATGGCGGACGGAGCCCGAAAAGGATCGAGCTATGGCGGCGCCATCGGTTGGAGCCCAATGGCGAGGGAGCGGCTGCGCAAGGCGGTGTCGGGTCTGGCGCTGGCGACGCCGATCCTGAAGGCGTGAGCGCGGACGCGCCACCGGTCCGGCGGACCGGTTCAGCCCTGAAAGCGCGGCGTCCCCGAGTCCCGTCCGCCGCCGGGCCTGCACCGACCATGAGGGGTCCGGAACGCCGTGCCTGCCGAATGCCCGGCCAGCACCGGTCGAGGCAACGCAAAGCGCCGCGCGGTCGGGCCGAGGAGGATGCCGTGACCGCGGGCATCATCGCGCTGGCCAGCCAGGACGGGCACTGCGGATATCGGCGCAGTGCGGCGCTGCCCCGCGAGGCCGGGCGGGCGGTGAACGCGACGCGGGCGGAACGGAGCTGACGGCGGGACAGAGGAGGATCAGGAAAAGATCCGGGGGATCGTTTCCCTGACGAAGCAGAAAGTGCCGCGGAAGGGACGGCTCTGGCGGAAGTTCCGGGGACCGTGGCGCCAGTGGTGCCGCGAAAGCCCGCGGAACGGCTCCTGTGCCCGCCTCGGGCCGGAGCGGCCGAACCACGTCCGGTGCTGCGATTTCGCCGAGAGCCTGACCGTCGCCATCGTCTCCCGGACCGATGGCGCGACGATGGCAACCGGCAGGAAATTCCGCGTGCTCACCCTGATCGGTGAATTCACCACGGAATGCCCGGCGATCCGCATCAGTCGCAGGCTGAGAATCGACGTGCTGGCCGACCTGTTCATCCTGGCGGTGTCCCGGGGACATCCGGTCTGAGTTGCCCATCGCGGCGCCATCGGCCCGAACCCGACGGGCGATGGCCCGGACTGCATCGCTTGGGCGGTGACGACATGAGCTGCCGCCGTCGACGCCCAGGCCGCCTGTATCGAGCCGGGCAGCCCTTTGTCCTGTCGAGGATCAGGTAGCGGTCCGGCGGACCGGTTTCCCTAGGCAGGGCCATTGCGACAGCTTCAGCGCCCGGCTCCGGGGCGAGCCGCGCATCGGCGAGATTTACTACCGCCTCGCGGGGACGAAAGTTGTCGTCGAAGTCTGGCGGCACCACGACAAGACGCAACGCCCGCATTCCCGGCTGGGCCATCGGCTCCGGAAGTCGCGCAATGGCCGCTTTCGCCATCCGGCTCGGCCCCGCCGACCGTCCAGGCCCTGGCGCCGAAGCCCGTCATGCACCAAGGTTGGAACCGGTCGATCCGACAGGGCAGGCCACCGCCATGATCCGCGGCTGGAACTGCGCCGCGATGGGCAACCTGGGATCGGCCTTCGGCGGGCAGGCGGCGTTGGCCGCACCGGGGATATCTGACGCCGCAATCGCAAGCGCGTCCGTTCGCGCCACCGGTTCGAGCGCGACGGGCGAATTCGCGCCCGGAGCGGCCAGCTGGCAATCGAGCGCGAACTTTCGCCCTCCGCTTGCTGTCTCCTCTCTGGCTCTGGAGGCAGAAGACAATGAGGAAGCCCAGCCTCCGGCGGCAGAGCGGCCTGCTGTCCCTGGCGCGTCCCGGCCTCCACTGCCAGCCGCGCGGCGCAAGCTCCGGGAACCGCGCCTTGGCGGCACTCATCGACCTGCAGTCCCGGAGGCGCCCCGGCATGGCTCGCGCCGGATGGCCTGCTGCATGCCGCGCGGAGGGCGTGAGTGCGGGCGCCGGGTGATGGAGCTCATGCCGCTCGTGCCGGTCTGGCAGGAACCGAAGGCCGGAATGAAGCATCCGGTGCACGAGGTGAATCGCTCGTCATCGTGCTCGAACCTGTGGCACAGGCGGGACCGCTATCTGAAGGACTTGCCCGCCACCCGGCCGAACCGGTCCGGTGCGCCGGCATCGCCGGACGGAATCGCCTTCAGACCGGCGGCGTTCGGTATTTCGCTCCCGATGCGGCGCATTCCCGTTGGGCCCAACGCGAGGCGCTCAAATGGGTCATTCCTCCGTCTCGTGGCTGTCATGGAGCGGCATTGCCGGACGGGCCGGAGGCGCTCGAACCGCATAGGCGGGGACCTCGGCGCCCGGAAATCGGCGCTGGCGGGGCACGGCACGCCAAAGATCTTCGGGACCGGCCAGGGGCTGCAATGCGCCAGAACCGGCTTCGCGGCTCTGCTGCACGGTGCGAAGTCGACGATCTTCGTGGACGGGCGCGGACACCGGGTCGGCAACCGGGGGAGCGAAAGGCAGTGGCCCATCCCGGGGGTTTGCGGGCGAAACCCCGGCCGTGCAGCGGCGCGCTGGACTACGAGTGCGCCCGCCTGAACGCCTTCGTGACCGGCTCGGCAGCCCCCAAAGGGTCAGCGCCTGGACCCCCGGAAACGAGAGCCGACTGCACTTGCCCCGTAAGGCGCCGTCGCCCCGGCGGGGCCTGTGTCAGCCGGACCCCGGGCCCGAGGACCTCCGCCTGACGTGAAACCGGTGCCATGGCTCGGCGCCGGGGCAACCTGCGCGGAAAGCCGGATGCGCTTCTGCCCCTGCAGGGGCATCTCGGGCGCCCTTTTTGCGCGCCATGCCCAGCGGCGAGCCTGCCCATCAACTGCGCGAGTGTGGCCCTGGCGCTGCCAGTTTCCGGAATTGCGGCGCGATTCCGGGGCCTTCACGGGGCCGTCGGCGCTACGCTCCGTCAAGCTGTGCGGAGCAATTTCCTCGGCGCTTCCCGCCATCGTGAGCCATTGCGATTGATGACGGTAATTCCGCTTGGCATGGGGAGCACCGGCCGGAGGTTTCCGTTCCACTTGGCGAAGCAAGACCCCGGACGCCACCTGGGCGTCGCTCAGCCAGAGAAGATCAGCATCTTACCACCCGCTTTCGGCGCTGTGACGCATGCAGCGCCCCCGGAAATCAATGGTTTGCGAGGCTAGAAACGGGAATTGTCCGGTCCGCAGGGCCGAACCTCTGCACGGAGAGGGGGGCGGAATGGCGGATGTCCTAGGGGCTTGCACCCCGCGTTCCGGTCGGGTCCGGTCTCAGGCGAGGGCGAGGGCGAGGGCGAGGGCGAGGGCGAGGGCGAGGGCGAGGGCGAGGGCGAGGGCGAGGGCGAGGGCGAGGGCGAGGGCGAGGGTGGTGCTCGGTAGACGGCCGTCGACCGGCGGCGGGCCCGTTGCGGCAGGCCGTCCCTCGGACAGTGCCAGGCAGGACGGGGCGGGCCGCGGTGGCCAGTGCCGCATCACGTGCGGGCCATCTTCACGTCCGAAGGGGGCGCTGCGCTATACCGGCGGCGGTGCTCCGCGGGGCGGGCGGGCCTCAGGCTTCCGGGGTCCAGCCGGGCGGGATGTCGACGGTGGAGAGCCAGGGCTTCAGGTCGACCAGCGGCGTGCCGTCGAAGACGTCGATCGCGTCGATGCCGATCACGCCGGCCCCGGCGTCGAGGCTGGTGATCACCACCACCGCCATCGCCAGGGAATTCGGCCGCACCGGCGAGCGCAGCGCGAAGGTGCCGCGGGGGCCGTCGGCATGGCCGGGGCTCTGCACGATCAGGTCGCGGCGGGCGCGGTCCATCCAGTAGACCGCGATCACCGGCTGGCCCACCGAGAGGCCGAGAAGGCCGCGCCCGTAGCCCGGGCGCAGCTCGATCCGCGCGCCCTTGCCGCTTTCGCGGGCGCGGGCGATGTTGCGCGGGCAGTCGCCCTTCGACCAGGGCGAGCGGATCGCCCCGATGAAGCTCAGCCCCGCCTCGGTCCGGTCCGCCGGATCGAAGGGAAGCTGTTCCTCGCCGGGGCGGATGTCCTGGCTCACAGCAGCCCCGCATGCTCCAGCGCGGCGTCGATCCGCGCCTTCACCGCATCGGTGACGGGCAGGATCGGCAGGCGGACCTCGTCGGAGCAGAGGCCGAGGCGGCTCATCGCGTATTTCGCCCCGGCGACACCCGGCTCGAGGAAGATCGCGATATGCAGCGGCATCAGCAGGTCCTGCAGCTCGAGCGCGCGGGCGAAATCGCCCGAGAGCGTCGCCGCCTGGAACTCGGCGCAGAGCTTCGGCGCCACGTTGGCGGTCACCGAGATGCATCCCACCCCGCCATGGGCGTTGAAGCCGAGCGCGGTCGCGTCCTCGCCCGAGAGCTGGACGAAATCCGTGCCGCAGGTGATGCGCTGCTTCGGCACGCGGCTGAGATCGCCGGTCGCGTCCTTGACGCCGATGATCCGCGGCAGCTTCGCCAGCTCGCCCATGGTCTCGGGGGTCATGTCGACGGCCGAGCGGCCGGGGATGTTGTAGATGATGATCGGCAGGCCGCAGGCATCGTGGATCGCGGTGAAATGCGCGATCATGCCCGCCTGGGTCGGCTTGTTGTAGTAGGGGGTGACGATCAGCAGGTGGCTGGCGCCGACCTTTTCGGCATGGCGGCTGAGATCGATCGCCTCGTCGGTGCTGTTCGAGCCCGCTCCGGCGATCACCGGCACGCGGCCCGCGGCGGCTTTGCAGACTTCCTCGACGACGGTGTAGTGCTCGTCGTAGTTCAGCGTCGGGCTCTCGCCCGTGGTGCCGGTGGGGACGATGCCCGAAGAGCCTTCGGCGACATGCCAGTCGACCAGCTTCTTCAGCGCATCCAGATCCAACTGGCCGTCCTTGAACGGCGTCACCAGGGCTGGAATGGACCCTTTGATCATGATGCGCTCCTTTGCATTCCGGGTTTTCGAATCCGTGCGTGCTTTAGCCGCCCTGCCGGGCAATGCCAAGGCGGCGGGCAGCAGAACGCTGCGCGCCGCGGCAGGAATGAAACCCGCTTGCCTCGCCGCGGCGCAGGGGTCAGGGTGCGCAAGGGAGTCTCTTCAAGTTTCAATTCACGGACGGAAATCAGTGATGGCACGGGCATGGGCGCTGGCCCTGGTCGCGGCGCTGGCAACGGCGGCAGCGCCGGGCTGGGCGTCGTTCGAGGATGCACTGGACTCGGCGGCGCAGGGCCGCTGGGACGAGGCAGCGCGGCAGGCGCGCGGCCAGGGCACCTACGCGCCGGTGGTGATCGAGTGGCAGCGGCTGCGCTCTGCCGCGGAGCAGCCGGATTTCGAGGATTACCGCGCCTTCCTGCGCGACCATGCCGACTGGCCGGGGATTCCGCTCCTGCGGCGGCGCGGCGAACTTTCGATCGACGCGCGGGTGCCGCAGGAGGAAGTGCTGGAATATTTCGCCGGCGGCGATCCGACCACCGCGAACGGGTCCTACTGGTTCGCGCTGGCCCTGGCCGGGGCGGGACGGCAGCAGGGGGCCGAGGACACGCTGGTGCGCGCCTGGACCGAGCTGAGCTTCTCGCGCGAGCAGGAGGCGCTCTATCTCGGGCGCTTCCGCGAGCTCCTGGCGCCGCATCACGCCGAGCGGCTCGACAGCCTGCTGTGGCGCGGCGCCTGGGGCGAGGCAGAGCGGATGCTGCCGCTGGTCTCGCCTGGCTGGCAACACCTCGCGGAAGCCCGCAAGGGGCTGCGCCAGGACGTGCCGGGGGTGGACGGGCTGATCGCGCGGGTGCCGGATGCGCTGCAGGACGATCCGGGCCTGGCCTTCGAGCGGATGGCCTGGCGGATGCGGCGCGGACGCTATGCGGACACGGCCGAGCTGATGCGGGCGCAGTCGGCGACCGCGGCGACGCTGGGCCGGCCGGACCGCTGGGCCGACTACCGGCGGCGGCTGGCGCGGCAGCTGATGCGCGACAAGGACTACCGCGACGCCTATCTGGTCGCCTCGGGCCACCGGCTGGAGCCGGGGGCGGACTATGCCGATCTGGAATGGCTCTCGGGCTATGTCGCGCTGCGCTATCTCGAGGCGCCCGGCGCGGCGCTCGACCATTTCCAGCGCATGCAGGCGGCGGTCAGCACGCCGATCTCGCTCGGCCGGGCGGGCTACTGGGAGGGCCGGGCCTACGAGGCGCTCGGCGAGGCGGAGCAGGCGCAGGAGGCCTATGCCTTCGGCGCGCAGTACCAGTCGAGCTTCTACGGCCAGCTTGCCGCCGAGCGCGGCGGGATCGCCCCGGACCCGCGCCTGGCGGGCGGCGAGGACTTCCCCGACGGGGTGCGTGCGCCCTTCCGCTCGTCAGAGGTCTACCAGGCCGGGGTGACGATCTTCGAGGCCGGGAACCTGCCCCTGGCGGCGCGGTTCTTCTCGCATCTGGCCGAGAGCCTGAACCGCGAGGATATCGGCTCGATGGCGGCGCGGCTCGAGCTGCTGAAATCGCCGCATGTCGAGCTGGAGATCGCAAAGCGGGCGGCGACGATGGGCTACGAGATCCACAAGCCGCTCTTTCCGGTCATGCGGCTCGACACCCGCAAGTCGCCGGATGTGGAGCCGGAGCTGGCGCTGTCGATCGCCCGGCGGGAGAGCGAGTTCAACCACGAGGTGGTCAGCCATGCCGGGGCGCGGGGGCTGATGCAGCTGATGCCGGGCACGGCGCAGATGATGGCGCCGGAAGTGGGCGAGGCCTATAGCGCGGCGCGGCTGGTCGGCGATCCGGTCTACAATGCCAAGCTGGGCGCGGCCTATCTGCAGCATCTGCGCGAGGCCTTCGGCGGCAGCACGGTGCTGGTGGCGGCGGGCTACAATGCCGGGCCGGGGCGGCCGCGCGACTGGATGGAGCGCTATGGCGATCCGCGAGATCCGCAGGTCGATCCCGTGGACTGGATCGAGCACATCCCGTTCCGCGAGACCCGCAACTACGTGATGCGGGTGATGGAGGCGATGGCGCCCTACCGCGCGCGGCTCTCGGGGAAATCCGGACCGCTGGGCCTCGAGGAGGCGCTGAAGGCGCGCTAGGGTCCGTGGTGCAGGGGGAGGGGTGCGGGGAGGGGGCACGCCCCCTCCCCGCACCCCTCCCCGGCGCACGCGGCCGGCCGGGCTCAGAGACGGCGGGGCAGGGCGGCGCGCTGGCGTTCGCGCCACCAGGTGAAGAGCCCCGCGGCCACCACGATCGCCGCGCCGAGCACCTGCCGCGGCACCAGCGGATCGGCGAAGAAGACGATGCCGACGATCGAGGCAAAGACCAGGTGGAAATAAGCGAAGGGCTGGATCGCGCTGGCCTCTGCCACCTCGTAGCAGCGGATGTAGAGCCAGTGGCCGAGGATCGCCGTGCAGCACAGCACCGCCATCACCGCCCAGCCCGCCGCATCCATCGGCTGCCAGGCCCAGAGCCCGACCGGGGTCATCACCACCGCGCCGGTAATGCCGGTCCAGAAGAAGCTGGTATCGGTGTTGTCCTGCCGCGCCACATAGCGGTTCATCACCCCGTAGAGCGCGAAGAGGAAGGCCGAGCCGAGCGGCATCAGCGCCAGCGGGCCGAACATCTCGCTGCCCGGGCCGATGATCACCAGGATGCCGCACATGCCGACCGCCACGGCGCTCCAGCGCCGCCAGCCGATCTTCTCGCCGAGGATCGGCCCGGACAGCGCGGTGACGAGCAGCGGCCCGGCGGAGAAGAGCGCGGTATGCGTCACCAGCCCGACCAGCGTGAAGCTGGCGATCGCCAGGCAGATCTCGGAGGAAAGCACCGCGCTGCGCAGGATCTGCACGCCCGGCTGCCGCGTGCGGGCGACGGCGCGGATGCCGCCCGGCTGGCGCGCGGCGCGGATCAGCACATAGGCGGCATGCGCCCAGTAGCGGATCATCACGATCATCAGCACGCTGTATTCGCTGGCCAGCGTGCGCGAGAACCCGTCCTGCATCGAGAAGACCAGGCAGGCGGCGATCATGATCAGGATGCCGAGGGCGGTATTCTGGTTCATGCGCGTGTTCCGGCCGTCATGTGGCGCTTGCGGCCGAAGCCGGGGACGCGCTCCACCGCGAAGCCCGCCTCTGCCAGCGCGGCGCGCACCGCGCCGGCCGCCGTGTAGGTGGCGAAGCTGCCGCCCGGGGCGGTGTGGCGGGCGACTTCCGAAAGCAGCGCGGGCTCCCAGAGCTCGGGATTGCGCGCCGGGGCGAAGCCGTCGAGGAACCAGGCATCGGCGCGGCCGTCCCAAGCGGGAAGGGTCTCGCGCGCGTCGCCCAGGATCAGCTCCACCTCGACCTCGCCCATGGTCCAGACCCGCATGTCCTGTTCGCGCGCCGAGATCATCGGCGCGGCAAGGGCTGCCGCCTCGGGGAAGTGCCCGAGCGCCCTGACCATGTCGTCGGCGGACATCGGGAAGAGCTCGAAGCTGGTGAAGCGCACGGGGCCTGCGGGCTTCGCCTTCGCCACCATGGCGACGAAGGCGAGCAGGTTCAGCCCCGTGCCGAAGCCGAGCTCGGCGACCTGGAAGCCGGGGCGGAGCCGATCGGGCAGGCCGTTCCCGGCCAGGAAGACATGCGCGGTCTCGTCCCAGCCGTTCTCCAGCGAGTAGTACGGATCGTCGAAACGGCGGGAGACCGGCACGGCGCCGTCGCGCCAGGTGATCTCCGCCTGCTGGTGATTGGTCATCTTATGTCCTAAGGGTCGGGCCCGGCAGCGGCTGCAGGAGGCGCCATCATGTCCAGAATTGACGTCACCATCCGCGGGGCCGGGATCTTCGGATTGTCCATCGCCTATGCCTGTGCGTGCCGCGGCGCAAGGGTGCGCGTGATCGACCCCGGCGGGATCGGCGCGGGATCCTCGGGCGGCATTGTCGGCGCGCTGGCCCCGCATGTGCCCGAGCGCTGGAACTCCAAGAAGGCCTTCCAGTTCGACAGCCTGCGCATGGCCGAACCCTTCTGGGCGGGCGTGGCGGCAGCGGGCGGGCGCGACCCGGGCTACCTGCGCTCGGGGCGGCTGCAGCCGGTGGCGGACGCGGCGGCGCGCGCGCTGGCAGAGGAGCGCGCGGCGGAGGCGGAGACGCTCTGGCAGGGCTTCGCCCGCTGGCGCGTGGTCGAGGCGGCCGCGCATGCGGGCTGGGCGCCGCCCTCGCCGAGCGGGCTCCTGATCGAGGACACGCTGACCGCGCGGCTTCATCCGCGCCTGGCCGGGCAGGCGCTGGCCGCGGCCGTGACCGCCCTGGGCGGCGAGGTCGTGGCGGAAGGCGCCGAGGAGGGGCGGCTTGTGCTGGCCACCGGCTGGCGCGGGCTCCTGGACCTGAACGGCGAGCTGGGCCAGGCGGTCGGCGCGGGGATCAAGGGGCAGGCGGCGCTTTTCCGGGCGGAGGCGCGGGCGCTGCCGCAGCTTTTCGCCGAGACGCTGCATATCGTGCCCCATGCCGATGGCACGGTGGCGGTGGGCTCGACCTCGGAGCGCGAATTCGACGACCCGGCGGCCCCGGATGCGCAATGCGACGCGCTCATCGCGGCGGCGCGCAGGCTCTGCCCGCTGCTGGCGGAGGCGCCGGTGATCGAGCGATGGGCCGGGGTGCGGCCGCGGGCGCGCAGCCGCGCGCCGATGCTCGGGCCCCATCCCGGGCGCGACGGCGTCTTCATCGCCAATGGCGGCTTCAAGATCGGCTTCGGCATGGCCCCGGCCGTGGCCGAAGTGATGGCGGATCTGCTGCTCGACGGCCATGACCGCATCCCCGAGGGCTTCCGCGTCGCCGACAGTCTGCGCGGCTGACGCGGCGCTGCCCGGAAACCGCGCATCCGCCGCGAAGCCCGGCAGCCGGGCGGCGCCGGGGCATTGACGGACCGGGCTTCGTGACGGTTTCATGACAGGGATCAAGGCAGTTCCGCGCGGACCGCGCTAGCGGGCAGGCGCGCGACAGCTGGAAAGGACCCTGCCGATGAGCTTCGATGACCGCCCCGATCTGCCCCCCGTTCCCCAAGTCCCGCCGGTTCCGGCCGGGCCGCCCCTGGTGCGCGGCTTTCCCCGGGTGCAGGCCGATGCCATCCGCCACGCCTTCGAGACCGGCGCCTATCCCTATGCCCGCAAGATGGCCCGCCCGGCCTACGAGAAGGAGAAGGCGCGGCTGCAGGCGGAGCTTCTGAAGGTGCAGCTCTGGGCGCAGAGGACCGGGCAGAAATTCGTCATCCTCTTCGAGGGGCGCGACGCGGCCGGCAAGGGCGGCACGATCAAGCGCTTCATGGAGCATCTCAACCCCCGCGGCGCGCGGGTGGTGGCGCTGAACAAGCCCAGCGAGGAAGAGAAGGGCCAGTGGTTCTTCCAGCGCTATGTCGAGCACCTGCCGACCAATGGCGAAATGGTGTTCTACGACCGCTCCTGGTACAACCGCGCCGGGGTCGAGCGCGTCATGGGCTTCTGCACGCCGAACGAGTACCTGGAATTCATGCGCCAGGCCCCCGATCTGGAGCGGATGCTGGTGCGCTCGGGGGTCCGGCTCTACAAGTACTGGTTCTCGGTCACCCAGAAGGAGCAGCGCCTGCGCTTCGCCGCGCGCAAGACCGATCCGCTGAAGCAGTGGAAGCTCTCGCCGATGGACATTGCCAGCCTCGACCGCTGGGACGACTATACCGAGGCGAAGGAGGCGATGTTCTTCTACACCGACACCGCCGACGCGCCCTGGGTGATCGTGAAATCCGACGACAAGAAGCGCGCGCGGCTCAACTGCATGCGGCATTTCCTGTCCGGGCTCGACTATCCCGGCAAGGACGGCGAGCTCGTCGGGCGGCCCGATCCGCTGATCGTCGGCCATGCCTCGCACGTGATCGACCGCTCGGAGCATATCCTGGGCACGTCGCTGCATCCCGACCAGCGCCGCGGCGAGGGAAAATCCGGGGGCTGAGGCCCGCGGGCAACCACCCGGGCGGGACGGCACCGCGGGCCATTCCCGTTTGCGCGCACATGGTCTAAGCCGCATGCATGGTTCAGCTTGCCGATCACCGCCCCCATGTCCGCTCTCTCCTGGCGCTCGGCCTGCCGCTGGTCGGCGGGCAGATCGCGCAGGTGTCGATCCAGATCGTCGATACGCTGATGCTGGGCTGGTACGACCCGCGCGTCCTGGCCGGGGTCGCGCTGGCCAATTCGATCTTCTTCGCGCTCTTCATCGTCGGGGCGGGCTTCTCCTGGGCAGTGACGCCGATGGTGGCCGCGGCGGCGGCGAAGCACGACCAGACGCGCATCCGCCGGGTGACGCGGATGGGGTTCTGGATCTCCATGGGCTATGCGGCGGCCTCGATGCCGGTGCTGCTCAATGGCGGCGCGCTCCTGCGGCTGCTCGGGCAGGAGCCGGAGCTGGCGGATCTGGCGCAGGACTACCTGCGGGTCGCGGCCTGGGGGCTGTTCCCGATGCTGACGATCATGCTGATGCGCTCCTACCTGGCGGGGCAGTCGCGGACCCGGGTGGTGATGTGGGTGACGCTGGCCGGCATGGTCGTCAACGCGCTCTTCAACTGGCTGCTGATCTTCGGCAATCTCGGCTTCCCCGAGCTCGGCGGCCCGGGCGCGGCGCTGGCCTCGGTCATCACCAATCTCTGCGGCGTCGCCGCGCTGGCGGCCTATGCCCGGCGCGCCTTCCCCGAGGCGCAGCTTTTCGTGCGCATCTGGCGGCCCGACTGGGAGGAGCTGAAGCAGGTCTTCCAGCTCGGCTGGCCGATCGGCATGGCGACGCTCGCGGAGACGGCGCTGTTCTCGGCGACGGCGGTGATGATCGGCTGGATCGGCGTGGCCGAGCTGGCCGCCCATGCCATCGCCATCCAGATCGCGACGCTGACCTTCATGCTGCATGTCGGCATGGCGCAGGCGGCGACGGTGCTGATGGGCGGGGCCTGGGCGCGCGGCGACCTGGAGGAGCAGCGCGGGCTGGCGCGCACCGCGCTGGCGGTGACGGTGGTGCTGGCGACGGCCACGGTCGCGGTCCTCGTGCCCCTGCGCGCGCCGCTGGTGCTGTTCTTCCTCGATCCGGCCGATCCGCTGCGCGACGCGGTGCTGGCCACCGGCACCGGGCTGGTGGTGATGGCTGCGCTCTTCCAGTTCGCCGACGGCGCGCAGGTGGTGATGATCAGCCTCCTGCGCGGGGTGCAGGACACGCGGGTGCCGATGTGGCTTGCCGCGGTCAGCTACTGGGGCATCGGCGCGCCGCTGGGCTTCGTGCTGGGCTTCCCGGCGGGCTTCGGCGCGGTGGGCGTCTGGGTCGGGCTGGCGGGTGGGCTGAGCTGCGCGGCGGTGCTGCTCGGGCAGCGGCTCTGGCGGGTCAAGCTGGCAGAGGGCTGAGGCGGCTCTCCGCGCCTGTGCACAGTTCCCGTGCGCGGGCGGCCTGTCTTTGCCGCTGCATTTTCCGGGGCAGTGGCCTATCTGTTGCGGCAACGGATCAACACGCAATTGTAAGAGGTATGACATGGCCAAGACTGTCGTCGTCTACTACTCCGGCTACGGCCACACGAAACTGGTTGCCGAGCGCGTCGCCGAAGGCGCCGCTGCCGAGCTGGTTGCCATCGACGCGGAAGGCAACATCGCCGACGCGGACTGGGACACCCTGAACGCCGCCGACGCGATCATCTTCGGCGCGCCGACCTACATGGGCGGGGCCCCCTGGCAGTTCAAGAAATTCGCCGACGCCTCCTCCAAGATCTGGTTCGGCTCCGGCTGGAAGGACAAGATCTTCGGCGGCTTCACCAACTCCGCTTCGCTCAACGGCGACAAGCAGGGCACGCTGACCTACCTGCAGACCCTGGCGTCGCAGCATGGCGGCATCTGGGTCTCGCTGGGCATGCTGCCGGCCAACACCCTGGCCTCCACCCGCGAGGACATGAACAACCTCGGCGGTTCGGTCGGCGTGCTGGTGCAGTCGCCCTCCGATGCCGGCGATGACGCCATCCCCTCGGGCGACCTGGAAACCGCGAAAGTCTATGGCGCCCGCGTCGCAGACGTCGCAGCCCGCTTCTCGGCCGCTGCCGCCGCCTGACCGTCCGTCCCTTCCCGGAGGACACCGAAGCCTGCCGCGTTCCCCCGCGGCAGGCTTTTTCCGTTCCGCTTCCGTTTCGCCGGGGCCGCGGCGCGGGAAAAATCCGCCCGGCGATGTCACATCGCGCCGCCCTGTCCGGTCATCCCTGCAGTCCATGCCGAAAGGCGCTGCTCAGGAGAGACCCCGATGACCCGTCCCGGAACCGCAACCATCACCGCCGCCGCCGCGCCGCTGGCGCTCGTCAATGTCTACGAGGTCGACCCGGCGCAGCAGGCGGCGCTCTGCGCTCTGCTGTCGGAGCAGACCGAGGCGGTGCTGCGCCATGTGCCGGGCTTCGTCTCGGCGAGCTACCATGCGAGCCTCGACGGGACGAAAGTGGTAAACTACGCCCAGTGGCGAGGGCAGGAGGAGTTTGCGGCCTTCATGGCGGATCCGGACAACCGTGCGCAGCTGGCGCGTTTCGCGGCACTGGCGCGGAGCGTCTCTCCGGTGCTCTGCCGCGTGACCGCGGTCCATGCCGCCCCGGCGGGCTGATGGCGGAGGACGCCGTCTTCGAGGCGCTGCGGCCGCGGCTCCTGCGGCTGGCCCACCGGATGCTCGGCTCCCGCGCCGATGCCGAGGACATGGTGCAGGAGGCGTGGCTGCGCTGGCAGGCGGCGGACCGGGCGGCGATCCGCGCGCCGGAGGCCTTCCTGCGCACCGTCCTGGCGCGGCTCTGCCTGAACGAGCTCGCCTCGGCGCGCCGCCGCCGCGAGACCTATCCCGGCCCCTGGCTGCCAGAGCCGCTGGTGGACGGGGCGGAGGAGGAGTGGCGCGGCGACATCACCCTGCCGCTGATCCTGGCGCTGGAGCGGCTCTCGCCGCTCGAGCGGGCGGCCTATCTGCTGCACGACATCTTCGGGATGGGCTTTGCCGAGGTGGCGGAGGCGATCGGCCGCGATCCGGCGGCCTGCCGCCAGCTGGCCTCGCGCGCCCGGGGCCATGTCCGCGCCGCGCGGCCGCGCTTTGCCGTGCCGCCCGGGCGCGGGCAGGAGATCGCCGCGGCCTTCTACCGGGCCTCGCGCGAAGGGGACATGCAGGCGCTGAGCGCGCTTCTGGCCGAGGATGTCGCTGCCCATGCCGATGGCGGCGGCCGCGTCCCGGCCTCGCCCGCGCCGCTCTTCGGCCGGGACGCCGTGCTGGCGCGGCATGCGGAGATGGCGGCGGAGTTCGCGCGGAGCCCGTCGCGGCTCCTGCGCTATGCCCGGATCGACGGTCTGCCGGGCTTCGTCACGATCGAGGCCGGGGGGCTATTGCAGACGACCGCCCTCGAGATCGGGGGCGGCCGCATCCTGGGCATCTACGTGATGCGCAATCCCGACAAGCTCCGGCACCTGGCCGGAGCCCATGGGATCACTTGAGCCCGGCGCAGAACTCGCCGATGCGGGTGCAGGCGTCGGTCAGCGCCTCGTCCGAGGTCGCATAGCTGACGCGGAAGGCCGGGGACAGGCCGAAGGCCGCGCCGAACACCACCGCCACGCCGGTCTCGTCAAGCAGCGCGTTGCAGAAATCCTCGTCCGTGGCCAGCAGCTTGCCGCCCTTCGAGGTCTTGCCGAGGCAGCCGCCGATCTGCGGGTAGACGTAGAAGGCGCCCTCGGGCGTCGGGCAGTCGATCCCCTCGGCCTGGTTCAGCATCGACACGACCAGGTCGCGGCGGCGCTTGAAGGCGACGTTGTTCGACGCGATGAAATCCTGCGTGCCGTTGAGCGCCTCGACCGAGGCCCACTGGCTGATCGTGCAGGGGTTCGAGGTCGTCTGCGACTGGATCTTGCGCATCGCCGAGATCAGTTCCACCGGCCCGCCGGCATAGCCGATCCGCCAGCCGGTCATCGCATAGGCCTTCGACACGCCGTTCATGGTCAGCGTCCGCGGATAGAGCGCGGGCTCCACCTCGGCGGGGGTGCAGAACTTGAAATCGTCGTAGACGAGATGCTCGTACATGTCGTCGGTCAGGATCCAGACATGCGGGTGGCGCAGCAGGACCTCGGTGATCTTCTTCAGCTCGTCCCAGGTGTAGCCCGCGCCGGTCGGGTTCGAGGGCGAGTTGAAGATCAGCCACTTGGTCTTCGGCGTGATCGCCGCCTCCAGCGCCTCGGGCTGCAGCTTGTAGCCGTGCTCCGGGCCGCAGGGCAGGGGCTTCGGCTCGCCGCCGGCCAAGAGCACCATGTCGGGATAGCTGACCCAGTAGGGCGCCGGGATGATGACCTCGTCGCCGGGGTTCAGCGTCGCCATCAGCGCGTTGATCAGGATCTGCTTGCCGCCGGTGCCGACGCTGATCTGCGCGGGCTCGTAGGACAGGCTGTTCTCGCGGGCGAACTTGGCGCAGATCGCCTGCTTCAGCTCGGGCATGCCGTCGGGGGCGGTGTATTTCGTCTTGCCGGCGCGGATCGCGGCGATGGCCGCTTCCTTGATGTTGTCGGGCGTGTCGAAATCGGGCTCGCCGGCCGAGAGGCCGATCACGGACTTGCCCGCGGCCTTCAGCTCCTGCGCCTTGGTCGTCATCGCGATGGTCGGCGAGGGTTTCACGCGGGACAGGGTTTCGGACAGGAACGGCATCGGAGGAACCTCAGGTTGAAAGGACACGCCGACCTCTCTAGGTTGGCGCGGAACCCGGCGCAAGAAGGAGCGGGCCATGTCGGCCGACTTGCCTGAAATCGACTGGTACGGCGCGGAGGCGAGCACCTTCGGCGACCGCCTGGCCGCGGCGCGCGAGCGGATGGGCCTGCCGCGGGCGGAGCTGGCACGGCGGCTGGGCGTGAAGGCCGCCACGGTCCAGGCCTGGGAAGACGACATCGCCGAGCCGCGCGCCAACCGGCTGCAGATGGCGGCGGGGCTGATGAACGTGTCGCTCGGCTGGCTCCTGACCGGCGAGGGCGAAGGGGTGGAGCCGCCCTCCGACGAGACGATCGATCCCGAGGATGTCGAAACGGTGCTTGCCGAGATGCGCCAGATCCGGGCAGAGATGCTGCGCTTCGCGAACCGCGTGAGCGTGCTGGAGAAACGCCTGCGCCAGGCGGCGCGGGAACTGGGATAGGACCATGGAAACCCGAGAGAACCGACTGAAGCGCCTGCACATGCGCTCGATCCGCCGCGGCATCAAGGAGATGGACATCATCCTCGGCCGCTTCGCCGAAACCGGGCTGCGCGCCCTGCCCGAGGACGACCTGACGCTCTACGACACGATGCTGGCCGAGAACGACCACGACCTCTACCAGTGGGTCTCGGGACAGCAGCCGGTGCCGCCGCGCTATCTCGACCTGGTGTCGCGGATTGCCGAGTTGAATCGAATTGCAGTGGAAAAGTAACCAAGTTCCCGGAAAATAACGGAATAAGCTACCGTACGCATTAAAGCTTTTTTTCCGTATTCTGACGACATTCCCTTCATGTGCAATTTATCATGGAGGGTATTTTATGAGTGTGCACCCCGGACTGGGCGAGGCGCAGGAAAAGGGCTTCATCACGGCCTACCTGGACTCGCTGGCCCTGGTGGAGAGGCTGCACCGGCTGCTGCTGGACGTGATCAAGGATGAGTTCGAACGAGTCGGCATTCTGGAGATCAACGCCGTGCAGGCGCTGCTCCTGTTCAATATCGGCGACAACGAGGTAACGGCCGGGGAACTGAAGTCCCGCGGCTACTACCAGGGCTCGAACGTGTCCTACAATCTCAAGAAGCTGGTGGAGATGGGCTACATGCACCATCAGCGCTGCGAGATCGACCGGCGCTCCGTGCGGGTCCGGCTCACCGACAACGGCAAGCAGATCCGCGACATCGTCGAGGACCTCTTCCAGCGCCACGCCGAAGGGCTGGAGGCCCGCGGCATCCTGGGTCCCGACGGGATCAACGACATCAACTCGTCGCTCCGCCGGGTGGAGCGGTACTGGTCCGACCAGATCCGCTACATCTACTGACTGCTTTCGAAGCGATCCGCGCTTCAGGCAAGACCGCCACTGGGAAAATCCTCCGGTGTCGAGAATGGCAGAAGGCCATGGGGGCAGGACCCCGACCGCGCGGCTCCCGCGCCCGTTTCCGAGCGAAACGCCTCTGATCTCCAAAAATCCGTCTCTTCCGTAATTCCGCCGACCGCATCTGCGCGCCTGCCGGCACTGTCCCGCATCGGGACTGCAGCATCCGCGAAGCGCAGGCCCGTCCGTCGGCGTCCCTCCGTCTGGGACAGCCGAAATGCGCGCGATCGCGCTCCGGGACGCATCCGTCCGCGGGGCCAGCCGCGACTCGCCCAGCCGTCTGCCCAGGCCAGTCCGCACAGGGCCTGGCAGCGGCCGCGAAGCGCTCCCGTGGGCCGGTGCGCGTCCCAGGTGACAGCCGCGATGCGTGCGGCCACGCGCGGAGGGCGATCCGCACAGGGCAGGCAGACACTGCGAAACCCATCCTTGCGCAGGTCTCCGGTCTGCGCAGGGGCGCGCTTGCTCGTGGGGCCCTCCGCCCATGCGCTAACAACGGTTCGCCCGGGGTGGCCAGAGGCCGTGAAGCGCATCCACGCCGCTGACGAGCGTCCGTTGCGGGCTAGGCCTTGTTGACAAAAGGGAGTCACAACCGAGCGCTTCCGTGAGTCAAGATCACCGCCATGACGGAGGCGACCTTGGCGTGGAACCTGTGTCCGATGCGGGATGGCGGTTCTTCGAGCATTTCATCGCCGCCATCCGCGCCCCGAACGGGCGCAAGCCAGTTGATCATCGCCTTGTTCTGGATGGCATATTCTGGAGTGAGGCGTGAATGTGCCACTGGTTCGAGAATCGCGCCGAACACGGACCGGTGCCCCGTGGCGCGACCTGCCCGGCGAGTTCCGAAAATGGGGGTCCGTCTACCGCCAGTTCCGGCGCTGGAATGAGCCATCCGCGCCATCGGTCCGAGCGCGATGGCGAATGCCGGACTATGGGAGACCATGCTCCTGTTTCTCAACGATAGCGACCTCGTGCCCGCCCGGCTCCAGATGATCGACAATGAGGCGCAAGCGCCACTGGTCCGAGCGCAGCGCCGAATGGTGATCCGCGCCCGTCAGCAGGCAGCGGGCGCGAAAGGGGGACTCGGAAAGAAGGTTTCGGCCGTTCTCGACTGTCCGGCGGGAAAACGGTCCCCCGGATCGTTTTCTGATCCGCCTTCCACTTCACGACCAGGATCCATCTCCGGATGAATGGCGCGGGACTGCCGATGCGCAGCGAGATCACAGGCGGCGAGACGGCGGACATCAAGGGGTTCGACCTGGTAATGCCGCAGGATCTGCCGGAGCCTGAATATTTCCTCGCCGACAAGGGCTATGAT
>NZ_VATA01000279.1 GCF_005870025.1 Poseidonocella sp. HB161398
GAGGTGACCTCCATGGCGGTGGCGTTCTTCGGGCGGAAGTACTTCGACCCCTTGGGCACGTCCTGCACCGAGGCGTAGTAGATGAAGCCGTAGACCAGCGCCATCGCGCCCGTCAGCCCGATCGCCCACCGCCAGCCATCCTCGCCGCCGAAGATCAGCGCGACGGTCGGCAGGCAGAAGGCGGCGGCGGCCGAGCCGAAATTGCCCCAGCCGCCATAGATGCCCTCGGCGGTGCCGAGCTCGTGCGCGGGGAACCATTCCGAGACCATGCGGATGCCGATGACGAATCCCGCGCCGATCAGCCCGAGCGCGAAGCGCGCCAGCGCCAGCTGGGTGAAGCTGTCGGCCACCGCGAAGACGAAGCAGGGGATGGCCGAGACGATCAGCAGCCCCGAATAGACCCGCCTGGGCCCGTAGAGGTCGGTGAGGATGCCGATGATGATCCGCGCGGGGATGGTCAGCGCGACATTGAGGATGAGGAGCGTGGTCACCTGCGCCCGGTCGAGCCCGAGGCTCGCCTGGATCGCCCCCAGCATCGGCGCGAGGTTGAACCAGACGACGAAGGTCAGGAAGAACGCGAACCAGGTCAGGTGAAGGATTTTCATCTTCCCGCTGAAGGAGAAGATG
>NZ_VATA01000280.1 GCF_005870025.1 Poseidonocella sp. HB161398
TTTTTCGCGCAGGCGGAGCTCGACCGCCCTGCGAGGAAATGAAGATGTTCATCGAAGAGCATCGCGACCAGTACGGGGCTTGGCCATCGAGGCGCCATCGGTCCGAGCCCGATGGCTGAGGCCGGTCTGCCGTGTGCTGCCGATTGCCCCGTCCACCTATCGCGCCCATGCCGCCAGCCAGGCCGATCCCGCGAAGCTGTCCGGCCGCGCCAGACGGGATACCGAACTGCGCCCCGGGATCCAGCGCGTCCGGGACGAGACCTTCCAGGTCTACGGCGTCCGCAAGGTTTGGCGTCAACTCAATCGGGAGGGCATCGCAGTGGCCCGGTGCACGGTTTCCAGATTGATGTCCGACATGGGGTTGGCCGGTGTCGTGCGTGGAAAGGCCCGGAAAACAACAGTTCCCGATCCGTCCACGCCATACCCTGAGGACCGCGTGAACCGCGAGTTCCATGCCCCGGCGCCGAACATGCTCTGGCTGTCGGACTTCACCTGCGTCGCGACCTGGGGGGCTTCGTTTGCGTGGCCGCTCGCCATTGGGCTCGAACCATGTATGGATGGCTCCCGCGTGGCAAGGGCGTTTCGTGGGCTTCTGGCGTCTGGTCGGGTGCGGTCATGTATTCG
>NZ_VATA01000281.1 GCF_005870025.1 Poseidonocella sp. HB161398
ATTTTCAATAAGTTACAGGGCTGAAATGGCCGAATTCGGCCCAAGCTCCGTAGTTACACGCCGTATTGCATAACCCACTTGGAAAGCGATGGATTGCGGAATAGCCTGCATTCCATGTTCACGCGCATTACCGGAAGCGGCGGCCGCCGCTATCTCCAGATCGTCGAGTCCTTCCGCAACGATGCCGGCAAGCCCCGCCTCCGGATCGTGGCCAATCTCGGGCGGGTTGACGGCATGCCCGACGGCCACCTCGATGCCCTCATCCGGGGGCTCAGCCGGGCCGCCGGACGCGAAGAGCCTGCAAAGGCGGAGATTTCCTACGGGGCGGCGCGCAGCTACGGCGATGTCTTCGCGCTGCACGAGCTCTGGAAGGAGCTCGGCTTCGACAGGGCGCTGGCGCGCAGCCTTCGCAGCGGACGGCGCAAGACGGATGTCGAGGCACTCGTGCGCGCCATGGTCTTCAACCGCCTCTGTGCCCCGGACTCGAAGCTCGGTTGCCTGCGCTGGCTCGAGACCGTGGCGATGCCCGCCATGCCGGAAACCGTGACGCACCAGCACCTCCTGCGGGCCATGGATGCGCTGATGGATCATGCCGATGCAGTGGAGGACGCGTTGGCGA
>NZ_VATA01000282.1 GCF_005870025.1 Poseidonocella sp. HB161398
AAGACACTGCAGGGCATGCTTCAGACGGTGCTGAAGCGGTTCCCGGTCCAGCGGGTCGTGCTGGTGGCTGACCGGGGCCTGCTGAGCCAGGAGAATATCGGCGAGCTGACCGCGCTGGCCGACCGGGACGGCCGCAAGCTGGAGTTCATCCTGGCCGTTCCCGCGCGCCGCTATGCGGAGCTTGCCGAAACATTCCAGGGGCTTGCCTTCGATGCCGACGGCCTCGCCGAGGCGGAATTTGCCGGACACCGGCTGATCGTCGCCCATGATCCGCTGCGCGCCGGGGAACAGTCCGAAAGGCGCCGGGCGCGCATCCGCGAGCTCGAGGAGATGGCCGAACGGCTGGTTGGAAAGCTGGACAGCCAGGACGCCGGACAGACCGCACGCGGACGCCTCGCCTCGGACCGAGGATCGTACAGCCGCTTCACCCGTGCCGTCGCCGAAGCCGAGCTCACCCGCTTCATCAAGCCTGACTTGCAGGCCGCCTGCCGGACCGCATCCGCGCCCATGCGCTGATCTGCTTCCTGGCGCTGGTCCTCTACCGCGTCATGCGCATGAGGCTGAAGGCGAAGGGCCATTCCGCCAGCCCGCGCACCGCGCTCGACCTGCTCGC
>NZ_VATA01000283.1 GCF_005870025.1 Poseidonocella sp. HB161398
AAATGGGTCAACCGATTTGGGCGCTATTTTGCTTCCTGCATCAAGCGCGATAGGCCCGGCGTCCGCAGCAAATGGCACCTCGATGAGGTCGTCATCGCGATCCGCGGGAAGAAGCACTGGCTCTGGCGGGCCGTCGACGCGGACGGTCACGTGCTCGACATTCTGGTTCAGCCCCGGCGAAACGCCAAGGCTGCAAGGCGTTTCCTCAAAGGGCTGATCGGCCGGTTCGGCGCGCCGCGTGTCATCATCACCGACAAGCTGCGCTGCTATATCAAGCCAATTCGCGAACTCGCTCCGGGTGCAGAGCACCGAGCGCATAAGGGCCTGAACAACCGCATCGAAGGGTCCCACCGGCCGACCCGAAAGCGCGAGAAGCTCATGGGCAAGTTCAAGTCCGCAAGGCAGGCTCAGAGATTCCTCGCTGCGCATGACCAGATCAACACGATCTTCCGGCCCCGCCGCTATCGTCTGTCCGCCACATCCTACCGCCACGCCAGATCCGATGCCCATGCCCTGTGGGCCGGATACGCCCTTGAGATGGCCGCCTGAAAGACGCCGCTCAGGCCGAGTGCGTACGCTTCAAAACAAGTTGGCAATGTCCC
>NZ_VATA01000284.1 GCF_005870025.1 Poseidonocella sp. HB161398
GCCCCCTCGTGCAGGGTAGTTGTCACCGTCCTTCGATCTGAAACTATGCAGCGAGGCGGGCAGGACAGGATTACGCGTGGCGTACTCACCGGAACGAAAGGCGGCGGTTCTCGCGAAGATGCTGCCGCCGAACAGCATACCCTTGAACCGGTTGTCGGTTGAGGAAGGGATCTCGCGGGGCACGCTCGCGAAATGGCGCGCGGAGGCGCGGGCGAAGGGCAAGCTGCTGCCCGAGGCCGACGCGAATGTCGAAGGCTGGACGTCGGGCGACAAGCTTGCGGCCGTGATCGAGGCGGCGGCGCTGAACGAGACGGAGCTGGGCGACTATTGCCGCCGCCGGGGAGTATTCCCCGAGCAGATCGCGATCTGGCGGGAAGCCTGCGAGATGGCGAATGACTGGGACCGGGCCGCCTCGGCGCGGATCGCCAGGGAAACGAAGAATGACAGGAAACGGATCCAGCAGCTCGAGCGCGAGCTGAGGCGCAAGGAGAAGGCTCTGGCGGAAGCCGCGGCGCTCCTGGTCCTGAGAAAAAAGGTGGCGGCGATCTGGGGCCCTGCGGACGGAGAGGACGAATGACCTCTGCCTCGGATCG
>NZ_VATA01000285.1 GCF_005870025.1 Poseidonocella sp. HB161398
GGGCTACGAGGAGATCACTGCCGGTGCCGCGGACCTTCGCGGGAAGCTCCGCGCGATCAGCCTCTATTTCTTCGACTTGTCACTGGCTCATGAAGTGCAGTTCCGGCAATTCGTCGGCATGGCGCTTCTGGCGAGCGCCACGGCACCGGGAACGCCGCACCGTGGCGGACGGCGGCTCGAGATGTACCGGCGGGCGCTTTCGGAGGGAGAGAGCCGCCTCGAGGCGGCAGGGCAGGCGCGCCTGGTCAATGCTCTGGCCGCCACGACCGGGGCGGAGGCGATGATCGCCCTCCTGGATGTTGCCGGAGCCGGGGCCCAGGAGGCGCGCCTGACGGTTGCCGGGGTGACGGAGGCGATCCTGGACCGGCACTTTGGCGTCCCGGGCCGCACTGCTGCCGAGGGTCCGGGGCTCTGTTTCGGTGGAGACGCGTCTTGATCCCTTTCGGGAGTGAGGGGCGGCGCTGAGCGGGGTCCGGCGGTCTCGCCTTGGCCTGGCATGAGTGGTCACGGTCGGGTCGCCGCGGGTCATCAGGCCCGGCAACGGTCCCGGGCTGGCGGAATGGCCCTTCGCCTTCAGCCG
>NZ_VATA01000286.1 GCF_005870025.1 Poseidonocella sp. HB161398
GGGCTACGAGGAGATCACTGCCGGTGCCGCGGACCTTCGCGGGAAGCTCCGCGCGATCAGCCTCTATTTCTTCGACTTGTCACTGGCTCATGAGGTGCAGTTCCGGCAATTCGTCGGCATGGCGCTTCTGGCCAGCGCAACGGCACCCGGAACGCCGCGCCGTGGCGGACGGCGGCTCGAGATGTACCGGCGGGCGCTTTCGGAGGGAGAGAGCGGCCTCGACGCGGCCGGGCAGGCGCGCCTAGTCAATGCTCTTGCCGCCACGACCGGGGCGGAGGCGATGATCGCCCTCCTGGATGTTGCCGGAGCCGGGGCCCAAGAGGCGCGCCGGACGGTTGGGGAGGTAACGGACGCGATACTGGACCGGCACTTTGGCGTCCCGAGCCGCACTGCTGCCGAGGGTCCGGGGCTCTGTTTCGGCGGAGACGCGTCTTGATCCCTTTCGGGAGTGAGGGGCGGCGCTGAGCGGGGTCCGGCGGTCTCGCCCTGGCCTGGCATGAGTGGTCACGGTCGGGTCGCCGCGGGTCATCAGGCCCGGCAACGGTCCCGGGCTGGCGGAATGGCCCTTCGCCTTCAGCCG
>NZ_VATA01000287.1 GCF_005870025.1 Poseidonocella sp. HB161398
GGTACCCGCTCCAGTTCCGCCAGAGCGCCCGGCCCAAGTGCTTTGACGCCCGCAGGATCTCGTTGCGTGCCCGGGCTCCGGCGGTGTCCGGCTTCCATGGCCTCGCAGTCCGCCTCGGCGGAAGCGAGGAGGATGTGCAAAAGGTCTGGGGGAGTTCAGGCCGGTCCGCTTCAGCGGCAAATCCTCATGTGGAGGATCTGAGGGCTGGACGCGCGGAGCCCTGCCCGACGAACCGCCGCCGCGCCGCGGGCCGCGATGGCGTCATGGCAGCCGCGGGTGTCATAGGCGGCGCCAGCGGTGCTCGAACCGGTGGCGCAACCGCCGACAACTCAGCGCTGACGGCGGCGATCGCCGCGTCCACGGGGATCTGGGCGAGCCGATCAGGCAGCATCCCTCGCCGGTTTGCTCGGACCGGTGGCGCTCACCGGCTCGACGTCGCCGACATTGCCGGAGGTGACCTCGCCCGCCCGGATCTCCAATCGTCGTCGGGGAAACGGTCCCCTGGACGGTTTCCTGATCCTCCTCCATCTCGTCTATGCCGGAGTGGATCTTGCGCCATGAGCGGGCCGCGCCACCGGTC
>NZ_VATA01000029.1 GCF_005870025.1 Poseidonocella sp. HB161398
CATCGCCGACGGCTCGATCATGCCGGAGATCACGACGGGCAACACGATGGCGCCCTGCGCGGTGATCGGCGAGCGCGCCTCCGCCTTCCTCCGAGAGGCCCACGGCCTCGCAGCAGACGCAAGCGCGTGAACACGTTCCAAGAGGTACCTTTCATGAATGTCCATGTTCCCGGGCTCTCCACGCCCGCCCAGAGCTTCATCGACGCGGCCCACGGGCTCTATATCGGCGGCGCCTGGACGCCCTGCGACAGCGGCGAGACGATCGACGTGCTCGATCCCGCGACCGGCGCGGTGATCGCCAGATCCGCGGCCGGCGGCGCCTCGGATGTCGACAAGGCGGTCGCCGCGGCGCGCCAGGCCTTCGAGTCCGGCCCCTGGGCCGCGATGACCGGCCTGCAGCGCGGGCGGCTGATCACCAAATTCGCCGAGCGGCTCGAAGAGCTGGCCGACGAACTGGCCGAGATCGAGGCCGTCGACTGCGGCAAGCCCGTCACCTACGCCAAGTATGTCGATGTCGGTCTGACCTCGACCATCTACCACTACTATTCCGGCTGGGCCTCCAAGGTCTCCGGCGAAACCGTCGGCGTGTCGATGCCGGGCGATTTCCATGCCTATACCCTGCGCGAGCCGGTGGGCGTCGTCGCCGCCATCGCGCCCTGGAACTTCCCGCTGGTGCTGACCGCCTACAAGCTGGCGCCGCTGCTGGCGGTCGGCTGCACGGCGATCATCAAGCCCTCGGAGCTGACCCCGCTCTCCACGCTGCGCCTGGCGCAGATCGCCGAGGAGGTGGGCTTCCCGCCGGGCGTCATCAATGTCGTGACGGGCTACGGGCACGAGGTCGGCCAGGCGCTGGCCGAGCATCCGGGCGTCGACAAGGTGGCCTTCACCGGTTCGCTGGAGACCGGGCGCAAGATCGTCCATGCCGCCACCGGCAATCTCAAGCGCGTGACGCTGGAGCTCGGCGGCAAATCCCCGATGATCGTCATGCCCGATGCCGATCTGGAGAAGACCATCCCCGGGCTCGCCCAGGCGATCTTCTTCCACCAGGGCCAGGTCTGCACCGCGGGCACCCGGCTCTATGTCCACAAGTCGATCCACGACCAGGTGCTCGAGGGCATCGCGGAATGCTCGAAGGGGCTGAAGATCGGCCACGGGCTCGACCCCGAGACGACGATGGGGCCGCTGATCTCCTCGAACCAGCTGCAGAAGGTCATGGGCTATCTCGACGAGGGCCGGGCCGAGGGCGCGGAGATGGTGACCGGCGGCGGGCGCATCGGCGAGGCGGGCTATTTCATGGAGCCCACCATCCTGGCCGGGACGACCGACGAGATGTCGGTGTCGCGCAACGAGATCTTCGGCCCGGTGCTGGCCGCGCAGGGCTTCGGCGACGACGATCTCGACGCCATCGCGGCGCGGGCGAATGACAGCGTCTACGGGCTCGCCGCCTCGATCTGGACCCGCGACATCTCGGCGGCGCACAAGCTGGCGAAGAAGGTCAAGGCAGGCTCGGTCTGGATCAACCAGCACAACTTCTACGACCCGGCGCTGCCCTTCGGCGGCTACAAGCAGTCCGGCTGGGGGCGCGAGGAGGGCGCCGAGGCGATCCGCACCTTCACCGAAGTGAAGGCGGTCTGCGCCGCCCTCTGACGCGCGGCCGGGGGCGCGGAACCAGGCGCCGCGCCCCCGGCAGGTTTTCCGTCCGGATGTCCGGACGGGCGGTAACGAGTTTCCAAGTCATCCAAGGACCGACATGACCCTTCGCAGTTCCCTCTTCCTGTCCGGCTTCGCCCTGCCGCTCCTGGCCGCGGGCAGCGCTTCGGCGCTCGATTGCACGGCCGGGGCCGCGGCCGCCCTGGCCGTGCCCGGCGTGACGGTCTCCGCCGCCGTCCCGGCCGGGGACGGCGCAGCGGCCTGCCTCGTCTCGGGCAGCGTCGCCACCAGCGGCGACGGCGCGCCCGACGGGTCGGCGCGCTTCCAGATCCGCCTGCCGGAGGACTGGAACGGCCGCTTCGCGATGATCGGCAATGGCGGGCTCGCCGGGACGGTCTCGGCCTCGGCCAACAAGGCCGACATCGCCTATGCCAATGGCACGGGCTATGTCACCGCGATGACCGATCTCGGCCACGAGGCCGAGAGCAGCCTCGACGCCCGCTTCGCGCTGAAGGAGGACGGCACCCCCGACGCGGCGGCGATCGCCGACTACTACTACCGCGCCAGCCATGCCGTGACCGGGGCCGCCAAGGCGATGGCCGCGGCCGCCTATGGCCGTGCGCCGGACCGCTCCTACCTGACCGGATGCTCGACCGGCGGGCGGATGGCGCAGGTGGCCGCGACCCGCTATCCCGGAGATTTCGACGGGGTGATCTCGGGCGCGCCCTTCATGGACATCTCCTCGATGCTGAAGATCCAGCATTTCCAGATCAACCAGCTCCTGGCCCCGGACGCGCAGCTGCTGCCCGCCAAGCTGCCCGCGATCCAGGCGGCGGTCATGGCGGCCTGCGACGCGGCCGACGGCGTGGAGGACGGGCTCGTCCAGGCGCCGGCCGCCTGCTCCTTCGAGCCCGAGAGCCTGATCTGCACCGGCGCCGAGAATGACAGCTGCCTGAGCGCGCCGCAGGCGAAGGCGCTGCGCGGCTATTTCACGGCGCTGCACACCGATGACGGGCAGCTGGTCTATCCGGGCTATGCGCCGGTGCTCTTCGATGGCGGCTTCTCGCTCTTCCAGGGCGGCCGCGAGGCGGCGGCGGATATCGCCGCGGCCGAGCCCTGGGGCAATGACGGCTTCGCGCCCGCGCCGCTGGAATGGGCCTTCTCGGACCATATCATCCAGTATCTCGTGAAGCAGGACGGCAGCTATAACGTCCGCGATCTGGGCATCTCGCCCGATGGCACGGTGCCGCGCGCGGTGGTCGAGGAGTTCGTCGCGATGACCCGGGACGGCAACGGCTCGGATCTGGCGGCCACGCAGGCTTATCTCGACGGCGGCGGCAAGATGATCTTCTACCATGGCTGGGGCGATCACGCGCTCTCGCCCTTCCGCACGACGCGGTTCCTCGACGACCTCGGCCGCCGCGAGGGCGGGCTCGATGCGCTCTCCGGCAAGGCGCGGCTCTTCATGGTGCCGGGCATGGGCCATTGCAGCGGCGGCACCGGGCCCGACCGGTTCAACACGCTCGCCGCGCTCGAGGCCTGGGTCGAGGAGGGCACCGCGCCCGCCACGCTGGCCGCCGAGAAGCGCGACGGCGAGGGGGCGGTGACCCGCTCCATGCCGCTCTGCCCCTATCCGGCCAAGGCGGTCTATTCCGGCGAGGGCGATGTGCTGGAGGCGGCGAACTGGAGCTGCACCGGCAACAGCGCGCTGCTGGAGATGGGCAGTGTCGGGATCGCGGCCGGGCTCCTGACCGGCGGAGAGCCGACCCAGTGAGGCGGCCCGGGGCAACCGGAACGGCGCGCCTGCCGCGCCCCGGCCCCCCGGCGGCGGGCCTGGCGCTCGCGGTCCTGGCGGCGCATCCGGCGGGGGCTCATGAGGCGGGCGGCGGCTTCATCCTGCTGATGCCGACCGGCGTCTGGACCTTCGGCGCGGCCCTCGCCGTGGCGGCGACCTTCCTGGCGCTGGCCTTCGCCCCGGACCGCTGGTTTGCCGCCAAGGCGCCCGTGCCGGAGACGGCCGCGGCGCCGCGCTTCGGGGCGGCGGATCTGCTCTCGCTCTGCTCGGCGGCCTTCACCGGCTTCCTGCTCTATGCCGCGCTGGCGGGGAAGGATGATCCGCTGTCGAACCCGGCGCCGCTCGCGGTCTGGACGCTCGGCTGGATCCTGATGACCCCGGCCTGCGCGCTCTTCGGCAATCTCTGGCGCGGGCTGAACCCCTGGACCGGGCTCCTGCGGCTCTGCGGCCTGGGCGCCCGGCCGCTGCTGCGCCTGCCTGCGCGGGCGGGCTTTTCCATCGCGGTGCTGCAGCTCGGCTATCTCGTCTGGATCGACCTCGTGTCGCTCCATGCCACCGATCCCGAGCATCTCTTCGCCGCCCTCCTGTGGTTCCTGGCGCTCAACGGCGCGGGCATGGCGGTCTTCGGCATTGCCGACTGGACCCGGCGGGCCGAGCCGCTGCATGTGGCCTTCCGGCTGCTATCGGCGCTCGCCCCGGTCGGGATCGCGCATGGCCGCCCGGTCTTCCGCCTGCCCGGGGCGGCGGCGACGGAACGCCCGCCGCTGGCCCCGGGCGAGGTGCTCTTCATCCTTGTCCTGCTGGCCTCCGGCACGTTCGACGGGCTCTCCTCGACCTTCCGCTGGCTCGGGCTGATCGGGGCGAACCCGCTGGAATTCCACGGGCGCTCGCAGGTGATGCTGCCGAATTCGACCGGGCTCGCCGCGGCGGTGGCCTGCCTGGCGGCGGTCTTCCTCGGCGCGCTGGCGCTCGGCAACTGGCTGGCGCGGACGCGGGCGCCCCTGGCCGAGCTGGCCGGGCGCTGCGCCTGGTCGCTGCTGCCGATCTACGTGGCCTACATGCTGTCGCATTTCGCGACGCGGCTGGTGATGGATCTGCAGTACCTGTGGAAGACCGCCTCCGACCCGCTGGGGCGCGGCTGGGACCTGTTCGGGACCGCCGGGCATGCCGCCAGCGCGTCGCTCTTCTCCACCAGCTCGGGCGTGGCCCTGATCTGGAGCCTGCAGGTCGCCGCGATCACCGCGGGACATGTAGCGGCGGTGCTGATGGCGCATGCTGCCGCGCTGCGCTGCTACGGCAGCGGACGGGACGCGCGGGCCGCGCAGCTGCCGCTGGCCGCGATGATGGTCGGCTATACCTGGCTGGGGCTCGCGCTGCTGGCGGCGCCCCGGATCTGACAGGCCGGAATTCGACAGACCGGACCCGCGGGTCCGCAAGGCAAGGACGACGACATGGACGACATTCAGAGGATCGACATTGCAGTGGTGGGCGCGGGCCTCGGCGGCGCGGCGGCCGCGGCGCTTCTGGCCAGGGCCGGGTTCTCGGTGCACAGCTTCGAGCAGGCCCCCGAATTCACCCGCCTCGGCGCCGGCATCCATATCGGCCCGAACGTCATGAAGATCTTCCGCCATCTCGGGCTCGAGGACCGGCTGGCCGCAATCGGCTCGCATCCCGGCCACTGGTTCTCGCGCGACGGCATGACCGGCGAGTACCTCTCCGAGATCCCGCTGGGCGAATTCGCGCTGAAGGAATACGGCGCGCCCTACATCACCATCCACCGCGGCGACATGCATGCCGTCCAGATCGCGGCGCTCGATGCCTCGCGGGTGCATTTCGGCCATCGCCTGACCGGGCTCGAGGACCGCGGAACCGACGTGCTGCTGTCCTTCGAGAACGGCCGCCAGGTGGCTGCCAGCCTGGTCATCGGCGCGGACGGCATCAATTCGATGATCCGCGAGACGCTGCTCGGCCCCGAGAAGCCGCGCTATTCCGGCTGGGTCGGGCACCGCGCGCTGGTCGACATGGAGAAGCTGCGCGGCTCTGGGCTCGCGCATGAGCGCTGCGTCAAGTGGTGGTGGGAGAAGTCGCGCCACATCATGGCCTATGCGACCAAGAATGACGGCTCGGAATACTACTACGTGACGGGCGTGCCGGAGGCCTCCTGGGATCACGCCGGCAGCTTCGCCGAGAGCTCGCGCGAGGAGATGGAGGCGGCCTTCGGCGGCTCGCACTCGATGGTCCAGGCGCTGATCGACGCGACCGGCGCGGTCACCAAATGGCCGTTCTGGAACCGCGATCCGATGGGGCTGTGGTCGCGCGGGCGGCTGGTGATGATCGGCGATGCCTGCCACCCGATGCGGCCGCACATGGCGCAGGGCGCCTGCATGGCGATCGAGGATGCCGCCATCCTCGTGCGCTGCCTCGAGCTGACCGGGATGGAGGACTACGCCACGGCCTTCGGCCTCTACGAGCGCGCCCGCAAGGACCGCGCGACCAAGGTGCAGACGATCTCCAACGCCAATACCTGGCTGAAGGAGCCCGAGGACCCGGCCTGGGTCTATGCCTACGACCCCTTCGCCGTCGAGCTGGCCTAGAAGGCGCGTCGCCGGTCTTTTCCGCGCGGGCGGCGTCAGGCCGGTCCCTGCGGCCGGACGCTGACGGGCGCGGGGCAGGGAGGCCGGGCGCCCCGGCCGGAGGCCCGGTCCGCACTGGCGCCCGTGCAGGGGCCGCCCTCGCTGGCGGTCCGCGTTCCGGATGGCGCCGTCGCGGTGCATTCTCGCCGACGGCCCTGCGCGGCCGCTGGAGTGCACAGAGCTGCCGCGCGGATTGGCCCGGAACCGCGCCCGGCGGATGCGGCGCCGCCCGGGCGGGGCGGCGCCCATGGGATCAGCGCAGGCGCTGCGGTGTCGCCTCGGGCGGGATCAGCGGCACGTAGCGCTCGCCGCCGAGCTGCGCGGCATGCTCGCGCCGCGCCGCGCCGAGCAGCTCGGGATCGGTCAGCGCCCGGACCGCGGAGGCCGCCAGCACCTTGCCCGCCTGCAGCATGCCCTTATGGGCGTAGCCGCTCGTGCCCTGGCTGACCATCTGCCAGGTATGGGGCGGCGTGCCATAGGCTTCGGTCGCGACATAGACCTGCCCCGTCGGCACCAGCCAGCTGACATCGCCGACATCGGTGGAGCCGTGCAGGAAGGCGGGCTCCTCCTCGAACGGGTTCAGCTCCTCCGAGAGGATCTTGCCGCGCTTCGCGATGCGGGTCCGGACCTCGGGCGCGAAGGTCTCCTGGATGCGGGCGGCGAAGTCCTTCTCGCTGTTGGAGAAGGCGGCGGTGCCCAGCTGCTCGAACTGGGCATGCATCATCCGCGCCAGCGTCACGTTCGGCACGAGATCGGCAGAGGCGGCGTCGAAGGTGATCTCCAGCTCCGTGCCGGTCATCAGCGCGGCGCCGCGGGCGACGTCCTTCACCCGCTCGGTGATCTCGCGGACCTGGTCCATGCGCGGCGCCCGCACCTTGTAGAGCACCTGCGCCTGCGCCTGCACCACGTTCGGCGCGCGCCCGCCGGCATCGGTGATCGCGTAGTGGATGCGCCCGTCCTGGATGATGTGCTCGCGCAGGTAGTTGGCGCCGACATTGGTCAGCTCCACCGCGTCGAGCGCCGAACGGCCCAGATGCGGTTCGAACCCGGCATGGGCGCTGGTGCCGCGGAAGGTGAAGTAGAGCTGGTTCGTCGCCAGCATCCGCGCGTTATAGGCCAGGTTCTCGTCCCAGGGATGCCAGGTGAAGGCCGCGTCGACCCCGTCGAAGAGCCCGGCGCGCGCCATGTAGGCCTTGCCGCCGCCGCCCTCCTCGGCCGGGCAGCCGTAGAAGCGGATCGTGCCCCCGAGCCCCAGCGCGTCCTTGCAGGCCTTCAGCGCCAGGATGCCCGCCAGCGCGCCGGTCCCCAGGAGGTTGTGGCCGCAGCCATGGCCGTTGCCGCCGGGCTCGACCGGCGCGTGCCGGGCGACGCCGCCCTGCTGGCTGAGGCCGGTCAGCGCGTCGAACTCGCCCAGGATGGCGACCACCGGTTCGCCCGCGCCGTAGCTGGCGACGAAGGCCGTGTCGATGCCCCCGGCCTTGCGCGCAACCTCGAAGCCGGCCTCTTCCAGCGTGTCGGCCAGCAGGGCGGCCGAGCGGGTCTCCTCGTAGCGGATCTCGGCGAAGGACCAGATCCGGTCCGAGATCGCGGTCAGGGCGGCGGCATTCCCGGCGACGCTGCGCTCGATGATGTCGATATAGGTCATGTCAGGCAGCTTGCTCCGTGCCGGTCTTTGCGTGGATGGCGGGGAAGGTCGCCGCGATTGCCAGGATCACCAGCGCGCAGGCGACGATGACGCTGAAGGCGATGCCGTAATTCTGTCCGGTCGCGGCCAGCACCCAGCCGATCAGCATCGGCGAGGCGAAGGAGCCGAGCTGCGCCAGGGAGTTGATCAGCCCGGTCGCCGTGCCGACGGAATTCGACGGGAAATGCTTCATGATGGTGGTGAAGACGCTGATCGAGATGGCGTTGAGGAAGACATTCGATACGGTCAGGTAGGCGAAGGCCACCGGGATCGCTTCGGCCTGCGCCATCAGGTAGATGCAGACCGCCGAAACCGCCGCGCCGATGCAGATCAGGTACTTCTCCTTCTGGTGGAAGACCCGGTCGAGCAGCCAGCCGCAGGCCAGGAAGGAGACGAAGCCCATGGTCGGCGGGATCATCGAATAGACGCCCATCTCCATCATGCTCATGCCCTTCACCTTCACCCAGTAGGAGGGCAGCCAGGACTGCAGGCCCCAGAAGACGATATTGGTGAAGAAGTAGCAGCCGGCGATCTTCCAGGTCAGCATGTTGCCCAGCAGCGCCTTGATCCGCTGCTTCTCGGACTGCTTCGGCGCGCCGTCGCGGGCCGCCAGCGTCTGCGCGCGCGGCGGCATGATGCAGTAGAGCGAGATCGACATCACGATGCCGACGAGGCCCAGCACGGCGAACATCATCCGCCAGCTATGCAGGGCGATGAGGCCGGTGATGACGACGGAGCCGAGCGCGAAGCCGACCGAGGCGCCCGATTGCAGCACGGATTTGGCACGCGCCATTTTCGATTTCTCGAAATTCTCGGTGATCGCGACCGAGCCCCCGGCCGGGAAGACCGCCTCGCCCGCGCCGGTGAGGGCGCGGGCCACGGCCAGCCCGGCGGCAGTGCCGACGAAGCCGCAGGCGACGGTGCCGAGCGACCAGACCGCGACGGCCGAGGACAGGACCCGGCGCGATCCCAGCCGGTCGACGAGATAGCCGCCGACGAGCTGCGTCATGGAATAGGCGAGGAAGAAGGCGGAGATGATCATCCCCTGGCGGTCCGGGGGAATGCCGAACTCTTCGCTGATCGGGATGATCGCGATGTTGATGGCGGTCTTGTCGAGGAAGCCGACGACCCAGCAGAGGAACAGCATTCCTATGATGACGTGGCGGCGCTTGATTTTAGAGAGCATGAGCGACCCTGTTGCGTTGGTTTTCCCTGCTCTGTGACGGTTTTCCAGGGCAAGCTATGGAGCTTTCTCCATAATGATGCATAAAGTTATGGGGAACCACACATGGCCCGATAATGCAGACCGATTTCCTCTCCCATCCGCTGCTGCGCGATCTCGCGCCTGCCGCGGGGCTGGCAATGACCCATCGCGACGTCGCGGCCCGCGCCGATCCGGCCGTCGCGATCACCGCCTCCGGGGCCGATGGCGGCGGCTGGCGCGTCCTTGCCGATCACTCCTACCACTCTGGAAGGGCGACGGAATTCAGCTTTGAGGCCACCGATCCCGCGGCGGTCTGCGCGGCGATCGAGGCGGCGGTGCAGGCCGCCGTCATCGACCATCAGGGGCGGATGCTCTCGATGCTCGCCACGATCAATGCCGAGGTCATCAACTCGCTCGACGGGACCGAGATCGTGCGCAACGTGCTCGGCGAGGTGCGCCATGTGCTCGGGGCCTGCGACTCAGGGGTGCTGCGGCTGCTTGATGAAAAAAGCGGCTATCTGGAACCCGTCGCGCGGGAGGGGCTGCCCGAGGACTACCGCCAGTACCGGCTGCTGCCCGGCGAGTCGATCTCGGGCGAGGTCTTCTCGACCCAGCGCCCGGCGCTGGTGAACGGCCGCGGTGCGATCATCGCCGCCCATCGCGTCATGCGGCCGGAAAGCCAGTCCTTCATGGACCGCTCCGAGATCGCCAATGCGCTGATGTGCGTCCCCGTCGTGACCGAGGGCCGGTGCCTCGGCACGCTGACCACGCTCAGCTTCTCGCCCGGGGGCAGGTTCGCGCCCTTCGACCTGGCGATCCTCAAGGCGCTGGCCGCGCAGATCGCCATCGGCTACCGCCGCTCGCAGAGCTACCAGGAGGCGCTGGCCACGGCCCGCCGGCTGGAGGAGGCGCGCCAGGCGCTGACGCGCAAGAACCGCGATCTCGACCGCGCGGTGTCGCTGCACGAGACGCTGCTGCGCATCTTCGCCGCGGAAACCGGGCTGGCGGCGCAGCTCGATGCGGTGGCCGAGCTCTACAGGGCGGCGTTCCGCTTCGAGAGCGTCCTCGGCCATGCGCATCGCAGCGGCGGCTGGTCCGACGCGGACGAGGAGGGCGCGCTGGTCCAGACGGTCGAGGCGGCCGGGCTGGCCGTCGGCCGCTTCCTCGTGCGCAGCGAGGGCGATGCGGGCGTGCTGCGCAGCCTCTTCGGCACGGTGGCCGCCTTCACCGCGCTGGAATTCATGCGCAACCTGTCGCAGCTCGACCTGCTCAACGCCCGCAAGAGCGACTGGTTCGACGCGCTGGCCGCCAGCGGCGAGCGGCCCCGGCCCCAGTTCGGCTTCTCGCCCGAGCGCCATGTCCAGGTGATCGCCGCGGCGCTGCCCGGGGACCGCTCGATGCTCGGCCCCTACCGCGTGCTCTCCGGCCTCCAGGCGGCGCTGCCGGCGCGCAACGCGCTGGCCTTCCACCGCGATGACCGGCTGGTGCTGGCGCTCTCGGCCCCGACGATGGCGGCGCTGGAGCGCAATCTCGCCGCAGCCGCACGCGCCGCGGCGGAGATGGACCTGCAGATGGGCGCCAGCGCTGCGCGCGATGACTGGGCGACGCTGGGCGAGGCGCTCGACGCGGCGTCTCAGGCGGCCGCGGCCCAGGCGCGGCGCGGCCGGGCGGGGCTCCTGCGCCATGGCGACATGGGGATCGAGCAGCTTTTCGCCGGCCGCAGCCGCCGCGAGATCCTGGCCTTCAGCCGCCAGGTGATCGCGCCGCTGGCCGAGCCGAAGCATCGCCAGCTGCACGAGACGCTGCAGCGCTATGTCGCCGAGGGGAAATCCGCCTCGCGGACGGCGCAGGCGCTGAACATCCATCCCAACACGCTCTACCAGCGGCTGCAGCGGATCGAGACGCTGCTGCGGCGCAGCCTGTCGGACCCGGCGGACTACACCTTGCTCAGCCTCGCCTGCCAGCTCGAGGCCGATTACGCCGCGCCGCCGACCGAGGACTGAACCGGCGCCCCTCGGGCGCCGGGCTCTCCGGCAAGTCCTGCTGCGGTGTCCGGCGGGCTTCCGGCCTGGCGAGGCTCCGGCCCGGCGCGCGGCGGCTGTTCCCCCGTGGCGGTCCCCGCGGTGTTCGGGAAGTTCGCGGCGGCGACCGCAACTCCGGCGTCCCGCCCCGGACGGATGTGCCGACGGGCCCCGGGGAGGAAGGCTGATCCGGACCTGCCCCTGTCTCCGATCCGGGCTTTGCCGCGATCCGCATCGCAGGGCCTTGCCCGTGTTTGCCGGGCGGAAGCGCCGCCGGTCCATGGGGAGCGGTGAGCCCGCGCCGTCGTCAGCCGGGGCCGCTGGAAGCCGGGATCATCCGGTCGGCGGGCACGTCGCGCGACCGGCCGGACAATGACAGGCGGATGGCGCGCGGGGCCGCTCCGTCGGATGGGCTCCGGCTCTGCCGCAAGATGTCAGGCGTCGCCGGCCGGCCGGACAGGCGCCGTTCCCGAGCAGGCCGCCCCCGGAACGCGCATCCGCCGGGCCCATGGAGCAAGCCGGATGCAGGGACGGGAGCGCTCGGCGATGCGCCGGTGCCCGGCTCAGGCCGCCGCGTCCCGTGCCCGCAAGTCGGCCAGCAGGTCCGGCCCCGTCGGCTCCCAGCCGAGCCGGTCGCGGGTCCAGGCGCTGCTGGCAGGCATGTCGAGCCGGGCGAAGCCCGCGAACCAGCCCATCTGCGCATCGGCCTCGGCGGCTGCGAGCGAGACCAGCGGCAGGCCCAGCCTTTCGGCCAGCGCCCCGGCCACTGCGCGCATCGGCACGCCCTCCTCGGCGACGGCGTGATAGCGCGTGCCGGGCGCGCCCTGGTCGAAGGCCATCGCGTAGAGCCGCGCGACATCCGAGACATGGGCCGCGGGCCAGCGGTTCGTCCCCTCGCCGATATAACCGACGGCCCCCGCCTGCCGGGCGATGTCGGCAAAATAGCTGATCAGCCCCTGCCGGTTGACGTCATGCACCTGGGGCAGGCGCATGACCTTTGCGTTCACGCCCTGCTCGAGCAGTTTACCGGCCGCAATCTCGGTTGCCACGCGCGGATTGGGATGGGCCGTGTTGCAGACCGCCTCCGTCGCGGGCCGGCCGTCCCCGGCATCGCCCATGCCGGTGCCCGAGGTGACCATCAGCGGCCGGTCCGAGCCCCTGAGCACCTCGCCCATGGCCGCGATCACCCTTGCGTCCTTTTCGCAATTTGCCGCGAAATTCGAGAAATCATGGTCGAAGGCGGTGTGGATCACCGCGTCGCACTCTGCCGCGCCGCGCGCGACCGTGCCGGGATCCTCGAGCGTCGCGCGAAAGGGCACGCCCCCCGCGGCGGCGATCGCGGCGGCGCCCGCATCCGAGCGGGTCATGCCGAGCACCTCATGGCCGCGGGCCAGCAGTTCCGGCAGGATCCGGGTGCCCAGGAAGCCGGTGGCACCTGTCAGGAAGATACGCATCTGGGACTCTCCTTGATTGTCCGCAGAGGGATATCGGCCTAAGCTCTATCCTGTTAAATGAGTGACTTTATCGTGGTATAGAAACCAACAGGATCGCCATGCCGAAAGACGATAACGGGCTGGGCCAGTTCCTGCGCGACCGCCGCACGCGGCTCGACCCGGCGAGCTTCGGCTTCGCCGCCGGGCGCAGGCGCACCCCCGGGCTGCGCCGCGAAGAGGTCGCGCTGCGCGCCAATATCAGCCCGACCTGGTACACTTGGCTGGAACAGGGGCGCGGCGGGGCACCCTCGGCCGATGTGATCGACCGCATCGCCCGCGGGCTGATGCTGACCGGACCCGAGCGCGAGCACCTGCATGTGCTGGCCTTCGGCCATCCGCCCGAGGCGCGCTACCAAGCCGAGGACGGCATCACCCCGCGGCTGCAGCGGGTGCTCGACGCGATCCCGGGCGGACCCGCGATCGTCATCAACGCGACCTGGGACGTCCTTGCCTGGAACCGGGCGGCCGCGCGGCTGCTGACGGATTACGCTAAGGTGCCGGAGGCAGAGCGCAACGTGCTGCGGCTGGTCTTCTCGCGTGCCGGGCAGGCCGCCAACGGCGCCGACTGGATGGACGTCGCGCGCTATCTCGTCGGCACGTTCCGGGCCGGCGTGGCGCGGGCCGGGGCCGGGACGGACGTCGCGCGGCTGGTCGAGGACCTCTCGGAGCTCAGCCCGGTCTTCCGCGATCTCTGGGCCGAGAACGCCGTGGCCGCGCGCGGCGACGGCATCAAGCGGCTGCATCATGCCGATCTGGGGTTGATCGAGATGGAGTTCTCCACCTTCACGGTCGACGGGCGTGCCGATCTGAGCCTGCTGGTCTACACGCCCGCCAATCCCGGCACCGCCGCGCGCATCCGCAGCTATCTCGCTGCGCGCTGAACGCGGGCGGCTGCCGCCGAAGCCGCAGCGCCGACAGGCAAAGCGCATTCCGGCAGCAAGGCCGTCCGGGGGCCGGGCCGCCGTCACACGGGGTCCGTGCCCCGCCGATCTGCCTGCGTCTGTCTCTGGCCGGGCTCGTCGCGGATATAAGCGCTCGCGGCTTCACCGGCGCGCCTGCGGCTGCGATCGGATGGCGGCATGGCTCCCTGCGAGTCCTTCTCCTTGTGCGCAGCGCCCGCCGGCATCAAGGAGCGCATCTCGTGCAGATGGCGTTCTGCGCGCATCCTGCCGAGCGCTCTGGCGGCGATCGTTCCGAAGAAAAGGGCTTGGCTGGTCAAGAAGCAGGGGAGGGCCGGTCGCGGCAGCCAGCCGGGCGGGGTCTTCGGTTTCCAGCTTCTGCTGGGTCATGATGCTGGTCGGCGCGGCGCTGTCCCGAGCGCGCTGCCAAGCGGGGATTTGGACCTGCCGAGATCGTTGCCGAAATACGGGCGCAGTCGATGCCGATCTCCTTGTCGGCCGTTCCGGCGGTCGCGGTTCGGGCCTGTCATGCAGGACAGCGCGGGACCGGGACTGCGCCCGCAGGTTGCAGCAAGCGTCGGCTATCCCGGGAGGATGAGGCATGGCGGGGGGGGGGCGATCGGCATGATGAAGGCCGGAACGGCAAGCACCAATCAACACGTGGCGACGTCGGCTTCTTTCCCGGCCCGGTGCATGCCGCCGCCTGCAAATGCCGCGTCAGCCGCTGTCCGGCCCGTCGAAACGGCCTTCATTGCGGATGAGAGCGGCAAGGAGCCGGTCGGCACCGCCATGCAGAGGCGCAGGTCGGCATCGTCCTGTTGGGCAGGACGAAGACGGTAGGCGAAGGGAGGGCGCCGCGCTCCGCGGGAACCGGAACCGGCCAGGTTGCCCCCTGCGGCACGCCGCAGCAAGGCGTCGGAGTTCCGCCTCTGAACCGCTCTGCGCATGCCGGAACGCAGAGCCGCGCGGCCCTTCGTGTTCGACACTGGGCGCCGACGCCGCAGTCGAGCTCAGCCGTGGTGCAACAGAGAAAGAACAGTTCCAGCTGTCGAAGCTTGTCCCCAGCCGGATCTGCCTGTTGCCCGGCGCGCCCGGGCTGTTCCTGCTGCGAGAGGATGCTGGAGGCGCCCGGCGCGGGGACCTCGCCAGCCGGGCAGGCCGCCTGCAGCCCATGCATTTTCCCGCGCCGGTTTTCCGGCGGGACTGGGAGGAGGATCACTCGGCGGCGCGATCACCTGCGGATGGTGGCCGCGCGGCGTCCCGATCGCACATGTCGCGTCAGGGCCGGGGCGCGAGGGGCAGAGCAGCACGACCGCCATCTTCGCACGGGCTTCCAGCCAGATGGCGGTCGCCATCCTCGGCCCTGGCTTTCGGAACCCGACCAGCGCCGGGCGAGTGGCCATGAAAAGCCGGCTGCGGTGCGAATTGCCGGGAAATCGCCCTGTTGCCTGCGGCACGGCCCTATTCCAATCGGTTGCCCCGGGCGATGACGTTAGGCTATGGAATGTCCCGCACCTTTCGCGGCTCTCTTTTTAACCGCCAGCGCAAAGCCGGAGGACGAATATCCTGATCGCGCCCTTGCGCGGAAGGATGCGGTCCATGGGCGGAGACCGAAATCTGATCGGAGGGACATGGCCGGAGGCATCTGCCACTGGTCCGGGTCGGCGCATGCCGACAGTCTCTGCTGCGCCTGTCGCCTTGCAGGGACAGGCGCAAGGGAGGGAGCGGCATCTTCAAGGCGGCCCTCTGCCAAGGCAGGTCTAGCCGGCCTCGCGCATGCCCTCGGAGGCAGGCGCCGCGCCGCTTCCCAGCTCGAAGATCCGGATCGCCTCGGCAAGGCTCTGGGCCTCGCCCTGCAGCGATGCGACGGCCGCGTTGGTCTCCTCGAAGATGGCGGCGTTCTGCTGCGTGGTCCTGTCCAGCTCCGACGTGGCCGTGGTGATCTCGCCGATTCCGCCTGACAGCTCGGAGGCGGATTGCGCCATGGCGCGGATCATCTCCGCCACCGTCGTGATCCCCTGGACGATCTCGGTCAGGGCCGCGCCGGAAGCATCGACCATCTCGACGCCCTGGCGGACATTGCTGTCCGATGTCTGCACGATCCCGGCGATTTCGCGGGCCGCCTCTGACGAGCGCTGCGCCAGGCCCCGGACCTCGGAGGCGACGACGGCGAAGCCGCGCCCGGCTTCCCCGGCCCGTGCCGCCTCCACGCCGGCATTCAGCGCCAGCAGGTTGGTCTGGAAAGCGATGTCGTCGATGACCTGCAGCACCTTGGCGATCGCCGCCGAGGATCTCTGGATCTCGGCCATCGCGCCGACGGTCCGGGTCACCACGTCCTGGCCCTGCGCGGCCTTGACCGAGATCGTCTCGATCGTGCCTCCGGCATCCTTGGCGGCGGCGGCCGCCTGGGTCACGGTGGCCGACATCTCCTCCAGTGCGGCGGAGGTCTCTTCCAGCATGGCCGCGTTCCGCTCGGTCCGGCGGGCGAGGTCGTCGGCCGTGGCCGCGATTTCGCGCGCCGAGCCGTCCACCGACCCGGAGGTGGACGCGATGCCCGAGAGCGTCTCGCGCAGGGTGTCGTTGGTCCGGTCGACGGCTTCGGCGATTTCGCGGAAGACGCCGGAGAAATGCCCGGGCATCCGGTAGGTCAGATTGCGCCCGGCCAGATGTTCTAGCGCGGCCGTCACTGCGCCCAGGCCCTCGTCGGCCGCCTCGCCGACCCGGTTCGTGCCGCGGCAGATCTCGGCCAGCAGGCCGGTCTTGCCCTCGAGGTCGATGCGCTGGGAGAAGTCGCCCTCGGCGCAGGCCGAGACCACGCGCCCGATCTCCTCGGCCACCGCGCGGTCGGCCGCCGCCTGCTGCTGCTGCTCGGCGCGCTCCCGCTCCGCCCGCTGCGCATCCTCGGCGGCGCGCTGCCGCTCCTTCTCCGCGATCTCCGCGCGGGTCGCAGCCTCGCGCTGTTCGGCCTCCCGGGCGGCCTCCTCCGTTGCCTTCTGCCGTTCGAGCACGTCGCGGAAGGTCACCAGCGTGTCGCGCAGATCGCCCAGTTCGTCCCGGCTCTCCCAGGCGGGCAGCGGCGCCGAGAGGTCGCCCTCGGACAGGGTCCGGATGCTGCCGGTCACGTCTTCCAGCCGGGTCACGAAGCGCCGTTTGACGAGGAAGAAGGCGGCAAGCGCGAAGACCACCTGAAGGAGCGCCGCCACCGCCACGCCAGAGGTCGTCGTCGCCTTGGCACTGGCGAGCATCGACAGACCGGTATTCATTTCCTCGTGGAGATCTGCCGCGAGCCTGGCGGATTCGGCCCGGAACTCGGCATAGACGGCGTCGAAGCGCTCGGCAGCCTCGCCGCTCTGCGCCGCCACGAGCCGGGCCGTCTCGTAGCGTTCGGTCGCAGTGCGTCCGAACAGCGCCATGTCGGCGAGGAGCTCCGCGAGCCCGGCGGGCGGAGACGCGCCGCCAAGCGTTCCTGCAAGCTCCGCCGCCCGTTCGATGTCGCCCACGGCCATCGAGAAATCCTCGCCCGCGTCGCCGCCCAGCACCTCTTCGACTTTCAGGTGGCCCAGGGTGACGAGGAACAGCGCCTGCCCGATCGTCTTCTGCGCCAGGGTGCTGTCGACGGCGGGCAGGGCCGAGATCGAGGTGAAGGCGTCCGTGATCCGGTCGAACAGCGCGTCGAAGGTCTCGTCCGCGCCGGAGCCCGCCCCCTGGCGGTTCGCGGCTCCGTCGATCCGCTCCCGGGCCTGTTCGCGCAGGGCATCCAGCTTGCCGTCCAGGGTCTCCATATCGGCCTTGATGGTGCTGGCGCGCGGCGGCGGCAGGACCAGGCCGTCGGCTTCGCCCCCGTTGATCATCGCATGCAGCAGGGTGTCGCCCAGCTCGAACGCGGCCCAGATCTCGGCATCGCCGTTCTCGCTGTCGCCGCCCAGGAATTCCTCGAGATGCAGATGCGCCTTGGCGATGGCCTGCTCGATCCGCATCGCCGTCTCGATCTGCGGCGCCAGCCTGCTGCCGACATGGTCGCCGACCGCCGAGAGCCGTCCCGACTCCCAGATGGAGAAGGCTCCGCTGAGGATCGTGATGCCGAGAAACAGCCCGAATCCGAGCTTTACCTGGCTTGAAATTCTTGCACTCGCCATACTTACCGCCCTGCAGTCCTGTCCGGAACGTCGCCGCAAAGGGTGAAGATTCATTTTCCCGCGCCGGCCCGGCCGGTCCGGGGGAACGGAAAACGCTGATAAATTGATGTATTTCACGGCGCCGGGACTGGCGGACGCTGGCGCGGGACGGGCGGAACGCGCTGAGAGAAGGCTCTTGGGCGCCGTTGGAGATCAAGGCCCGGCACGGGCGGAAGGTCGCTGGCAAGCACTCGCAGATGGAGGCGGCGGCCGTCGCCGGAGAAGCGGCCAGCGGGACCCTCCTGCTGGCCGCTGGGTGGAGATGACGGTGACGGCCCTGGCGGCGCCGTCTTGCGGCTGCGGAGCCTTCGATGCCCGGACCGAGGGGGCGATGTCCGCCAGATCGGCGATCTCCCGGCGGGGCTTTCGGCGGCTCGGCCTTCCGGTGCTGGCGGGCGGCAACGCTCGGAGTTCGGCAATGGATGGCGGTCGGGACCGAGCCTTTACTCCGTGGGGCAGATCGCAGCAGCCCGCGGAGCGGCAGGCCGCGCCAAGGTCGGCAAGCCATCTTCCGCGGGGGCCATGCCAATCCCGTGGCCGCGCGCCGAGTGCACCGTTTCCGCGCCGGTCCGCCTTGGGCGCAGGGGAGTTGCAGGCGCGGGGCCGAAGGGCAGTTTCCGGCCCGAGGTGAGGCGATCCCGGGCCGGCGGGGGCCGGGGACAAGAGCGCCGCTGTGCCATGCTCCCCCGGTGCCTCTCCCGAGCCTGGCCGCGCCGCCTGGCCTTGGCTGCACCGGCGCCGGGCGGTTCCGTCCTTGTTCCCTTTCCGTCCCGCGGCGAGGAGGCGGGCGGGTCAGCTGTCCTCGGGCATGGCGGGGCCCGCCTGGCTCGGGCTGCGGCCTGTCCATCTGCGATAGGCGCGCCAGAAGGCCGTGCCATCGGCATAGCCGAGCGCCTCGGCCACGGTCTCGACGCGCGTCCGGCCGTCGCCGAGAAGCTGCTCCGCCCGCTCCTGCCGCACGGCCTGCAGCAGGCCGCTGAGCGTCGCGCCCTCCGCCGCAAGCTGCCGCTGCAGCGACCGCCGGGAGGTCCGCAGCAGCCCCGCCATCATGTCGAGATCGATCGGCCGCGCGCCGAGATTGAGCGCGATCAGCGCGCGGACCTGCTCGTGCACCGAGAGATCGCGATGCGCCTCGCCGAGCAGCCCCGCGAGATGCCGGTCGATCAGCTCCAGCATGTCGGGATCCTCCTCGCGGCGCTGCCGCGCGGCCTCCCGCCCGTCGAGGACCAGCATGTTCGCGGGGCGGGAGAACAGCACCGGCGCGTCGAACCAGCGCTCGACCTCGCCCTGCGCCGCGGGGGCGGGGTGGGAGAAATGCACCTCGAGCGGGCGCCAGCGCAGGTCGAAGCCCTTGCGGATCAGGCTGCATATGCCGGCCAGGGTGAATTCGCTGTCCTGCCGCGCGGGCGCCACCTGCGGCGCGGTGATCATGTAGCGCAGGCACAGATCGCCCTCCGCCTCCTCGAGGCTCACGAGCGTGCCGCTCTGCAGTGCCGCGCTGAACCGCACCAGGCTGTCGAGGCCGCGGCGGATGGTGGCGCATTGCGCGGCGCGCAGCCCCATCGGCCCGAAACTGCCCGGCCGCACCTGCGCCCCCAGCCGCAGTCCCAGATCGGGATCGCCCAGATGCGCCGCCGCATCTTCGAAGAGGCCCAGATAGGCGGGCAGGGGCACGGGGGCATAGCGGTCCTGCAGCACCCGCGAATCGATGCCGTGGCGCTGCAGAAGATTTCGCAAACCGCCCATATCATCATCGAAGAGCGCGAAAATCGGCTCAAGAATTATCGCCCTGACGGACAGGAATTCCGGCAGCGGTCCGGTTCCGGTCGACATTCTGCACGGATCCCCGTTCTGAAGCGCCATCTGGCGCAGACTATCGGATTCATGGCGCGGGCTGCAATGGCCCGGACGGCCCCCCCTGGCGCTAACCGAGTCCCATTCACGGCAAACGTGCAACAGGGACAACAGAACATGACCGACATGACCGGCGAGAGCCGACTCCAGGGCAATTCCATAGGCCTTGCCCATATCGTCTTCTTCGTGGTGGCCGCCGCGGCGCCGATGACCGCGGTGGTGGGGGCCACGCCCCCGGCCTTCGCCTTCGGCAATGACGCGGGCGTTCCGGGCGCCTTCGTGCTGGCAGGCGCGCTCTACCTGCTCTTCTCCGTCGGCTACACGGCGATGACGCCCCATGTCACCGGCGCGGGCGGGTTCTTCAGCTACATCTCGCGCGGCTTCGGCGGCGCCGCCGGGATCGCCGGGGCGGTGATGGCGCTCATGGCCTATTTCGCCATCCAGATCGGCATCTACGCGCTCTTCGCCGTCTTCATGTCGGCGACGATGGCGCCCCTGGGGCTCGACCTGCCCTGGTGGGGCTGGGCGCTGGCGGTGCTGGCGGCGGTGGTCTTCTTCGGGCGGCGCAACATCGCGATCTCCGGCCGCATCCTCGGCGCCTGCATGCTGGCCGAGCTGGCGATCCTGCTGCTGCTCGACGGCGCGATCATTCTCAATGGCGGCGGCCCCGAGGGGATGAGCCTGGCGGGCTTCCGCCCCTCGGAGGTCTTCGCCCCCGGGCTCGGCGTCTCGATGGTCTTCGTGCTCGGCGCCTATGTCGGCTTCGAGGCCACCGCGATCTTCGCCGAGGAAGCCCACCGCCCCGAACGCACCATCCCGCGCGCGACCTATGTCGCGGTGCTGCTGATCACCGGCTTCTACGCGCTCTCGACCTGGGCGATCTCGCAGCATTACGGCCCCTCGGGCGTCCGCGCGGCGGCCGGGGCATCGCTCGAGGGCTTCTATTTCGACGCGGCGGCCGAGCTTCTGGGCCCGTGGTCGGTGCAGGTGATGAACCTCCTGCTGCTGACTAGCCTCTTCGCCTGCCTGCTGTCCTTCCACAACACGCTGAACCGCTACTTCTACACGCTGGCGGCCGAGAGCCTGCTGTGGCGGAAGATGGCGCATGTCCATCCCGCGCACGGCTCGCCGCATGTCGCGGGGCTGGTCCAGGCCGGGCTGGTGGCGGCGATCCTGGCCACCTTCGCCCTCGGGCGCGCCGATCCCTACACGGTGGTCTTCTCCTGGATGGCCGGGCTGGCGGTGCTGGCGATCCTCGCCACGCAGATCCTCGTCTCGGCCTCGGTCATCCGATTCTTCCTCCGGGACCGCCGCGGCCGCTCGCCCCTCGTGGTGCTCGCCGCCCCGGCGCTGGCAACGGCCGGGCTGGCTGCCGCCTTCGCGCTGGTGGGCGCCAATATCTCGATGCTCACCGGTAGCGACAGCGCCATCGTCCTGGCCTTCCCGCTCCTCGTGATTGCCACCGGCCTGGCCGGCGGGCTCGCCGCGCTGGCGATCCGGCGCCGCGATCCGGCGCTCTATGCCGGGCTCGGCCGCGGCCTCGACTGACCCTCTTCCCGACATTCCGACCCAGAAGGACCAAGCAGATGAAAGACCTGCAGACCCGCTCCGCCCTGCCGAAGATCGACTTCCTCTACCTCTCCGAAGAGGACATGATCCGCGCCGGCGTCACCGACATGCCCGCCTGCGTCGACTGCATGGAGGAGATGTTCGCGCTTCTCCATCACGGCGACTACCGCATGGCCGGCCCGAACAGCGACAGCCATGGCGCGATGGTGACCTTCCCCGAGAACTCGCCGTTTCCGTCCATGCCGAAACCCACCGCCGACCGCCGCTTCATGGCGATGCCCGCTTATCTGGGCGGCAGCTTCGGCACCGCCGGGGTGAAATGGTACGGCTCGAACATCGCCAACCGCGACAAGGGCCTGCCGCGCTCGATCCTGATGTTCACGCTGAACGACGCCGATACCGGCGCGCCCCTGGCCTACATGTCGGCGAACCTGCTCTCGGCCTACCGCACCGGCGCGGTCCCGGGCGTCGGCGCGCGGCACCTAGCGCGGAAGGACTCGCGCGTCGTCGGCATCTTCGGCCCGGGCGTCATGGCGCGCACCGCGCTGGCCGCCTTCATCGCCGCCTGTCCCGGGATCGACACGGTGAAGGTCAAGGGCCGCGGCCAGAAGAGCCTCGACGCATTCATCGCCTGGGTGCGGCAGACCTACCCGCAGGTGACGACCATCGAGGTGGTGGACGATATCGAGCAGGTCGTGCGCGGCTCCGACATCGTGACCTACTGCGCTTCGGCCGAGGTCGGCAGGCCCGGGGACTACCCGCTGGTCAAGCGCGACTGGGTCGCTCCCGGCACGTTCCTTGCCATGCCCGCCGCGACGAATTTCGACGCCGGAATGGAGGCGCCCGGGATCCGCAAGGTGCTCGACAATACCGGGCTCTACGAGGCCTGGTACGAGGAGGTGCCGAAGCCCGCGCATGTCCATATCCCGCTGATCGGGGTGAAATTCATGGACATGATCGCCGCCGGAGCGATGGACCGCTCCGCGCTAGAGGATCTGGGCGCGATCGTCGCCGGCGCCGCGCCCGGCCGCCAGAGCGAGGACGAGATCGTCATGATGTCGGTCGGCGGCATGCCGGTCGAGGATGTCGCCTGGGGCACGGTCCTCTACCGCAATGCGCTCGAGCGCGGCATCGGCGTGCCGCTCAACCTCTGGAGCGAACCGGCCCTGCGCTGACCCGTCCCGCCCCGGCGAAGGCCGGGGCCTCCCCCTCTCCGACAGAGACATCCCCAGCAGAGACCTCCCATGACGCAAATCACCAAGATCAAGACCGGCTCGAAATTCGAGGACTACGCCAGCTATTCGCGCATCGTCGCAGTGGATGACTGGATCTTCGTGTCGAACACCGCCGGACGGAACCCCGAGACCAAGGAGATCCCCGAGGACGTCGGCGATCAGACGCATCAGGTCTTCGCCAATATCGAACGCGCGCTGGCCGCGGTCGACAGCTGTCTCGGCGATGCCGTCGCCAGCCGCATCTTCATCCAGGACCCGGCCGATACCGAAACGGTCATGACCATCGTCGGGCAGAAGTTCCGCGGCATCGACCCCGCGGCCACGGTGACCTGCCCGCCGCTCGGATCGGAGATCTACAAGGTCGAGATCGAGGTCACGGCCTATCGCGGTGCCGCTCGGGCCGCGGCGGACCGCCGGACCCTCACCCTCTGAGCGCAGCCGAGGAGCATCGAGATGGCCCCGAAAATCGCCCCCGTAAAGACCAGCCCGGACCTGCCCGGCCAGAGCGAGACCGTCGTGATCGGCGGCGGCATCGTCGGGCTGGCGGCCGCGCTGGTGCTGGCCGAGCGCGGCATTCCCGTCACCGTGCTGGAAAAGGGCCGGATCGCGGGCGAGCAGAGCTCGCGCAATCTCGGCTGGGTGCGCAAGACCTCCCGCGCGCCCGCCGACGTGCCGCTGGCGCTGGCGGCCGACCGGCTCTGGGCCGGGCTGCCCGCGCGGACCGGACGCGATGCCGGCTACCGCCAGGCCGGGATCATGTTCCTCGCCCGCAGCGGCGCCGAGCTCGCGGCGCAGGAAAGCTGGCTCGGCTCGGTGGCGGGGCTCGGCCTTGGATCGCGGATGCTCTCCGCCGCGGAGATCGGCGCCCTGGTCCCGGGCGGGACGGGAGGCTGGGCCGGGGGCGTGATGACGCCCTCTGACGGGCGCGCCGAACCGGCGCTCGCCGCCAGCGCGCTCGCCGCGGCCGCAATCGCGAAAGGCGCGCGGATCGTGGAGGGCTGCGCCGTGCGCGGCCTGCAGACCTCCGCCGGACGGGTCAGCGGCGTGATCACCGAGCGGGGCGAGGTCGCTTGCAGCCAGGTTCTGCTGGCCGGCGGGCTCTGGTCGCGGCGGTTCCTCGGCAATCTCGGCATCCCGCTGCCCGTGCTGCCTCTGACCTGCTCGGTCTTCCGCACCGCGCCGATGGAGGGCCCGTCGGAGATCGCCGTCGGCGGGCCGGATTTCTCCTTCCGCAAGCATGTCGATGGCGGCTATGTCATCACCCAGCGCGGCGCGCTCTCCTGTCCGCTGGTGCTCGACCACCTGCTGGTCGGCCCGCGCTACCTGCATCTGCTGCGCGACCAGCGCGGGCTCCTGCGCATCACCGTCAACCGCCAGAGCCTGGCCGATCTGCGGCTGAAGCGGCGCTGGCGGACGGACCGGCCCTCGCCCTTCGAGACCGTCCGGGTGATGGACCCGCCGACGCTCCCGGCGCTTAACCGCGAGGCGCTGGCCAATCTCTCCGCCGCCTGGCCCGCATTCGCCGGGGCGCGGATCGAGGAGGCCTGGGCGGGCACGATGGACATCACCCCGGACTCCAATCCGGTCATCGGCCCGGCTGCGAAGCTCCCCGGGCTGACGCTCGCGACCGGCTTCTCCGGGCACGGTTTCGGCACTGCCCCGGCGGCGGGCCAGCTGGCCGCCGACCTGATGACCGGCGCGGTGCCGCTGGTCGATCCCGCGCCCTACAGGCCGGACCGGTTCTGACCGCCGGGCGCCGGGTCGAGCGCGTCATGCCCCGCGGTGGCGAGGCGCAGCAGGTCGCGCGGCAGGGTCTCTCCGGCCTTGTCGAGCTCGACGGCAAGGGTGACCAGGCGGCGGCCCCAGATCGCGGGCCAGGGGCGCCGCGCCGCCGGGGCGGGACTGCGCGACAGGCGGCGGATGTCGCGGGCCAGTGTCCCGCGGGTGCGGGCGATCAGGTGCCGCCCCGGGCGCGGCACGGCCATGTAGCAGGCGGCGAGCGCAAGGGTGCCTGCGGCCATGGAGAGGCCCGCGACCAGCACATCCGCCGCCGGGGCGGCCGCGGCACCGGCCTGGCTGGCCAGCATGAAGCACATGTTGGCATCGAGCGCATAGGGCGCGCTGCGCGGCGTCGCGCGGGCCAGCGCCCCGAACGCGATGAAGGGCAGGATGGTCAGGACCAGCGCCGCCCAGCCGTCTGCATGGGGCTGGATGCCCAGCCGGTAGGCCGTGCCCGCCGCGGCGCCCAGCAGCACGCCGGCCGCGAGCTTCGGCGCAAGCACATGCGGCAGCGGCACCGAGCCCAGAACCAGCGCGAAGATCGCCATCGAGAAGGCGGTCAGCTCGGCGGCAAAGCTGCCGGTGAGGATCAGCATAGCCGATCCCGCCAGGCTCGCGAGCCCGGCCAACAGCGCGGCGCGCAGCGCCATGGCGGGATTGCCCGGCGGCGCGATCCGCGGCAGGGCGCGGCCAGAGGGCGCAAGCGACTGCAGCTCTGCATCCGCACGGGCCAGCGCCGCCCGCGCCGCCGCGAGCCGCGCGAGCGGGCCGGAGGCGGGCAGTGGCACCGGCGCGCCCGCCATCAGGCGCTGCGCGTCGGCGCGCGCGCCGGGATCGGCCTCCAGCGCGCCGGCCGCCTCGAGGAGCGCCAGCCCGGCCGCGAGGCCGGCATCGAGCGCCGCCATCCGCCGGTAGCCGTCGCGCGATCCGGCCGCGACCAGCCGCGCCCTGGCCTCGAGCGCCGCCCCGGCATGGACCGCCTCCGCCACCGCCGCGTCGCGCGCCTCGGGCGTGGCCGCACTGCCCAGCAGCAGATCGGCTGCCGCCTCGAAGCGCCGGACCAGCGCGGCGCCCTCGGAGCGGAAGCCGGGCGTGTCGGCGCGGGGGGTGAAGAGCCCGACGATGACCGCGACGGCGATGCCGCCGATCAGCGTGCAGGCCAGCCGGTCCAGCGCCAGATGCAGCCCGCCCGCGGGGTCGAGCATGGCCGGAAGGACCACGACCGCGACGGTGATGGCGCTCATCAGCGGCAGGTAGCTCGACACGCCCTGGCGCAGATGCATCAGCGCCGCGCCGGCCGCGAGCAGCAGCGCCATGCCGAGCGCCGTGGCCCAGGGCGCGGGCGAGACCGCGAGCAGCGCCAGCCCGGCGGCGCCGCCGATCACCGTGCCGAGCAGACGCCAGAGCGCCCGCTCGAAGATCACGCCGCGCCAGGGCTGGGCGACGACCCAGACCGGCATCGCGGCCCAGAAGGCATGCTCGATGCCGAGCGCCGTTGCCGCCGCGAAGGCCGTCCAGGCCGCCAGGCCAAGCCGGAAGGCCTGCCCGAAATCCGTTCCCGTCATCTGCCGTCCGTGCCTTTCGTGTCCTTGCTGCCTCCCTGTTTCGCGTTGTCCGGCCGGCCGGGTCAGTCCTGCGGGCCGAGCGGGTCCATATTCGCGTCGAGCCGCGACAGGAGCCTGAGCGCGGCGTCGATCTCCTCCTCGGGGACGCCTGCGAATATCTCGTCGCGGAGCTCGCCCAGCCGCCCGGCCAGCAGGCCGAGGAAGGCATGGCCCTCCGCGGTGACCGATACCAGCTTCGCCCGCCGGTCGGCCGGGTCCTCGCTGCGCCGGACGAAGCCCTGGGCGACGAGCGTGTCGAGCACGCGCACCAGCGTCGGCCCCTCGATGTCGAGCACCCCGGCCAGCTCCTTCTGGCGGTAGGGGCGGTCCTGGCGGGCCAGGAAGCGCAGCGGCAGCGTGGAGGCATAGCTCAGCCCGTGGCCGGCGAAGACCCCGTCCATGATCCTGCGGTAGCGCCGCGAGACCGTGATGAGCTGGAGGCCCAGATCCTCCCGCTTTCCCGGGCGGGGCATGGCCGTTCTCCTTTTCGATAGGTCGCCTATCTAAATCCGCCTTGGCGCGCGGGCAAGCCCTGCCTGCGGGCGAAACCTGCCGGCATCCCTGAGTTCGCCGGAAAAACGTCTATTTGTCAGTTGGTTGCCTCGCATCTCCCGCTGGGCCCGCAAATTTGCACAGGGCGATGTGAATAAATAGCATTGCTAATAGATAGCTAAGCTATTTAATTATCGCCAACGGTATGCGCCGGGATACAGCCGCAACTGCCAGGATCCCGCGCCGTCATTGCAGGAAAGGGATGTCCCATGTCCAAGGACGCATTCGACTACATCATCATCGGCGCGGGCTCCGCGGGCTGCGTGATCGCCTACAACATCCTCTCGCGCGGCCGCGGCAGCGTGCTGCTGCTCGAGGCCGGGGGCAGTGACGGCAACCTCTTCATCAAGGCGCCGGGCGGCATGGCCAAGGTGATCCCGACGAAGTCCTGGGCCTACATGTCCGACCCCGAGGCGCCGACCGGCAACCGGCCGATGACGGTGCTGCAGGGCAAGGTGCTGGGCGGCTCCTCCTCGATCAACGGCATGGTCTATGTCCGCGGGCACAAGGCCGATTACGATGCCTGGGAAGAGGAATACGGCGCCACCGGCTGGAACGGCGGCGAGATGCTGCGCTATTTCCGCAAGGCGGAGAACAACGAGGCAATGGCCGACGGCTACCACGGCAACGAGGGCAGGCTGCATGTCAGCGAGAACCGCTACCGCCACCCGCTGAGCGACGCTTTCGTGCGGGCGGGCCAGCAGGCCGGCTACGACTACATCGTCGACCATAACGGCGCCCAGATGGAAGGCGTCGGCTTCTACCAGACCACCACCCACAGGGGCGAGCGCGCCTCGACCTCGCGCAGCTATCTTGCGGCGGTCCGCAGCGACCGCAACCTGAAGCTCGAGCTCGACGCCATGGTCGAGCGGATCGAGATCGAGGACGGCCGAGCCACTGGCGTCACCTATCTCAAGGGCGGCCGCCGGACCGTCACCGCGCGCAAGGAGGTGATCGTCACCGCGGGCGCCATCGGCTCGGCCAAGCTGCTGCAGCTGTCGGGGGTCGGGCCGGGCGCGGTGCTGCAGCGCGCGGGCGTCGCGCAGAAGGCCGAGCTGCCGGTCGGCCGCAAATTCCACGACCACCTGCACCTGTCGATCAACGCTGCCATCAAGCAGCCGATCTCGCTCTATGGCGAGGACCGCGGATTGAAGGCGCTGCGCCATGGTCTCGAATGGACCCTGCTGCGCTCGGGCGTGCTGACCTCGCCCATCCTCGAGGCCTTCGCCTTCGCCGATACCTGCGGCCAGGGGCGGCCGGACGTGCAGTTCCACTTCCTGCCGATCCTCGACACCTGGGACGACCCGGACCTCGTGCAGCAGGGCCAGCGCCACGGCATCACCATCAAGGCCGGGCACCTGCAGCCGAAATCCCGCGGCGAGGTGGAGATCCGCTCGGCCGATCCGGCCGCGATGCCGGGGATCCGCGCCGCCTACCTGGAGGACGAGCGCGACGTCCAGGGCCAGATCCGCGCCGCGCAGCTGGCGCTGAAATTCTTCGCCCAGCCCGCGCTGAAGGCGCATGTCGCCGATCTCTTCTCGCCCGCGGTGGAAGCCGATGACCTGGCGGGGCTCGAGGCCTTCGTGCGCAAGGGCGTGAAGACGGTCTACCATCCGGTCGGCACCTGCCGCATCGGCCGGGATGCCCTGACCTCGGTGGTCGATCCCGAGCTGCGCGTCCACGGCATCGCGGGGCTGCGCGTCGCCGACAGCTCGGTCATGCCGCATATCCCCTCGGGCAATACCAACGCCCCCACCATCGCCATCGCCGAGAAGGCGAGCGACCTGATCTGCGGCCTGCCGAACGCCGCGGCCGCCTGAACGACTCAAGACCCAAGGACCTGTCATCATGGCAAAAGCATCCCTTCTCCCCGCGGTCGAGGCCTTCCTCGCCCGCAGCCAGGGCCATTTCATCAATGGCCGCGCCGTGCCCGGCTCTGCCACCGACCGCGAGGAGATCCGCAACCCGGCAACCGGCGCGCTGGTCGGCACCGTCGCCCGCGCCGCGCCCGGCGAGGTCGAAGAGGCGATCGCCACGGCGCATGCCGCCTTCAAGGGCAGCTGGGCAGAGACCCCGCCCGCGCAGAAGGAGCGCATCCTCTTCCGCTTCGCCGACCTGATCGAGGCGCATGGCGAGGAGATCGCCCAGCTCGAGACGCTGCAATCAGGCAAGCTGATCGGCCTGTCGCGGATGATCGAGGTCGGCTGGGCGGCGCAGTTCCTGCGCTACTACGCGGGCTGGGCGACCAAGATCGCGGGCGAGACGCTGCAGCCCTCGCTGCCCTCGATGGGCGGCGAGCGCTACACCGCGATGACCCGGCGCGAGCCGCTGGGCGTGGTCTTCGGCATCATCCCCTGGAACTTCCCGGTGATGATCCCGGTCTGGAAATTCGGCGCGGCGCTGGCGACCGGCAACACGGTGCTGCTGAAATCCGCCTCGCCGACGCCGTTTTCGCTGCTGCGCGTCGCGGAGCTGGGCAAGGAGGCCGGGCTGCCCGACGGCGTGCTCAATGTCGTCAACGGGCCGGGCAGGCTGGGCGACCAGATCATCCCCGACAGCCGCATCGCCAAAGTGTCGCTGACCGGCTCGGTGCGCACCGGGCAGATCATCGCGCGCGAGGCGATGGCGGCGAACCTGAAGCCCGTCACGCTGGAGCTTGGCGGCAAGAACGCGGCGGGCTTCCTGCCCGACATGTCCGTCGCCGAGATCGTCGACGGCATCTTCGAGGCGGGCTTCCTGCATACCGGGCAGATCTGCGCCTCGGCAGAGCGCTTCCTGGTCCATCGCAGCCAGATCGACGCGGTGTCGGAGGCGGTCCGCGACCGGCTGGAGCAGATCGCGCCGGGCGATCCGATGGACGAGACGGCGGCCTTCGGCCCGGTGGCGACGGGTCCGCAATTCGAGAAGTGCCTCGAGGCCTTCGAGACGGCGCGCGCCGAGGGCGACGAGATCGTCACCGGCGGCGCCGCCTTCGACCGGCCCGGCTATTTCGTGAAGCCGACGATCATCCGGCCGAAATCGCTGGAGAGCGCCTCCTGGCGCGAGGAGGTCTTCGGCCCGGTCGGAACGCTGGCGGCCTATGACACCGAAGAGGAGATGGTCGCCTGCATGAACGGCACGCCCTACGGGCTGACCGCCTCGGTCTGGACGCATGACCTGTCGAAGGCGCTGCGGCTGGTGCCGCAGATCGAGGCCGGGACGGTCTGGGTCAACATGCACACGGTCGTCGACCCGGCCGTGCCCTTCGGCGGCGCCAAGGGCTCGGGCATCGGCCGGGAATTCGGCTCGGCCTTCATCGACGACTATACCGAGCTGAAATCGGTGATGATCCGCTACTGACCCGCCCGGCCGGGACCTCGCCACTGGCGGGGCCCCGGCTGGCCAAGGCGGCAGGCGCGCGGCGTCTTCCCCCTGCGCCGGAGCCCGCGCGGCGCCATGGACCCGGACAGGCGCCGCGCGGGCTCTGCCGCCGCAGGGCGGAGATCTCCGTTTGCATCTGGAAGCCTCGCGTCGGTGGACAGTCGTGATCTGCGCGCAGGAGCGTGGCGCAGTGCCTGCCTTTCGTCCGCGACCATCCCTGGGCGGGACTCGCACGCAGCCGAAGACGGACTCCGGGGCGGCGGCGTGGAGGAAAGCGTTCCGGGGCTGGCCGGGGCGGCCCCCGGAATTGATCGGGCCTATACGGCCCCGGGACCAATATCCCGGACTTGCCCCCTGGAAGGCTGCTGAAGAAGACGTCCGGGGCAATGTCGTAGCGGAAATCGTTCCGAAGTCTATCGAGACAGCCGCTATTCTCGGGAAGATTTGGCAACTTCGGGGACTATGCCCCGGCTTTGCCCTCGCCCCCAGCCACCGAACTGATTTTTCAGCACCCTGCTGGCTCCGCGACCGGACTGGCCCTCTCCAACAGGCTGCTGAAAAAGGAGTCGAGGGAGTCGTCGCGGAGGAATTCGTTCCGGATCTTGTCAGGTGGTTTCCTCGGAAAAGGGCAAGTCCAGCCGCTTTCGGGACGATTGTTCCAGTTTCGCCTCATGCTTCTCGGACAAAGGGACTTTTCAGCATCCTGCCAAAGCGAGCTAGAGCCCATCTAGCACCCTGCCCATGACGGCCGCCGTGTCGCTCCAGCGGGGCAGGGCGCGGCCCCGGGCGGCGGCGCGCGCGGCCAGCTTCTCGCGTCCGGCCGTGTCCTCCAGGAGACGGCGCAAGGCCGAGGCGAAGGCGGCGGGATCGTCCGGCGGGGCCAGCAGGGCCGCGTCCCCGACCGTCCCGGGCACCGCCCCCGTATCGCAAGTGACAATCGGCAGGCCGTGGCAGAGCGCCTCGGCCAGTGCCATGCCGTAGCCCTCGTAGCGCGTGGCCAGGGCGAAGATCCGGGCGCGGCGGTACGCGGCCTCGAGGTCGTCATCCGGCAGCTCTCCGGCCAGTTCCACCCGCCCGGCGAGGCCGAGAGTGCGGATCAGCTCCGCCAGCGCGCCGGCGATGGCGGGGTCGTGGGTCTTGCCGACGATCCGCGCGCTCCAGTCCAGATCGGCAATGGATGCGAGGGCGCGGATCAGCACGTCATGGCCCTTGCGCCGGGCCAGCAGCCCGACCGAGAGGATGCGCGGACCGGCCTCGATCCGCGCCAGCCCGCGCGGCCCGTCATGGCCCGGCAGCGCGACGGTGATCCGCGCAGGATCGGCGCCGAGGCGCTGATAGACCTCGCGGGTGTGCGGGCTCGTCACCACGACATGGGCGGCATGGGCCAGATTGGCGGTCTCCTGCGCCAAAAGGTGCCGGGCCAGCGGCGCGGGCAGGCCGTGCTCCAGACCCATCGGGTGGTGCAGCATGGCGACGACCGGGCAGGCGAGCCCGGCCAGAAGCGGGGTCGGCAGCGCGCCGAAGACCAGCCCGTCGAGGATCAGCGGGTTCTCCGCCGGCAGGGCGCCGAGGCTCCGCGCGATGCGGTCGAGGTCCTGCGCCGAAGGCTCGGGCCCGGCCTCGGGCAGGCGCAGGTGGCGGACCTCGCGTCCGGCGGCCTGCAGCTCCTCGAGCAGCCGCCGCTCGTATATGAAGCCGCCGGTCTTCTGCCGGTGGTCCCCGGGGATGGCGAAGGCGCAGGGTCTCATCGGGCAAGCTGCTCCGGCGCCGTGCGGGCCAGGACGGCGCGCTCTGCCGCGGCGACGGCGCCATGGCAGGCCAGCGCGGCGATGCCGGTCAGGGCGATCGCGCTCCAGAGCATGCGGTAATCCGAGGTCGAGGCGGTCATCGCCATCAGCGCGCCGATGCCGCGCCCGGTGGCAAGCCATTCGGCGGTGGTGACGGCGAGGATCGCCGCCGGGACCGCCATCCGCGCCGAGGCGAAGAAGGCGGGCAGCATCGCGGGCAGCTCGGCGCCGAGGAGCCGCCGCACGGGGCCCGCGGAATAGCTGTCGAAGATATCCAGCACGGCGCGCGGCGCGCGGGCCAGCCCCTGGCGGCAGGCGACGAGCGTGGGGAAGAAGATCATCACGGCGACCACGGCGATCGTGCCCGCGGCGCCGCGGCCAAGCGCCCAGACGATCAGCGGCGCGGTGGCGATGATCGGGACCGCGCGCAGCGTCACCGCGGCGGGCAGGATCCAGGCGGCGAGCCGCGGCCAGAGCGCCAGCGCCGCGGCAAGGCCCGCCCCGGCCAGCAGTCCCGCGAGGTAGCCGGGCAGGGCCATCGCCAGGGTCTGGCCCATCGCGGCGCCGAGCACCTCGCGGTGCTCCGCCGCGCCCGGACCGGCGACGAGGTAGTCCCAGACATCGCCCGGCCGCTTGGCGAAGAAGCGCGGCAGCCCGAACAGCGCCATCGACCCCGCCCAGGCGGCAAGAATGAGCAGGGCGGTCAGCAGGGCCTCGGCCAGCGCAGCGGCGCGGCGTCGGCGCGCGGGCTCTGCCGGGGCGGCCAGCAGGATCTCGGGCGGCGCCAGGTCCAGCCGCTTTCCGGCCGCGCCGATCGCCCGGAAGGCGGCGGTCGAGGCCAGCGCGGCGATCAGCGCGATGCTCCAGGTCGCGGGCAGGTCGAGGCTGCGCAGCGCGCGCAGGGTGAGGACGCCCAGCCCCTGCTCGGCGCCGGTGAACTCTCCCACCATGGCGCCCAGGAAGGCGGCTGGGGCGGCGATCTGCAGCCCGGCGGCCAGGTAGGGCAGCGCGGCGGGCAGGCGGACATGCCACAGGATGGCGGGCGCGCCGCGGCCGTAGCTGCGCAGCAGGTCGGACCAGCTCTGCGGCATCGCGCGCAGCCCGGCGAGCACCGGGCGGAAGGTCGTGTAGTAGACCGCCAGCGCCGCCAGCGTCACCTGCGGTCCGGTACCGGGCCCGTAGAGGATGCGCAGCACCGGGCCGGTCGCCACCAGCGGCAGGCAGAAGACCAGCAGCGCCGCAACCGACAGCATCCGCTCGCTCCGCGGCACCAGAACGGCGGCCAGCGCCAGCGCGACGCCCGCGAGATTGCCCCAGAGGAACCCCTGCGCCGCCGCCGCGCCGGTGGTGCAGAAGGCGCGCCACAGCAGGCCTGCATGCCCGGCAATATAGAGCGCGATCTGGCTCGGCGCGGCGATGACGAAGGCCCCGGCAGTGGCGCGGGCGGCAAGCTCCCAGAGGACGAGGACGGCCAGGATCCGGGCGCCGCCGCCGGCGATGCGGATCATTCGGCGGCCAGCCGGTCCGGCGGCGGCGCGGCGCGCAGCGCGGCCCGGACCTCGTCGCAGAGATCGCGGAACCCCGCCGAGCCGGTGACGCTGGGGTCGCGCGGCCGCGGCAGGGGAGTGGCGATGTCGGCGATGACGCGGGCCGGGCGCGGGCTCAGCACCAGCACGCGGTCGGAAAGCCGCACGGCCTCGGCGACGGAATGGGTGACAAGCAGCACGCTGGCGCCCGCCGCCTCCCAGATCGGGGCCAGCTCGGTGTTCAGCCGCTCGCGGGTCAGCTCGTCCAGCGCGCCGAAGGGCTCGTCGAGCAGGAGCAGCTCCGGCGATCCGGCCAGCGCCCGGGCGATGGCCGCGCGCTGGCGCATGCCGCCCGAAAGCTGCGCCGGGCGGTGACGCTCGAACCCCGCCAGCCCGACCAGCCGGATCAGCGCGGCATCGGCCTCCGGGTCCTTCGGGCGGCGCGCCAGCGACCGGCCGAGCGCGACATTGCCGCGGACCGTCCGCCAGGGCAGCAGCGCGGCATCCTGGAAGGCGATCGCCAGCCCGGCGCGGCGGCGCAGCGCGTCCGGGCTCTCGCTGCCGATCGCGATGCGCCCTGCGCTCGGCTGGTCGAGCCCGGCAATCAGCCGCAGCAGCGTGGACTTGCCGCAGCCCGAGGGCCCGACCAGCGCTGTCGCCGTGCCGCCCGCCAGCACCAGATCGGTCGCGGCCACGGCCTCCACCGCCTGCGGCTGGGTGCCGAAGCTGCGGGTCACGCCCTCGAGCCGGATATCCGGCCGCGGGCTCACGCCGGCCGTCCCGGCCTAGCCACGCAGCTCCTCCAGGATGGAACGGTCCCAGAGCTCGGGTCCGACCGGCTTGCCCAGCCGCGCCAGCGTCTCGACATTGGCCGCGACGGTCTCCTCGGTGAACCAGCCGAAGCCGTTCGCGTCGGTCAGCTCCGAGAACATCAGCGGCACCTGCCGCTCGGCCTGCAGCGCCTGCACCTGAGGGTCGAGCCCGGCATCGGGGAACATCCGCATGGTCAGCGCGGCGGCGGCGCCCGGATCGGCGTGGTAGTCGGTCCAGCCGCGGATTTCGCCCTTCATCAGCGCGACCAGCTCCTTGCGGCGCGCGGCCAGGCTGTCCTCGGTGGCGATATAGGTCTGGGAATGCACGGCATATCCGTGATCGGCCAGCAGCATCACCACGTTCCCGACGCCGCGGATCTCCATCGCCACCGGCAGGTCGGTCGCCCAGCACAGCAGGCAGTCGACCTGTCCCTGCACCAGCGGTGCGGCGTCGTACTGGGTCGGCACCACCTCGATCTCCGAGACGTCGATGCCGTTGATCCCGCAGAGCGCCTCCAGCACCGGCATGTTCGCCAGCGCCATGCCGATCCGCTTGCCGGGCAGGTCGGCGGGCGTCTCGACCGGGTTGCCGGGCAGCGAGGCGATGGCGAAGGGGTTCTTCTGCATCGCCACGCCGATGATCTTGAAGGGCGCGCCCTGGCCGACCGCCGCCGCGGTGTAGTCGGCGGCCGAGATCCCCACCAGCGCGGTGCCCGCCACGACGGGCGGCTCGACCGGCGCGTTCGGCCCGCCGGGCAGGAGCGAAACGTCAAGATCCTCCTCCGCCCAGTAGCCCTGGTCGAGCGCGATGTAGCTGCCGCCGAACTGCACCGAATGCAGCCAGGACAGCTGCAGCCGCACCGGGGTCGCGGCGCGTGCGGGCAGGGCGGGCAGAAGTACGGTGCTGCCGAGGGCCAGCGCCCCCCCGAGGAACCGGCGCCGGGCCGGGATGAAACGTGTCATGCGGAACTCCCCCTGTTTTTCCGGAGTCTAGGCGGTTTCGCCGGGCTGGCAACGGGACAGCCGCTTTTGCCGGCCTCCCGGGGGCGCAGGACGAAGAAGGCGCCCGGAAAGGCGGCGGCCAGCGCGGCAAGGCCGAAGGCGATGCCCGCGGCGATCCCGGCGGCGGGCTCCGCACCCGCCAGCGGAAAGAGCGCCGCGGCCGCGCCCTCGCGCCAGCCCCAGCCCGCGACCGAGGCGGGCAGCAGCATCGCGGTCAGGATCGCGGGCACGATCAGCGCGGCCATGGCGGGCGGAAGTGCCGTGCCTGTGGCGCGCGCCGCGGCGGCGAAGCCTGCAACGGTCAGCCCGGCAATGGCAAGCGACAGCGCGGCCTGGGCGGGAAGATGCGCGACGAGCGCCGCCCGCGCCGCAAGGCTCCAGGCGCCGCGGCGGCGGGCGAAGAGCGCGAGGCCGGCGAGCGCGAGGAGCAGCGCGAAGACCGCGGCAGCGGCGGCGATGGCCGGCGGCAGGGGATGCGGCGCGAACATGAGGCCGAGACCGAAGACCGCCGCCATGCCCGCCTGGCCCGCGGCGCGCTCCAGCACCACCGCCTGGGCTGCCGGAAGGAGCGCGCCGCCCTGCCGCGAGCGCTGCGCCCGGGCGGCATCGCCGAGCACGCCGCCCGGCAGGGTCTGGTTGACGAACTGCGCCATGAAGTACTCGCGGCAGGCCCCGCCCGCGCTCAGCGGCAGGCCGAGCGCCCCGGCGGCGATCCGCCAGCGCAGCGCCGAGAGCAGCGTGACCAGCACCAGCAGCAGCACCGCCGCGGCCATCCAGCCGGGCGAGAGCGACCCGAGCCGCGCGGCGATCTTCTGCGGGCCTGCCGCCCAGAGGCAGAGGCCGATCAGCAAGAGCGGCAGGAGGAGGCGCAGCGCCCTCACGAGCCGCCGTCCCCGCCCGCGCCGGTGGCGGCGAGGAACCGGTCGCGGAAGGCCGCCATCGGCCAGGCGGGCAGGTCCGGCGCGGGTTCCGGGCCGGGGGTCCAGCCCCAGCCGTCGAAAAGCGCCAGCACCTCCGGCGGCCCGATCAGGTGCACCGGCACGTCCGGCCCGCGGCCCTGGGCGACGAAACCGGCCGGCTGGTGGTCGCCCAGCACGATCAGCAGCGGCACCCGCGCGCGCGGCAGCGCCGCCCAGGACAGGACCGCCTGCAGCGCGTAGTCGAGCGCCCTGCCGTAATGGTCGCGCACCCGGTCGCGATCGGCCCAGACCTCGCGCGGCGCGGGGCCCGCCGCGGCCATCGCGGCGAAGGCGCGGCCGTCGCCGACCGCCTCCCAGGGCAGCATCTCTGCCACCGGCGTCCAGGGTGCGTGGCTGGAGATCAGCGCGATTTCGGCCATCAGCGGCCGGTCCCGCGGCGCCAGCCGGTCGAAGGCCGCCAGCGTGTACTGGTCGGGCATCGTCACCCAGTCGAAGGGCGGCCCGGCATAGCCCAGATCGGCCGCCGCCAGCACCTTGTCGAAGCCCAGCTCCGGTCCCTCGGGCCAGGGCATCGTGATCGCCGGCGCCACCGCCAGCGTGGCATAGCCCGCCTCCCGCGCGAGGTCGAAAAGCGTCAGCCGCGGGCTCTTGAGAAGCGCGCCGTAGCGCAGCTGCCCGCTCAGCGTCAGCCCGGAGGCCAGGGTGCCATGCGCCAGCCAGCTCTGCCCGCCCTGGACCGGCGAGGCCAGCCAGCCCGAGCGGATCTGCAGCCCCGCGGCCTGCAGCGCGGCGGCGCCCGCGGCCATTGTCCGGCGGTGGCGCGCGGCATAGAGCGGGTTGTCGAAGGCGGCGCGGCCGTAGCTCTCGACGAAGACGACGGCCACGTCGCGGCCCGCGAGCCCCCCAAAGGCGCCGTCGCGCGCCTGCCACGGATCGGCCGCGGCGGCGGCGCGGAATTCGGACAGGGCCGCGCGCGAGCGGCGCGCATCCCGCAGATGGGCGGCGGCGAGGCGGGTGGAGAAGGCGGTGCCGGGCGGGTCGGCAGGGGCCCCGCGGAGGTCGATGACGCAGAGCGCGGCGGCGGCAAGGGCGGCGGCACCGGCGGCTGCGCGCGCGCGGCCGGGCAGGGAGCGCCCGGCCCGCGCCCAGCAGCGCAGCCCGGCCGAGAGCCCGATCCCGAGGAGAAGCAGCGCGGCGAGCGCGGCAATGGCGGCAAGTGCGGCGCCGGCCGCGCCGATGCTGCCCGCCAGCAGCTGCAGCCCGGCCGTCACCAGATGTAGATCCGCGACCGGATCGAAGCTGCGCGCGAAGGCGGCGAAGGTGGCGATATCCGCCAGCTTGAGGGCCACCAGCAGGACCAGCCCTGCGGCCAGCGCGGAGGCGGCGCGGCGGCTGCCGGTCGCGAGCAGCCCGAGGAGCAGGACCGGCAGCTCCAGCGGCAGGACGCGCAGTGCCTGCCAGCCCAGGGCCGAGGGATGGTTCGGCAGGACGAGGACTGCGCCCGCCAGGATCGCCGCAACGGCAAGGGCGGCGGCGCGGCTCTTCATCGCCGCCGGGCCAGCAAGAGGATGTCGGCGGCGAAGGACCAGGCCAGCAGCGCCAGCGCGACTGCGGCGGCCGCGTCCGACCAGGGCGGCGCCGCGGCGGGGGCCAGCAGCGCCACCAGCGTGCCCAGCTGGAGGACGCAGACCGCCTTGCGCCGGAGCCGCTGGGGCAGCGGCGCGGCCAGCCAGGGCAGCGCCAGGGCGGCGGCGGCGAAGAGGTAGCGCATCCCCCCGAGCAGCAGGATCCAGGCCCCGGCCGCGCCGGTCCGCCAAGCGACGGCGGCCAGCAGCAGGCCGAAAAGCGCATCCGCCTCCATGTCGAAGCGCGCCCCCCAGGGCCCGGCCAGCCCGCTGCGCCGCGCGGCCGCGCCATCCGCGCCGTCAAGCGCCAGCGCCGCGGCGGCGAGGCCGAAGATCGCCCAGCCGGTGCCGCCCTCGGACAGGTCCGGACGGGTCAGCGGCAGGAGCAGCAGCATCGCCAGCGCCAGCCGCGCCAGGGTCAGCGCATTGGCGGGGCCGAGCCGCGGCGCCTGCCAGCCCAGCCGCAGGAAATGCCCGCAGATCGCGGCGGCCAGCGCGAATCCCGCGGCGGGCAGCAGCACCCATTCCCCCGCCAGCAGCGCGGAGACCGCGCAGAGCCCGAGCGCATAGAGCGCCGATAGCAGCGCCAGCATGGCCGACGGGCCGCCGGTGATCCGGCTCGGAGAAGGGTCGGGGCTGTACATCTCTGACTAGATATTCGCGTTTTTCCGGCCGTCGAGCGCAACTTTTATTTTGCGGCGCAGGCCCGCTGGCCTAGGATTTCCGCGACGCAGGAGGACGCCGCATGCCGCCGATGCCGCCCGATTCAGCAGCGCCGCGCCACGCGCGGATCACCCGCGCGCTGCACTGGCTGACCGTGATCCTCGTGCTCAGCACCATTCCCGCCGGGCTGGTGATGGTGCAGGAGGGGCTGCCGCGGCCGCTGCAGGACAGCCTGTTCCTCTGGCACAAGAATATCGGCCCGGTGATCCTGATCCTGGTGATCCTGCGCATCGCGGCGCGCCAGGTCTATCCGCCGCCGCCCGAGCCCGCCTCGCTGCCGCGCATCCTGGTGGTCGCCTCGGCCACGGTGCACTGGCTGCTCTATCTTTGCCTCGTGGTGATGGCGGTTTCCGGCATCGTCCGGGTGCAGGCCGGCGGCTATCCGATCGAGCTCTGGGACGGGCTGATCGGCGGCATGATCGGCAAGGACGAGGCGCTGGCCAAGACGGCCATGGCGGTCCATGCCCAGGTGCGGATCGTGCTGATCGTGCTGATCCTCGGCCATGCCGGCGCCGCGACGGTCCACGGGCTGGTGCTGCGCGACGGCATCTTCCGGCGGATGTGGCCGCCCGTCTGAGACAGCGGCCGTGCCGTGACCGTCCGGGAGCATCCGGGCCGGATGCCAGCCGCTCCCGTGGAGGTCACCCTCGCCCGGACGGCATCGGTTTCCGTCCGGACCGCCTGCCTTGCCATTCCCGCAGGTCAGCGGCTGCGTGGCAAGGAGCGTTCTTCCGGCATTGCCCATGGCGGGACCGCCGGCCCGAGGCGAGGCAAGCGCTCCCCGTCGCGTGCGGATGACCCGGCGTTCCCGGAGCCGCCGGATCGGAGCGCCTGGCTTTTTCCGGGCTCCTAGCCGTGCCGCCGCGGTTGCCGGGCAACCCGGCTCAGCCCGGCGCCGCTCTTGCGGCGGTGTCGTCGGGGGGGGACGACATGCGCCATCTGCGCGCTCTCCGGACCGGACAAGCCGATACGGCCGAGTCCGATCGCCTTGCCCGGCGGCCGACATGGTGTTCCGCGACGAGCGTAACCGCAACCGCCGTTTCCGGGCGCAGGACGGCGCCGCGGCCGATCCGTGGCCAGGCGCCGAAGAACGCCCGGCAGGGCAGCGGCACGACTTCGCTGCCGATGCCGCCAGGCGCATCCCCGGCGCGACGACGGCGTCCTGCAGCTCGAAGCCGCCGGACAGCTCGGGCGGGGGGCGGCCAGTGCCGCGAGCAGCCTGCCGGCCGGAAAGTGCATCGCGCTTGGGCAGGAAGCCCGAAATCCAGCGCTCGCGTCCGCTCCGGCTCCCGGCGGGCAGCGCGGTCCAGGCCTCCCCTTCCGGCCCGGCCCCGGCGGCGCGCCCAGATGCGGGCATATTGGCAGGCACCCGCCGCCCAACTGGGATTCGCGCGCATCCTGCGGCCGGCTTCCGGGGTGCGAGATCTGCGGTCGGCGTCCCGACCTTCGGCCCGGCGCCCCGCTGGCCACCATCAGGCCGGCGGGGCGCAGTCGCCGCTCTGGCCGCCCGGCTCGCCGGGACGATCCGAGCTGGGTGATGGCCGAGGTCCGGGAACCGCCGGCCGGGTTGTGCCGGTGGCATGGCCGGCCATCCTGCGGATGGTGACGGCAGGGTCGTCGAAGACGCAGTGCCGCCAGTCGGGCCTCGTGCGCCCGGCCGGGGCCCTCCATCGGGCAGCCATGCCGGGCCGCGACCTGGTTGCCGTGGTCCGTGCCCCGAGGGCCGCGCTCATCGTCCGCTCGCCGGTGCCCGCGATGTCATGGCCGCGCCCGGCCGCGGGCTCTGCAGGCTCACGGTGGTCCGGCAGGCACATGCCGGTCTCGAGCGCGGCGGACCTGCGACCGCGCGTTCCGTGCGCGATCCCGGCCCGCTGGCCTCGGGCCTGGCCCGGCGGCTGCCGGCCAGGGCGCTGGTGCCGACCGGGCGCGGGGCGCGGGCAAGGGCGCCCGCAAGCTCCCGGCGCTGGCCTTCGCCGCATCTGGGGAGGGGCGGCCGCGCTTTGCGCCGTCCGGGGACGGGCCGGCACGGCAGCGGGCGCCCCGCCGTTGCGCGCCTCTCCGCGACGGTGCCCGCCGGGCAGGGGCAGAGCTCGCTCCTTGCGGGGCAACCGGGCCAGGGCCGCGATCTGGCGGCCCCGCGCGCTGTCTCGACGGCGGCTTGCATGCAGACCCCAGGCCGCAGACAGGGGCTGCGCTCCCGCAGGCCCGGCCGGGGTGCGGACGGGCGGTCAGGCGGATTTCAGCGCCGCGCGTTCGGAGGCCGCGTCCTCGCGTTCCGAGATCGGCGGGTGCCCGAAGGTGCGGCGGTAGTCCCGGCTGAACTGCGTGGGGCTCTCATAGCCCACCGCGCGGCAAATCTCGGCCACCCCGTCCTGCGTCTCGCGCAGGCGGCGGCGCGCCTCGTACATCCGCATCGACTTCTGGAACTGCAGCGGCGTGGTCCCGGCCACCGCCTTGAAATGCGCGTGGAAGGCCGAGGCCCCCATCGCGGCGCACTGGGCCAGTTCCGCCATCTGGATGGTCTCGTTCCAATGCGCCTTGATATGCGCGATCGCCCGGGTCACCCGGCTGGCATGGCTGCCCGCGCGGGAGAGGTTGCGCAGCATCCCGCCGGCCTCGGCCATCTGCACCCGGAAATGCAGCTCCGCCTTCAGCAGCGGCAGCAGGACGCGGCGGTGCTCCGGATGGCCGGCCAGATCGAGGATGCGCCGCATCCCCTCGAGCACGTCGCGCTCGGGCGTGCCGCGCGCCACCGCATCCGCCCGCGCCCGGTCGAGGAGATGCGGCTCGATCTCCCCCTGCTGGGCGCGCAGGATCGGAAAATCCACCGCGCAGTCGAGCGACAGGAACGGGCCTTCGCCGATCGCGGCGGGCAGGTAGAGGTCGTGCGAGACGACCAGCAGGTCGCCGGGCCCGAAGAGGACGTCCCGGTCGCCATAGCGGATCCGCTTCTGCCCGGAGAGGACCAGCGACATCACCGGGCAGAGATGGACCGGACGCATCGGAACGGTTCCCGGCTCGCGGGTGATCGTCACCCCTTCGAGGCCAGTCGGGCAGAACTCCACGGCTGGCCCATGCCCCTGGAGGAGCGTCTGAACCTGCATGGATAGATATGAAAGGATCGGCTGCATGGAGCGGATCATACCAGATATCTCCGCCGCGTCATGATTAATTTAATGGAGGAATGGATATCTCGCGATGTCGCGCTGGATCCCGGCTGCCGACGCTCAAAGGCTGTAGAACAGCCAAATAGCTCACAAAAAATGCAGTTCTTCGGCGACTCATGAGGCGGCTGTGAAGATTCGCTGAGTCGGATTCCATCCGGTAGAATGGAGGAATAGATATATAAAGTTGCTCAAGATCTGCATCTATTCCGCATCTTTTTTCAGCATCAGTCGTTCAGGGCGGCGCAGGATCGGGCAAGTGGAGAGCTGCCGCGCGAAATCTGTGCCGCGGGCGGGAAAAGCTGTGGCCAAGCCGCGCGCCATTCTCCCAATACCGTTTGCAGGCAAATGTTCTGCCGCGGTCCTGCCTGCCGGCGGGCGCGGCGGGCAGAGACCGGCGCTGTCCGCCTCCCGGGCTGCCCGGCCATGCCGACGGATCCCAGTGCGCGGTCAACGCGCCATTGACGAAACAACAGGAGACACGAATGAAGACGCTGCTGAGCACGACATTTCTCGCCCTGGCCGCCGCGATGGCCGCGCAATCGGCTGACGCCCGCAACATCACGCTCTGCGGCGCGAGCCCGGGCGGGCTCTGGACGCTGATCGGCGCGGGGCTCGATGCCGCCGTGCGCGCCGAGGATCCGGATTCGACCGTGACCTACCAGACCTCCTCGGGCGGGTTCGCGAATATCGCCCAGCTGGCCTCGGGCACCTGCGACCTGGCCATCGCCCATGTCGGCGAGGCGCAGATCGCGATGAAGGGCGCCGCGCCCTTCACCGCGCCGATGACGGAATTCGGGGCGGTCGCGCTGCTCTACGACCGGGCGCCGATGCATTTCCTGATCGCGAAGGCGACCGCGGACGAATACGGGCTGTCCTCGATCTCCGATCTGGGCGCGGGCGAGGTCCCGCTCGACATCGTGTCGAACCGCAAGGGCATCCTGCCCTCGATCCTGCTGGAGGCGTCGCTGGAGAAGGTCGGCGAAAGCTACGGCAAGCTCGAGGATGACGGCGGCTCGGTCCAGTACGAGGGCAGCGGCGAAGCGCAGAGCATCATGAGCGACGGGCGCGCCGACATGTGGGTGAACGCGACCTTCATCGGCACCAGCGCGGTGCAGGCAATCGCCCAGGCCCGCGAGATGACCCTGCTTTCGGTGCCCGACGAAGTGATATCCGAGATGGCGGAAGAATACGGCTCGCAGCCGGTGACGATCGAGGCCGGCGCCTATCCCTGGCTCGACCATGACGTGAAGACCTTCGGCGCGCGGGCGACGCTGCTGGCCTCGAAGACGGCAGATCCCGAGCTGGTCGCACTGGTGGCCACGGCGATCCGCGACCATGCCGGCGAGATCGCCGGGGTGCACAAGGCGCTCGGCGGCTTCACCGCCGAGTTCGCGGCCTCGCTCGACGCCGTGCCCTACCTGCCCGGCGCCGCAGAGATCTACGGCAAGTAACCGGCAGCTGGCCTGCGTCCCCCGCGCGGGGGCGCAGGCCCATTTCCCTTGGCGTCGACACGCCCGGCCGACCGCCCTCCGACCACAAGCGAGCGCCCCATGAAGACCCTCTCCCTTCTCTTCAACACCTGTCCCCGCCGCGAACCGCAGGGCTGGCTCAGATGGCCGATGCTGGTCTACGGGGCCGGGGTGGCGCTCTGGGTGCTGTCGGCGGCGACCTGGATGCGGGTGGATTCGCTGGCGGTCACCATCATCTTCCTGTCGCTGATCCTGGCGCCGTCCTTCCTCGTCGTCGGCGGCAGCGCGGGCGCCTCGCGCACGCGGCCCTCCTGGTTCGACTGGGTGCTGAGCGCCTCGGCAGCGGCCACCGCGGTCTATTTCATCGCCCATATCGAGGACACGGCCGAGCGGATCTCGCTTCTCAGCCCGCTGGCCTGGCACCAGTTCCTCTTTGCCGCGGCGATCATCCTGCTGACGCTGGAGGTCACCCGCCGCACGGTGGGGCTATTCCTGATGCTGCTGGTCATGGGCTTCATCGCCTACAACCTCCTGGGCCACCTGATCGTCGGCGCCATGGGCCATGGCTACATCTCGCTGTCGCATTTCGTCGATATCAGCGTCTACACCTCGGACGGGCTCTTCGGCACGCCGGTGCAGGTGGCGGCGACCTATGCCTTCCTCTTCGTGCTCTTCGGCACGATCCTCGAACGCGCGGGCGGCGGCGCCTTCTTCTTCGGCCTCTCCGCCGCGCTGACCGGCCGCGCGCCGGGCGGGCCCGCCAAGATCGCCGTCTTCTCCTCGGCGCTCTTCGGCACCATGTCGGGCAGCCCGACCTCGGACGTGGTCGCCACCGGCTCGATCACCATCCCGATGATGAAGAAGCTCGGCTACCGCCCCGAGATGGCGGCGGGCACCGAGGTCGCGGCCTCGACCGGCGGCAGCCTGCTTCCCCCCGTGATGGGCTCGGCCGCCTTCATCATGGCCGAGGTGACGGGCATCGACTATGTCTCGATCTGCCTTGCGGCCATCGTGCCGGCGCTGGTCTACTACGCCGCGATCTACATGCAGGTGCACATGCGGGCCCGCACGCTGAAGCTCGCCCCGCTCGATCCGGCCGAGGTGCCGCGGGCGCGCGACGTGCTGCGCAGCGGCTGGCCCTACCTGATCCCGCTCGCCGGCATGACCGTGATGCTCGCCGCGCACTATTCGGCGACGCTGACCGCGGTCGTGGCCTCGGCGCTGACCTGGCTCGTCGCCCTCCTGCGGCGCGACACGCGGCTGGGCCTCGTCCGCACGCTCGAAGTGCTGGCCGAAAGCACGACGCGGATGATCGGCGTGACCGGCGCCTGTGCCGCGGCCGGGCTGGTGGTCGGCGGCATCACCATGACCGGGCTGGCCTCGAAATTCTCGATCCTGGCCTTCTCGCTGGTCGGCGAGAACGACTTCCTGATCCTCGTGCTCTCGGCGCTGGTCACGATCATCCTCGGTCTCGGCATGCCCACCCCGTCGGCCTATGTGCTGGCGGCCGTGCTGGTGGCGCCGACGCTGGTCAACGACCTCGGCCTGCCGCTCCTGGCGGTGCACATGTTCATTCTCTACTACGCCGTGCTCTCGGCTATGACGCCGCCCGTGGCCGTGGCCTCCTTCGCCGCCGCCGCCATCGCGGATGCGAACCCGGTCAAGATCTCGCTCGAAGCGATGCAGCTGGCCGTGGCCGCCTTCGTCATGCCCTTCGCCTTCATCGCCAATCCCGGGATGCTGCAGCCGCTGGCCTCCTTCGGCGACGCGATCGCGGCGGCCGGCGTAGTGGCAGGGGCGATCTCGATCGCCGCCTCGCTGGAAATCACCCGGCATGTCCACCGCCCGAGCGGGCTGGCCATGCTGGCCGGCGGGCTCCTGCTGCTGACGCCCTGGAGCTGGGCCAAGATCGCCGGGCTCGTGCTGCTGGCGGCCGCCTGGGCGCATAGCCGCCGCTCCGCCCGATCCACCGTGCCGGCCTGAGCCCGCACAAGACCCCATTCGACTGACCTTAAGGACCCACCATGCTCTTCGACATGCGCAACCTGGAAAAACTCATCGACCTGTGGTTCGAGGAGGACTCCAACTACTTCGACCTGACCGCCAAGATCATGGTCGACGACGATGCCGTCGCCACCTTCGCGATGAATGCCCGCGAGCCGATCATCCTCTCGGGCCTGCCGATGGCCGAGAAGATCTTCAAGCGGCTCGACCCGGACTGCAGCTTCGAGGCGCTCTACCGCGACGGCGACAGCATTCCGGCCGGCACCGCCTTCGCCAAGGTCACGGGCAACGCCCAGGCGCTGCTGACTGCCGAGCGCATCGCGCTGAACCTGATGCAGCGGATGTGCGGCATCGCCGGGCTCACCGCGCAGTACGTCAAGGAGATCGAGGGCACCGGCGCCTTCCTCGTCGACACCCGCAAGACCACGCCCGGCCTGCGCATGCTGGAGAAATACGCCGTGACCTGCGGCGGCGGGCGCAACCACCGGCTGGGGCTCGATAACGGCATCATGCTGAAGGACAACCACATCGCGGTGGCGGGCTCGATCGCCGCGGCGGTGGCCCGCGCCAAGGCCCATGCGCCGGTGCTGACCAAGATCGAGGTGGAATGCGACCGGCTCGACCAGGTGAAGGAAGCGCTCGAGGCCGGGGCGGACGTCATCATGCTCGACAACATGTCGAACGAGGACATGCGCGAGGCGGTCAGCTTCGTCGCCGGGCGCGTGCCGCTCGAATGCTCCGGCGGGGTCCGGCTGGAGACGATCCGCGGCAAGGCCGAGACCGGCGTCGATTTCGTCTCGGTCGGGCGCATCACCCAGTCCGCGCATTGCGTGGATATCGGTCTCGACGACCTCTGAGACGCGACGCGACGACGGATCATGCAGAGGAAGGAAATGCAGAATGTCTCTTGAAGGTACCCTATTTCTTGTCGTCGGGCCCAGCGGCGTCGGCAAGGACACGCTGCTGGAGGGCACGCAGGAGCAGCTTGGCGAATTTTCCTTCTTCCGCTTCTGCCGCCGCTTCGTCACGCGCCCCGAAGACGCCGGCGGAGAGGACTACATCTCCGTCAGCGACGAGGCCTTCGACCGGCTGGCCGAGACCGGGGCGCTGTTCCATCACTGGCAGGCGCACGGGCTGCGCTACGGCATCCCCGCCGATGTGCGCGAGGATCTGGCGGCCGGGCGCCATGTCATCATCAATGTCTCGCGCCGGGAACTGCCGCGGCTGGCGGCGCTCTGGCGCGAGGTGGTGGTGCTGTCGGTCGAGGCCTCGCCCGAGAGCATCCTCGCCCGGCTGAAGACCCGCGGACGGGAAAGCGCGGATGCGATCGCCGCCCGGGCCGCGCGCGAAGTGGCAATGCCGGAGCTCGACTGCACGGTTCTGGCGATCCGCAACGACACGACCGTCGAGGCGGGGATCGCCGCCATGGTGCGGGCGATCGTCGGCAATGCCGGCCAGCATTTCACCGCGCAGTCGGCCGACATGGTGGTCGCGCAGGGCAGCCTCTGCATGGTCAACCACAACCATCCCGTGGCCGAGATCCTGCGCTCCCAGGGCAGCCGGGTGGAGATCGTCAACCGCGCGGGCGTTTCGGTCGTGGCGGAGCTCGCCTATACGATGAATGACGATGTCCGCGACGATTTCTGCCTGCTCGACCACAATCTGGCGCGCAAGCTCGACATCGCTGCCGATCCAGTGCTGCGGCTGCGCCCCGCGCCCTCGCCGCAGAGCCGCGACAACCTGCGCAAGAAGATCCGCGGCGAGGCACTGAACGCCGCCGAGATGGATCTGGTGGTCGAGGACATGGTCCGCGGCCGCTACAGCCAGGCGGAACTGGCTGCCTTCCTGGTCTGCTCCGCCCATTCGCTGGAGGCCGAAGAGGTGGTCGCCCTGGCCAAGGCGCGCGCGACGCGCACCGAGAATGTCCACTGGGCGGCGCCGATCGTCGTCGACAAGCATTCGATGGGCGGCATCCCGGGCAACCGGATCAGCCCGATCATCATCCCGATCGTCACCGCCGCGGGGCTGCTGATGCCCAAGACCTCGTCGCGGGCGATCACCTCCGCCTCCGGCACCGCCGACGCGATGGAGGTCATGGCGCGGGTCGACCTGACCCCCGACGAGCTGCGCAAGGTCGTGGCCGAGGTCGGCGGCTGCATCGCCTGGAACGGCAATCTCACGCATTCGCCCGTGGATGACGTGATGAACGCGATCAACCGCCCGCTCGGGCTGAAATCCGAGCGGCTCGACGTTTCCTCCATCCTGTCGAAGAAGCTCGCGGCCGGTTCGAGCCATGTGCTGATCGACATGCCCGTCGGCCCCGAGGCCAAGACGCGCGACATGGCCGAGGCGGACGAGCTGGAGCGGCTCTTCGTGACCGCCGCGGGCGAGCTCGGCATGCAGGCACGGGTGATGAAGGTCGACGGCACGCGTCCGGTCGGGCGCGGCATCGGCCCGGCGCTGGAGATGCGCGACGCGATGGCCGTGCTGCGCTGCGAGGACTGGGCGCCGCGGGACCTGCGCGACAAGGCGCTCTACTACGCCGCGATCATCATCGAATGGGCCGGGGCCTGTCCGGCCGGGCAGGGGCCCGCGATGGCGCGGGAGCTGCTGGTCTCGGGCAAGGCGCTGGCCAAGTTCCAGGACATCATCCGCGCGCAGGGGCAGCATTGCAGCGAGCCGCCGCTGCCCGAACCGCTGACCCACGAGATCCTCGCCGCGGGGCAGGGCGCCTTTCCGGGCTTCGGGGTCTGGGCGGTCTCGGCGATCGCCCGGGCGGCGGGGGCGCCGCTGGTGCCGACCGCCGGGGTCGACCTGCTGGTCGCGCCGCAGCAGAGCGTCAGTCACGGCCAGCCGATCCTGCGGATCCATGCCGCCACGAGCTATGCGCTGCAGCTGGCCATCTCGACTGCGGGGCGCGCGATCCGCGAGGGCCGGCTGATCCTCTCGCCCGGCCTTGCCATCCTGCCGTCGGAACCGCGGGCGCAGCTGATCGGAAGCTGACGCCGCGGCCCGGCGCCGGGATGCCTGCGCCGCGACACGCTGCCGCCCCCCTCAGACGCCCCGCCCGGACGCGCCCTTCCCGGCATCCCGCCGGGCGGAGGCCGGCCGGTCCCGGTCCGCCGCCCGGGGAACGGGAGCGGGAACCCGGTCGCCTGCCGGCGGGCGGCGCGACGGGGGCAGGGCGTGCCGGAGCGGGCAGATGCACGCCGCGCTTGCACAAATTCAGTTACACTGTTAACGATAATCCGTTCCGGGCTGGAAGGTGTCCGCCGACGCCCGGGCCGCGTGCGAGTGCTTGCCGTCAGTGTGGCTGCACGGCCGGGACGGGTTCGCGAGGCCGTCCCCCCGGAAGGTCCCGCATCATCCCTGACATCGTCCCGGCCGTGTAACGGCATGCCGCCCGTCCGAAGATCCGCCGGATCCGGCACTCTTTGCTTGCCGGGAATTTTCTCAACATGATAATACAATATGACTCGGCTTCGATTGCCGGGCCGGGACCGGATGGCTCATGCCCGCGCGGAACCGGGGGCACGGCCGGAACAGAGTGGATCGACCTGAGCCCTTCCCAGGAATTGGCGATCTTGCTGGACTCCGTTCCGGCCGTGCTTGGCCGCGCGGGAGAATTTAACTTGTTTACCGCGTTAGCGCCAGCACTCTCATAGGTTGCATTCGGGCCAGGACGACTCGTCGCAGGCGGGCGCGCCGGGGCCCCGTGTCGCGACTGCGAATAAGATGCATTTTAAGTTGTTGTTTATGCTTGACGATTTGCCGATTTGCCGTCATCTGGCCGGTATCGGGGAGTAGCGACCGCCGCCCGGCGGAGGCACGTCAACATTCTCGCGGCGATACCGCGTGGCGTGTCTGATCTTCGGATTTTGCGAGACCGTGGCGAGGCGACTCTGCGGGCGGGGTCGGTCCATCGCCCGGATCAGCCCTGAGGATTACCAGCATGTCTCCGATGTCCATCGGCGTTCTCGCCGTCTCCATGTCCGTCGACGCCTTCATCGCGTCCCTGGGAAAAGGCACCTCCGCCCCGCGCCCCGACCTTGCGACCACGCTGCGCACCGGGGCGATCTTCGGCGTGGTGGAGGCGGTGACGCCGCTTCTCGGCTGGCTCGCGGGGGTCGCGGCGTCGCAATATGTCGCCGCCGTCGACCACTGGATCGCCTTCGCCCTTCTCGGCGGCGTCGGGCTCCACATGGTGCTCCAGGCCTGGACGCGCCGCGAGGAAGCCCCGCGCGCCAGCTCCTTCTGGGCCACGGTCGCCACCGCGATCGGCACGTCGATCGACGCGATGGCCGTCGGCGTGTCCCTCGCCTTCCTGCAGGTGAACATCGTCCTGATTGCCCTGGCCATCGGCGCCACGACGATGGTGATGAGTTCCACGGGACTGCTTCTCGGACGCTTCATCGGCGCGCGGTTCGGCCGGATCGCCGAGACCCTCGGCGGGGTGGCCCTTTTCGCCATCGGCGCGATGATCCTGAAGGAGCATCTCGCCGCGGGATGAGCCTGGCGCGCCGCGGCGCCGGCCGTCGCGAGGCCAGCGGATCGGAGGCCGGGCCCGGCCTCCGGCGGCACCGGTCGGCGGAAAGGCCGGCGTCGCGACAGCACCGGCGGCTGCTCGATAGGGGGGCGGGACCGGCACCCGCCGGGGCTGCGTGAAGACCCGTCCCCAGTGCTGACCGCGCGGGTGCTGCAGAGCGCGGCATGGCTTGTTCCAGCGCAGGCAGGCGCCGGTCGCCGGGGACGTCTTTCGCGGACTGGCGGGGACTTGGCTGCGCCAAGATCGGCTGGCGAGGGGCGTCCGGTTCGCGGCAATCACGGTCGCCCGGCCGGCCAGACATCAGCTGTCCATCGCCGATGCTCCCGAGGACAGGCGCGAGTAGACGCCATCCGCTGCGGCGGCATCGTCGAGGGCCGCGGGGGCCCGGCGTGGCGCTGCGCCTTCCCAGGCTGCTGTCGCTGGCGCGCCACCCGTGCATCCGGCCGTCCGATCCGATGCATGGCCGCGAAGGACGGCCAGCTCTGTCCTGCGGCCCAAGCGCTCGCCCTCGCGTCGCCGCGGGGCCCGGCCGGATGGGGATAACCGCCACGGAGACGGCCCGAGGGGCGCTGCCGGCCCGGCTGAAGGGGAGCCGGGCGGCAGATGGCATGGGCATGGCGGGGCAGAACGGTCCGCAGGTACCGGGACCAACCGGCCGCTCGGGACGCCTGGCCCAACAGGCCGATGGCGACGGACGGAGGGCCGTTGCTTCGAGGCGCCGGACTGGCTTGTGCCCACAGGTCGGGCCGTTCGGCGCGACGGCGCGCGGCCTTGCCGGTTCATGGACGCGCGCATCTGTCCTCTGCGGCAGGCCGCGGTTCCCGTTGCGCCAGGCCGCGCAGCCCGGCCACGGGAACCGCTGCCTGCCGCAGATCGGTTGCCGGACGCTGCGCGGGCGAGGACCGGGGCGCGCTCGCCGCGACGGCCGGATGGGCCGCTTCCCGCGTCGCAGCGGTGGGCCGCCGAGTCGCGCTGCTGCGGCGCCGCGCCGGAGGAATGCCGGCCGCCGGTTGTCCGCGCCGGTTCGGGAAGCCTCCGCGTCGGTCGGTCAGGCTGCTGTAATTGCGCGCTAAAGTTCCGCAAGGATTGGCACTGGACCGCCGCCATGCCCCGGCCGTCCAGCGGGCGAGGGGTGATGAAAACCACCATGGCGAATTCCTAAGAATACCTTAACCTTCCCTTAGGTAATCAACTGGGAGGAGCGAAGACATGCACAAGGCAATTTCGGTCATTCTTGCACTCATGCTCGGTGCTGCAACGGCCATGGCCGCGGCTCCGGACTGGCTTCCCGACCTCGGCGATGCCCCGGCGGAAAACTGCAACCCGAAGGTGAACCCCAACTGCTGACGCCGCGCGAGCGGCCTGCATTTTCATAGAAGTTATTTCTCATGGCTGACATTTACGACGTGATGTGGCCGCCCGGCGTGCCGCTGGATTTGTGGAATCTGCCGACCTCGATGGGCAGCGCGCCCGTCCTGCCCTTCATGAACATTTCCATCGCCCGGGATTTCATCGTGGCGGCGCTGATCGGCGGCGGCATCCTGATCGCCTTCGGATGGAAGCGCTTCAACATCTCCGCCTACAGCGCGGCGGGCGAAGAGAATCGGGTCCTGTCGGCGCTCTCGCCGATGCGGATGCGCGGCCAGAAGGCGACGACCTGGGCCTATACTGCCTATGTCTGCATGATGCTGGGGCTCTACATCTCGCTGACCTTCTTCGGCAAGCTGATCCTGACCCTCTCCAACAGCCTGCCGATCGCCGGGATCCAGGTCAATGCGGACACGCTCGATTTCGACACGCCGGCCTGGCCGCTGGCGCTGGCGCTCGGCTTCGCCGGGCTCGCGCCGATCTTCGGCCCGGTCGCCGCCATCGAGGTCTGGATGCGCACCGTGATCCACAACCGCTTCGGGATCCCGTCGCGGCTGGAGGACCACACCGAGAAGCTGGTCATCGCGGTCCGCGAAATCGTCAAGACGCGCGACCTTGCCAGCCCCTATCCCTCCGAGAAGCCGAAGGCCTGGCTCGAGGACCATCTGCGCTCGGAAGTCGATGACAGGCGCATCTTCCGCCTCCGCGAGGAGCTCCGCTACTTCCTGCACTGGAACAGCCAGTCCTTCGGCTGGCCGCGCATGTCCGAGCGCCGCGACCTGGAGCAGCTGAAGGGCGAGATCGTGCAGGAGGCGCGCGACTGCCTGGAGGAATTCGAGGACATCATCACCGATCCCCTGGCCGGCCCCGCCCCGGCCGAGCAGGCGATGGCGGAGCCCGCCGCCCGCTACGTGCCGCAGGCCGGGCCGGATGCCGATCCCAATGGCGCCCGCACCCAGGTCCAGCAGCGCAAGAAGCTGGAACAGCGCTTCGACCGCACCGTGGCGCGGATGGAGACGCTGCGCGACGAGCTGGCGACGATCCTGTCGCTGAGCGCCGAGCGCGACAGCGATTTCGCCAGCATCAGCCACGGGCCGATCCACGGCGAGCCGGACCTGCGCACGCTCCTTTGGCAGGTGTTCCCGGAGACCTATGTCGCCTCGCCCGTGCTCGGCCTGCTGTGGTTCTCGCCGCTCGTCTTCCTCAGCCTCGCGCTGCTGGTGCAGTTCGGCCATGTCGCCCCCCTGGCCAGCGTGCCGCTCTCGACCACCACGACGCTGATGTCGGCCGGGCTCTACCTGCTCGACTACCTGGCGGTGATCGCCATCCCGGCTATGGCGGTGTTCTTCTGGCGCTACCGGATGATCGACACCGCGCGCTGGCTCGAGATGCCGCGCGCCGTCCGGATCATGATCGCGACCGCGATTGCCGTCCTTGTCTCGGCCGCCGCCTCTGTCGCGCTGGCCGTGTTCTGGAATGCGCTGATCAGCGCCAATGGCGAACAGCTGCGCCAGCGGCTCTTCGACGTCAAATTCCCCAATGCGCTCTTCCATGCCTCGATGGCGGTCGTCAGCGCCTGGATCGTCTGCTGCGCGCTGGTCGGCGAGGAAATCGCCCGCTGGAGCCGCGCGCGCCTGTCCGCGGGCCCGGGCGGCGGACATGCCGAACCCGGAGCGGCGCCCTGGGTCGGTTTCTGCCGCCTCGGGCTCGGCCTGCTCGCGGCCGCCGGCACCTTCGCGCTCGTCGTCGCGCATCGGGCCTTCTGGCGCTACACCTCTGCCAGTGCCTGCGCGGACGAGCCCATGTGGGGCCTGGAGTACTTCCGCTGCCAGCTGGAACTGATCGGGCCCGAGCTCGTGATCTTCCCGCCCATCGCGCTGCTTGCCTGCACGTCGCTGATGCGCTTCTCGTTTCCCGAAGGCCATCACCGCGGCGCGCCTGCGCTGGCGGCGACGCTTGCCGTGGCCGTTCTTGCCGCGATGCCGGGCCAGGCGCAGGCGCAGGCGGCCCTGCCCGTCGAGCCCGACCAGGTGGTCGTGGGCTTCCGCGCCGATGCAGAACCCTTCGTCTTCCGCATCGAGATCGAAGGCGAGACGATGTACACGGGATACCTGGCCGATCTCTGCTACGGGATCTTCGCCAATTCCCGCTACGAAGTGCTGCCGGTCGAGATCACCGCGGCCGACCGCTTCGAGACCCTGCTGAAGCCCGAAGACCTCGCCGCCGCCCCCCGCGCGCTGCCGAGCGCCGCGGCATGGCGCGGCATGAGCCGGGAAAAGCGGCTGGCATACGGGGTCGACGTCTTGTGCGATCCGATCACGCTGCGCTACGAGGATGTCGCCTCCGCAGAGGGCGAGAGCCGCGGCAACCTGCGGAGCTCGGGCATCTTCTCGCCGATCCTCTTCGCCTCCGGCGTCTCCTATCTGGAGACGAACAAGTCCCAGGCCGGCGACGCCGATCCGTTGCGGAAGGGGGCCGGGCACGCCTATGGCAACCGGGCTAAGCCTGTGCTGATCGGCTATGTCGAAAGCTCCACCGCCGCCGAGGTGGCCGAAGAGCTCTGCACGATCGACTATTTCGGCATCCGCACCCGGGCAGAGGCGCGGCTGAGTACGCGGTCCAAGACAGCGGAAAAGGCGAAGGCGACACTGGACAAGGGGGCCGGGAATTGCGATGCGCCGCGCTTTGCCGCCGGGTCCGATCCTGCGCCGCTCTGCGACCCTGCGGATCTGGCCTATGACGCCGCCGCCGAAAGCCTCTACCGTTTCTGCGTGACGAGGAGCCATCGCGAGCTGATCGACTGGTTCTGCAGCCCCGGGGTCTCGGCCTATCACCATGTGTATCTCGGCGACCGCGACCTGATCCACGGCAAGCTGGCGACCTGGGAGGAGCATCAGGGAGAGTGCGGCAGCACCGAGATCGTGCCCACCACCGCGTATTTCACCTACGAGCCCTATGCGCTCGTGGTGACGCGGACCCGGCCGGAGCTGGTCCGCCATGTCCAGCGGCGGGTCTACGAGTTCTTCTCGGACAAGGACGGGGCCGTCGGCCAGTTCGTCGAGCATTTCCCCGGCCAGCGCATGTCGCCGGCGCTCGCCTATCTCCACCTGATCAATGCCGTGTCCCGGCCCAATCTCTTCAAGCACGCGGAGATGCCGGAGAGGGACAGCGGCGAAGAGGTGGCGCAAAAGTAGGGCGGACTGCTGGGCATTGGCAGGCTCCCGAAGAAGTCTGTTTGGCCGCGGAGTTCGTGAAAAATTCTGAAAAATTGTCTTCAGATCGGGCGGGATCGACGGATTCGGGGAGCGGCACGGAGAAGATTCGGAACAGTTTCCTCCGCGGCGACACTCTGGAATCCTTTTTCAGCGGCCAGCTAGCGGCCGGTCAGGCGCCGGGCCTGCTCCGCCGCATCCCCCGGCGATCCCGAGGGGGCCAGAGAGCTCCGGTCCTGCCCGGAGAAGGACCTGTGCCGCTCGGACCTGTGCCGCTTTTCCGGCACGTTTCCGGGCCGCGGCGATGCCGGCTCCCTGCGTGATGATCGCCTTCCGGGCCCTGTCCCCTGCCGGACCCGGAGACGGCCCGCTTCTTCGCTGGACCGGGCAATTCCAGGGCGGCAGGACGGGCCGGACCGGAAAGCCCGCCTGCCGCAGCGCGGGGCGTTGAACGGCCGGCGCTGCCGGAACGGACCGGCCGCCCGCTAGCCGCGCAGCCATCCGCCTGCGAAATCGACCTCTTCGACGCCGGCAAGCGCTCTGACCCGGTTCAGTTCAGTCTCCAGCGCCAGCGCGCGCGCCTTGCCCATGCGCAGCCCCGGCTCCGGCCAGAAGGCGCGGACCGCCAGCCTGCCTTCCGTGCGCTTTGCGTCGAGCCGCCCGATGATCCTGTCGCCCTGCAGGACGGGGAACACGTAGTAGCCGTATTGCCGCCGGGCCTCGGGGACGAAGATCTCGATCCGGTAGCGGAAGCCGAAGAGCCGTTCTGCGCGGCTGCGGTCCCGCAGCGCGGGATCGAAGGGCGACAGGAGCCGCACCCGCGACGAGGGCGCGGGCAGCGCGGACGCGGCCTCGAGCGCGTCCGTCGTCGTGAAGCTGCGGCGGCGGCCGCCATCTGCCATGCCGATCTCCGCCTCGAGAATGCGTCCCGTTGCGAGCGCCTCGGCGCACCAGGCTTTCGCCTCGTCCCGCGTGGCGATGTCGAAGAAGGCGGCCAGCTCGCCGCTGGTGCCGAAGCCCAGGCGCGCGAGCGCCGCCGACATGGCCCAGTCGACGATCTCGGCGGTGTCGCGGCGGCGCTCCAGATGCGCGGCCGGTATCACGCGATCGGACAGGTCGTAGAATTTCCGGAACCCCTCGCGGCGGGAAACCGCGAGCTGCCCCGAGCGCCACAGGAATTCGAGCGCCGTCTTGGAGGGATGCCAGTCCCACCAGCCGGAGGAGGACCGGGCCTCGTCGCCGCCGACATCGCGCGAGCAGGCGGCGCCGTGATCGGAGATATGGCGGCGCACGGCATCGAGCTCCGCCTCCCAGCCGTCGCGGCGCGCCCCCGGCCAGCGCGCCCGCATCCGCGCCTCGTCGCGGGCGAATTTCAGCCGCCACATCGGATAGAACTGCATCGGGATCACCGCGGCGTCATGCGTCCAGTGCTCGAAGGCGGTGCGATGGCGCGCTACCAGATGCTCGAGCGCCGCCGGGCGGTAGCTGCCGCGGCGCGACCACAGGATCAGGTCATGGGCGCGGGCGAGCGTGTTGACGCTGTCGACCTGGACGAAGCCGAGCGCGTCCAGCACCCCGTCGAGATCGCCGCCGCGGCCGGGCCCGCTCCCGGGGCGCAGGAGCAGGTGCCGGTCGAGGAACAGGCGCCGAGCGGTCTGGTTGTCGAGAAAGGGGCGCGTCATCTGGCGCGATATCTCCGGCAGGGCGCTGATCCGCGGCGATGCTGCAAGGCCGCGTTGTCACGGGATGCGCGCGGGGAAGGGACCGCTCGATTTCCCGAGGGGCGTGGTCACGGAGCGGCGAAGGTGAGCAGAAGGTTGTTGGCCGGCATCGCGTCGGTCGCGACCGGCGAGAGCCCGGCCGCGCGGGCCGCCCCGGACACGGCCTCGACCGGCTTGTAGCCGATCGCCGGATCGCGGGCGCGCAGGGCGGCGTCGAAATCCCGGTCGCCCTCCGAGGCGTAGACGGCGCCGCGCAGGAACGGGCCGTAGACGATCATCCGGCCGCCGCCCTCCAGCGCCGCGCGTGCGCCCTCGAACAGGGGCGGCAGGGCGGTCCCGGGGACGAGATGCAGCAGGTTGATCGCCAGCACCGCCTGCACGGAGCGGGGCGGGACGGGCCACGGCGCCGCGATGTCGATGGCAAGCGGCGCGTCCAGGTTCGCCAGGCCGCTCGCCCGGCGCCAGGCCGCGATGCTGTCGCGCTGGCCGGGATCGACGTCGGAGGGGGTCCAGCTCAGCGCCGGAAAGGCCGCGGCAAAGGCCGCGGCGTGCTGCCCGGTCCCGCTCGCCACTTCCAGGACGCGCCCCTGCGAGGGCAGCCTCGCCTGCAGGGCCGCGATGAGGGGCCCTGCATTGCGCAGGGCTGCCGGGGCGGTGCGGCGGCCATCGGTAGCTTCGGCCGCCTCTTGAACAATATGCCGTGCCATGACCGGAAGCTGCCAGCCGGAGACGTCGGCGTCCAGCCATCCGGCGGCCGTCCGGCAAGATTTCTTCCGGCTCGCCCGGCCGATTATCGAGGGGCGCCGGGGATGCGCGGCTTCCGCCGCCCGCTACGCAGCGTCCTTCCAGCTGACCGGGGTGATGTAGACCATGCGGTCATTGGCGCTGACCATGGCTTCGCCGTCCTGGATATTGACCTGCAGCTTCATCGAGCGGCTTGCCAGCTCCGCCAGTTCGCTGGTCGCTTTCTCGGGGAGATTGAAGACCTGGAGGTTGCCGAACCGGCTGGTGCCTGTCGCGACCTTGTCCCACCACAGATCGGCGGTCCGCCCGCCATAGGCATAGATGACCACCTTCCCGGCCTTGGCGCAGGACTGGCGGATGACCTTGTCGCTGGGCAATCCCAGCGCGACCCACAGCTCCAGCTCGCCGCTCAGGCTCTTCTGCCAGATGTCGGGCTCGTCGTCGGTCGACAGCCCCTTGGTCAGCTCCAGGCTCTCGCCGGCATTGAGGGCGAAGGCGAGCAGGCGCACCATCAGCCGTTCGTCGGTCTCCGAGGGATGCTTGGCCACGGTCAGCTTGTGGGTTTCGTAATAGTGGCGATCCATGTCGGAAACGGAAAGCTCGACTTTGTAGACGGTAGATTTAAGCGCCATGGCTCGTCCCTCACTGGCAAGGATGGCGATGACTAGAGGTTCCGGCCGCCTTTGGAAAGCGGATTGCGCGGGTCTGCGGGCGCCGCGGACCGGCGAGGGCGGCCCTGGCGGGGGGCCCCGCGGCCGGCGACGGACCCGCGGCGCGGCCTCGATTGCGTCCCCGGCCGGGTCGCGCCGCCGGGGCGACGGAACCGGCATCGGGACGTCCGCGTCATGGCGCCGCCTCGGAGCCGGGCGGGCTGCGGGCAGCTCAGAAGAGCAGCGTCGCGATCAGCAGGCCCGCCCGGACCGAGACGACCGTGCAGATCAGCACCGGGATCAGGAAGGAATGGTTGACGATGAAGGCGCCGAGGCGGGTCGTGCCGGTCCGGTCGATCTTTACCGAAGCGAATTGCGCGCCGTTGACCGGCAGGAAGAGCACGCCGATCACCGCGGGCCAGAGCGCCACCAGGATCGCCGGGGGGATGCCGGCCGCGATGCCGAGCGGCATGACCGCGATTGTCGCGCTGGCCTGGCTGGCGGTGCTGGCCGACACTGCGAACAGCGCGCCCCCGAACATCGCGGTGCGCCCTCCGGTACCGGCGCCGATCAGCTCGGCATGGGCCGCGAGCAGCGTGCTGGCCATCCAGCCGATGCCGGACAGGGGGACGATCGCCGCCAGACCGACGGAGAAGTGCGGCGCGCGGGGGATTTCCTCGGCCCGCACCCTGCAGAGCGCCACGATTGCCGCGGCGGTCGCCAGCATCAGCATCTGGATGAGCTGCGCCATGTCGAGCGGCGCGGCCGCGCCCGCCGGGCCGACCATCGGCCGGATGCCGGAGAAGCCCGCGATCATGATCAGCGCGATGCCGGTGCCGAAGATCAGGACGGAACGCCACGCAGCGGGTCCGGGCGCAGCGGCGGAGGAATTCGGGATCGTCGGCAAGCTCCGCGCCGAGGCTGGTGACGATGGCCGCGGCGGCCAGGATGGCGGCAAGCGATGACGGCAACAGGATGACCAGCATGTCGCCGAGGGAGAAGCCCGAGGGGGCGAGAAGCCCGACCATCGCGATCGTGGCCGCCGAGACCGGGCTGGCCACCAGCGCCGGCTGCCCCGCCGTTGCCGACAGCGCCAGAGGCCGCTCGGGCCGGACGCCCGCGGCGTAGGGCACCTCGTATATGACCGGCAGCAGCGAGCAGAACACGTTGCCCGTTCCGGCCCCGGCGCAGCGCACGTAGGTCGCGAACGGGGCGACATAGGTCACGCGCCCCGGCGCCCGGCGGAGCAGCCGTTCGCAGCGGGCGGTCAGGACATCGACCCCGCCTGCCAGCTGCATCGCGCTCCCGGCGGTCACCACGGTCAGGATGATCAGCATCACCGGCACCGGCACCGGCAGCGGTCCCGGCGCCAGTCCGAAGCCCGGCACCAGGATGAGGACGCCGAGGCCGCCGAACAGGCCGAGCGCGACGCCGCGGAAATGGATCCCCGTCGCTATGACGGCCAGGAAGAGCAGGGCCTGCAGGGCGATGGCCATTCGGGAGGTGCTCCGCAGCGGGACTGGAGGTCGCCGTCCCGGAGATGAGGAGAAACGTGCTGTCCGCGCGCCGCTGCGACTCTGGCGGGCGGCAAGACGTCACATTCGCGGGAGGCACGGCAGGCGCCGCGCCGCATCCTGCCGGTCCATGGGCGGATATCCGTGCGCCTCGCCGTCGGCGCGCGAGGGGCGCGGATCGCCGCTCCGGCCGGCGAGGGATGCCGCGCGCCGCTTCGCCGGGGGTGAAAGGATCGCGGCAGCTGCGGCATGGAGGGCCCCGGGGCCGATGCGTCGCGGCCCGCGGGCGGCCGGAGCGCAGAGATCGGGCCCGGATGCTGCCGCGACCGTCCTGCCCGTGCCGCGGCCCGTGCGGCGGGACCGGCCGGCGTTCCGGACGCGGGCGGGCATGGCACGCCCGGCTCGGCGGGGAACCGCAACGTTCCGGACCGGTCCTTGCCCTGCCTGCCGGCCGCGGAGGAGGGCATCGCGGGGCTGGCCGGCCCGACCGGCTGCATCGCCACGGTCTCTCCGCCCTCGGGCGCGGGGAAATATTCCGCCCAAGCATGTGAGGTCGCGTGTGCGGCTGGCATTTGAGGTTTCAGCCCTCGACCGCTAGGACCATTGCACCAGATCAACGAAGAGCGATCCGGGCCGGCCGTCCCGTTGCCGTCCGCCGCCGTCCCTCCGGGCGGCGGCAGCGGAGGCTAGGGGCGGGCGGCGGCGCAAGCTCGAGATCCAGACATGCTCCCCCGCCGGGAGGGCGCCGGGCGCTGCGCAAGCGGAGCGTGCCGGTCATCCGGGCCCGACTGCAAGGAACGCGCGAATGAAAAAACCGGTTCTCCTCCTGCTCTTCGCCGCGCTCGTGGCGGTGCTGCTCTGGCTCCTGCGCGGGCAGGATCTGGACCTTGCCGCCCTGCGCGCGCATCTCGGCCGCTTCGCCGAGTTGCGGGAGGCGCGTCCGGTTGCGACGGCGGGGCTCTTCTTCCTCGGCTATGTCGCGGTGACCGCGCTGTCGCTGCCCTTGGCGCTGTGGATGACGCTGGCGGCCGGGGCGCTCTTCGGTTTCTGGCAGGGGCTGGCGCTGGTCTCCTTCGCCTCGGCCATCGGCGCGACCCTGGCCTTCCTGACGGCGCGCTACCTGGCGCGGGACTGGGTGCGGGCCAGGCTCGGCCGCCGCGCCGACGGGCTCGATGCCGGGCTGGCGCGCGACGGCGCCTTCTACCTCTTCTCGCTCCGTCTGGTGCCGGTGGTGCCGTTCTTCGCGCTGAACCTGCTGATGGGGCTGACGCCGGTGCCGGTCTGGACCTTCTACTGGGTCAGCCAGCTCGGCATGCTCGCGGGGACCGCGGTCTACGTGAATGCGGGCACCAAGCTTGCCGCGCTCGACAGCCTGTCGGGGATCGTCTCGGCGCCGATGCTGGCCTCTTTCGCGGCGCTCGCGCTCTTTCCCTGGGCGGCGCGCGGGGCGATCGGCCTCTGGCGCCGCCGCCGCGTCTATGCGGGCTGGACCCGGCCGCAGCGCTTCGAGCGCAATCTGGTGGTAATCGGCGCGGGGGCGGCGGGGCTGGTCGCGGCCTATATCGCGGCGGCGGCGAAGGCGCGGGTGACGCTGGTCGAGGCCGGCGAGATGGGCGGCGACTGCCTGAATTACGGCTGCGTGCCGTCAAAGGCGCTGATCCGCAGCGCGGATCTGGCCCACCGGATGCGCCATGCCTCGGACTGGGGGCTGGCCGATGCCGCCCCGGAAATTCCCTTCGACCAGGTGATGGAGCGGGTCCATCGCGTCATTTCCCAGATCGCTCCGCATGACAGCGTCGAGCGCTACACCGGGCTGGGGGTCGAGGTGATCAAGGGCCATGCCAGGCTCGTCGATCCCTGGACGATCGAGATCGCCGGAGCCGACGGCACCACGCGCGAGCTGACGACGCGGGCCACGGTCATCGCCACCGGCGCGCGCCCGGTCCTGCCGCCGCTGCCGGGGCTGGAGGATGTCGCGCCGCTGACCTCCGACACGCTCTGGGAGGGGCTGCGCCACCGCCCCGAGGCGCCGCGCCGGCTGGCGGTGCTGGGCGGCGGGCCGATCGGCTGCGAGCTGGCCCAGGCCTTCGCCCGTCTCGGCTCCGAGGTCACCCAGATCGAGATGGCGCCGCGGTTGATGATCCGCGAGGACCCGGAGGTCTCGGCGCTGGTCACGGCGGCGATGGAGGCGGACGGGGTGCGGGTGCTGACCGGGCGCAGGGCCGTCTGCTGCGGCACCGAGCCCGGGAAGTGGATCGAGGTCGCCCATGAGGACGGCACCGAGCGCATCGCCTTCGACGAGATCATCGTCGCCACCGGCCGCGGCGCGCGCCTGACGGGCTTCGGGCTGGAGGAGCTGGGCATCCCCGCCGGGCGCACCATCGAGACCAATGCCTATCTGGAGACGCGCTATCCCAACATCCTGGCCGCGGGCGACGTGGCGGGGCCCTACCAGTTCACCCATGCCGCCTCGCACCAGGCCTGGTATGCCGGCGTCAACGCGCTCTTCGGCGGGCTGAAGCGGTTCAAGGCGGATTACCGGGTGATCCCCTGGGCGACCTTCACCAGCCCCGAAGTCGCGCGGGTCGGCCTGTCCGAGACCGAAGCGGCAGAGCAGGGCATCCCGGTGGAGGTCACGCGCTACGACCTGGCGGAGCTGGACCGGGCGATTGCCGACAGCGCGGCGCGGGGCTTCGTCAAGGTGCTGACCGTGCCGGGCAAGGACCGCATCCTCGGCGCGGTGATCGTGGGCGAGCATGCCGGCGAGCTGATCGCCGAATTCGTCACCGCGATGAAGCACGGGCTGGGCCTCGGCAAGATCCTCGGCACGATCCATATCTACCCGACCTGGACCGAGGCCGGGAAGGCGGCGGCCGGGACCTGGCGGCGCGGCCATGTCGATCCGCGCGCGCTGGCGCTGCTCGAGCGCTTCCACCGCTGGAGGCGCGGATGATCGACGCGCGGATCCTTCCCCTGCAGCGGGCGGCGCTGCAGCCGCCGGCGGAATGGCTGGCGGGGCGCGGCATCGGCGCCGACGCGATCAGCGTGGCGGGGTTCCTGCTGGGGCTTCTCGCGGTCCCGGCGCTGGCCTGCGGGGCCTGGACGGCGGCGCTGGTGCTGATCGCGGCGAACCGGCTGATGGACGGGCTCGACGGCGCGGTGGCGCGGATCCACGGGCCGACCGACCGCGGCGCCTTCCTCGACATCTCGCTCGACTTCCTGTTCTACGCGCTGGTGCCGCTCGGCTTCGCGCTGCACGACCCGGCGGCCAATGCGCTGCCCGCGGCGGTGCTGATCGCGGCCTTCACCGGCACCGGCTCCTCCTTCCTCGCCTTCGCCGCCATCGCGGCGCGGCGCGGCGAGCGCTCGGCCGCCTTCCCGCAGAAGGGGCTCTACTATCTCGGCGGGCTGACCGAGGGGGCCGAGACGATCGCCGTCTTCCTTGCCATGTGCCTCGTGCCGCAGGCCTTCCCCCTGCTGGCCTGGGGCTTCGCGGCGGCCTGCGCCGTCACCACGATCCTGCGCTGGCGGATGGGCTGGACCGCCTTCCGCTGACGCCTGCCCCGGAGATTTCGATGAAGACCCTTATCCTTGCCGCCCTTGCCGCGCTCGGCCTCGCGCCGGGGCCCGCCGCCGCCGATGACTGGGAGGCCACGCGCGCGGCGGCGCGCGGCCAGACCGTCTATTTCCATGCCTGGGGCGGGGACGAGCGCACCAATGCCTTCCTCGACTGGGTGGGCGAGCGGGCCGAGGCGGCCCATGGCGTCACGCTGCGCCATGTCAAGCTCGGCGATACCGCCGAGGCGGTCTCCCGCGTGCTGGCGGAGAAGGCCGCCGGGCGCGACAGCGGCGGCTCGGTCGATCTCATCTGGATCAACGGGCCGAATTTCCAGGCGATGAAGGAACAGGGGCTGCTCATGGGGCCGTTCTCGGAGGACCTGCCGAATGCCCGCTGGCTCGACCTCTCGCCGGGCTCGGCCAATGTCGCCGATTTCACCGTGCCGGTCGAAGGGATGGAGTCTCCCTGGCGGCTGGCGAAGTTCGTCTTCACCTACGACACGGCGCGGATCGCCGCGCCGCCTGCCGGGATGGCGGGCTGGCCGGACTGGGCGGCGGCCCATCCGGGGCGGATCACCCATCCCGACCCGGCCAATTTCATGGGCGCGACCTTCCTCAAGCAGGCGCTGGCCGAGCTCGCCCCCGAGGGCACCGACCTTTCCGTGCCGCCGACGGAGGAGAGCTATGCCGCCGCCACCGCGCCGCTCTGGGCCTGGTACGACGCGCTGCGCCCGAACCTCTGGCGCGGCGGCGAGGCCTTCCCGGCCAACCAGTTCGCGCAGCGCCAGCTGATGAATGACGGCGAGATCGACCTGGGCATGTCCTTCGACCCGGCCTCGGCCGCGGCGGCGATCCGCGACGGGCTCCTGCCGGAGACGGTCCGGGTCCATGTCCCCGAAGCCGGCAGCATCGGCAATGTCAGCTTCGTGGCGATCCCCTACAACGCCGCCCATGCCGAGGGCGCCAAGGTCGTCGCCAACCTGCTGCTCGATCCGCAGGTGCAGGCGCATATGCAGGATATCGACGTGCTCGGCTCCTTCTCGGTGCTCGACCCGGCGAAGCTCGATCCCGGGGCCCGCGCGGCCTTCGCGGCGCTGCCCGCCGATCCGGCGCTGCCGGAGCTCGCCGATCTGGGGCCGGTCCTGCCCGAGCCCGCGCCGCAATGGATGACCCGCCTGACCGCAGACTGGCAGCAGCGCTACGCGCAATGACCTCGGCGCACGTCCTGCGCGCCGTCTCGGGCGCGGCCATCCTCGCCGGGCTCGGCCTGCCGGTCCTGCTCGGGCTCGGCCACGGGCTGGCGGCCGCCTTCGGGCATTTCCCGGCGATCGGCGCCCATGGTCCCGGGCTGCAGCCCTGGCGCGACCTGATGGCCATGCCCGGGATCGGCCGTGCCGCGGCGCTGGCGCTCTGGACCGGGCTGGCGGCGACCGGGCTGTCGCTGGTGCTGGCGCTCGGCCTCGTGGCCTGGGTCCAGGGGCGGGACCGGCTGCGCGCCCTGCGCCTCCTGCTCGCGCCGCTCCTGGCCGCGCCGCATGCGGCCATCGCCATCGGGCTGGCCTTCGTGCTGGCGCCCTCGGGCTGGATCGCGCGCGCGCTGGCGCCGCTGGCGGGCTGGGACCGGCCGCCGGACATCGCCACGACCGGCGATCCCCTCGGCCTGGCGCTGATCCTCGGGCTGGTGGCGAAGGAGCTGCCCTTCCTCGTCCTGGTGCTGGCCGGGGCGCTGACCCAGATCCCGGTCCGTGCCCATATGGCCGCGGGGCGCTCCCTGGGCTACGGGCGGGCGGCGGTCTGGCTGTGGCTGCTGCTGCCGCAGCTCTGGCCGCTGATCCGGCTGCCGGTCCTGGTGGTGCTGGCCTTCTCGGTCTCGGTCGTCGACATGGCGCTGATCCTCGGCCCGTCGGCCCCGCCGACCCTGCCGGTGATGATCGCCCGGCTGAATGCCGATCCGGACCTGCAGGTGCTGCTGCCCGCCTCGGCGGGCGGGGTGCTGCAGCTCGGCCTGCTGCTCTGCGCCTTCGCGGCCCTCTGGGCGCTGGCCCGTGCGGCGGGCGCGACCGGCCGCGCGCTCCTGCGCCGCGGCGCGCGGCTGCAGGGCGCCGACCGGGCGCTGGCCCTGCCGGTCCTGGCCTCTGCGGGGACTGCCCTCGCGGCAGTCCTGGCGCTGGCGGGGCTTCTCGCCTGGTCGGTCGCCTTCTCCTGGCGCTGGCCCGACCTCTTTCCGGCCGAGCTGACCCTGCGCCACTGGCAGGCGACCGGGCGCTGGGGCGACACGGCGCTGGCCTCCGGGCTGATCGCGCTGGCGGCCACCGGTCTGGCGCTGGTGGCGGCGGTGGCCTGGCTGGAAAGCGCCGACCGGCTGGGACGCCCCGCCGCCGACCGCTGGCTGACCGCGCTGATCCACGTGCCGCTCCTGCTGCCGCAGCTCTCCTTCCTGACCGGCCTGTCCGGGCTGATGATCCGTGCGCCGCTGCCGCCGCTGGCGGCGGTGATCTGGGGCCACTGGCTCTTCGTCTTTCCCTATCTGATGATCGCGCTCAAGGGCCCCTGGACGGCGCTCGACCCGCGGCTCGGGCGCAGCGCGGCGGCGCTCGGGGCGGGGCCCTGGCGGCGGCTCTGGCGGGTCAAGCTGCCGGTGCTGCTGGCGCCGCTGGCCACCGCCGCGGCGGTGGGCTTCGCCGTCTCGATCGCGCAGTACCTGCCGACGCTCTTCCTCGGCGGCGGCCGGGTCGAGACCCTGACCACCGAGGCGGTGGCGCTGGCCTCCGGCTCCGACCGGCGCGTGGCGGCGGTCCATGCGGTGCTGCAGGCGCTCCTGCCCTGGGGGGTGTTCCTCGCCGCGCTGGCCGTTCCGGCGGTCCTCCATCGCAACCGGCGCGGGCTCGGAGGCGCGGCATGACCCTGCAACTCGACGCGCTCTCTGTGCTGGCCCCGGACGGCACCGCGCTTTTCGCGCCGCTTTCGCTGACGGTGCAGCCCGGCGAAGTCGCCAGCGTCACCGGCCCCTCGGGCATCGGCAAGTCGACGCTGCTCGCAGCGGTCGGCGGCCATCTGGAGCCGGGCTTCCGTCTCTGCGGCGCGGTCCGCCTCGGCGGGCGCGACCTCGGCGGCCTGCCGGCGGAGCGGCGCGGCATCGGCATGATGTTCCAGGAGGCGGTGCTTTTCCCGCATCTCTCGGTCGCCGACAACCTGGCCTTCGGGCTGGCGCCGCGCCACCGCGGACGCCGGGCGCGCCGCGGGGCGGTCGCCGCCGCGCTGGAGCAGGCCGGGCTCGCCGGGTTCGGGCCGCGCGATCCCGCCACGCTCTCGGGCGGACAGCGGGCGCGCGCGGCGCTGATGCGCACGCTTCTGGCCGAGCCCAGGGCGGTGCTCCTCGACGAGCCCTTCTCGGGGCTCGATCCCGAGCGGCGCGACGCGATCCGGCGCTTTGCCTTCGACACGATCCGCGCGGCGGGCATCCCGGCGCTGCTGGTCACGCATGACGCCGAGGATGTCCGCGCCGCCTGCGGGCCGGTCCTGGCGCTCAGCCGAGCGACAGATCCGACAGGCGGGCCCTGAGCATGCTGTCCGTGTCGTCGCTATCGGCCGAGACCGCCAGCCCGACCAGCCGCTCCGCGGGCGCGCCGAAGACGGCGGCGTAGTCGCCCGCCAGATCGACCTCCACCCGGTCCTGCCCGGTCCCGGCCGGACGCAGCGCGACGGTGAAGCCCCGGCCGCGCAGATAGGGGCTGGGCAGCACGCTGCCCGGCGCCCGGTCTCCGCCCCAGACATAGATCAGCACGCGGGCAGACCGGCTGGCCAGCAGCCGCTGCGGTGATGTCGAGGGCGAGAGCCGCGCCGCGGCATCGGCATCCATGAAGACGAAATAGAGCGAGATGTTGCGGTCGTCGCCGCCCTTCCGTGCCAGATCCGTGGGCGGCACGCTCTGGCTCACCGACCAGGACCAGCGGGCGCTGCGGGCGGTGCGCGCGGCCTCGGGGACGGCCAGGTAGATCAGCGAGGAGGAGGCGTCGCCCTCGATCTCCAGGCTCGATCCGCCGAACCCGTAGCGCGTCGGCGTCAGCCGCGGGAAGTCGAGCTTGCGCCAGCCCTCGCCGAAGCGGATCGGCACGGCGGTCCCGGCCCGCGCGGCGCGCGGCATCTGCAGGAGCGTGGCAGCGGCCGGGGCGGCGGCCAGGAAGAAGCGTCGTCTCATCGGGGTACCTCTCGGGCTAAGCTGTCAGGGCGTTGCGTTCGGTGCGGCGGGGCCAGGGCACTCCGGGCAGCGCGTGGCGCATGAGCGGCCACGGCCCCCGGGCCCCAGCGTCGCCGGAGCCGGACGGGGCGGACGTCTTCCGCCCCTGGGCGGAAGGCGAGCATCGGCGAGCGGACCCGGACCGCCTGTCTGCGCCGCGTCGCCGGATCTCCGGGCCGCGTGCCGGTCGCGCCGCCTGGCGCTGTCGCCGGGTGGCTGCGCGGACCCGGCGATCTGGGCGGAACGGGTTGCGGCATCGCTCTGGTCCTCCTGCGTCCGGCGCGTCCGGGCGGGTCATGTCTCGGGATCTGACTTAGGCGCGGGGGACGGGCGCAACAGGGCGGAAATGGTTTCAGGCCATGACGATCCCGTCAGGCTCCGTGCGCCCGCGCCGGGCTTTCCGGAGGCGCGTCACCGCCGATCAGCGGCCGGGGGAGGGCTGTCCGGGCGGCGGCTGCCGACGGATATTGTTCAGATTTTACTGCTCCGGCCGAAAGAACATCCGAAGTTGGAAATTTGCGCTCCGGCAAGGCTGAAGTCATCGCTCCTTGAAGCGGATTTCTCCAATCTTGGAACGTCTTCCCTCGATTCCGGGGTCCGCGCACTTGTGCCCGAGTTTTTCGACACCATCGGCGCGTGGCAGGCGGCTGGCAAACGGCCGCGCGCCAGCCCTGGCGGAGATGTCTTGCGGCTTCTGCAGGCTTGCCGCCGGATGTCCGCGTGCCGAGGCGGCATGTCCGGAGCTGCGCAGGACGCGAGGGAAGCCGGACCCAGGCCCTTGCGCGATGTCCGCCGTGCGCCATCCGCGCAGCAGCCCGCCGACGGGGCTGCGTCATCCCGCGGTGGCGCTTCCCGGCAGCAGCGCGGCCGAACGGCTTGGCTGCGGGCAGCGGCTCGCGCTGGCCGGTTCTGCGCGCGGCATCCGGCGGCGGCGGGGCTCTCGGGTGATCGGGCGGATACGGACGGCAGGCGGGACCTGGATGCACCCGAAGAGGGCGGGAGGGCAGCTTCTGCACCCCTGAACCGGCCGGACCCTCGGGCGCGCCGGGCCGCAGGCAGCCCCTTGGCCAGCGCCTGGCGGCCGGAGGCGCTTCGTCGGCGGGCCGTTCCTGCGGCCCCGGCGATCGCAGTCGAGAGCTGCACAGGACGCCGGTGGCGGAGCTGCGGCACCCGTCCGGGCTCGCGGGGCCGGACGCTCCCGGGAGCCGGGATTTCCCGCGATGGCCATCGCCCTGTCGCGGACCGGCCGGAAGCAGGCCCGGGACGGCATCTGGCCGCCTGAGACCCGTCCGGGGCGGCTGCGGGGCCGTCGGGCGGTCCCGCAGCTGTCGGTCAGGCGCCCGCCGGAGGCCGGTCCGGGAAGGCGCCTGTTGCGCTCAGTCTGCGGCCAGCGACATTTCGCGCTGCGCGTCGAGCTCGGCCAGCCGCGCGGTCAGGGCGCTGCGGATATTGGCGTAGGCGGTGCTGCCGAGCGCCAGCCGGCGGGGCATCTGCGCGGCATCGGCGGTGGCGATGATCGCCGCCACGCTGTGCTCCAGATCCGCCAGCTGCGGGAAGCTCTCGCTGCTGCCGCCCCCGGCGATCTGCAGGAGCGAGCGGCGCACGGTGTCGACGACCGTGCCCGCATAGTCGGGATGGACCGGCGCCATGTCGATCGCGGCGATGAAATTCGTCGGCGTCGGGCCGGGCTCGATGATCAGCATCTCGATCCCGAACCCCGCGACCTCCTGCGCGACCGCCTCGATGAAGCCCTCGATCCCCCATTTCGTCGCGTGGTAGCTGCCGAAGCCGGGATAGGCGACCTGTCCGCCCTCCGAGGAGATCTGCACGAAGCGGCCGCCGCCCTGGGCGCGCATATGCGGCAGGACCGCCCGGATGAAGGCGATCGCCCCGGTCAGGTTGGTGGCGATCTGCCGGTCGATCGCGGCCGCCGCCAGCTCTTCGGCCGCGCCGAAAAGGCCGAAGCCCGCATTGCCGACGATGACGTCGATCCGCCCCGTCGCGAAGGCCGCCGCGGCCGCCGCCTCGACCGAGGCGCCATCGGTCAGGTCGAGATGCAGAACCTCGAGATTGGGGTGGGACAGGTCCAGCGAGCCCGCGCGCCGCACGGTGGCGATGACGCGGTCGCCGCGCTCCAGAAGCTGTTCCGTCATGGCGCGGCCGAAGCCCCGCGCTGCGCCGGTGATGAGCCAGGTTTTCATGTCGAACCTCTTTGGTTTGTTGGCTCCCCCCATCTGGTGCCGGATGCGCCGTGCCGGTATGGTTCACGAATTGGATGACGTGGTGAGCCAGATTTGACAAACAGTCCGCCCCTTCCCGACCTCCTTGCCTTCGCCGCGGTGGCGCGGCACCGCAGCTTCAGCCGTGCGGCCGAAGAGATCGGCGTGTCGCGCTCGGCGCTCAGCCACACGCTGCGCACGCTGGAGCAGCGCCTGCAGCTGCGGCTGCTGAACCGCACGACGCGCAGCGTCGCGCTGACCGAGGACGGCGCCGATCTGCTGGCACGGCTCCTGCCGGTGCTGGGCGACCTGGACGAGATCTTCGCCGACCTGGCCGAGCAGCGGGGCGAGCCGCGCGGCACGCTGCGGATCAACGCGCCGGACCAGGCGGCGCGGCTGCTGATGCGCCATGTCGTGCCGGACTTCCTGGCGCTGCACCCGCGGATGCAGGTCGACCTGTCGATCGACGGGCGCTTCGTCGACATCGTCACGCAGGGTTTCGATGCAGGCGTGCGGCTGGCCGAGGCCGTGCCGCAGGACATGATCGCCGTGCCCTTTGCCGGTCCCCTGCGCTTCGTCGCGGTGGCGGCGCCGGCGTACCTTGCGCAGCATCCGGCGCCGCATGTCCCGGCGGATCTGGCGGCGCATCGCTGCATCCGCCAGCGGCTGCCCGGCGGGTCCTTCTACCAGTGGGAATTCGAGCGCGACGGCCGCGCGGAGACGGTCGACGTGCCCGGGGTGCTGACGCTCAACAACAATCCGCTGATGGCCGAGGCGGCGGCGGCGGGGCTCGGCATCGCCTATGTGCCCGAGACCGTGGCCCGCGACGCGCTGGAGGCGGGGCGGCTGCAGCTGGTGCTGGAGCCCTTCTGCCCGCCGTCGCCCGGGCTCTGCCTCTACTATCCCGGCCGGCGCCATGTCCCGGCGGGGCTGCGCGCCTTCATCACCCTGCTGAAGCAGCGGCTGCCGGATTGACGCCGATCCCCGCGGCCGCAGTTCGGCTTATGCGCCGGGCCCGGGCCGTGCTAGACTGGGGGCGGTCCCCGGCGGGATCCCGGGAGCATGGCCATGCGCCTCTTCGCCTCATCCGTCGCCTGCCTTCTGTGCCTCCCGGCGCCGCTTGCGCCGCAGGGGCTCGATGCGGAGACGCTCGGGCTGATCGAGGCGACGGCCGCGGGGATCTGCGGCGAATTCTCGCGCGAGGGGTCGGCCAGTTCCGCCGCGATCGAAGGCGCCGCCGAGGCGCGGCTGAAGGGGCTGGCCGGGCAGCTCGATGCGCGCGACATCGCGGGCACCGCGACGCTCGGCGAAACCGGATATCTCGGGGTGCTGCGCGAGGAACTCGGCGGCGAGCTGAAGGACATCCGCACCTGCCGCCTGAAGGTCTTCGGCCAGCTTCTGGCGACGGTGGCCGTGCCGGGCCCGCCGCAGGACCAGCCGGAGACCGGGGAGCTCCTGCGCCCCTGGTGCAGCGCGTCCCGGCTCAATCCGACCGAGCGGGCGATCTGCGCCAACCGCCGCCTCGCGCGGCTCGATGCCGAACTGGAGGCGGCCTATGGCCAGGCCAGGGCGCCGGCCGGGGATAGCGAGCAGGCCGCCTGGCTGTCGCGGCGCAATGCCTGCGGCACCGACCCGTCCTGCATCGCCCGCCTCTATGGCGAGCGCCTCGCGGAGCTGCGCTAGCCGCGGCGCGGCCGCTTTGGCGCGTTGCATGCGCGGCGGTGCCTGCCTAGGGTCGGTGGCGCAATGTTCCTTTTCCGCGATGGCCCGTGCCGTGCAGCCGCTCAATTTCCTGATCGATCTTGCCGACCGGCTGCAGAGCTGCGGCACCGGGCCGGAGGCCGGCTGGGCGGCGGTCTGCGGGGTGGCCGACAGCCTCGATCTCGCGGGGATGAATGCGGGCGCGGCCCTCGCCGGCAGCACCGATCCGATCTGGGCGCGGTTCCACCTGCCGCGCGACTGGGAGCAAGTGTACTGCCAGGAGCCGCTGCGCCGGGCCGATCCGCTCTGGCCCTGGCTCTCCCGTCCGGAGCCGCGGCTGCACAAGTCATCGGAGGGCATTGCCGCGCAGGCGGACGGCCAGCCGCTGGCCGCGGCGATGCGGGCGCGCAATTTCAATTTCGTCCAGGTCTTCAAATGGCAGCGGGGGCCGGTCCTGCAGGTGCTGACGATGGGCACGCGGCATCCGGCGGCGATCAGCCTGGGCCCGGAGCTCGCCGCGCTCCTGCCGGCGATCGCCGCGATGATGGCCGGGCCGCTGCTGCCGCCGCGTTCCGCCAGCGGCAGCGGTCTGGGCATCCGCTACCGCCCGCTGACCGGGCGCGAGCGTTCGGTGCTGGCGCATCTGGCGTGCGGGCTCGACAATTGCGCCATTGCCGAGCGCATGGGGATCGCCGAGGTGACGGTGCGGCTCCACTTGAAGAACGCCCGCGCCAAGATGGGCGCCTCGACGCGCGAGCAGGCGCTGGCACTGGCGATGGCGCGGGGCATGCTGGACCTCTGAGCGGCGTCGGCGGGACCCCACCGTCCTGCCGTCATCCTGCTTGAAGGCCGGAGCGCGTCGCGTATATCGGCGGCATGGCAACCAAGAGCTTCTCCCTCACCCTGCGCGACGACGGCACCGCCCGGCTGTCCTACATCTACCGGAGGCCCCGCGAGCCGGGGATCTCGCGCCTGTCCTGCGACCTCTCCGCGGCCGGGCTGGCGCGGCTGGCGGCCTTCTGCGAGATCTGCGATCTCCAGCGCGGCCGGTCCCTGCCGCTGGGGCTGGAGCTCGACGCCCTGTCGCTGCGCTTCCAGCCCGGCGAACCGGCGATGCTGCAGATCATGCGGATGGGGCGCAGCGGCCCCGAGCAGGTGACGGCGCCTTTCGCCGAGCTGCATGCCGAGCTGTCCGAGGCGACGGATCGCTGCCTGGCGCTGGCGCGCAGTTCCCGCCGCGGGCGGATCATCTGGGAGATTCTGGGCCAGTGCCCCCGGCCCGGCGTCCTGCCGCCCGATCTGCCGCGCGACGAGGCCGATGCCGTCTTCCACCGGCTGGCGGAGATCACGCTGCTGTCTCTGGCCGGGGAGGCGGAGAAGCCGGGCTCGCCGCTGTCGCGCAAGCTGCGCCGCAAGAAGAGCTCGACCGAGGCGCAGGAGCATCTGGAGGCGGCGCTGGCCTCGCAGGCGCGGCTGCTCTTTCCCGGCCATGCGGCGCGGGTGGAGGGGGACGCCGTCCTGCCAGAGGATCTCCGCGACCGGGCATGACCTTCGCGTCTCCGCGACCGGGCGACCTTCGCGCCCGGTCCGGGCTGCTTCCTGTCCCTGCATCCGCGCGGGACGCCCGGCCGGGGCCGGACCGCGCGGGCAAAGCGGGTTCATGGGCGCCCGACGGTGGGGGGGCAGGCGGCGCGGACATGGCGGACCAGAGCCTCCGCCGTCCCCCGCGCGGGGCGGGTGCCCCGGCGCCGGGATCCCGGCCGGTGCCCGCGAGAATGCAGCTGCCCGCTCGGAAAAGCCGGTTCGGTCCCCGGACATCCCCGTGCGTCCCTTGCCTCTGCGGCCCTCCGGGGGGCTGCGTGATCGCCGCCGGCGCGGGCAGAGAGGTTGCGGGTCGCCCCTGCCGCGCTGAGAACGGCCGCAATGGCAGCGCGCTTGGCCATGGCGCGCGGGCACAGGGCCGCCTGGCCGCGGCGGATGCCGCCCCGGGACGGGGACGCCGACCAAGGCCGCTGAACGTCCGGAGGACCGCGTTCCCCTGCGCGCGAGGCAGGCGGCCAGGCGCCTGCCTCGCGCGCCCCTGCGATGCCGTTTGGCCCTGCGCCCGAGGGCAGGCGGCGGCATGGCGCGCGGCCGGAGGGCTGCGGTCCAGCAAGGGCGGAGACGGACCGCGGCCGCGCGCGGGCCGGGCAGGGGCTGGCCCGGGACCGGCGCGCGCGGAACCGAAACCCTGCGGCCATGGTGCCCGCAGGCGTCCGGCAAGGATCATGAGCCGTTGCCGGAAGGGACGGGAGGCCAGGACCGCCTCGGCGACGGGGCAGGCCGGACGGCGCAAAGACGGTTTCCCGTGCGCGCCCGCGGACCCATCTGCCGCATGCATCTCCGGCGGGCCTGCTAGCTCTCCACGCGGGGGGCGCCGACGGGCTCGAGGCTCGCGGGGACGGGGGGCTCCGCCGGGGCGAGAAGCGCTTCGATCTGCGCCCGGTCGAGGGTCTCCAGCCGCTCCAGCTCGCGGATCAGGCGGCGGATCTGCGCCTCATGCTCCGAGATGATCGCCGAGGCGGTCCGCTCCGCCTCCTTCAGCAGCGCGATCACAGCGTGGTCGACCTCTGCCGCCGTGGCATCGGCATGGCCCCGCGGCATCGCCATGCTCTGGCCGAGGAAGGGGTTGTCCTCCTCCTGCCGCAGGTCCACCGGGCCCAGCCGGTCGGTCATGCCCCAGCGCGCCACCATCGAGCGCGCCAGCCGCGTGGCGCGCCGGATGTCGTCATCCGCGCCGGAACTGACCGTGCCGATCAGCAGCCGCTCTGCCGCGCGCCCGGCCAGGAGCACGGCAAGCTGCGCGCGCAGGTAGTCCTCGGGGAGGGTATGGTGCTCCTCGCCCTCGAGCATGTGCGTCCCGCCCAGCGAGCGGCCGCGCGGGATGATCGTCACCTTGTAGAGCGGATCGGCCCCCGCGCCGTAGAAGGCCGCCGCCGTGTGCCCGGCCTCGTGCACGGCCAGCCGGTGGCGCTCGCCCGGCTGGATGGCGAGGCTGCGCACCGTGCCCATCATTACCTTGTCGCGCGCCTCCTGCAGATCCGGGCCGCTGATGCTGCGCGCGCGCCGCCGCGCGGCATTGATCGCCGCCTCGTTCAGCAGGTTCTTCAGCTCCGCCCCGGAAAAGCCCGGCGTGCCCGCCGCCAGCTCGGCCAGGTCGCCGGGCGCCTCGAGCGGCAGGCCGCGGGCGTGGATCTGCAGGATCGCCAGCCGCCCGGCCCGGTCCGGCAGGTTCAGCGCGACATGCCGGTCGAACCGCCCGGGGCGCAGGAGCGCCGGGTCGAGCACGTCGGGCCGGTTCGTCGCCGCCAGCACCACCACCGCCTCGCGGCCCTCGAACCCGTCGAGCTCGGCCAGGATCTGGTTCAGCGTCTGCTCGCGCTCGTCATGCCCGCCGCCAAGCCCGGTGCCGCGGGTGCGGCCGATGCTGTCGAGCTCGTCGATGAAGATCACCGCGGGCGCGGCCTTGCGCGCCGCCTCGAACATCTTGCGCACGCGCCCGGCGCCGACCCCGACGAAGACCTCGATGAATTCCGAGCCGGAGGTCGAGAAGAACGGCACCTCGGCCTCGCCCGCCAGCGCCTTCGCCAGCAGCGTCTTGCCGGTGCCCGGCGGTCCGGTCAGCAGCACCCCGTGCGGGACCTCGGCGCCGACCTCGCGGAAGCGCGCGGGCTCGCGCAGGAACTCGACCAGCTCGGCGACCTCCTTCTTGGCCTGCTCCTGGCCCGCGACATCGGCGAAGGTGATGTCGGTCCGGGTCTCGGCGGGCTTCGAGAAGCGGCCGCTGAACAGGGCGCCTGCGCCGAAGCCGCCGCCGAGCTGTCCCATCATCCGGCGCTGCATCCAGACATAGAGGCCGATGATCAGCAGCCAGGGCAGCAGGAAGAGCAGCGGCGAGGCCTGGGCGGGCGGCTCGGCGACGATCTCGACGCCCTGCGCCTCGAGGAGCGGCAGCAGCCCGGGATCGCCCTGGGCGGGGGTGACGGCGCGCAGGGTGTCTCCGGCGCCGGTGCCCTCGGCGGGGGTGAGGGTGATCGCATGCTCGGCCAGCACCGCCTGCGCGACCTGGCCATTGCGGATCATCTCCTTGGCGGCGCTGTAGGAAATCGCGCCGGTCTGGCTGTCCTGGCCGAAGCTGGCGAAGACGGCCATCATCAGCGCGAGCCCGGCCCATAGCAGGATCAGCCGCTGCCAGCCGCCCGCGGGTACCGGGTCCTTTCCGTCGGACGGCCGTGGGGTTTGCTCGGACATGCGCTTTCCTTCCGGTTTGCCGCAATCCTGCCCCTGCAGCCTGTCGGTCGCCTTGACCCGCGTCAAGTCCTCCGCGGTCAGGCGGGGCGCTGTCATCCGGGCTGGCTTCGGGGGCGCGCGCCCGCGGAAAAGCGCGGGCGGGCCACCTGAGGATCGCCGGATGCAACATCGCGTCCCGCCTGCGCCATCCGCAGGGACAGTCGCGATGTCCTCGGCGGCAGGTTCGGGCTTTTCCGCGGGCTGGACGGGACCTCGACCCCGCGGAGGCGACCAGCGCCGGATGATCCCTGCGCCGCGCGCGCCGCGCCATGCCTGCGCGTCGGCCATTCATTCATCGGGCTTTCGCGGTGCCACGGTCCCTCTTCAGTCGACGCGGAGGCGGATGCCGGTGCGGCCGATCAGAGGGGTCGGGGCATCCCCGGCGTGCCGATAAGCAATCTGCACCGGGTGTCCCGCCGGACGCCGGCATAGGATCGGGAAATCCTGTACCGGCCAGTCGAGACCAGTCATCTTGATCTGGCCCGCAGCCACGTCGGCGGTCTGAGGACCGGGCAGGCCGGACCGGATCTTCAGCGTCGGGCAGGTCCGGATCGCGCTGTTCGAGACGGTCTCGGGGCGGCTGCGCCTCCGGGTTCTGGCGACGTGCCACGCCATTTCGGGATCGAGCCGGATCGTGCGGGGGCAGTGTCGCGTCAGCGCCGCGCGGCAGTTCGACCAGGTCGCTGAACGGTCGTGAGGGGAGGCAGGCTTCGCCGCGCCGTTGATCTATCGGCCGGAGTGAATCCCTTCAGACGGAACATGCAACAGGACCCGCGGCCGCGGGAATGGCGGGGCTGCGCCGCTTGCCGGGCGGCAGGCAAAGCCCGCCGGCTGCCGGTCTAAAGACGCATGTCCCGTGGCCGCCGGGTCGCGACCGCCTCTCGCCGTCCCGTCAGGGCAAGGGCCGGACGGCCTCCGCCCGGGCCACGGCGCTCTGCAGCCCGTCCATGCTCCGCCGCGCGAAGCGGTCCCAGTCGGAGGGCAGGTCGTGCTCGAGCACCAGGAGCCCGGCGCCGGTGGCGATGGAGGCGGGCAGGAGCCTGTCCCAGTCGAGCACGCCCTGGCCGAGATCGGCCCAGCCGCCCTCGTCCGCCGCCATGCCCGGGGGCGCCATGTCCTTGACATGCACCGCCGGGATGCGCCCGGCATAGCGGCGCAGCCAGGGCAGCGGATCGGCGCCCGCGCGCGCGATCCAGGCCACGTCGATCTCGAAGAGCAGCCGGTCGCCCAGCAGATGCTCGATCGGCAGCGATCCGTCCGGCAGGGGCTCGAACTCGAAGGCATGGTTGTGCCAGGCGAAGTCCAGCCCGTGATCGGCGAGCCGCGCCGCCAGCAGCTCGAGCTTGCGGCCGAGCGCGCGCCAGCCGTCGGCATCCGCGGGGCGCCGTTCGGGCGGCAGGAAGGGGGCGACGGCCAGCTCCAGCCCCAGGATCCGCGCCGAGGCGGTGACGCGGGCGAATTCCTGCTCGAACATCTCCAGGGTGAAATGCCCGGTGGTGCAGCCGAGCCCGGTCTCCTCCAGCAGCGCCTTCATCTCTTCCGGGGCGTCCCACTGGGTGTGATAGGGCTGCACGTCGGTATAGCCGAGCGCCTTCAGACGGCGGAACTGCGTGCCGAGATCGGGACCGGAGCGCGAGGACCAGAGCTGGAAGGCGATCCGCCCGCCGGGCAGTGCGCGGAGCATGTCGGTCATGTCAGAGCCTCTCTCCGGTGGCCGCATCGAAGAGCGCGGCGCGCGGCATGTCGAAGGCGAGCGCGGCTGCCTGGCCGGGCTCGGCATGGATGTCGCCCGCGGCGCGGATCCGCAGGGTCTCGCCGCCGGTCTCGGCCCAGAGCACGGTCTCGGGCCCCATCGGCTCGACCAGCGTGATCTGCGCGGCCAGGGCCGTGCCGCCATCCGCCGGGCCGGTCGTGTGCACATGCTCGGGGCGCAGGCCGAGCACGGCCGGGCCGTCCTGCGGCGCCGTCCGGAAGCCGTAGCCCGAGAGGTCGAGCCGCTGCCCCTGCCACAGGAAGGACCGCCCCTCGATCCGCCCTTCGAGGAAATTCATCATCGGCGCGCCCATGAATTCCGCGACGAAGCGGTTGGCCGGGCGGTGGTAGATCTCCTCGGGCGTGTCGAATTGCTGGATCTCGCCGCCCTTCATCACGGCGATCCGGTCGCCGAGGGTCATCGCCTCCACCTGGTCATGGGTGACGTAGATCATCGTCGAGGCGATGCGCTGGTGCAGCTTCTTGATCTCGACCCGCAGGTCGTTGCGCAGCTTGGCGTCGAGATTGGAGAGCGGCTCGTCGAAGAGGAACACCGCCGCCTCGCGCACCAGCGCGCGGCCGATGGCGACGCGCTGGCGCTGTCCGCCGGAAAGCGCGGCGGGCTTGCGCTTGAGGTAGGGCGTCAGCTGCAGCATCCCGGCGACATCGGCCACGCGCTGCGCGATCTCGCGCTTCGGCCGGCCCGCCGAGGCCAGCGCGAAGGACAGGTTCCGCTCGACGCTCATATGCGGATAGAGCGCGTAGGACTGGAAGACCATGCCGATGCCGCGGTCCTTGGGCAGCGCGCGGGTCATGTCGGCGCCGCCGATCTCGATCCGCCCGCCCGCCACCGGCTCGAGCCCGGCGATCGCGTTGAGCAGGGTGGATTTCCCGCAGCCCGAAGGGCCGAGAAGGACGACGAATTCGCCCTCGCGAATCGAAAGGTCGAGCCCGTCGATGGCCACGTGATGGCCGTATTCGATCCGGAGCCCGGAGAGTGTCACGGAAGCAGTCATGCCCTATCCCTTCACCGCGCCTGCGGTGATGCCCCGGACGAACCAGCGTCCCGAGAGCAGAAAGATCGCCAGCGGGACAAGCGCGGTCAGCACGGTGGCCGCCATGTCGACGGTGTAGTCGCGCTCGCCCGTGACGGTGTTGACGATGTTGTTGAGCTGGACGGTCATCGGCAGGTTCTCCCGCCCCGCGAAGACCAGCCCCAGGAGGAAGTCGTTCCAGATCGCCGTGCTCTGCAGGATCACCGCCACCACGGTCACCGGCGCCGCCAGGGGCAGCATGATGCAGAGGAAAATCCGCCAGAACCCCGCCCCGTCGATCTGCGCCGCCAGGAAGAGCTGCCGCGGCAGCCCGGAGTAGTAGCCGCGGAACAGCAGCGTCATCAGCGGGATGCCGAAGATGCAGTGGATGACGATGATCGCGGGCAGCGTCTGGTAGATGCCGATGGCCGAGAGCCATTGCACCAGCGGATAGAGGAAGATCTGGTGGGGCAGGAAGGCGCCGAGCACCATCAGCCCCAGCAGGAGCCCCGAGAGCGGCGGCTTCCAGAAGGTCATCGCATAGCCGTTGAGCGCCCCGGCCAGCACCGTGAGCCCGACGCTCGGCACGACGATCTTCACCGAGTTCCAGAAGCCGGGGCTGATCCCGCCGCAGGTCAGCCCGGTGCAGGCGCCCGTCCAGGCCATCCGCCAGGCGGAGGGATCGAGCGCGCGGGGCAGGGCGAAGATGCCCGTCTCGCGCAGCTCGGGCATGGATTTCAGCGAGGTGGCCACCATCACGTAGAGCGGCAGGCCGAAGATCGCGGCCGCGGTCAGCAGGAAGGCATAGAGCGCGATGCGCTGCAGCAGGGCGGAGCGGGTCATCGCGCGCCCTCCCGGGCCCTGCGCCGCAGCGCCGCGGCATAGTGGAAGGGCACGAAGACCGCCAGCACCGTCACCAGGAGCGCGATCGAGGCGGCCGAGGCCAGCGCGATGTTCTGCCGTCCGAAGAGGTAGTCCATGATGAATTTCGCCGGAACGTCCGAGGCCGTGCCCGGCCCGCCCCCGGTCAGCGCGACCACCAGGTCGTAGACCTTGATGACGCCCACGCTGAGCAGGACGACCGAGGTCGCGAGCATCCCGCCGAGCTGCGGCAGCACCAGGAAGGCATAGGTGCGCCAGGTGGAGATCCCGTCGACCCGCGCCGCCCGCCAGATGTCGCGGTCGATCCCGCGCAGCCCGGCCAGCATCAGCACCATGACCACGCCCGAGGCCTGCCAGACCCCGGCCAGCACCACAGCATAGATCGCCATGCCGCGGTCATAGGGCCAGTCGAAGGAGAAGCCCGTCCAGCCCCAGCCCTGCACCGCCGCCTGGATGCCGAGCGCGGGGTTCATCAGCCATTGCCAGACCAGCCCGGTGACGATGAAGGACAGCGCCTGCGGATAGAGGAAGATCGTCCGGAACACCGCCTCGCCGCGCACCCCGCGATCGAGCGCCACCGCCAGCGCGGTGCCGACCAGCAGCGCGCCAGCAAGGAAGAAGGCGCCGAAGGTCAGCATGTTGCCGAAAGAGGTCTCCCAGCGCGAGGAGCCCAGCAGCTTGCGGTACTGCGCCAGGCCGACATAGTCGCCATTGGGGATCATGCCGGAGCTCGTCAGCGAGATACGGAAGGTCAGGATCACCGTGCCGAGATAGCAGAATAGCACGATCGCCCAGCTCGGCCCGAGGGCGAGAAGCGGCATGCTCCAGCGCGCCCTTGCGCCATCGGTCTTGAATAGGGTCATGGATGGGGTCCGGTCGGGGGTGCGGGGGCGGGAGCCCCCGCAGCGTCTGGATCAGGCGTTTTCCTCGACGATCTCGGCGAAGCTCTCGACGAAGTCATCGGTGCTCATGGCCGGATCGTTGAAGAATTCGCTGATCAGGTCCTGGAACTGCCCGGCGGCGCTCGGCGACATCACCAGAAGCGGCGCGGGCGCGGCATCGCCCCCGGCGATCAGCGCCTTGCCCTTCTGCACGCAGGCATCGAGCGAACTGACATCGACATCCGAGCGGGCCGGGATCGAGCCCTTCAGCCGCGAGAAGTCGAGCTGCACCTGCGGGTCCTCGACCACCACGGCAAAAAGCTGCTGCGCGGCGTTCCAGTCCGCGCCGTCCTTCTTCGGAAAGGCGAAGGTGTCGCCCTGGATCACCAGCGCGGGCGCGCCCGGCATCGGCTCGCAGAAGAAGTCGCTGCCCGGCTCGCGCCCCTGCAGCAGCATCTCGCCCTTGACCCAGTCGCCGGAATACTGCGCGGCGGCCTTGCCCTCCAGCACCATCGCCGTGGCATCGTTCCACAGCCGCCCCGGCGCGCCGGGATCGACATAGCCGCGCATCTTCGCGTAGATCTCTGCCGCCTCGCGGAACTCCGGCGAGCGCACGGCCTCCGCGTCGAAATCGACATAGACCGAGTCGTAGCCCTCGACCCCCATCACGCCCAGCATCACGCCGTTGAAGACCTTGTTCTCCTGCCAGGACTGGCCGCCCCAGGCGATCGGCACCAGACCCGCCGCCTTGACCTTGTCGAGCGCGTCGAAGAAGGCGTCCCAGGTGGCGGGCGGCTCGTCGAGCCCGATCTGCGCCAGCACCGGCGCCGACCAGATCAGCCAGTGGACATTGATCGACAGCGGCGCGGCATAGACGCTGCCCTTGGCGGAGACCGAGTCGAGGATGACCGGAGGGATCTTGTCTTTCAGTCCTTCAGCCTCGACCAGCCCGTCGATATCGCTCATCAGCCCGGCGGCGATCAGCTCCTTCGTCATCGGACCTGCGGGAAACATCTTCACCGTCGGAGGGTTGCCGCCGAGGATCCGGTTGATCGCCGCGGCATGGCCCGCCTCGAAGCCGGCGGTGGCGGTGTCGATCCATTCGCCGCCGCGCGCGGTGAAGGCATCGGCGATCACCTGCGCCGCCGCCGCCTCGCTGCCCGAGGTCCATTCATGCGCGACCTCGGCTTTCAGCCCGTCGGCACGGGCCGCTCCGGGGCTGGCGGCGAGCGCGGTGGCGCCGAGCATGGCGGCGATGGCGAAGGCATTTCCCAGTTGCGTCATGATCTTCCCTGTCAGCTGTGTCTCGTTCGATTCTTGTTGGGCAATCGATTGCCCTTGTTTGCCGCTAGCAGACCGTCAGTGTACGGTGCAATGCCGATCTCGCGCGCGATGGCCGCTTCGGCCCCTCCGCCGTCCGAACCGTTCCCGGCCTGCCTGAAAATTGGTTCGGGATGCATATTTAAGCGGCGGTTGCCATGGCGCGGGCGGGGCAGGAGGCCGCGTCGTGCCGGGCGGCGGGCGCTGCGGCGCTGGACGGCGACCGCCTGCCCGGTGCAGATACAAGAACCCTGGCCTCCGGCGGAGCGGCCGGGCCAGCCGCAGGAGACCCGCCCATGTCCGACAGCGCCCCGTCCAGACCGCCCACGATGCGCGATGTCGCCAAGGCCGCGGGCGTCGCCGTGTCGAGCGTCAGCCGCACCCTGGCCGATCCCGAGACCCGCAAGGTCGGCGCCGAGACCCGCAGCAAGATCCTGCGGGCCGCCGAGGAGCTCGGCTATTCGGTCAATCTCGCCGCGGCGAATTTCCGGCGCCGCGCCTCGGGGCTGATCCTGATGGTGATGCCGCCGCGCCATCCGGTGATCCCGGTCGTGCTCGACGTGCTGCACGGCGCCGACACGGTGCTGGCGGAGAAGGGCTACCGCATGGTGGTCAGCAACCTCGCCAAGAGCCAGGAGGTCAACAAGCTGACCGTCGATCTCGCTTTCGGCGGCGTGCCCGACGGGATCCTCGTCGTCTCCGGCAGCCTGCCGCAGGACCGCGGCCGGTCGCTGCTGCGCGCGGGCGTCCCGACCGTCAGCGCGCTCTACGACCTCTCCTGGACCGGCATTCCCAGCGTGGTCACCGATGACCGCGACAGCGCGTCCGCGGTGGCGCAGCGGCTGCTGGCGGCCGGCCACCGCCGCTTCGCCTATCTCAGCGGGCCGGAGGGCAACTACCACGAGACCGAGCGCTTCCGCGGCGTCTCCGCCGCCATCGCCGGCGCCGGGCTTGCCGGGACGGAGCTGGTCCGGATCGAGGGGGATTTCTCCGCCGCCTCGGGCGAAGCGGCCGGGCGGGCGCTGCTCGGCCAGGCAGAACGGCCGACGGCGGTGATCGCCTGCAATGACACGATGGCGATCGGGCTCATGCATGTCCTCCGGTCCGGCGGGCTGCGGATCCCGCAGGATGTCTCGGTGGTGGGCTATGACGGCATCTCCTGGGGCCGCTACGTGGAACCTGCGCTGACCACGGTGGAGATCCCGGGCTTCGAGATCGGCAAGGCCGGGGCAGATCGGCTCCTGCGGCTGATGTCCGGCGAGGCCGCGCCCGCAGACGCGATGCGCCAGGCCTTCCCGGGCCGCTATCTCGAACGGGCCTCGGCAGCGCCGCCGGGCGCCTGATCCCCTGGCGCAATGAGCCGCAAGGCGGCTGGCCGGACGCCCCGGGAGAGGGCGGCAGCGCGGACTGCCCGGACGGCCCTCTGCCATCGGGTCGGCGGCCCGCCGGGTTACTGCCCTCGGCGCTGTCGCCCCTAATCGGCGCCCGACCGTGACTCCCCCTTTCTCCGTTGGCATGCGCCCGAACCAAGCCCCGGCTCAGGACCCGTTGATTTCGGTCTCTTGGCGTGATCCAGGCCCGGCAAGACCACCTGAACGATGAGCAATCCTTACGGGTTGCCGGAAGCGCAGATGGAGCGCCTGAAGCCCTTCCCGCCCGAGAGCCATGGCAGGCCCCGCGGTCAAGACCGGCGTGTGCCGAGTGGAGTATTCCTCCTCGACCGCAATGGCTTGAGCTGGCGTGATGCGCCCGGGGCATGCGGCCTGTCGAAGACGCTCTGCTGCCGCTGGAGGCGCTCAGGCGACAATGGGGTCTTAGCCCGGATCATGCCGGTCCTCGCCGCCGAAAGCGCCGGACACAGGACGATCGTGATCGATGCGACCTGTCTCGAGACGCATCGCACGGCGTTGGGCCTGAGGGTGAAAAGGCGGATGCGGTCGCCAGATCGGGCGCAGGTCCAGGGTCCGGAAACGGTCCGGGGGATCGCTGTCCCTGAGATGGAGCGGCGTCGTCCTTTGCCCGGCGGGGGACTGCAAAGCGGCGTGCCGAGAGGGACCGAACTCCACGCCGTCGCCGATGCCGGGTGGCGGTTGATCGCGGTCTTCATGCCGGCTGGGCAGGCTGCCGAAGGGGGGCGGCTGCTGGCAGATCGGGTTCATGTCCCTGAGACCTTGTTGCACATATCGGTGGGAGGGATTCATATCGGGAATCCGCAGGGTTAGATCTCTGTCATGCCCAAGCCAGCCACCTCCCGCTACCGCACGACGAACTGGTCCGACTATGACGCCTCTCTGCGGAGACGTGGCTCGCTGTCGGTGTGGTTCGATCCGAAGATGACCTGGCAGGTGACGTCCCAGGTCGTGGTGTAGCTTTCGGTGGCCATCGGGTTTCTCGGTAGGGTCGGGTTGCTGACACCAACCTGAACCGAGGGATGCCCCGATGACCAAACCCATGATGGACCTGCGTGCGCTGGTAGAGAAGAGCGCCGATGCCGACCTGCTGCGCGAGATGATCGGCTTCGCTGCCGAACGGCTGATGGAGCTGGAGGTCGGCGCCAGGACCGGTGCTGACTATGGCGAGAAGAACAGCGAGCGCCTGGCGCAGCGT
>NZ_VATA01000288.1 GCF_005870025.1 Poseidonocella sp. HB161398
GAGGACAGCCATCGAGGTCAGTTCCGTCCCGTTGTCCGAGACCACCATCGCCGGTCGGCCGCGTTGTGTGATCAGCGCATCGAGTTCGCGCACGACGCGCAGACCGGAGAGCGAGGTGTCCGCCACCAGCGCCAGGCATTCCCGGCTGTAGTCGTCGACCACGGCCAGAACCCGGAAGCGACGGCCATCTGTCAGCGCGTCGCTCACGAAGTCCAAGCTCCAACGCAGGTTGGGGGCATCTGGCACCAGCATAGGCCTGCGCGTCCCTAGGGCCCGCTTTCGGCCACCCCTGCGGCGCACCTGCAGCTTCTCCTCGCGATAGAGCCGCCTGAGCTTCTTCAGGTTCATCATGATGCCCTGCCGCTCCAGCATCACATGGATGCGCCGCCTCTCGGTGATTGCATGCAATCGCCTGCCGGCCAGCGGGTAGCCAAACCGTCGCCGCTCGGCTGCGACAGCCTTCATCGCGGCCCTCACCTCAGCATCATCCGGTCGCACGCTGCGATAGCGCACGCTCGACCGGTCCACCGCCAAAGCCTTGCACGCCCGTCGTTGGCTCACCCCGTGGAACGCCACGAC
>NZ_VATA01000289.1 GCF_005870025.1 Poseidonocella sp. HB161398
CCGCCGGAGATCACCGCCTGGACATCGACCTGCGGGCCCAGCTCGCGCAGCCCCGAGGCGAGGCCTGCCGCCATCACCCCGCCCGAGACCGCGACCCCCAGCGTGCCGCCCATCGAGCGCAGGAAGGACATGGTGGAGGTCGCCACGCCGATGCTGTCGCGGGGCACGGCGTTCTGCACGATCGCGGTGGCGTTCGGCATCGCGATCCCCATGCCCGTCCCCAGAAGCGCCAGCGCCAGCCAGAATGCCGGATAGCCCGCCTGCACCGCGGCAAGCAGCGCCAGCAGCCCGAGCCCTGCCGCCTCGAAGGCGATGCCGGCGACCATGAAGATCTTGGGGCGTCCGATCTCCGAGGACCAGCGCCCGCCGAAGGTGGAGGTCAGGATCATCGCGACCACCTGCGGCAGCATCATCGCCCCGGCCTGTGCAGGGTTCAGCCCCAGCACCAGCTGGAAGTAGAGCGGCAGGAAGACCATCGCGCTCATCATCGCGAAGCCCATGCAGGACATGGTCAGGATGCCGGTGGCAAAGCTGCCGATGCGGAAGAGCGCGAGGTTGATGACGGGTTCCGCCGCGCG
>NZ_VATA01000290.1 GCF_005870025.1 Poseidonocella sp. HB161398
GAAAATGGGGCCGGGACGCGAACACGCCCCGGGCCGTTTCCGTGTCGGGGATCAGGGCTGAGTCCGGAAGGCCTGCACGGTTTCCCAGGCCACGGTCTGCAGTGCCCGGGCCGTTTCGGTCGCCATGTCGGAGCCAAGCGGCACCGCGCCACCCACCGGGCTCTGGTTGTAGAGCGTCGCGAAGAAGACGCAGGCGGCCAGATAGGTGCCCTCCAGCGAGGGATGCTTGCCATCCACGTAGTAGAGGTCGATCCCGGGCTGCTCCGTCCGGGCGCGGGCAAAGGCGAGGCCCACCGGGGCGACGTAGCCTCCCGTCTTCTGCGCGATGTCGACATAGGCCCTGGCCAGCGCCCCGGTCTCTTCGGGCTCGGCCTCGGGCGCCCAGGTCATGAAGTAGACCACGCGGGAGCCGGCCTTCTGGGCGATCTTCGCCATCTCGGCGGCGGCGGTTTCGAAGGAGGCGCGGGTTTCCTCGTTCTCCGAGATCGGGGCGGTGGAGTTGCCCTGGAACACCACCGCATCCCAGTGCTTCAGCCCGTTCTGGAACTTCAGGTTCGGCAGCTGCCAGGCCAGG
>NZ_VATA01000291.1 GCF_005870025.1 Poseidonocella sp. HB161398
GGCTTCGCTGCCGAACGGCTGATGGAGCTGGAGGTCGGCGCCAGGACCGGTGCTGACTATGGCGAGAAGAACAGCGAGCGCCTGGCGCAGCGTAACGGGTATCGGGATCGGGACTGGCGGGTAAGGCGGATCAGGAAACGATCCGGGGGATCGTTTTCCCGCCGAACGGCCGGCAGCGTCGAGCTGCGCATCCCGCGCCTGCGCACCGGCTCCCATTTCCCCTCGTTCCTCGAGCCGCGGCGCTCGGTTGAGAGTTCGCCCGCGAACGCCATCGGTCCGAGAGAGCGGGCGGACGCTGACCGCCGTGATCCAGGAAGCCTATGTCCGTGGCGTCTCGACGCGCTCGATGGACGACCTCGTGCAGGCCATGGGCGGCACTGGTGTATCGAAGAGCCAGGTCAGCCGCCTGTGCGAAGAGATCGACGAGCGTGTCGACGCCTTCCTCACGCGACCGATCGAGGGCGAATGGCCCTACCTCTGGATCGATGCCACCTATCTCAAGGTGCGCCAGGGCGGGCGGATCGTATCCGTGGCGGTCACGCTCGCGGTGGGCGTCAACACCGA
>NZ_VATA01000292.1 GCF_005870025.1 Poseidonocella sp. HB161398
CTAGGCTCAGGACTCGTTCCGACTCACAGCCAGAAGATGACGGTTGCGGCGAGTGCGATCGCCGAGAAGAAGGTCTTCGGGCATCGGTCGTACCGCGTTGCAACGCGCCGCCAGTCCTTGAGCCTACCGAACATGATCTCGATGCGGTTACGGCGTTTGTACCGCCGCTTGTCATACCGGATGGGCGTCTTCCGTTTCTTCCGGCCCGGGATGCAAGGACGTATCTTCTTGTCCTGCAAGGCTTCTCTGAACCAGTCGGCATCGTAGCCGCGATCTCCGAGAAGCCACTTCACGTTGGGCAGCCGGCTGATGAGCGCACGCGCCCCGATGTAGTCGCTGACGGGACCGGCCGTCAGGAACAGGTCGATGGGCCGGCCGCGGCTGTCGCAGATGGCGTGCAGCTTCGTGTTCATGCCGCCCTTGGTTCGGCCAATCAGGCGTCCCCGCCCCCCTTTTTAACGCCCAGGCTGGACGCCGTGCGATGGGCCTTCAGATGGGTGGCGTCGATCATCACAGTCGTCTCCTCGCCGTGCTCAGCGGCCAGCCCCGCCATGA
>NZ_VATA01000293.1 GCF_005870025.1 Poseidonocella sp. HB161398
CGGCTGAGGCAATCCGGCGCCAGCAGGCCGAGGCCGCCGAACTGGCCGAGCTGCGCTGCGGGAACCGTCGGCTCAAGGAAGAGGTGGAGGTGATGCGGAAGGCTTCCGCGCCAGTCGGGTCACTCGAACCGGTGGCGTGACCGACCGGCTTCGCGCCGTGGGCGGCGAAGCCGTGAAGGACAAGCTTGCCTTCATCGCTGCCCACGTCACCGACCACCCCATTCGCCCCATGTGCCGGATGCTCTAGGTCAGCACGAGCTGGTTCCACGCCTGGCGCGCCGCCCCGTAAAGGGCGGCGCGCCAGGCTGCCAGCGAGCGGCTCCTGCCCATGATCCGGGAAATCTTCGAGACGAGCCACCGGCGTTACGGCGCACCTCGGATTCATGCCGAGCTTCGCGACCGGGGTATCCGAGTAGCCAGGAAGACGGTCGCCAAACTAATGAAAGATAACGGAGTTCATCCGCCACGACGTGGCCACGGCGTCCCCCGCACGACAGATAGCCGGCACAATCTGGGCATTGCGCCAAACCT
>NZ_VATA01000294.1 GCF_005870025.1 Poseidonocella sp. HB161398
CGGTTCTGGTAGAGCAGCTCGATCTGCGGGCAGAGCGGCATGTAGTTGTGCCACATGTAGTGGAACCGCGTCTGCGGGAACTTCTCCTTGAGCGCCAGCACCTCCGAGGAGATGCCCTCCATCGAGTGCAGCACCACGTCGTCGAAGGGCCCTTGTGCGGTCAGCACCTCGGCGAAGACCTTCGCCACCTCCGGATCCGAGCGCCACAGGCCGATATCGTAGAACATGTCATGCGCCGGCGCCTTCACCGGCGAGTTGAGGATGCGGAAGCTCTTCACCCCGCGGTCCTCGAGGATGTTCGTCGTCGGCTCGTAGCGCGTCTTGCGGTTCGTGTAGGTGTAGTGGTGCCCGGCGCTCAGCACGGAGAATTCGTAGGCCGGATCGCCCGCCAGCTTGTCGAGCAGGTTGCGCAGATAGACCGAGACGCCGCCGCCCCGGAATTCGGGATCGTCGAACTGCGCCCAGTTGTAATGCAGGATGCGACGCGGTGCGCTCATGGTTTCCAGTCCTCGAAATCCGCCCGGGTGCGCG
>NZ_VATA01000295.1 GCF_005870025.1 Poseidonocella sp. HB161398
AACAGCGCCTCGAACTGCGCCCGGTTCAGCGACATCACCCCGTCGGTCACGGGAGGCCAGACGAAGCCCGATTCCTCCAGCCGCTTATAAGCCATCACCAATCCAGTGGGCTCCGCCCGTTCTTGCCTCGAACCGTCCCCCGGACGGTTCGCCGCTTCGCGGACCGGCGCAAACTCCCAGAACAGCAGCTTCAGGCGGTCCATGCGCTTCGAGCGGAACACGAAGACAGCCCCGGCGAAGGGATCCTCTTTCAGGACCGACTGCACCAGCACGGCCAGGCCGTCATGGCTCTTGCGGAAATCCACGGGCTTCGTCGCGATCAGGATCCGCACCCGGTCCGACGGGATCATGCCAGCGCCCGCACCACGGCGGCGATCCTTCTGCCGAGGCCCCGGGCTCGAGCCGCACCGTCACCGCGCCGACGGCGATCTCGACGCTGCCGCCTGCCAATGGTGGCTCCGCAGCGGGCTCCGGCGTGGCCACCATCAGCGACACGAACTCCATCGCGTCTTCGGGGGCAGGCAGCACG
>NZ_VATA01000296.1 GCF_005870025.1 Poseidonocella sp. HB161398
TGGCCTGGCATGAGTGGTCACGGTCGGGTCGCCGCGGGTCATCAGGCCCGGCAACGGTCCCGGGCTGGCGGAATGGCCCTTCGCCTTCAGCCGCATTCGCATGACGCGGTAGAGGACCAGCGCCAGGAAGCAGATCGGCGCATGGGCGCGGATGCGGTCCGGCAGGCGGTGGTGGACGGGGGCGGTCTCGATGTCGCTCTTGAGGACGCGGAACCCGCGCTCGATCTTCCAGCGCAGCGCGTACCATTCGAGCTTGTACACGGCGTCGGCCTGGCTCCCGACCGGCAGGTTCGTGATCTGCTTCCAGTGGACGGGCACCCTGTCCTGCGGCAGGTCAAGTTCCTCGGCATGGATGATCTGGAGCTCCTGGTGCCGGTATTTCCTCTGCTTTCCGATCGGTGGGCGGACCGTCATCGTCGCACGCCAGAGCGACAGAACAGTACTTTCCATGATCCGAAGATTCTCGAAATTAGAGAGCTTCAAGGCTGACTTCTCGCTGCTGCAGCGAACGACAGGAAAGTCCCGGATA
>NZ_VATA01000297.1 GCF_005870025.1 Poseidonocella sp. HB161398
GGAGCTTGGCCGCCCGCATCCGGCTCCGGAATTTCTTCGTGCTGCGGCTGGCGGCCTCGCGGTCGATCAGCAGGCCGAGCCATTCGGCATGGCTGAGGTCGCCAATGTCGTCGCGGCCCTGCAGCTCGGCGAAGGCGTCCGCCATGCCGTCCAGCCTGAGCTCGCGCAGCTGGCTGTGGGTGGGATGGTCGAGCATGTGTTTCCTTTCTCAGTGGAAATATCCGGCTCCGCGGATGTTGGGATGGGAGATCGCGGGCCCGTCCGCGGGCTTTTCGGGCCGCCGGCGATGCAGCGTTCGCCGTCGGGCTCGGACCGGTGGCGCCTTCGACGGCTCACTCTTCAGGATCGAGTTGACCGAGCTGTACGAGGTGCCGCCGATCTCCAGCGCCCGGAGACAGGCCGCTTCCAGGGCATCGCGGCCATGCCCCCTCGTGCAGGGTAGTTGTCACCGTCCTTCGATCTGAAACTATGCAGCGAGGCGGGCAGGACAGGATTACGCGTGGCGTACTCACCGGA
>NZ_VATA01000003.1 GCF_005870025.1 Poseidonocella sp. HB161398
CCGCAATGACAGGCCGGACACACGACTGCACCCGATCACATCCCGCCACCTTCCTAAGTTCTGCTTGCATTCGCGGGGGCGTCCACACACGACATTCTGGCGTGCCTCCTGTCGCTGCGATGCCGGAAGGTTTCGGACCCGCACGACCGGTGGCGCCATGCTTGCCGATGGATCGAGTGCTTGTTCGGCCGCCTCGGGAACGGCGCCGCGTTGCGACCCGCCATGAGCGATGCCCACTGGCCTTTCGGCTATCGCGATCGCCGCCGCCGTCATCTGTTGGCCATGAGGCCTGAGCCCCGGGGTCCGCGGCAGCCCGGGAGCTGTCCGGAAATCGCGGAGACGGAGGAAGTGCCCGAGGACCTGCAGGCTCCGAAGAACGGAGACCGACAGCTGGTTGCCCGGGGCGCGCGGGACGGCTTTGGGCAGAGGCAGGGCCGGGGCTGCAAATCGGGAACCGCCGCCGCTGACGTGCAGAAACCGGCGCCGGGGCGCCGGTTTCCGGGATTTGCGGGGCGGAGGATCAGTCCTCCATCGCCTCCAGCTCGTCGATCATGCCGGAGATCATCGACAGGCCCTTGTCCCAGAAGGCCGGGTCCGAGGCGTCGAGCCCGAAGGGCGCCAGCAGCTCCTTGTGGTGCTTGGAGCCGCCCGCCTTCAGCATCTCGAAATACTTCGCCTGGAAGTCGGCATCGCCCTCCTCGTAGACGGCGTAGAGCGCGTTCACCAGCCCGTCGCCGAAGGCATAGGCGTAGACGTAGAAGGGCGAGTGGACGAAATGCGGGATATAGGCCCAGAACACCTCGTAGCCGTCCATGAACTCGAAGACCGGGCCGAGGCTCTCGGCCTGGACGCTCATCCACAGCGCGTTGATGTCGTCCGGGGTCAGCTCGCCCTCGCGCCGCGCGGCGTGGAGCTTGCACTCGAAATCGTAGAAGGCGATCTGGCGCACGACCGTGTTGATCATGTCCTCGACCTTGCCCGCCAGCATCACCCGGCGCTCTTCCTTGGTCGCGGCCTTCTCGAGGAGCGCGCGGAAGGTCAGCATCTCGCCGAAGACCGAGGCGGTCTCGGCCAGGGTCAGCGGAGTGGAGCTGAGAAGCTCGCCCTGGTCGGCGGCCAGCACCTGGTGCACGCCATGGCCCAGCTCATGCGCCAGGGTCATCACGTCCCGCGGCTTGCCCAGGTAGTTCAGCATCACATAGGGATGCACGGTGGTCACGGTCGGATGCGCGAAGGCGCCGGGCGCCTTGCCGGGCTTCACGCCCGCGTCGATCCAGCCCTTCTCGAAGAAGGGCGCGGCGATCTCGGCCATCTTCGCATCGAAGCCGGCATAGGCGTCGAGCACGGTCGCCCTGGCCTCGTCCCAGCCGACCTTGCGGTCCGTCTCCATCGGCAGGGGCGCGTTGCGGTCCCAGACCTGCAGCGTGTCGAGCCCGAGCCATTTGGCCTTCAGCGCGTAGTAGCGGTGCGAGAGCTTCGGATAGGCCCCGACCACGGCGTTGCGCAGCGCCTCGACCACTTCGGGCTCCACATGGTTCGACAGGTGGCGGCCGGTCTGCGCGGTCGGCATCTTGCGCCAGCGGTCCTCGATCTCCTTCTCCTTGGCCAGCGTGTTGTGCACGCGCGAGAAGGTGCGGACATTCTCGCCGAAGACCCGGGCGATCTCGCGGGCGCCTTCCTCGCGGCGGGCGCGGTCCCTGTCGGAGAGCAGGTCGAGCGTCGCCTCCAGCGGCCGCGGCTCGCCGTCGATGATGAATTCCAGCCCGGCGATGGTCTCGTCGAAGAGCCGGTTCCACGCGGCGGCGCCGACGGCGGACTGGTCATGCAGGAACTGCTCCAGCTCGTCGGAAAGCTGGTGGGGCTTCATCGCGCGCAGCCGGTCGAAGATCGGCTTGTAGCGGGCGAGCCCCTCGCTTTCGGCGAACATCGCGGCCAGCTTGCCGTCCTCGATGCGGTTCAGCTCGAGCGACCAGAAGACCAGCTGGGCGGTCATGGTGGTGATGCGGTCCTGGGCGTCGGCCATGAACTTGGCGCGCTCGGAATCCATCGTGTTCTGGTAGTAGCGCAGCCCGGCATAGGACATCAGCCGCCCGGCGATGGTCGAGAGTTCCTCGTCGCGCTCCACCGCGCGCAGGAGCCCGGCCGCGTCGAGCGTGCCGAGCTTGCCCGCGTAATCGGCGGCGAAGCTGGCGCAGAGCGCTTCGAGCGTCTCCATGTCGGCGGCGAATTCGGGGGAGTCGGGGGCGGGGTAGAGATCCGTCAGGTCCCAGTCGGGCAGGTTGCCGAGGCCATCGGCCCCAGCCGGGGCATTCGCGTCGCGGACGGGGTGGGCAAACTGCATGCGGTCTCTCCTGCGTTATGCTGTCTCCCACTTAAGGCCGCCCCCCCGGGAGGATCAAGCCATGTGCAGGAAACATGCCTAGTCGCCGGTGACCGTCAGCTTGACCTTGGCATACCAGTCGGCCGCGGCGCGGATCTCCTCGTCCGAGAGGCCTTCGGCGATCGGGCCCATGATCTCGCTCTGCCGCTTGCCGAGGCGGAAGGCCTTGAGCTGGGTGTCGACATACATCGCCGTCTCGCCGGCGAGGTTGGGCGCGTCCTCGATCACCGCGATGCCGTCGGCGCCATGGCAGCCGGCGCAGAGCTCGGGCGCGCCCGAGGGATCGGCGGCCAGCTCGGCCGTGGCATGCTGCGCGGCGTACCAGGCGGTGACATCGAGGATCTGCCGCTCGCTCAGCCCCTGGGCGACGATGGTCATCATCTCGTGCACGCGATCGCCGCTTCGGAAGGCCTCGAGCTGGCGGCGCAGGTAGCTGGCGGGCTCGCCGCCGATATGCGGCGCGATCGGGATCACCGCATAGCCGTCCAGACCGTGGCAGGTGCGGCACATCCCGGCCACCTTGCGGCCCGCCGCCGGGTCGCCGTCATCGCCGTCCTGGGCCAGGGCCGCCTGGGCGGGGAGAACCCCGCCCAGAACGAATAGCAACGCCCGGATCACTGGGCAGGCTCGTAGGAGATGCGGTAGAGCGCCCCGGCGAGGTCGTCCGAGACCAGGAGCGAGCCGTCGCGCAGCTGCGCCACGTCGACCGGACGGCCGAGATACTCGCCATTCTCGTCGATCCAGCCATCGGCGAAGACCTCGGTGCGGAAATCGTCCGGATCGGCGCCCTGGCCGGTATAGGTCACCATGATCCGCGCGCCGACCGGCTCCGTCCGGTTCCACGACCCGTGCTGGGCGGAGAAGGCGGCGTTCCGGTACTTCTCTGGGAACTGGCTGCCGGTATAGAACATCATCCCCAGATCGGCGGCATGGGCGGTCATTTCGGTGACCGGCATGACGGCATCCGCGGGCGGTTCCTGGTCGGCATATTCATTGGTCCGCACGCTGCCGCCGCCATACCAGGGGAAGCCGAAATTCTGCCCCATCGCGGTCTGCCGGTTCAGCTCGCCCGGCGGAATGTCGTCGCCCATCCCGTCGACCTGGTTGTCGGTGAACCACAGCTCGCCCGTCACCGGGTGGAAGGCATGGCCGACCGAGTTGCGGATGCCGCGGGTATAGACCTCGCGGTCGGTGCCGTCCTGGTTGATGCGGATGATGCCGCCGATGCCCTGCTCGGCATAGAGGTCCAGCTTCTCGGGGGCGGGGACGTTGAAGGGCTGGCCGAGCGAGATGTAGATCTTGCCGTCCGGCCCGATCTTGCAGACCCGCGCGGTGTGGTTGAAGCTCTCTTCCTCGACCGGGATCAGCTCGCCCTTCTTGACCACGTTGAAGGCGGCGACATCCGGGCTTTCGTAGAAGAACTCGGCCGCCGGAAAGACCAGCACGCGGTTCTGCTCGGCGATGTAGAGGAAGCCGTCATCCGAGACGCAGGGCCCGTTCGGGATCGAGAACTGCAGCGAGGGGGCGAAGTCCTTCACCTCGTCGGCGACCCGGTCCTTGTTGCGGTCGGTGACCGCCCAGACCTTGTCCTTGCGCGTGCCGACGAAGGTGACGATGCCCTGCGGGCCCACCGCCATGTGGCGCGCGTCCGGGACCACGGCATAGAGCTCGATCTTGAAGCCGTCGGGCAGGTTGATCCGTTCCAGGTTGCGCCGGATGCCCTCGGCATAGTCGCCGCCCTGTTCCACGAAGGTGAATTCCGTCGTCCCGGTCGACTGGAAATTCGAGAGCTTCTCCAGGTTGTCGGGGACCTGCTGCGCCAGGGCCGTCGATCCCGCAAGCGCGGCCGCCACGGTCAGAAGTGCCGTTTTCCTCATGTCCAATCCTCCCAATTGGTCGATTAATTTTTCCAGTTTTTCTCCACCTTTGGTTGCAATTAATCGAATCTCAATCATCCTAAAGTCGATGTTTACCGCGCCGGAAGGCGCGCGACTCAGCCGTGGCGGCGCAGGAGGGCCTGGAGGTCTGCCAGGGTATTGGCCTCTGCCGCGGGCTTGTCGCGGCGCCAGCGCAGCATCCGCGGAAAGCGCAGCGCGATGCCGGACTTGTGGCGCGGGCTTTCCTGGATGCCCTCGAAGGCGATCTCGAAGACATGCTGGGGCGGCACCTGGCGCACCGGGCCGAAGCGCTGAAGTGCGTTCTGGCGTACCCAGCGGGTGATCTCGGCGAATTCGGCGTCGCTGAGCCCGGAATAGGCTTTGGCGAAGGGCACCAGCGCGTCGCCGTCCCAGACCGCGAAGGTGAAATCGGTATAGAGTGTCGCGCGCCGCCCGTGCCCGGCCTGGGCGTAGATCATCACCGCGTCGACCGTCAGCGGGTCGAGCTTCCATTTCCACCAGTCGCCGCGCTTGCGCCCGGCATGGTATGGGCTGCCGGCGCGCTTGAGCATCAGCCCCTCGGCGCGGCGCTCCCGCGCGGTGGCGCGCAGGTCTTCCAGCGCTTCCCAGCTGTCGAAGCCGAGCGCGGGCGAGGGACCGAGCGGCACCTCCGGCGGCAGGCCCCCGAGCAGCGCGGCGAGCCGGTCGCGGCGCTCTGCCAGCGGGCGCTCGCGCAGGTCCCGGCCGCCGGCTTCGAGCAGGTCATAGGCCAGCAGCCGCGCGGGCGCCTCGGCCAGCAGCTTCTTCGGCACGGTCTTGCGGCCCAGCCGCTTCTGCAGCTGCGCGAAGGGCAGGGGACGCTGCGCCGCGCTGTCCCAGGCGAGGATCTCGCCGTCGATCACCGTGCCGTCGGGCAGATGGTCGAGCAGCGGCGCGAAATCCGGGAAGCGGGCGGTGACCAGCTCCTCGCCCCGGCTCCAGAGGTAGAGCTCGCCGCCGCGGCGGATCATCTGGCCGCGGATGCCGTCCCATTTCCACTCCGCCAGCCAGTCGCCCGGCAGGCCGAGCGCGCCGGGCTCCTCGAGCGGATGGGCGAGGCAGAACGGATAGGGGCGGCTCAGCCGGTCCTGGGGGTCGTCCTCGAGGATCAGCCGGTCATAGGTCGTGGTCGCGGGCGTCCAGTCGCCCATCAGCCGGTGGGCCAGCCGCGGCTCCTCGATGCCGGTGGCCTGGGCGAGCGCGCGGGTGACGAGCTTCTGGCTGACGCCGACGCGGAAACCGCCGGTCAGGAGCTTGTTGAAGACCAGCCGGTCGGTCGCGGGCAGCCCGTCCCAGGCCTCGCGGATCGCCGCCTTGCGCGCCTCGTCCTCCAGCGGGCGCAGCGTCTCCAGCCAGGCCATCCAGCCGCTCAGGCTGCGCTCCTCCGACCGCTGGGGCGGCGGCAGGATCAGCGCGATCGTCTCGGCGAGGTCGCCGACCACCGGATAGCTTTCCTCGACCAGCCAGGCGGGCAGCCCGGCATGCTCCGCCGCCCAGTCCCGCAGCTTGCCTGCCGTGACCGCGCGCTTCGGCCGCCGCCCCGAAAGGAGCGCGATCGCCCAGAGCCGGTCCTCCTCCGGCGCCTCGCCCAGATAGGCGGCCAGCGCAGCGGTCTTGGCACTGGTCCGCGTGGTGCGGTCGAGCGCGTCGAAGAGCCGGGCGAAGCGCTTCATTCGCCGTCCTCCAACCCGGCGCCGCGCTCCGCGCCGTGCTCGACGACGGCGGCGTCATAGCCCTGGCTCTCAAGCCAGCGGCGGAACACCTCGGTATAGCCATGGGTGGCAAAGACCCGCTCTGCCCCGGTGGCGCGGATGGCGCTGTTCAGCCCGTCCCAGTCGGCATGGTCCGACAGCACGAAGCCCCGGTCCATGGAGCGCCGCCGCCGCACGCCGCGCAGCTGCATCCAGCCGCTGGCGAAGCCGGTCGAGACCGGGCCCATGCGCCTGGTCCAGGCGCCGTCCATCGCCGAGGGCGGGACGATGACCAGCGCGCCGGGATGGTCGCGGCCGCGGGTCTCGGGCGTCAGCGGCAGCGTCTCGGGCAGGCGGCAGCCCTGGGCGCGCAGCACCGCGTTCATCGCCTCGACCGCGCCATGGGCCAGCACCGGCCCGGCCGTCGCGTCGATCCCGGCGAGCAGCCGCTGCGCCTTGCCCAGCGAATAGGCGCCCAGCACCGTCACCCGTCCGGCGGCGCGGTTCTCTGCCCACCAGGCGTCGATCTCGGCCATGACCTCTGCCTGCGGGCGCCAGCGGAAGACCGGCAGGCCGAAGGTGCATTCGGTGATGAAGGCGTGGCAGCGCACCGGCTCGAAGGGCTCGCTCAGCCCGTCCGCGCCGGTCTTGTAGTCGCCCGAGACTACCCAGACCTCGCCGCCCGCCTCGACGCGGATCTGCGCCGAGCCGGGCAGATGCCCTGCCGGGTGGAAGCTGACCGTCGCGTCCCCGATGCGGTGCCGGGTGCCGAAGGGCAGGGTCTCGATCCGGATGTCGCCCAGCCGGTGGCGGATCGCCGGGGCGGCGCCCTCGCTGGCCAGATAGGCGCCATGGCCGGGGCGGGCATGGTCGGCATGGCCATGGGTGATCAGCGCCCGGTCGACCGGGCGCAGCGGGTCGATGTGGAAATCGCCGGCGGGACAGTAGAGGCCCCGCCCGGTGAAGCTCAGAACCGGTGCCATGGTCCTGATCTAGCCGGTCCGGGCGGAAACCCAAGCCCTCAGCCGCGGCGCATCGCCGATTTCAGGTCGCGCAGCGTGAAGGCGCCGGTCAGGTGCGAGGCGGCGGCATAGGAGACGAGCCCGATGCCGACCAGCGCGAGCAGCCCCAGATAGCGCCAGCCGCCGCTATGCAGCACGCTGTCGAGCGCCTGCGCCGAGAGCCACAGCACCGCGCCCATCACGAGGCTTGCCAGCACCTGCCGCGGCAGGCGGCGGGCCAGCCGGTCGTCGAAGCGGGCGACCTCGCCCATCGGCCTTGCGCCGCGCCAGAGCAGCACCACCATCGCCCAGCCCGCCAGCGTCGTGCCCCAGGCGGCGGCGATGAAGCCGATCACCGGCGACAGGCCGATCGCCACCACGGCGTTGATGACCATCGCCCAGACCGCGTAGCGGAACGGGCGGACGGTGTCCTCGCGCGCGAAGTACAGGGGCTGCAGCACCTTCTGCAGCACGAAGGCCGGCAGCCCCGCGCCATAGACCGCGACGGCCATCGCCGTGGCGGCAGTGTCGGTGTTGTCGAAGGCGCCGCGCTGGAAGAGGACCGAGATCAGCGGAACGGGAATGGCGATCAGCGCGACCGCGGCGGGCAGCGTCAGCGCCAGGGCGAATTCGCCCGCGCGGCTCAGCCCGTAGCGGCTGCCATGGTCGTCGCCCGCGGCCAGCCGCCGCGAGAGATCGGGCAGCAGCACCACGCCGACCGCGATCCCGACCACGCCGAGCGGCAGCTGGTAGAGCCGGTCGGCATAGGCCAGCCACGCCACCGCGCCGTCGAAATAGCTGGCCACCTGGCGGCCGACCAGCAGGTTGATCTGCACGACCCCGCCCGCCAGCGCCGCAGGCACCGCGACCCGCACCAGCGCGCGCATGTCGGGCGTGTAGCGCGGCCGGGTGATCCCCATGCGGAACCCCCATTTGCGCGCCGTCCACCACATCAGCAGGAACTGCCCGATCCCCGCGGCCAGCACGCCCCAGACCAGCACCCGGCCGCTATGCAGTCCGGCGATCTCCTCGGCGCGCGGCGAGACCGGGATCAGCCCGCTCTGCGCGATCACGAGCGCGCCTACCAGGATCAGGTTCAGCACCACCGGCGCGGCGGCGCCCGCCGCGAAATGCCCGACCGCGTTCAGCACGCCCGTCAGCAGCGCGGCGAGCGAGATGAAGAGGATGTAGAAGAAGCAGACCCGGCCGAATTCCACCGCCAGCTCGAAGCGGATGTCCCCGGCGAAGCCCGCCGCCATGGCGAGGACGAGGAGCGGCATGGCGATCACGCCCGCCACCGAGAAGACGATCAGCACGAAGCCCAGCCCCGAGAAGGCCTCCTGCGCGAAGGCGCGGGCCTCCTCGTGGTTCTCCACCCGCTTCGAGAACATCGGCACGAAGGCCATGTTGAAGGCGCCCTCGGCGAAGAAGCGGCGGAACATGTTGGGCAGCGCGAAGGCCACCAGGAAGGCCTCGGCCACCGGGCCCGTGCCCAGCATGACGGCCAGCAGGATGTCGCGGGCGAAACCGAGAAGGCGGCTGGCCATGGTCCAGCCGCCTACGGTGACGAAGCCCGAAATCAGGCGTATGGGTTTCAACTTGTCCTCACTCGGTGGCGCGCATCTCGCCCTTGCGCATCGCCTCTTCGAGCTTGCGGGAGAGCGATTCCTGCTTGCCGGGGCTGACGATCTTCAGCCCGAACATGTCCTTGACGTAGAAGGTGTCGACCGCCTGCGCGCCATAGGAGGCGATCTGCGCCGAGGCGATGTAGACATGGGCATTGGCGAAGGTGCGGCTGAGATCGAAGAGCAGGCCGGGCCGGTCGCGGGTATCGACCTCGATGATCGTGTAGATCTCGGAGCCCTCGTTGTCGAAGGTGATCCGGGTCGGGACCTCGAACTTGCGCTCGCGCTTCTTGATCTTGTCGCGCGACTTGATCGCCTCGCGCGCCACGACCTCGCCCAGCAGGGTCTTGTGGATCATCGCCCGCAGCCGGTCCATCCGGTCCGGCCCGTAGGGATGGCCGTCGGCATCCTGGATCCAGAAGGTCGCGGTGGCGTAGCCGTCCTTGGTGGTGAAGCTGCGCGCGTCGACCACGTTGGCGCCGACCAGCGCCAGCGCGCCGGCGAGCCGCGCGAAGATGCCCGGATGGTCCTCCATGGCAAAGCAGCACTGGGTCGCGTCCAGGTTCTCGTCCGCGGTCAGCTCCAGCCGGATCTCGTCATTGCCGAGCCCGTCGAGCAGCGTCGCGAAGATCGCCTGGGTGGCGGTGGCCAGCCCCTGCCAGTAGGGCGGGTAGTGGCGGTCGAGCTCGGACTCGAGCTTGTCGGCGGGCCAGTCCGCCAGCAGCTCGGCCAGCCGCTCCTTGGCCTCGGGGACCAGCGCGTCGCGGTTGAGATGCTCCAGGCCAGTGGCCAGCGCGCCCTCGGTCAGCTTGTAGAGCCGCCGCAGCAGCGTCGCCTTCCAGTTGTTCCAGACGCCGGGGCCGACGCCCATGATGTCGCAGCAGGTCAGCACCAGGAGCAGGTCGAGCCGCCGCTTGGTCTGCACCGCGCGGGCGAAATCGCGGATCGTGCGCGGATCGGAAAGGTCGCGCTTCTGCGCCATGTCGGACATCAGAAGGTGCTGGCGGACCAGCCATTCGACGGTCTCGCATTCCTTCTCGTCGAGCCCGAAGCGCGGCGCCACCTTGCGGGCGATGCGCGCGCCCAGGATCGCGTGGTCCTCGTTGCGGCCCTTGCCGATGTCGTGGAAGAAGAGCGCCAGGTAGAGCACCCGCCGGTTGACGCCGCCCTCCTTCATGATGCGGCTGGCGGTCGGCAGCGACTCCTCCAGCTCGCCGCGCTCGATCTCGGCGAGGGTGGAGATGCACTGGATGGTGTGTTCGTCCACCGTGTACTGGTGGTACATGTTGAACTGCATCATCGCCACGACCGGCTGGAATTCCGGGATGAAGGCGCCGAGCACGCCGAGCTCGTTCATCCGCCGCAGCGCGCGCTCGGGATTGCCGTGCTCGAGAAGCAGCCGCAGGAAGATCTCGTTGGCGCCGGGATCGTTGCGCATCCTGGCGTCGATCAGGTGCAGGTTCGCCGCCACCAGCCGCATCAGGTCGGGATGGATCAGCAGCCCGGTTTCCAGCGCCTGCTCGAACATCCTCAGGAAGTTCAGCGGGTCGGCCAGGAAATCGGCATCCTCGCGGTGGCGCAGCCGGCCATGTTCCATCTCGAAGGCGCCGGTCAGCTTCGGCTTGCGCCCGAAGAGGCGGATATTCTCGATGAAAGAGGTCTTGGTGACGTGGGTCGCCTCGATCTGGGTCAGGAAGATCCGCGTCAGCTCGCCCACCGTGGTGGCGTGGCGGAAATAGTCCTGCATGAAATGCTCGACCGCGCGGCGGCCGCCGCGGTCGACATAGCCCAGCCGCTCGGCGACCTCGACCTGCTGGTCGAAGGTCAGCTGGTCCATGGCCCGCCCGGCGATCAGGTGGAGCTGGTTGCGGACCGCCATGAGGAAGCGCTCGGCCCGGTCGAAGCGGTCGAATTCGTCCTGGGTGAAGACGCCCAGATCGACGAGGTCGGCAGCGTCATCGACCCCGTGCAGGTATTTCGCGATCCAGAAGAGCGACTGCAGGTCCCGGAGCCCGCCCTTGCCCTCCTTGACGTTCGGCTCCACGACATAGCGCTGGCCGCCCTGCTTCTTGTGGCGCGCGGCGCGCTCCTCCAGCTTGGCGGCGACGAATTCCGGGCCGGTCTTGGCGAAGAGCTGGCTGCGCAGCTTCTCGACCAGCTGCTCGGCCAGTTCGGGATTGCCGATCAGGTAGCGGGTCTCCAGCACCGCGGTGCGGATGGTGATGTCGCCCTTGGCGCGGGAGATCGTCTCGGAGATCGAGCGGCTGGAATGGCCGACCTTCAGCCGCAGGTCCCACAGGATGTAGAGGCAGCTCTCGATCACGCTCTCGGCCCAGGCCGAGGGTTTCGAGGGGGTCAGGAACAGCAGGTCCACATCCGAGTGCGGCGCCATCTCGGCGCGGCCGTAGCCGCCCACCGACATCAGCGCCAGCCCCTTGAGCTGGCTGCGTGAATTCGCCGGATGCAGGAACCGCGTCGCCACCTCGAAGACGGTGCGGACGATGCAGTCCATCAGGTAGGCGTAGGAGCGCACCGCGCGGCCCGACTGCATCGGCGCGCGCCGGATCGCCTCGGCGATCGCGTTGTCGCCGCCCTTGCGCGCCAGCATGAGGATTTCCACGGCACCCTGCTGGATGCCGCGGTTGTCCCCGGCCTCGTCGGCCAGGGTGTCGAGGGCTGTATGGATCCGCGCGATGTCGAAGATCTCGTCCGCGGGGAGGATGAGATCGGCAGGCGGGACATAGGAATCGATACGGAGGAGGGAACGATCAGGAACCGGTTGCGCCAAGACGGGAGGAAGCCTGTTTGAGAATGGTTACGGAATTGTTGCGGATGGTCGCCACGGAGAGGCTGCGGCGGTTGGTGCCGTCGGAGAGGAAGCGGAAGGTGCCGGTCGCGCCGGAGAAGGCGCCGGCATTCATCAGCGCCTGCGGGGTCACCCCGGCCGGGCCGGACTTGCGCGCCTGCTGGGCGATCACGCGGATGCCGTCATAGGCCAAGGGTGCCAGAAGGTGCGGCGCTGCGCCGTTGGCGGCGATGTAGCGCTGGTTGAACTCCGCGGTCGGCGCGGCGTCGGGCATGGTGAACCAGCCGCCCTGCAGCCCCGGCAGCGAGGTCGCAGAGGGCGGACGGTCGAAGCGCGCCATGCCCATGTACTGGATCGCCGACGGCCCGAGCCCGTAATCGGGCAGCATGCCGACGAGCGTCGGCAGCGCCGCCTGGGTGTCCGAGGTCAGGAGCAGCGCATCCGCGCCCGCGGCGCGCACCGAATTGGCGATGCCCGGCATGGCCGCGGCCAGGCCTTCCTGCGACAGTTCGAACTCGGCGGAGCCCACGACCTGCACGCCGGTGCCCGACAGCCCCGAGATGGCGGCGTCGCGGATCACCTGCTCGGCGGCGGAGCGGGCATTGATGATGAAGACCCGGCGGCGGCCCTGGCCGGCCGCGTACTGGCCCAGCTCGGCGGCGATGTTCTCGAAGGTGTTGCCGAGCATCAGCACGTTGCGCCCGGCAATGTCGGAATTGTTCGAGAAGGTCAGCACGGCGGTGTTCGAGGAGGCCATGACCGTGCCCACCGCGGCGGCGTTCTGCGCCAGGAGCGGGCCGAGGATGACATTGGCGCCGTCGGCCTTGGCCTGCTGCGCGGCCTGCTGGGCGCGGCCGGGATCGGCGGCGGTGGAATAGGTGCGCAGCGTCACCAGCCCCGGCTCGGCCTCGGCCACGGCGAGCTGCGCCGCCTTGGTCAGGCTGTCGGAGATGATGCCGAGCTGCGGATCGGCGGCGCCCGAGGGCACCAGCAGGCCGACCTGCACCGGACCCGGGCGCCCGCCCGTGGACATTCCGCCGCCGAACGCGCCCGGGTCGCAGGCGGCAAGAGGCAGCGCGGCGGCGGGGAGCAGGCTCAGCCGGAGGAAGTGGCGGCGGTCGATGGCACGGGACGTGGCCATGGGGGTCTCCTTGCGGTCCGGGGGCGGGCGGCCTATGCTGCCCGCGTCACTCGTTCGTGACGAGCTTACTCGGCTCCGGGAGCGGCATAAACCGTGAATTATCAGCAGACCGAGCTCCAGCCGGGGCTTTACCTTGTCGCAACCCCCATCGGCCACGCCAGGGACATCACCCTGCGGGCGCTCGATGTGCTTGCCGCAGCGGACATCCTTGCCGCCGAAGACACGCGGACCTTGCAGAAGCTATTGCAAATCCACGGAATTCCGCGCGAGGGCCGGGCGCTTGTCGCCTATCACGACCATTCCTCCGACGCGGCGGTCCAGCGCCTGGCCGGCGAGATCCGGCAGGGGCGAAGTGTCGCCTATACCTCGGAGGCGGGCTCGCCCCTGATCTCGGATCCGGGCTACCGGCTGGTGGCGGAGCTGGCCCGCGAGGGCCTGCCGGTGACGGTGATCCCCGGTCCGAGCGCCGCCGTGGCCGCGCTGTCGCTGGCCGGGCTGCCCACCGACCGGTTCCTGTTCCTGGGCTTTCCCCCGGCCAAGGCGGCGGCGCGCCTGTCCTGGCTGGCCGACCAGGCGCATTCGGGCGCGACCCAGGTGATCTACGAATCGCCGCGCCGGATCGGCGAGCTGCTGGAGGCGCTCTGCGAGACCCACGGTCCCGGCCGCCCGGCGGCGCTGTGCCGCGAATTGACCAAGACCTACGAGACGGTGCTGCGCGGCACGGTCTCGGAACTGGCCGAAATGCTGCGCGAAACGCCCGCGCGCGGCGAATGCGTGCTGGTCGTGGCCGGGACGGAGGCGCCCGAGGCCGGCGAGGAGGATGTCGAGACGGCGCTGGTTAATGCCATGGAAAGGCTGAGCATGAAAGATGCGGTCAAGGAAGTGGCAGAGAGCCTGGGGATGCCGCGCAAGACGGTCTACCAGATGGCGCTCTCGCTCCGGCAGGAGGACTGAGATGGACGGCGCGACGGGATACCATGCGGGGCTGGCGGCAGAGGACTGCGTCGCGCGCCACTACGAGGCGTCGGGCCACCGGCTGCGCGCGCGGCGCTGGCGCGGCCGGGGCGGCGAGATCGACCTGATCCTCGAGGATGCCGCCGGGCTGGTCTTCGTCGAGGTCAAGAAAAGCCGCAATTTCGAGCAGGCGCTGGCGCGCTTCACGGACCGGCAGATGCGCCGGATCTGCGAGGCCGCCTGCGAATACGTCGCCGGGGAACCGGCGCAGATGGACACGCCGATGCGCTTCGACCTGGCGCTGGTGGACGGGCACGGGCAGACGCAGGTGGTGGAAAACATCCTGCACTGAGGCGCTTCCGTGCCATGAGCCGGGCACGAGACGATTGCACCGGCGCCGGGAATGGGTCAGATGGGTCCCAAAAGGACGGGATGTTCATGCTGACAATCGCTTTCCAGATGGATCCGATCGAAACGGTCGATCCCAATGCCGACAGCACCTACCGGCTGGCCGAAGAGGCCCAGGCGCGCGGCCACAAGATCTATGTCTACGGCCCCGAGCAGCTGACCTTCGACCGCGGCACGGTGCGGGCGATGGCGCGGCCCGCGCAGATCCGCCGCGGCGAGACCCCCTTCGTCACGCTGGGCGATCCTGAGGATCTGGATCTGGCCGAGGTCGATGTCGTCTGGCTGCGCCAGGATCCGCCCTTCGACATGGGCTACATCACCACCACCCACATGCTCGACCTGCTCGACGGGCGCACGCTGGTGGTGAACAAGCCCTTCTGGGTGCGCAACTATCCCGAGAAGCTGCTGGTGCTGCGCTTCCCCGAGCTGACGCCGCCGACGATGATCGCGCGCGACCTGGCGCGGCTCAAGGCCTTCAAGGCCGAGCATGGCGACATCATCCTCAAGCCGCTCTACGGCAATGGCGGCGCGGGGGTGTTCCGGCTCGACCCGAACGACCGCAACCTCAGTTCGCTGCACGAGCTTTTCGCGGGCATCAACCGCGAGCCGCTGATCGCCCAGGCCTACCTTCCGGCCGTGGCCAAGGGCGACAAGCGGGTGATCCTGGTCGATGGCGAGCCGGTGGGCGCGATCAACCGCGTGCCGTCGGAGGGCGAGACCCGGTCCAACATGCATGTCGGCGGGCGCCCCGAGAAGGTCGAGCTGACCGAGCGCGACCGCGAGATCTGCGCCGCGATCGGCCCGACCCTGCGCGAGGCCGGACAGATCTTCGTCGGCATCGACGTGATCGGCGACTGGCTGACCGAGATCAACGTGACCTCGCCGACCGGCATCCAGGAGCTGGAGCGCTTCGACGGCATCAATGTCGCCGCGAAGATCTGGCAGGCGATCGAAGCCAAGCTCTGAGCCGCCCGGCTCAGGCCGGGCCGGCCGCCAGCCGGTAGCTCAGCGCCTCCGCCATGTGGGGGGCGCGGATCGCCTCCTCGGCGGCGAGATCGGCAATGGTGCGGGCGACGCGCAGGATGCGGTGGAAGCCGCGGGCGCTGAGCCCGAAGCGCTCGGCCGCGCGGCCGAGCATCTCGCGGCATTCCGGATCGAGCGGCGCGATCTCCTCGAGCACGCGCCCGGCCGCATCGGCATTCTGGCGCAGCCCGGGATGGCCGTCGAAGCGCGCCGCCTGGCGGGCGCGGGCGGCCTCCACCCGGCGGGCGATCTCGGCGGATCTTTCGCCGGTGGCGGGCAGGCCGAGATCCTGGAACTGCACCGGCGGCACCTCGACGCGCAGGTCGAACCGGTCCATCAGCGGGCCCGAGATGCGGCCCAGATAGTCCTCGCCGCAGAGCGGCGCGCGGCTGCAGGCCCGCGCCGGATCGGAGAGATAGCCGCAGCGGCAGGGATTGGCCGCGGCCAGCAGCATGAAGCGGCAGGGATAGCGGACATGGGCATTGGCGCGCGAGACCATGACCTGTCCGGTCTCGATCGGCTGGCGCAGCGCCTCCAGCACCTGGCGCGGGAATTCCGGGAATTCGTCCATGAAGAGCACGCCGTTATGCGCCAGCGAGATCTCGCCGGGCCGCGCGCTCTTGCCGCCGCCGGTGATCGAGGGGACCGAGGCCGTGTGATGCGGATCGCGGAACGGCCGCGCGCGGGAGATGCCGCCCTCGTCGAGCAGCCCGGCCAGCGAATGGATCATCGATGTTTCCAGCGCCTCGGCGGCGGTCAGGGGCGGCAGCAGCCCCGGCAGCCGCGCCGCCATCATCGACTTGCCCGAGCCCGGCGTGCCGATCAGCAGCACATGGTGGCGCCCGGCCGCGGCGATTTCCAGCGCGCGCTTGGCGCGTTCCTGGCCCTTGACCTCGGAGAGGCAGCCGGCGTCATGTCCGGCCAGGACCTCGCCCGGCTCGGCCGGGGCCAGCGGCGACTGGCCGGTGAAATGGCGCACCACGTCCGAGAGCGAGGCCGCGGCCAGCACCTCGGCCGCGCCGACCCAGGCGGCCTCGGCGCCGCAGGCCTTGGGGCAGACCAGCGCGCGGTTCTCGCAGGCCGCGGCCAGCGCGGCGGGCAGGGCGCCCGCGACGGGCACCAGCGAGCCGTCGAGCGACATCTCGCCGAGCGCCACCGCCCGCTCCACCGCGTCGCCCGGCAGGATGCCGAGCGCCGAGAGCAGCGACAGCGCGATCGGCAGGTCGAAATGCGAGCCCTCCTTCGGCAGGCCCGCGGGCGCGAGATTGATGGTGATCCGCTTCGAGGGCAGGGCGATAGACATCGCGCTGAGCGCCGTGCGCACGCGGTCGCGCGCCTCGGACACCGCCTTGTCCGGCAGGCCGACGATCGAGAAGGCGGGCAGGCCCGGCGTGACGGCGCATTGCACCTCGACCGGGCGGGCCTCCAGCCCGTCGAAACTCACCGTGAAGGCGCGCGCCACCATGGATCCCTCCCGCCGCAGACGGGCGAGGATGCGTCCCTCGTGGTTAACGCGGCCTTAACGGCACAGGGTCAGATGCGGGAGAGCTGGCGCTCGCGGCGGATGACATAGGCGATGCAGCCGAGCCCGGCGATCACGCTGAGGAACATCAGCCAGACCAGCGGCAGGGCGCCGGTCTCCTCGCTTAGCACCGCGCCCGCGATCGCCGAGAGCGCCGCGCCGCCGCCGATCATGATCGCGCCGCCGACGCCCGAGGCGGTGCCCGCGAGCTGCGGGCGCACCGAGAGCATCCCCGCCGTGCCGTTCGGCATCACCAGCCCGTTGCCGAGCCCGACCATGGTCATCGAGCCGAAGAACACCGCCGCCGTCGCCTCGCCCGCGTAGAAGAGGATCAGCGAGGCGGCCATGCCGAGGCTCGACAGGATGCCGCCGGTGACGATCATCGCGTTCAGCCCGAAGCGCACCGAATAGCGCCCGGAAATTCCGTTGCCGATCATGTAGCCGATCGCCGGGGCGCCGAAGAACAGCCCCACCTTGGCCGGCGACAGCCCGAAGATCACCGAGCCGACGAAGGGCGCGCCGCCGAGATACGCGAAGAAGGCGCCCGAGGCGAGCGTCGTGGTCAGGCAGTAGCCCCAGAAGCGGCGCGAGGTGAAGAGCTCGGGCACGTCCTTGAACTGGCTGGAGAATCCGCCGGACCGCTTGGGCGCGGTCTCGCCCAAGTCGAACCAGATCAGCGCCAGCACGCCGATCCCGCAGATCAGAAGCGCCCAGAAATTCGCCTTCCAGCCGAAGGCGGAGTCGAGGATGCCGCCCAGCATCGGCGTCACCATCGGCACCAGCGCCATGCCCATCGTCACGTAGCCGATGCGCGAGGCGGCCTCGTTCGCGGGGTACATGTCGCGGACGATGGCGCGGCTCAGCACCAGCCCCGAGACGATCACCGCCTGGGCCATGCGGAAGCCGAGGAAGATGCCGATCGTCGGCGCGAAGATGATCCCCAGCGTCGCCAGGCAGAAGAGCCCGCAGGCCACCAGCAGCACCGGCCGCCGCCCGAACCGGTCCGAGATCGGCCCGATGCCGAGCTGCAGCACCGCGTTCATCGCCAGGTAGACCGTCACCGAGGCCTGCAGCAGCGTGTAATCGGCGCCGAAATGCTCGGTCATGCGCGGCAGCGAGGGCAGGTAGATGTTCATCGTCGCCGCCGAGAGACCGGCGATGAGCACGAGCGTCAGGATCTTGGGGGGCGTCTTCCGGTCGAGGAAGCGCGAAGGCATCATGGCTTGCATTACCCGTCTCATGACGGCAAAGAGCGGCCTTGTCCATGGCTGCGTGCCCCTCCCGGCGCGCGAGAGAGGTGTGCATCCATGCGCCGCTGGCAGGTGATCCGCAACGGGGACAGCGTCCTGCTCTGCCGGCCGGGCCGGGGGCGGCTCGACATTGCCGCCGGCGCGGCCTTCCCGGCGCTCCGGCCGGTTGTGCTGGCCCATGAGATCCGCAAGGATCTGTGGCGGATGCTGCAGGATCTGCGGGGCTTTTCGCCGGTTGTCGAGATCCGCGCGACGGCGGCGGGGCTCGAGGTGCGGGCCGGGGGAGAGATGTCCGGCGGGGTGCAGCCGCCGCCGGGGATCGGGGCGCGGATCGGCGGGCTGCTCGAGGATCCGCGGAAGCGGGCGCGCTGGATCGCGCATGCGAGGTTGAGATGATAAAGCACAGGGGTTTTCCGGGCCGCTATCCCGGGAGCGATTACCAGTTCACGATCCGCCGCGCCAATCCGCGCGGCGTGACGCCGATCACCCGGCGCGAGCGGTTCCGCGACCGCAAGGCCGTCGACAAGGCGGTGGACGCCGCCTTCATGGCCGCGCTCTGGGAGCATTTCGGCGAGGAGCCCTTCGAACGGGGCAATCTCGATGCCGGGCGGCTGTCCTGGCTTTTCGGCCGCGAGGTCGTCCCGGCCGCGGAGCCCTTCGACCCGGCGGATTACGAGGCGCTGCTGAGGATCGACCTGGCCATCGCGCAGCAGTCCTTCCCGGAAATCTTCTTCTGATCCGTTAACCTTTCGCCGGTTTTTTCGGCAAATGCCGTGAAACCTGGCGCGGTCATGGGCGCCGGGCGCTGCAGTGCGGCCCCGGCGGCATGATTTTGTGGGCAGCAGTGGAGGCAGGGGCGCAATCTGAAGCTGCGTCGAGGTCACGTGCGGCGCAAGCGTACGAGTGTTTCAGTTACCCCTTCCTCTGATAAGCGGCCACGGTCAGCCCAGACCGGGCCGCTTCTTTTCTTCCGGACCCGCTCAGCGGTGCTCGGCAGGGGCGGGGCCGCGGCGCTTGCGGCGGTAGATCGGGCGTCCCCAGACCAGCGCCAGCGCCCAGCCGGCGACGAAGCCGCCCAGATGGGTTTCCCAGGCCAGCTGCCCGTGCAGGAGCAGGTAGAAGACGACGTTGTAGGCGACGAGGATCAGCAGCGCGCGCCAGATCTCGCGCATGCCCTCGCCGTAATGCCGCCGCTCCTGGTAGCCCCAGCAGATCCAGACGCCCAGCAGCCCGAAGAGCGCGCCCGAGGCGCCGACCATCGGCGTCGGGGAATCCGACAGCAGCCCGTAACAGGCCGCGCCGCCGATCGCGGTAATCAGGTAGGCGGCGAGGAATTTCGCCGTGCCGGCCTGGCGCTCGATCTCGGAGCCGAAGCTCGACAGGGCCAGCATGTTGACGACGAGATGCAGCCAGCCGGCATGCAGGAAGGCGTAGCTGACGAACATCGTCACCGGCTGCAGCGCGAAATTCGGGGTCCAGTCGCGCAGGAGCGGCGCGAAGAAGGCGCCGTAGTCATAGGCGAGGCTGCGCCAGTAGGGCGAGCCGACCAGCCGGAAATCCGCCGCGGCCAGGACGGCCTCGACGGCGCAGTTGACGATGATGAGCAGCAGGACGGCAATCGGCATGCGGGTCGGTCTGGACGTGGCGGGGGACATGTCATCCTCTGTCATGCGGCTCTGTCATGCGGCGGCCGCGGAAGAGCTCCAGAAGATCGCCGGAGCGGCGCAGAGGCAAGCCCCTTCTGGCTCAGTTCGGCAGATACTCGGGCAGGATCCCCAGCAGCTCGCGCATATTTGCCTGCAGCCGCGCATCCGCCGCGGCCTCGTCTCCGTCGCGGATATCGACGACGAAGCGGACAATGGCGCCGTCCTTGCGGTTGATCACCCAGGCATCCTTCAGCACCGACAGCTTGGTGAGGAAGTCGTTGGTCATCCGCTTGCCGCGCTGCTCGAACCAGTAATAGACGAGCTGGCTCGACATGCCCTTCTGGATCACCGCGCGGTTGACGTCGAAACTGCCGTAGCCGGTGCCGGTCATGTCGACCCGGTAGGGCTCCAGGCTGTAGACCTCCCAGCCGCCATTGGGCAGGCAGACCTCGGGCGAGTGCAGCCCGCCGCCGGTGGTCTGGTCGTCGTAATAGGCGACGAAGAAGTTGAAGGAGTCGCCGCTGCGCGCGCTGCGGTAGGTGGCGTTGATGTAGTCGTCGGCGCCCAGCACCCGCTCCACTGCCGGGTCGAGGCGGACGAAATCGCCGTACCAGCCGTCGAAGCTGCGCGGGAAGGTCAGGAAGTCGCGGCGCTCGGGCACGATGATCTGCGGCTCTCGGAACTGGGTCCAGCCGATCGACAGCGCCGCCGAAAGCACCGCCGCGGCGATCAGCGCGCCGCTCGGGGCGACGGCGAAGATGCGCGTCGCCTCGCGGCCGAGCCCGTGGGTCTCCAGGTCGATGGCCTGGCTCAGCGGCAGGGGATCGGGGGTCAGCCGCTGCAGGCCCATCGCCATCAGGAAGAGGAGGCCGACGCAGGCGAGGAAGATCACCCAGCCCTCAAAGAAATGCAGGAATCCCTCGGCCTGCTCGATGCCGAAATAGTTGACGAGGATGCCGATCATGCCGATGCGGAAGCTGTTCATCGCCACGGTGATCGGCGCCGCCGAGAGCAGCATCACCGCCTTGTGCCAGAACGGCCCGCGGTAGAGGATCGAGAACAGGTAGGAGAAGCTGAGGATCGGGAAGAGGTAGCGCAGCCCCGAGCAGGCCTCGGCGACCTGCAGCTTGTAGACCCCCAGGTCGATGATGTTGCCGTCGAGATAGACCGGGATGCCGGCCAGCTGCACCACGGCGACGCCCAGCTCGGAGGAGACGCCCTGCAGGAAGATCGACAGTTTCCAGTAGAACATCTGCGGCAGCGGCAGCATGAAGACCAGATGCAGCACCGGCGCCCAGTGGCGGCGGCCGCGGTCCCAGCCGAAGCAGACCAGCACCAGCCCCATGATGTAGACGATCAGCGCGTAGCAGACGATGTCGGCGATATCGACGATATTGCCGAGTGCGGCGACGGCCAGCGCGAAGAGCATGACCGCGACGCCGGGCCAGCGGCGGGGCACGATATCCGGGGCAGGGGGGCTATGGCGCAGCTCGCGCAGGAAGAGATAGAGCGAGATCAGCGGGATCAGCGGCCCGTGGCTGTATTCCGGCGTCACCCAGGCGCGGGCCAGCGCGGTGAAGCCGTACCAGAAGACCGGCAGCGCGGCAGCGATGGCGAGGACCAGCCAGGTGAACCCGCGCCAATTCGCGGCAACCGCCACGTTGTCCGGCCCCACCCCCAGATCCGTCGTATCTGCTGCCATCTCCAAGCCCTTTAAAACAAATCCCGGGAGCGAGCTATGCGGGCCCGCTCCCGGACAGATATAAGATAGTCGAGTGAAGCGCCGGTAGTTCTAGCGCTGCGCTCCGAAGCTCCGCGTCAGCGTCAGGAAGACGGCGTTGGAATGCGAGTCGCCTGCCGAGTCCTCCAGCCGCGTGCGGTGGCGGACCCCGGTGGAGACGGCCCAGTCGCGGGTGATCGTCTGGTCGTACTGCGCCGTCAGCGTGAAGCGCGTCAGGCTCTCGTCCTCGAACTCGGTCTGCAGATCCTGCCGCCGCCCGGCCAGCGCCGAGAGCGTGAAGGACGAGGTCGGGTTGACGAGATGCGTGTAGCTGGTCGTCAGGTTCAGGTTCAGCCGGTCGTTGAGATCGTCATTGACCGCGACGCTCTGGTTGAGCACGACCCGGAACTGCGAGGTCGGGGTGCCGGTGTTGTAGGCGAGGTTGAAGACCGGATTGGCATCCGAGGCATCTGTGACGGTCGCGCCGATCTCGCCCGCGAAGCTGCCCGCGGGCAGCTCGAATTCGCGCCCGACCAGCATGCTCGCCTCCTGGCCGCCCTCGTAGTAGCTGCTATCGATGCGGGTGTAGATCGTGCCGTTCGGCAGGGCGCGGGTCAGCGTCAGGCCGGCGACGACGCCCTCGTTGGTCTCGCTGGTGCCGTCCTCGTCATCCACATTGACCCGCTGGTAGCCGATATTGGCGTCGAGCACGGTCACCGGGCTGACATCGGCCTTGGCGCCGAGGCGCAGCGTGGCCGAGTCCGAGTCATTGCCGTTGCCGCGCTTGCGGTTGTAGGCGCTGCCCTCCAGGTAGATTTCGGCCGTATCGGTCACGTCGGCGCCGATCATGGCGCTGACCTCCTGGAATTCCCGGTCGACCAGCCCCTCGTCGGTGGTGTCGTAGAAATTCGTCTCCGAGGCATTGGCCGAGAAGGCGAAGCGCACCGGCCCGTCCCCGTTCAGCGTCAGTGCCACGCCGCCGCGCATCAGCGTGCGGCGCCCCGTGCCCCGGGTGTCGTCGAAGCTGCCATCGTCGTTGAAGGAGCGCAGCGGATCGAGGAATTCGACATCCGCGTCATTGGCCGAGAAGTTCAGCGACAGGCTGTTGTCGGAGACCTGGCGGGCATAGTCGAGATTGACGGTCCCGTTGTCGAGATCGGTGCCGGAATCCGCCCCGGCGGGCAGCTCGGCAAAGCGCAGGTCGCCCGCCACGGTGCCGCTGAAGCTGTCCACCGGCGTGATGGAGGACATGCCGAGGGTCAGCGTGTTGGTCCAGATGAAGGAGTCGCCCGGCGAGTCCTCGGAGAGCGAATAGTTGTCATTGGCCTCCATCGAGCTGCTGATCCGGGCGGTATGGACCACCCCTCCGGCATCCTGCGCGGTGGCCTGTCCTGAAGCGGCGGCGGCGCCGACGGCAAGCGCGCCGGCGAAGAGGGAGGGGCGGCTCACGCTCGGCTGCTCCTTATTCGAACAGGCGGCGCTGCGGGACCAGCAGGACGTCGCCATCCGCCATGGTCGTCGCTCCGGTGATCTGGGCCCCGCGGGAGATCGCGCGGTAGTCGAAGCGGTAGATGATCTCGCGCCCGTCGGAGCCGGTGCGGCGCAGCTGGATGCGCTTGGTCGCGGCGAAATTGGTCAGCCCGCCGCCCATGGCCAGCGCCTGCAGAAGCGTGGTGCCCTTGGGGATCTCGATGCGGCCGGGCGCATTCACCTCGCCGAGGAAGTAGACCGCGATCGTGTCGCCGGTGATCGTCGAGGAGGCCCCGGCATCCGGCGAGAGCCGCGACAGGCTGACGAAGACCGTCGGCGATGTGGCGAAATTCGGCGCCAGCGCGGTGGTCAGGTTGGCCTGGACCTGGGCAAGCGTGCGGCCCTGGGCCGGGATCGAGCCGACGAAGGGGAAGGTGATGCGGCCGTCGGGCAGCACCAGGACATTGCGGTTGAGCGCGGGATCCTCGAGCACCTCGACCGAGAGCGTGTCGCCAGGGGCAAGCGTGTATTGCTGGGCCACGGCCATCACGCCGCTGAGGATCAGGAAAAGTGCTGCGATAATCGGTCTGAGCATGCGTGCCTCTCGACTAGACGGCCCTGACGGGGCTTTGCTGCGAGAGTAGACTGCAAAAGGTCGTGAACCCAACCTCCGATTGCCCTCGCGGCTCCAAACAACTGCGGCGTATTCCCCGTGCCACAGTCGGGCGGCGGGGCAGCGGGCCCGGCCCGCGGGGCGGGCCGGACGTCCGGATCAGTTCGGTGTTTCGTCCGCCTTGGCCAGCGCCGCGTCGCGCGCCGCCTCCAGCCCGGAAACCCGGTCGGGATCGCTGTCGCCGACCAGCGCGATCGCGCGGTCGAAGAAGGGCGCGGCATCGGCCGGGCGGTCGCTCTCGGCTAGGGCGCGGGCGAAATGCTCCTGCACCATCGGGTCCTCGGTCAGCTTGGTCGCGGCGTCCTGAAGGTAGGGCAGCGCCTCTTCGAGATTGCCCATGCGGAAGGCGATCCAGCCGTAAGTGTCCTGAAACGCGGGAACTTCCGTGCCCTTCAGGCGGCGGGCGATGGTATAGGCATGGCTCAGATCCTCGTGGCTGTCGCGGTAGGAGGTGATCAGGCTGGCCAGGTTGTTGGCGATGATCGTCGAGTTGGAGTTCCGCTTGTAGAGGTCCTCGTAGATCGCGATCGCCGCCTCGACATTGCCGTCGCGCTCCTCGAAGCCGGCCTTCTGCCAGAGCAGGTTCATCCCGTCGGGCACCGCCGCGATGCCCTCGTCGAGCGCGGCCCGCGCGGCCTCCTTGTCGCCCGAGCGCAGGAGCGTGGTGACATAGGCGCGCCAGACCAGCTCCTGGCCGGGATTCTCGTCGAGCAGGCTGCGGAAGATGGCGGCCGATTCGGCGGGCTTGCCCTCGATGTCGAGCAGCGAGGCATCGAGGAAGCGCAGCGTCCTGGAGTCCGGCGCCTGGGCCAGCAGCTCGTCGAGGAAGCTGCGCGCCTCCGCGGTCTTGCCCTGCGACAGGTAGCTCCGCACGATCGCCGCCTGGGCCGTCATCGCGGTGGACTCGTTCTCCATCATGCCGCGCAGCAGCTCCATGCTCTCGTCGGTGCGCTGGGTGCGGGCCAGGATGTCGGCCTCCAGGCTGTCGGCCAGCGTGCCGGCCTCGGGCGAGCCGATGGCGCGGATGCTCTTGACGATCTGCTGGGCGCGGGTCCAGTCGTCGGTGCCGATCGCGCCCTGGGCCATCAGCTTGAGGATGCCCAGATCGCCGGGCGTGCGGCGCGCGGCCTGGATGAGCACGTCATTGGCGGCCTTGAACTTGTCCTCGGACATCAGCATCCGGGCATAGCGCTGGCTCTCGCGGCTGCCATAGGCGGATTTCTCGACCGCCAGCTGCAGGTTCTCGCGCATCAGGTCGCGGTTGCCCTCGCGTTCGTGCGCGCGCGCCATCAGCGTGTAGAGCATCGCGTCGTCGGGGGCCTGGTCCATCGCGGTGCGCAGCGACAGGATGGCGTCGCCGACGCGGTCCTCCTCGACCAGCCGCTCCGCCTGCAGCTTGAGCGCCTCGACATGGCGCGGATCGGCCTCGAGCACCTTGTCGACGATCCCGGCCGCCTCGTCCTTGCTGCCCTGCACGATCAGCATGCGGGCCAGCGCGATCCGTGCGTCGCGAACCAGGCTGTCGGAACCGACGGCATCGGCATCGAGCAGGGTGCGCAGCTCGTCGATGGCCTCCTGGTGGCGCCCGGAATCGAACAGCGTGCTGGCGCGCAGCGTGCGGAAGAGCACGTTGTTGGTGCCCCCGGCGATGTAGTCGTCGATCTGCGCCAGCGCGGCCTCGGGGCCCTTCACCTGCTGCAGGAACTGGACGTATTCCACCCGCGGCCCGTCGCTGTCGCCCTTGCGCTCGACATCGGCCTTCATGAAGGCCTCGGCGGAGTCCGCATCGCCGTTGCGCAGGTACCAGCGCACCAGCGCCAGCTTGAAGTCCCGGTCGTCGGGGAAGGCGTCGACGGCGGATTTCAGCGTCTCGCCGATGCCCTCGAGATCGTCGATCTGGTTCTGCAGCTGCAGCTTGAACGAGTAGTAGCGCTTCTCCTGCGGGTAGAGCGCGATCGCCTCGTTCAGCAGCTCCAGCGTGCCATAGGGATCGTTGAGGGCGGTATGGGCATCGATCAGCGCGTTGCGGGCATGGACCAGCGTCGGGTCGGCATCGAGCAGCGCCTGCGCCTCGTCGCGGATCTGCTCGATCCGGGCGGTGTCGCTGCGGCGGCGCGCCTCGCGCAGCTGGCGCACCAGCGACAGCGCCTTGGCGCGGGGATTTTCGGGCTCGAGATCGAGCGCGGCGTCCAGATTGGTGTCGAACCGGTCGAAATCGCCCAGCGTCGCGGACATCTCGGCGGCCTCGACGCGGGCTTCGAAGCTGCGCGGGTGCTGCTGCGCGGCCAGCAGGAACTGGCCATAGGCGTCCTTCAGGTCGCCGAGCTTCACCTGCACGCGGGCATAGGCCAGGCGGGCATCGAGGAATTCCGGGGTCAGATCGAAGATGCCGCGCAGCTCGACCTGGGCGCGCGCATAGTCGCCGGCCTCGATCAGGGCCTCGGCGCTCTCGAATTTCTTCTGCGCCTTCTGCTCGTCGCTTTCGCAGGCGGCAAGGGCCAGGATCAGGGTGGTGGACAGCAGGACCGTCCCGAGCTTGCTGGTCAATGACATGGGTACCCTCGAAATTCCTTGCAGTAGGGAGGTGCTAGTGCACCCCTCGCGGCCGATCAACGCCATTTGCCTGCCCATGCTGAAAACCGCCGATCCCGGGAGCTGCCGCAGCGGCGCTGCGGAGCATGTTGCAGGGTCAGGCGCCGGTGGCGCGCAGCACGGCGCCAACAGTCCTGAACATCACCAGGAGGTCGGTCCGGAGGGACATCGCATGGAAGTAGTCTGCATCGAAATGGGCCCGCTCGGCGAAGCTCGCGTCATTGCGCTTGCTGACCTGCCAGAAGCCGGTGATGCCGGGGCGCAGCGCGTAATAGGCGCGGCCGGGATAGAGTTCGCGCTGGGAGGGCAGCATCGGGCGCGGGCCGACGACGCTCATATGGCCGGCGAGGACGTTGAAGAACTGCGGCAGCTCGTCGATGGAGAAGCGGCGGATGAAGCGGCCGGCCGGGGTGATGCGCGGATCGCGGGAGAGCTTCTGCATCTCGTCCCATTCGCGCTTGGCCTCGGGATTGGCGGCGAGATAGCCGAGCAGCCGGCTTTCGGCATCGGGGATCATCGAGCGCAGCTTGATCAGGCGGAAGATGCGGCCGTCGCGGCCGACCCGGCGCTGCATGAAGAAGGGGTTGCTGCCGTCGAGTGCGACGATCGCGGCGAAGACCAGGATCAGAGGGACGATGACGGGGAGGATGCAGAGGACGAAGGCAATGTCGCATACTCGCTTAACGGAGCGGCGGTATAAAGATACCGAAAGGCTATGGTCGGCGACTTCGCGCGAATTTGATGCAGAAGTCTGTATATGGATAGTCACTCGGGGCCACCTCGTGGGCATATCTTAAGAATATCTTCTGTTGCGCAGAGAGAATGCTTCCCTGATGGTCGGGCTCCGCTGAACATTGGCTGGTTCTATCCAGAGCTATGATTTGATTCAACGAAACTCCAGTTTTTATTGAGACTTAGTTAAAGCTGAACATTTATGTGTAATCGGAAACCAGGTGCGGCGAGGGCCATGAACGTGATCAATGGTAGCAATTTACCTTCATTGTGCGCAATTGGAAACCAGTTCCGGAGGTATTTTCAACCGCAGGGAAACGGGCGGGTGTGCGGGTTCCCGGGCGTCGGGTATCTGCCGCAGGGCTGCGACTCTTTGCTGCTGCCGGGGGAAGCCGCAGGGACCCCGGCTATCGATTGTGCGACGCGTGGACCTGTCGCGGATCCGGACCGTCCTCCGGAATTAGCCCGGCTTCCGGGGATTCGCGGGGACATCCGCCAGACGGACGTGTAGGCTAGGACACCATGAACAAGACGGTACCAACAGACATCTACAATTCCCATTTCGGCTTTGCGGAACGTCCGTTCACGCTGCTGCCGGACCCGGAATTCCTGTACTGGTCGCGCGATCACCGCCTTGCCTTCACGATGCTCGAATACGGGATGATGACCCGTGCGCCGATCACCGTCATCACCGGCGAGGTGGGGGCGGGGAAGACGACGCTGCTGCAGTACCTGCTGCGCTCGATGGAGGACGATGTCGATATCGGCCTGATCTCCAATGCCCAGGGCGGGCGCGGCGAGCTGCTGCAATGGGTGCTGCACGCCTTCGCGGTGCCCTTCGATCCGCAATGCAGCTATGTCCAGCTCTTCCAGCTGCTGCAGGATCACATGCTGGAGGTCTATGCCGGCGGGCGGCGCATGGTGCTGATCATCGACGAGGCGCAGAACCTGACCCCCGAGACCGTCGAGGAGCTCAGGATGCTGACCAACATCAACAGCAACAAGGACGAGCTGCTGCAGCTGGTGCTGGTCGGCCAGCCGGAATTCCGCGACATGATCCGCCGTCCCGAGCTGCGCCAGTTCCTGCAGCGCGTCGGCGCCAGCTTCCATCTGGGCCGGATGGCGCCCGCGACAGTCGGCGAGTACATCGCGCACCGGCTGAAAGTGGCGGGGGGCACTGGCGCGGAAATCGACCCGGCCGCGGTTCCGGTCATCCACGAAGTGACCGGCGGGGTGCCGCGCCTCGTAAACCAGATCTGCGATCTGGCCCTTGTCTATGCCTTCTCAGCCGAACAGCCTGCCGTCACCGAGGAAACGATCCGTTCCGTGCTCGATGACGGGGTCTATCTCGGCGGATACGCGCTCTAGAGGACCCCAATGCGATGAGAATTGATTTCTCCTACTACATTTCGATCTTCTGGCGCCGGTTTCACTATTTCCTTGTCATCGTTGTCTTCTTCGCCGTGCTCGGCTCGGCGGTCGCGATCGTCATGCCGCCGGAATACTCCGCGACGGCGCGGCTCCTGGTGGAGTCTCCGCAGATCTCGGACAAGCTGGCGGAATCGACCGTCAATGTCGTCGCGCAGGAGCAGCTCCAGGTGATCGAGCAGCGGGTGATGGCCCGCGCCAGCCTCGTCGACCTCGCCAGCAAGCTGGAGGTCTTCCCCGACGAGGACGCGATGACCGCGACCGACATCGTCAACCAGATGCGCGACCGGACGAAGTTCACCATCTTCGCGGGCCGCAACCAGGCGACCTTCGTCGATGTCGCCTTCCGCGGCTCGAACCCCGATGTCGTCGCCCGCGTCGCCAACGAGCTGGTGACCCAGATCCTCAACGAGAACGTCCGGATGCGCACCGTCGCGGCGGGCGACACGATGGACTTCTTCAAGGAGGAGGTCGACCGGCTCAGCGGCGAGCTCGACAGGCAGAGCGCGAAGATCCTCGACTTCAAGAGCGCCAATGCCGGGTCCCTGCCGGAGAACCGCGACTACCTCAGCTCGCGCCAGACCGCGCTGGCGGAGGCGATCCGCAACCTGCAGGACCAGATCGACACGCTGACCCAGCAGCGGCAGGCGGCGCTCGACCTCTTCGCGGCGACGGGCTCGGTCGGCACCGGGCGCAATCTCGGCCCGGACGAGCAGGCGCTGGCCCAGGCCCGCGACGCGCTCGACAACGCGCTGATCGTCTACGCGCCGGACCATCCGCGCATCAAGGTGCTCGAGGCGCGGGTCCGCCAGCTGGAGGCACGCGTCGGCGTGGCCGCCGGTGCCGGGGACGAGGGGCCCAAGGCCGTGCTCGACGCCCAGCTTGCCCAGGTCGACCACCGGCTGGAGCAGCTGCAGGGCGATCTCGACGGCGCGAGGGCCGAACTGGAGAACGTCACCGGCAGCCTGTCGCAGATGCCCGCCACGGCGGTCGCGCTCGACGGCTACACCCGCGACTACGAGAATACCCAGGAACAGTACCGCAGCGCCGTGGCGCGGCTCTCGGCGGCCGAGACCGGCGAGCGGATCGAGCTCGGCGGCAAGTCGCAGCGCATCTCGGTGGTGGAGCAGGCGACGCGCCCGATGCGCCCCTCGAAGCCCAACCGCCCGCTGATCGCGGCGGCCGGGCTCGGGGTCGGGCTGTCGATGGGCTTCGGCTTCATCGTCCTGCTGGAGCTGCTGAACCGCTCGATCCGCCGGCCGGTGGAGATCAGCGACAAGCTGGGCATCGCCACCTTCGCCGTCATCCCGCTGATCCGCACCGAGCAGGAGACGCGCTGGCGCCGGATGTTCTTCTTCCTGACGATCATCCTGCTCTTCCTGGCGATCCCGCTCAGCATCTGGGCGATCCACATGTATGTCGTGCCGCTCAATGTCCTGGCCGAGGACATCGCGCGCAAGTTCGGCATGGACATTTCCCTCAAGTAGCGGCCTCCGGAGGATAGCAGGATGGAACGACTTCAGAATGCCCTGCACCGCGCGCGCGAGAAGCGCAGCGGCATCCGCGACCGCAGCGGCGAGCTGCGGACCGGGCGCGGCGGCGGCGGGGGCGGGGATGCCGAGGTGGCGGCCCGCTGGGCGGCGCTCAAGGTCTTCACCCCGAACCCGCGCATGCTGCAGCACATGCGGGTCGTCTCCTTCTTCGGCAAGCAGCAGGCGACGCCCTTCGACATGATGCGCACCAAGGTCGTGCAGCAGGCCAAGGCCAAGGGCTGGAAGCGGCTCGTCGTGACCTCGGCGACGCCGAAATGCGGCAAGACGACGATCACCGCCAACCTGGCGTTCAGCCTGGCGCGGCAGTCCGACCTGAGGATCATGGTGATCGAGCTCGACCTGCGCCGCCCGAGCCTGGCCAAGGTGCTGGGCCTGAAGGAGCCGCACTATTTCGCCAAGGCGCTGACCGGGGACGAGGCGCCGGAGGACCACATGGTCTGCTTCAACGGCAACCTCGCCTTCGGCACCAACCTGGCGGCCGAGGCGAATTCCTCCGAGCTGCTGCAGAGCGCCCGGACCCGCGAGATCCTCGACGAGCTCGAGGCGCGCTACAAGCCCGACCTGACGGTCTTCGACACCGCGCCGCTGCTGGCCAGCGACGACACGATCGGCTTCCTCGAGCATGTCGATGCCGCGCTGCTGGTCGCCGCGGCCGAGCAGACCACGATCGAAGAGCTCGACGTCGCCGAGAGCGAGATCAGCGAGATGACCGAGATCATGGGCGTGGTGCTGAACAAGTGCCGCTATTCGGCCAGCGGCTACGGCTACGAATACGGCTATGGCTACGGCTACGGGTACTGAGCGCGGCCGCCCGCAGGGGCGGTCCGCCTCCTGACCGGGCGCCGCGCCTGCCGGGCCTGCGGCGGACCCGCCGCAGTCGCGTCTTTCCGCCGCGCCTCTCCTTGCTGGGGGCTGGTGCAGCCTCTATGTGCTGCCCATGAAACCGTCTCTCGCTTTTTTGAACCGCGCGCCGCGCGTGAACGTCGTCCATCTGCAGGGCGTCATCTCCAGCCAGTCGCGGGGCAATGCGCTCAGCGACCGGTCCGTCGCGCCGCTGATCGAAAAGGCCTTTGCCAAGGGCAAGCCGGCCGCGGTGGCGCTGGTGCTGAACTCGCCGGGCGGCAGCCCGGTGCAGTCCTCGCTGATCGGCGCGCGCATCCGGCGCCTGTCGGAAGAGAAGGGCATCCCCGTCCATGCCTTCGTCGAGGACGTGGCGGCCTCGGGCGGCTACTGGCTGGCCTCGGCGGCGGACGACATCTGGGTCGATCCCTGCTCGGTGGTCGGCTCGATCGGCGTGATCGCCGCCTCCTTCGGCGCGCATGAGCTGATCGCCAGGCACGGGGTGGAGCGGCGCGTCCACACTGCCGGGAAATCGAAGAGCATGCTCGACCCGTTCCGTCCCGAAAAGCCCGAGGATGTCGAGCGGCTCGACGGGATCCTGTCGCAGATCCACGACGCCTTCATCTCCCATGTGAAGGCGCGCCGCGGCGCCAAGCTGCCCGAGGGGGCGGATCTGTTTACCGGCGAGGTCTGGGTCGGCGAGAAGGCGGTGGAGATCGGCCTGGCCGACGGCATCGCCCACCTGAAGCCGAAGCTGAAGGAGCTCTACGGCGAGAAGGTCAAGCTGCCGGTCTTCGCCAAGCGCCGCGGGCTGATCCCCTTCCTCGGCGCGCGCGTTGCCGGCGATATCGGCCTGGCGCTCGAGGAACGGGCGCTCTTCGCGCGATACGGGCTCTGATGCCGTGATCAAGATCGTCACCTTCTTCCTGATCGGCATCGCCATCCTGGCGATCTTCGGCAAGCTGCGGCTGCCGCGGCTGCCCCGCCCCCGGAACCCGAATGCGAAACTCAGGGCGCCCCGCCGGTGCCCGCGCTGCGGCGGCTTCATCGTCGGCCGCGGCCCGTGCAATTGCGAGGAACGTGACAAGTGATGTTGGATTGGGTCTATACCGGGCTGGGATTGCTGATCCTGGTCCTGGCCGGCGACGCGCTGGTGAAGGGCGCGGTGAACCTGGCGCTGCGGCTGGGCATTCCGGCGCTGATCGTCAGCCTGACCATCGTCGCCTTCGGCACCTCGGCGCCCGAGCTGCTGATCGGCATCCAGGCGGTGCTCGACAATGCGCCGGGCATCGCGCTTGGCAACGTGGTGGGCTCGAACACTGCCAATGTCCTGCTGGTGCTCGGCATCCCGGCGCTGATCGCGCCGATCATGACCAGCGAATGCGACACGCGGAAATCCTACTGGGGCATGCTCGCCGCCAGCGCCGTCTTCATCGCCGTCTGCTTCCTCGGGCCGATCACCTGGGTCCATGGCCTGGTGCTGCTGGCCGGGCTGGTGGTGGTGCTCTGGGACCAGGCGCGCGAGGCCCGCGCCCACCGCAAGTCGCAGAGCGAAGAGGAAGAGGAGGTCGAGGGCGCCGATCCGTCGATGCCCGGCTGGAAGGTCGCGACCTGGCTGGTGCTGGGCCTGATCGGCCTGCCGGTGGGGGCGAACCTGCTGATCGAGGGCTCGGTCAACATCGCCCGCACCTTCGGCATCAGCGAGACCGCCATCGGCCTGACCCTGATTGCGGTCGGCACCTCGCTGCCCGAGCTGGCGACCTCGGTCATGGCCGCGCTGCGCCGCCATGCCGAAGTGGCGCTCGGCAATGTCATCGGCTCGAACGTCTTCAACCTGCTCGGCATCATCGGCGTGACCTCCTTTGTCGGCAAGATCCCGGTCGATCCGCAATTCCTGCAGATGGACCTCTGGGTGATGCTCGGCTCCTCGGTGCTGCTCGTGCCCTTCGTGCTGATGGGCCGCAACCTGACGCGCGTCGCCGGCGCGTTGCTTGTCCTGCTCTATGCCGGCTATCTGGTGATGGTTCTGGGCTGAGGAGTACGGGTCATGAGTGTCGCGCTGGTAACCGGAGCGGGCAAGCGGCTGGGGCGGAGCATGGCGCTCTGCCTGGGGGCGGAGGGCTATGACGTCGCCGTCCATTACGCCAGTTCCGGCGGCGAGGCCGAGGGCCTCTGCGCCGAGCTGCGCGCCATGGGGCGCGAGGCGCGGGCCTTCCAGGCCGACCTGACCCGCGAGGCGGACATGCAGGCGCTGGTGCCGGCCGCGGCCGCGGCCTTCGGCCGGCCGCTGACTGTGCTGGTCAACAACGCCTCGATCTTCGACTACGACAACATCCGCAGCGCCACCCGCGAGAGCTGGGACCGGCACATGGAAAGCAACCTGCGCGCGCCTTTCGTGCTGATCCAGAACTTCGCCGCCCAGGTCCCCGATCCGGTGGCCGATGCGCGCGGCGAGCCGGTCGCCCAGGGGCTGGCGGTGAACATGATCGACCAGCGCGTGCGCAAGCTGACGCCCGAGTTCACGACCTACACCCTGGCCAAGATGGGGCTCTGGGCGCTGACCCGCACCGCGGCCCAGGGGCTGGCGCCGCGGGTCCGGGTCAATGCCATCGGCCCCGGCCCGACGCTGCAGGGCGCGCGCCAGAGCGAGGCGCATTTCGCCGCCCAGCGGGCCGCCACGGTGCTGGAGCGCGGCTCGGACCCTGACGACATCGACCAGGCGCTGCTCTACTTCCTGCGCGCGAAGGCAGTGACCGGGCAGCTCCTGTGCACCGACGGCGGCCAGCACCTGGCCTGGCAGACGCCGGATGTGCTGGGCGTGGAGTGACCCTGGGTCAAACTAGTTTTGCACCGGTCACAATCATGTCACGTAACCGTCAGAGAAATGTCAGAAATCTCAGAAACTTATCAAGTGAAATAAAAAGTTTCCTTTGTTTTCAATGCCCTGAAATTTAGCCCAAGAAACGGGCAATCCATGGAAGAACCGGTGAAACAAGGGAAAATCCAAGCTACCCAGAAGTTGTCGACAGACTTATCCACAGCTTCGGTGGGTATGTTCGCCCTTGAGGTCGGGCTGGAATCGGGGCAGGGCTGAATGAATCAAGAACGCCTGCAATGACCATTGACACTGACAGCTCGCCGGAAACTCCGCTGACCGGCCACGCGCGGATCGCCGACTACCTGCGCAACCTGGAGACCGCTCCGGGCGTCTACCGCATGCTCGACGAGCAGCAGCGCGTGCTCTATGTCGGCAAGGCGCGGAACCTCAAGGCGCGCGTCTCGAGCTATGCCCGCCCGCATGGCCACAGCCCGCGCATCGCCCGGATGATTTCCGAGACCGCGTCGATGATGTTCCTCACGACGCGGACCGAGACCGAGGCGCTGCTGCTCGAGCAGAACCTCATCAAGCAGCTCAAGCCGCGCTACAACGTGCTGCTGCGCGACGACAAGAGCTTCCCGAACATCCATGTCACCGGGCATGCCTTCCCGCAGATCGCCAAGCACCGCGGCAAGAAATCGGCGCCGGGCAAGTACTACGGCCCCTTCGCCTCGGCGGGCGCGGTCAACCGCACGCTCAACCAGCTGCAGAAGGTCTTCCTGCTGAGGAACTGCACCGACAGCCAGTTCGAGAGCCGCACGCGCCCCTGCCTGCTCTACCAGATCAAGCGCTGCGCGGCGCCCTGCGTCGGGCTGGTCTCGGAGGCGGAGTACCGCGGGCTGGTCAAGGATGCCGAGGATTTCCTCGCCGGGCGCTCGACCAAGGTGCAGGCGCAGCTGGCCGAGGAGATGCAGAAGGCCTCCGAGGCGATGGAATTCGAGCGCGCCGCCGCCCTGCGCGACCGGATCCGCGCGATGACCCAGGTGCAGACCTCCCAGGGCATCAACCCGCGCGGCGTCGCCGAGGCCGACATCATCGCGCTGCATGCCGAGAACGGCCAGGCCTGCGTGCAGGTCTTCTTCATCCGCGCCAACCAGAACTGGGGCAACCGCGACTACTATCCGCGCGTGGGCGAGGGGGTCAGCGAGACCGAGATCATGGAGGCCTTCATCGGCCAGTTCTATTCCGACCGCGAGCCGCCGCGGCAGCTGCTGCTGTCGCACGGGATCGAGGACGAGGACCTGATGCTGGAGGCGCTGGCGCAGAAGGCCGGGCGCAAGGTCGAGATCGCCGTGCCGCAGCGGGGCGAGAAGGCCGAGCTGATCGCCGGGGCGGCGCGCAATGCCCGCGAGAGCCTGGCGCGGCGGATGTCCGAGACCGCGACCCAGGGCAAGCTGCTGCGCGGCGTGGCCGAGGCCTTCGGGCTCGACGGTCCGCCCGCGCGGATCGAGGTCTACGACAACTCGCATATCCAGGGCACGAACGCCGTCGGCGGCATGATCGTCGCCGGGCCCGAGGGATTCCTGAAGAACCAGTACCGCAAGTTCAACATCCGTGGCGAAGACCTGGTGCCGGGCGACGATTTCGGGATGATGAAAGAGGTGCTGACGCGCCGCTTCAAGCGCCTGCTGAAGGAGGATCCGGACCGCACGCTCGGCCTCTGGCCCGATCTGCTGCTGATCGACGGCGGCGCCGGGCAGGTCAGCGCCGTGGCCGAGATCATGCGGGAATTCGGCGTCGAGGACGTGCCGATGGTCGGCGTCGCCAAGGGCATCGACCGCGATGCGGGCAAGGAGGAATTCCACCGCGTCGGCCAGCGCCCGATGGCGCTGCGCCACAACGACCCGGTGCTCTATTTCATCCAGCGCCTGCGCGACGAGGCGCACCGCTTCGCGATCGGCACGCACCGGGCGAAGCGCGCCAAGGCGATGGGGGCGACGCCGCTGGACGAGGTGCCGGGCGTCGGCGCCTCGCGCAAGCGCGCATTGCTGGCGCATTTCGGCTCCGCCAAGGCGGTGAGCCGCGCCAACCTCGCCGACCTGCGCGCGGTGGAGGGCATCTCCGACAACATGGCGCAGAAGATCTACGACTTCTTCAACCCCGGCAGCTGATCGCCGCCCCGTCCCGTTGGCGCCCGCCGCCAGCGGTTCCGGGTCATGCGACGGCACCCGTGCCGGACGGGCTCTGCCGCCCCAGGGGGGCGCTGACGACCCATTGCTATTCGGACGCGGGCGGCAAGGCTTTAGACCGCTCCCTGGCAGGCTGCGCGCAGGCCGACCAGAAGGGGATGGTCCCGCCCCGCGGAAAGGACGCGTTTTCGACCGCAGTCTGCATCTCGCCGGGCCCACCCGGCCTGCAGGCGCCGCGACAGGGATGTCTTGGACCGTGAAACGGGTCGGGACGGATATCCGGAAATGTCCCCGGCATCCTTGTGACAGGGTCACGCCGACAATGCCGCGGGCCTTGCAGCGGCACGCAGTCCATCTCCACCGCAAGCGCGACGGCCTTCGCCCTCCTTCTTTCGGCAGGATGATCCAAAGGGTGCCTGACGTCATGTCCATCCAGTATGGGGCCCCGATCTGGACGGCTCGGCAGGGCGGTGCATGGATGCGGCCGATGGGCCAGGGCGCGCTTTGCCCGGGGGGGCGACATGCATCGTCGCAACGACGACTGATGTTGTCCAGAGGCAGGGGCACGCGCTGCCAGCTCGCGGCCGCAAAGCCAGGCGAAGTCGAACCTGGCTTTGCGCCGGACGTGGTAGAGGAGCCGCCGGTGCGGGATGCGGCCCCAGCGCCGTCAAATGGGGAAGGCGTGCCGCGCCCGACATCGGCGAGGAGCATCTGGCGGGAGCCTCCGCAGGTTGCCGGCGGCTTCGGCGCGATTGCGCTGCGCAGGCAGCTGCGGAACTCCTTGGCAACAATGTCCGTCACCCGGTATTGGCCCCGACCATTGGCGGCGCGCAGGGCCTGACCCCGGAAGGTGGTACGTGGCCATGCGCTGACCGTGCAAGTCGCTCACGGGCGCAATCCGGTCAGCGGGGGGGCCACGTGTTCGGTTCCAGGCGCGGGGCCCGGCACAGGATGCTGATCCTTGAACCGGACAGGCCGGAACTCCTCTCCGCTGGGCTCGGGGTGTACTGATTTGCTCCCTCCCACATGAATCGCGGCTCCGGCTCCGGCTCCGGCAACGGGGCGGTGGCATGAGGGGCCCGTTCCGGCTGACCGCCGCGCGGCCGGTGCGTCTGAATCCCGTCTTGCCAAAGTCGCATGGAAAGTTCCGTGGTGATGACAAGCGGATCGCGAGTGGAACTACCTTCGTCAACCGCAATGGGTCGAGATGGCGCGATGCCCCCGAAGCCCAAGCTCCGCACGGTCGAGATGGGCCGTGGCGCCCGTGGTGCCGCAAATGCCGGGGAAACGCTCTGCAGCCGCTGGACGCGTCGGCACGAGAAAGGCAACTTCGTGCGGATGATGGCGGGACTGGCTCCCGGGTATGGCGACCAGAAATCCGTGAGGATTGACGAGACGGATCTGCAAGCCCCCCGCTTTGCGACCCGCATGGCCGCCGCAAAGGGGGCGCGGTCGCCTGAGATCCTGTCCCGCTTTGCGGCGCAGCTCGCGACGGCTGGCGGGCGGGTCTGGCTGGCCGCTTTTCGATGGAGGCAGGCTGACGGTGACATCGTCGCAGACCGGCGCGGGCGTTTCCAGCGCCATGCAGCTGGCGCACTGTGCAGTCTGTTCCCCGGTCTGCTCCATCTGATGGCTCCGACGAGGCGCCGGATCGCGGCATCGTCGGGAAGCGAGGGCATGACGGCCGCCGGTCCGAAGGAAGGCCCGGACATCGGCGGCATCGGCGCGCCGCCTGATCTGGCCATCCGGGCGCGCGATCGGGTTCGTGCCGTGACGCCTGGCGCGGTGCCGGGGCGGGAAGGTCATGGAGGCCGGCACGTCTTCCTCCGTCCTGTCCATGAGCGTGGCGCGCGTCGGCCGCTCGCGACGCCTCCGGTCGGCGGCTAGGCGCCGCTGGGTCCTGGCGGCGGCGTGCCCTGGCTGGGCGAAGGCCATGGCGATGAAGGCCCCCCGGCGGCTCTTGTCGGCCTTGGCGAGCGCATTGCGCCGGAAATGGACGCGGCGGCGCTGCCAGGCAGTGGAGTCCGCCCTGCGGTCGCGACCTTGGTGCCTTCATGCGTATCGCTGGCCGCCAGCTTCACGCCGCCTAGGCTGCGGCCCACGAGATCGCGCAGGAGGGAATGGGAACCGTGGCGCCGGTGGTGCCGCGAAAGTCCCGTGAACGGCCCGGCCCCGGAGGCGCTGGTCGCCATGCCCGGGACCTCGCACCGCCCGTCTGCCATCGGGGTCGGACCGATGGCGACGGCCGCGGACAGCCGTTCGCACGACCGCGAAGGTGACGGCCGCAGACAGCCGTCATGGCTTCGCCATCCGTCCTAGCGCGATGGCGGCGCGCCCGCCCTGGCGCACCTTGAGACAGGTCGCGTCGATCCATGAGCCGGGGCGGAAGAAGAAGGGCTCTGGGGGAGGCTTTCCCCGCCGAAGGGCCATGCGTCTTCGATCGGCCGTGCCAGGACGGCATCGACGCGCTCGCCACTCGCCATCGTCCTTGGACCGATGGCGGAAAATGGCCCGTTCCCCGCGCAGGCGGCTGACCTGGGCTCATCGAGATGCCGGTCCGGCCCGTCGCCTGAACCAGATCATCCTTCGAACGTGTCGGGACGCCATGAACGCAGGCCGCCTGGATGGCGGCGGCCAGCGCTTTGTCCGCCAACCGATTCGGGGGATCGATTGGCGGGCGCTCGAAAGCCATCGGCCGTTCCGCGGCGAAGCTGACCATCCCGCGCAGCGGGTCCGCATCGCGGGTCGGGGCGGCCCTCGGACCGGTGGCGGGCGGGCGCTCCGCTCAACACGAGCGCGCGGAGTTCCATCACCGGTCTGGCCATCTGCGGCATCCCCCGGTTCAGCTTGGCGTCAGCGCCCCGACCCTGCCAGGAACCCCGGCGGTAAGCGCAGGTTACACCGCGCCCCGGGACGCGATCCCGGTTGGTCCGCCGAAGTTCGAGGAGCAGGAAGCGATCCGGAAGTACGTTTCCCCGGGAACGGACGGCACGAACACCGAGCTTCACGCCATCTGCGACAGTCCGGGGCGGCGGATCGACTTGTTCGTTGCCGCCCGACATGTGAGCGGCCATGCTGGCGCAGGAACGCTGCTCTGCGGTCTGCCGAAACGATAATGTCTGTTCGGGGATCGCGGCTATGCCGCCGATTGGCTCCGAGAAGCCTTGCCGGAAAAGCGGTGGGCGCCTGCATTCCCGGTCGAAAGAAATGCAAGCACCCGGTGAAATATGACAGGCGCCAATCCAGGTGGTGCAACCGCATCGAGACCATGTTCGGCAGGTTCACGCACCGGAGGCGCATGGCACCCTGCGACGGCCTATGTCCGGAGGTCTTCCTCTCGGCTACCGCTCTCGCGGGACTCTCCATCCTCCGGCTGTCAATCCTGAACCCGAGACAGTTCGCCGGTAAAGCGACCGGCAATCCGCCTTGGCCTTCCAGCGGCAGGACGGCCCGCGATTGCCCCGCCTAATCGATGGGCGCGGGAGTTTCCTGCGTCGCATAGGGATCGCAGGCTCCTGCGGCGAGCGCGGAACTCTGGACACAGGCACAGCGGCTGCGTCTGTTCCGGCTGCAGGGGCGCCGGGCTGGAAGACCTGCCGGGCCGGGCCGGTCGCCGTCGTCCGGCAAAGGAGCTGCAGGCCCTCATGGCCGGGCCGGTGCCCGGGCCGCAGGCGCTGCGGTGCCGCCGGCGCGGGCTGCGGCCGGGCGGCGGGCATCCGCGAGGCCGTCGAGCAGGGGGCCGAGCCAGGCTTCGTAGGCGCGCCAGCTCTCCGAACTGCCTTGGTAGAGCGGCCTGCGGACCTGGGCTGCCGACGTGGTGGTGACGGTGCGCGCGGTTTCGTGGAACTGCATGCAGCCCTCGTGCCAGGGCAGGCCGAGACGAGCGAGCAGCCGCTCCGTCTCGCCGCGCTGGTCGGCGCAGAGCGCCTCGTAGCCGAGCGGCAGGATCCGGCCCGGGCAGAGCCGGGTCCAGTCGGCCATCAGCCCGCGATAGAGCCGGTGATAGCCCGCGAGGTCCGCCAGGTCGTTGCCGAAGCCGGTGCCGCGCCCGCCCTGCGGGAAGATGTTGCGGAAATTCGACCAGCAGGTCGCCACCGGGTCGCGCTCCAGATGGATGATCGCGGCCTCGGGGAAGGCGGCGGCGATCCAGGGGATGTAGAGGAAATTGCTGGGCATCTTGTCGACCACCCAGCCGGCCTCGGGCGTCGAGGCGGCGAGCGTGTCGAGATAGGCGGCGCGCAGCCGCAGGAGCTGCGCTGCGGAGGGCGGCGCCTCGGGCGGGCCCTCCATGTGGATCGCCGCCGCCAGGCTGTCGCGCTCCCCCGCGCCATGGACCTGAGGATGGCTGGCCAGGATCTGCTCCGCCAGCGTGGTGCCCGAGCGCGGCAGGCCGGTGACGAAGACCGGGCGGCGGCTGGCAAGGGGCGGCGGATCGATCTGCGGAAAGCCCTGGGCCGCGATCTGCCGCATGCGGGCGAATTCGGCTTCGTCCTGCGCCAGCGCGTAGCCCATCTCCGCCTTGCGCGCGGCATTTCCGCGGGACCAGAGCGCGAAGGCTGCCGCCCGTTCGCCCCGCAGATGATGCTGGCGCGCGAGGCCGAAAGCCAGCAGCGCCTCGTCCCGCCGGGGCAGGGCGGGATCGGCGAGCCGTGCGGCAGCGCGGCCGAGCAGCGGGTCATCGGCGGGGAGCGCAAGTTCCACGCAGGCGAGGTAGAGGAAGCGCGGCCGGTCCGGATCGAGCGCCAGCGCGCGGCGGATATCGGCCTCCGCCAGCGCGGTCTCGCCGAGGGCGAAAAGCAGGCCGGAGCGGTCGGCGCGGAGCGCGGCATTCTCCGGATCCGCGGCCAGCGCGCGGTCGAGGCAGTCCCGCGCCTCCGCCCCCTGGCCGAGCATGGCCAGCGCATTGCCGCGCAGCGCCAGCGCCAGGAGGTCGCCGGGGCGTTGCGCGAGCAGGTCGCAGGTCAGCGCGGCGACCTCGGCCGGGCGCCCCAGATCCATCAGCATCCGCGCCAGGTTCATCGCCGCGTCGCCATCCTCCGGCGCCAGCCGGTGCGCCGTCATCAGATGCGCGCAGGCGCGGCCGGGATCGCCCGCGGCGACCAGCGCCTCGGCCAGGAGGGTGTGGAGAACGGGAAACTGCGCCGCTCCAGCCAGCATGGCGCCCGCCGCTTCGACCGCCTCCGCGGTGCGTCCGGCGCGCAGCATCTGCCGCACCGCCTCGATCCCCGCGCCGATCTGGCGGCGCAGCGCCGGATCGCCGATCCGCGTCACCTCCGCCAGCCCGCGGCGCGCCTTGCGGTTGCCGGGATAGCGCGCCAGCAGGTCGAGATAGAGCCCCGCCGCCTCTGCCGGAGCGCCGCCGCGGGCCAGGCCGCGGGCCCGGCGCAGCGCGCTTTCCACTGTCTCTGCCGTCGCCGCCATGCGCCGCGTCTCCTTCCCTTGCTTTTGCTAGCTCCAAAGGTCTAAGCGAAGGTGAACCGATGTGCCCTTTCCCTGTCCGGCGCCGCGCGCTAGGAGAACCGCATGAGATGGACCCTGCCAAATATCCTGACTGTGCTGAGGCTGCTGGCAGCCCCGGGTGCGGCGCTGGCTTTCGCCTTCCTGCCGCGGCCGCTGGCGGACTGGATCGCCTTCGGTCTCTTCGTCGGCGCCTCGCTGACGGATTTCCTCGACGGCTGGATCGCCCGTGCCTGGCGGCAGCAGAGCCGCTTCGGCGCGATGCTCGACCCGATTGCCGACAAGGCGATGGTGGTGATCGCGCTGGCGGTGATCCTGGGCACCTCGGGGATGAATCCCTGGCTGATCGTGCCGGCCACGGCGATCTTCCTGCGCGAGGTCTTCGTCTCGGGGCTGCGCGAATTCCTCGGCAAGGACGCCTCCAAGCTCGCCGTCACCCGGCTGGCCAAATGGAAGACCACGGTGCAGATGGTGGCGATCGCGATCCTGCTGGCCGCGGGGGCGATGCACGCCGGGCTCGTCGACCTGCTTGGCACCGGGCTCCTCTGGGTCGCGGGGCTGCTGACGCTGGTCACCGGCTGGGACTACCTGTGGAAGGCGCTGCCCTATCTCAAGGAGGAGCCGCTGCCATGATCGACTGCCTCTATTTCGCCTGGGTGCGCGAACGCATCGGCCTGCCGCGCGAGCGGGTGGAGACCTCGGCCGCGACGGTAATGGAGCTGGTGGAGGAACTGCGCGCCAGGGAGCCGCGCTATGCCGCCGCCTTCGAGGACATCTCGGCGCTGCGCGTGGCGATCGACCAGGAGCTCGCCGATTTCGATGCCGCGCTCGCAGGCGCGCGCGAGGTGGCGTTCTTCCCGCCGATGACTGGCGGATGAGCGTCCGCGTCCAGTCCGCGCGCTTCGATGCCGGGGCGGAGCTGAACGCCTTCTCCGCGGGGCTCGGGAATGCCGGAGCCGTGGTCAGCTTCACCGGCGTGGTGCGCGACCGCGACCAGGGCGGGATGGTGGCGATGGAGATCGAGCACTATCCGGGCATGACCGAGGCGGCGATCGCGAAAATCCTCGCCGAGGCCGAGGCGCGCTGGGATCTGGTCCGGGCGCTGGTGATCCACCGGCACGGGCGGCTGGAGATCGGCGAGCCGATCATGATGGTCGCCACCGCCTCGCGCCACCGCGTCGCCGCCTTCGAGGCGGCCGAGTTCCTGATGGACTACCTGAAATCCCGCGCCCCCTTCTGGAAGAAGGAGATCGGCGCCGGGGATGCCGCCTGGGTGGCGGCGAAGGACGAGGACGAGGACGCGCTCGGCCGCTGGTCGCCCAAAAAGGACTGACCGGGGCAGGGGGCGCGCCGCTTGCCACGAGCGGACGCCGCGCCCGGGGGCGCGGCCGGCATCGTGTCACGCCGCAGGCGTGTCCGCTGGATCACGCCCGGACGAGCGGGTCAGTAGGAATAGTCCTTGTAGATCCGCGTCAGGTCGCCCGCCCAGTCGGTGTCGTAGCGGCGCAGCAGCTCGTCGGCCGGGGTCTCGCCGGTCTCCAGGCTCTCCTTCAGCGCATTGAGGAAATGGGTCTCGTCCGGAACCAGGCCGCCCGCGCCGGGGATCGCCCGCGCCTTCAGCCCGCTCTCGGCGATCGCCACCACTTCGCGCGCCAGGTCGTGCATCTTGCGCCCGCCGACCTCGGCCTGCAGCCCCTCGACCGAGGCCGCCACGCGCCAGGCGTCGCGCTCTTCGGCGGTGAAGCCCTTGGCCAGATCCCAGGCGGCGTCCAGCGCGGACTGGTCGTAGAGCAGCCCGACCCAGAGTGCGGGCAACGCGCAGAGCCGCCGCCAGGGGCCGCCATCGGCGCCGCGCATCTCGATGAACTTCTTGATCCGCGCCTCGGGGAAGATCGTGGTCAGGTGGTCCGCCCAGTCCGACAGCGTCGGCATCTCGCCCGGCAGGGCCGGCAGCTCGCCCTTCAGGAAGTCGCGGAACGATTGCCCCAGCGCGTTGATGTACTTGCCGTCGCGGTAGACGAAGTACATCGGCACGTCGAGCGCGTAGTCGACCCAGGCCTCGAAGCCGAAGCCCTCGTCGAAGACGAAGGGCAGCATGCCGGTGCGGTCGGGATCGAGATCGCGCCAGATCCGCGCGCGCCAGGACTTGTGGCCGTTCTTCCTGCCTTCCAGGAAGGGCGAATTGGCGAACATCGCCGTGGCGACCGGCTGCAGCGCCAGCGCGACGCGCAGCTTCTGCACCATGTCGGCTTCCGAGCCGAAATCCAGGTTCACCTGCACCGTGCAGGTGCGGTACATCATCTGCAGCCCCAGATTGCCGACCGTCTGCATGTAGTCGGTCATCAGCCGGTAGCGGCCCTTGGGCATCATCGGCATCTGCTCATGGGTCCAGATCGGCGCCGCGCCGAGCCCGATGAACCCCGCGCCGATCTCGTCCGAGACGCTCTGAACTTCGCGCAGGTGCTGGTTCACCTCGTCGCAGGTCTCGTGGATCGACACCAGCGGCGCGCCGGACAGCTCCAGCTGCCCGCCGGGCTCGAGGCTGACATTGGCCCCGTCCTTGGTCAGGCCGATGATGTTGCCGCCTTCCTCCAGCGGCGCCCAGCCATAGCGGTCGCGCAGCCCTTCGAGGATCGCCTTGATCGAGCGCGGGCCCTCGTAGGGCAGCGGCTTCAGCGTGTCGCGGCAATAGCCGAATTTCTCGTGCTCGGTGCCGATCCGCCAGTCGGATTTGGGCTTGCAGCCTGACTCGAGATAGCCGGCCAGCTGATCCATGCTCTCGATCGGGCCGCCACCGCTTTGGGGAATGGACATCGGTCAGGTTCCTGAAACTTGGACTTACGTCCTAGACACCTGCTGCGAAGCCGCGCCGGTGTCAACCGCGCCGGATACCGACCAGAGTCGGTATCTGCCCTCGCCGCGCCGGTTCCGCGCCGCCACGAGCCGCGCTTCGGTCAGCCCGGGCAGGGAATTCAGCGTGTCAATCAGCGCATCCTGCCCGCCCGCGGTCACCGGGATGTGCAGATCCGGCGCGCCGGGCTGCGACAGAACCCAGACCGGCGGATGCGAGCGGTGGTCGATCGCCACCGCGCTCAGCAGGTCGCGCTCCACCGAGCCGCCGTCGAGCGGGCCCCAATAGGTGATCCGCCCCTCGTCGGCCTCGATCATGCCCAGCCCCTGCTCCTTCGGGCGCAGCCGCATCCGCTGCCAGCCGGCGATGCCGAGCGCGACCCCCGCCAGCAGCACGGCCCAGCCGAGCCAGCGGGTCACGCCGAAAGTCGCCAGCGCGATCCAGAGGCCGAGCAGGACCAGCCCGGCCGCGGCCACCAGTTCGCGCCCGCGCCACAGGCCCGCGCGGATCTCGGGACGGATCAGGGACATGGCGGCACCTCCAGGGGCGTGGCGAAGAGATAGAGCCCGAAGCGGCCGATCTGGCGGAAGCCGAGGGCGCGATAGGCGCGGGTGGCGGGCTCGGAGGCGGCGAAGAGCACCGCGCGCTTGGCGCCCGCGCGCCGCGCTTCGTCCAGATGCAGCGCCACCGCGGCGCGGGCCAGCCCGCGGCCGCGCCGCGCAGGCGGCACGTAGACCGCGCCGATCTGCACGATCCGGGGCAGGGCGGCATTGAAGCCGGTCATCGCCACCCAATCGTCCCCGGCGCGCAGCAGCCGGTGCGATCCGGCCTCGAGGAATTCCGACACGTCCATCTCGGCGCGCAGGATGGCGCCGCTCTCGTCCTCGCCCAGCACTTCGCGGGCGAAGGCCGCGCGCAGCGCGACGGCGGTGCTGCGCGGCGCCTCGGAGAGCGGGTGCAGGCTCAGCCCGTCGCACCGCGGCATCGCCAGGTCCGCGAGGTCGAGCACGAAATGCGGCTCGTCGTCATCCATCATCCTCGGCGCCCGGTCGAGCCCGAGCGCGCCGAGCACCGCCAGCGCCAGCCCGGTCTCGCCGATCACCCCGGCAATCCACTGCCCGGCCAAGGCGGCGCGCAGGTCGCCGAGATCCGGCGCGCAGACCGGCAGGACCATGCCCTCGGTGCTGAGCGCGACGGCGCCGAGGATCCGGTCGCCATCCGCGGTCAGCCGGAAGCGGCAGGCATGGCGGGCCGGGCCGCCAGACAGACCGTGCCGCGCCAGGTTCGACAGCGGGAACATCGCCCGGTCGGCATCGGCCTCCAGGAAGGCCTCCAGCCGCGCGCGGTCCGCGGGCCCTGCCCAGCGGGACTCAGCCATGCCAGTCGCCCAGCACGTCCTGCCAGAGCGCCAGAGCCGCCACCGCCGCCGTGTCGGCGCGCAGGATGCGCGGGCCGAGGCTGACGGCATGGGCGTTGGGCAGGGCGTGGAGCCGCTCGCGCTCGGCCTCGGAAAACCCGCCCTCGGGGCCGATCAGCACCGCCCAGGGGCCGCGACCGGCTTCGGCCAGCACCTGGCGCGCGGGGATCGTCTCGCCGGTCAGCGTCTCGTCGCAGAACATGATCTGGCGGTCATGGGGCCAATCGGCCAGGATATCGGACAGCCGCGCCAGATCGGCCACCTCGGGCACGCAGGTGCCGCCGCATTGCTCGGCCGCCTCGACCGCATGGGCCTGCAGCCGGTCGCGGTTCACCCGGCCGGAATTGGTGAACTCGGTCTGGACCGGCACGATCCGCGCGGCGCCCAGTTCCGCCGACTTCTCGACGATGAAATCGGTCCGCTCCTTCTTGATCGGCGCGAACAGCAGCCAGAGATCGGGCGGCAGGCGCAGCGGCGCGGTCTGCTCGAGGCAGGCCAGCGTTCCGGCGCGCTTTCCGGCCTCGGCCACCTCGGCCAGCCACTCGCCGTCCCGGCCGTTGAAGACCGGCAGCCGGTCGCCCACGGCCAGCCGCATCACCCCGAAAAGGTAGTGCGCCTGCTCTTTCGTCAGCGGCAGGGTTTGCCCCGCGCCCATCGGATGCTCTAGGAAGAGCCTGATCTTTGCCACAGCCATGGGGCCTTCATATGTCCGAGACCGTCCTGAGACCAGAGCCTGCATCGCCCGACGGCGTGGTCGCCGATGCCGTCAAGGGGAACTGGGTCGACCGGCTGGCGCCGCCCTGGTCGCGGCCCTGGCTGCGCATGTCGCGCGCCGACCGTCCGGCGGGGACCTGGCTGCTCTACATCCCCTGCCTCTGGGGCGTGTTCCTCTCGGCCGCGGCCGAGGGGCGGATCGGCTGGCTGGGCCTGTGGATCGTGATCGGCTGCGGCATCGGCGCCTTCCTGATGCGCGGCGCGGGCTGCACCTGGAACGACATCACCGACCGCGACATCGACGGCTCGGTCGCCCGCACCAAGTCGCGGCCGATCCCCTCGGGGCAGGTGACGGTGAAGGGCGCGGCGGTCTGGATGTGCCTGCAGGCGCTGGTCGCCTTCGCCATCCTGCTGAGCTTCAACATCAACGCGATCCTGCTGGGCATCCTCTCGCTGGCGCCGGTCTGCGTCTATCCCTTCGCCAAGCGCTTCACCTGGTGGCCGCAGGTCTTCCTCGGCATCGCCTTCAACTGGGGCGCGCTGCTGGCCTGGACCGCGCATCAGGGCAGCCTCGGCTGGCCGGCGGTCTGCCTCTATCTCGGCGGCATCGCCTGGACGATCTTCTACGACACGATCTATGCCCATCAGGACCGCGAGGACGACGCGCTGATCGGGGTGAAATCCACCGCGCGGCTCTTCGGCCGCCACACCCATGCCTGGCTCGGCGCCTTCGGCGCGGCGACGCTGGTGATGCTTCTGGCCGCGGTCGAGCTGGCGCTCGGCGGGGCGGGGCGTCCGGTGGCGCTGTGGCTGGCGCGGGCCGGGGCGCTGGCGATGGGGCTGCACCTAGCCTGGCAGTGGCGGCGGCTCGACATCGACAACGGCGACCTCTGCCTATCACTCTTTCGTGCGAATAGGGACGCCGGGCTGATTTTCGCCGGTTTCCTGTGCGTGAGCGCAGCCTTCTGATTGCGGCAAGGAAAAAAAGACAGTAAGCCCGCCGAACAGATTTCTCCGTGTCTTGGGAGCAACAGGCGTGACAGGTTTGACTTGGGCGAAGCTCGTGATCCTCGGATTGGCAGCCGGCGGGGCCTATGGCGTCTCGATTCTGGCGGTCGATTACGTGGAGACCCGCAACAGTTCGGAGGTCAGTGCGGCGCTGGACGCCGAGGGGCTCGACTGGGCGGTGGCGGCGCCTGACGGCATGCGCATCGTGCTGGGCGGCACGGCGCCGGACGAGGCGGCGCGGTTCCGCGCGCTGACCGTCGCCGGGCGCACCGCCAATCCCGCGCATGTCGAGGACCGCATGGACGTGGCCGAGCCCGAGGACATGCCCGCGCTGACCTACGAGCTGGAGATCCTCCGGAACGGCGACAGCGTGCTGATGCACGGGCTGATCCCGGTGGGCGAGGATAGCGGCGACGACCTGGTCGGGCGGATCCGCGCGCTGATGCCCGGGGCCGACATCTCCGACATCGTCACCGAGTCGATGGCGCCGCTGCCCGAGGGCTGGCGCGCCGCGGCCGATCTGGGGCTGAAGGCGCTGACCGGGCTGCCCAATGTGCGGGTGGAGATCACTCCGGCGGCGGTCACGGTCGACGGCGTCGCCCTCGAGGGCCCCGCGGGCGCCGGATGGCAGGCCCGCTTCCTCGACGGCGCGCCCGAGGGGATCGAGGTCGCGGTCAGCCTGCGCCAGCCGCGCGAACGGCTGAGCCCGTTCCAGCTGAGGGTGTCGAATGACGGCTCCGGCGTCGTGCTGGAGACCTGCGCGGCGGAATCGGGCGCCGATCTCGACCGCATCGTCGAGGCGGTGGCCGCGGTGGACGGGATCGACGACGGCACCTGCCGGGTCGCGCTCGGCGCGCCGGACCGCCATTGGGCGGCCGCGGCCGAGGCGGCGATCTCGGCGCTCGACGGGCTGGGCGAGGGGGCGATCACCATCAGCGACAGCACCGTCACCGTGCTGCCCGGCGCCTCGATCGCGCCCGAGGCGCTGTCGGCGGCGGGCGATGCGCTGCGCCAGGCGCTGCCCTCGGGCTACCGCCTGTCGCTGATGCCGGTGCCGAGCGGCGACGATGCCGAAACCGGGCCGCGCCTGAGCCTCAGCCGCAGCAGCGAGGGACCGGTCACGCTGCGCGGCCCGCTCTCGACCCAGCGCGACGAGGCGGTGCTGGCGAGTCTCGCCGCCGCGCGCTTCGGCGCCGACAGCCTGACGCGCGTGATCAGCCTGTCGGGCGACCTGCCGCAGGGCTGGGACCTGCGCGCCCTGGCCGCGACCGAGGCGCTGGCGCTGCTCGACGAGGGCCGGGTGGAGATGACGCCGGACGCGATCGCCATCACCGGCAGCTCCGCCGCCGAGGACGCCGCCCGCCGCATCACCGCCGAGCTGCACCGCACGCTGGGCCAGGAGGCGGTCTTCTCCGTCGACGTGGCCTATGTTGCGCCGCCGCCGGAGGAAGAGCCCGGCCCCTCGCCGCGCGCCTGCGTCGAGGCGGTGAACGGCATCCTGCTGGATGACAAGATCGATTTCGAGCCGGGCTCGGTGGAGCTGGGCGCGGACGGGCTGGAGACGGTGGACCGCATCGCCGAGGTGCTGCGCGGCTGCCCCGACGTGGCGATGGAGATCGGCGGCCATACCGACAGCCAGGGCCGCGAGGAGATGAACCAGCTGCTCAGCCAGGCGCGCGCCGAGGCCGTTCTGTCGGCGCTGGCCGGGCGGCGGGTGCTGACCTCGCAGCTGACCGCGAAGGGCTATGGCGAGAGCCAGCCGATCGCCGACAATGGCAGCGAGGACGGGCGCGAGGCGAACCGCCGCATCGCCTTCCGCCTGGTGACTGGCGAGGAAGGGGCCGCCGGCGGGGCAGGCGCCCCGGCCGGGGAAGACGCGGACGCCGCGCAAGAGGAGGCTGCCCCCGATGGATCGAACTGAAACCCTCATCGCGGTGATGGTGCTGCTTTTCGGCGCCTTCCTCCTTGGATTCCTGACGCATTGGGTGGTCACGCGGCTGTCGCGGGTCTCGGATGCCGAGCTTGGCCAGCTTGATTCCATGGCCGAGGAGCTGCATCGTGCGGAAGAGGAGCGGGACGCGGCCCTGGCGCTGCACCACCGCGCCGAGCACAAGCAGCGCGGCGAAGCGGGCGAGCTGCGCTCGGAGCTGAAGCTGACCCGCGAAGCGCTGCGCCAGTCGCGGGCCGAGGCCGAGGAGCTGCGCGCCTATATCGAGGCGCAGAGCCAGCGGGGGCTCTGACCCCCGTCCGCCGCGGCGTCCCGGCGGCAGGGAGGGATATCTTAAGACCTTTCCTGCCATGACTTTCCGCGGCTGCCTTTCCGGGGGCGGCGCGGCGAAGGGAGGACCGATGACGAAGCTCGACCGATTTCTGCAGGCCCAGGAACGGGATTACCCCTATGCGATGCAGGAGATCCTGGGGGGCCGCAAGCAGACCCACTGGATCTGGTACATCTTCCCCCAGCTGCGCGGGAACGGGCATTCCGAAAAGTCTATGTACTACGGGATCAAGGATCTGGGGGAGGCGCGCGACTACCTGCACAATCCGATCCTGGAGCTGAGGCTGCTGGCGGCGATGGATGCGATGATGTTCCACCGCGACCGCCCGGCGATGGAGGTGCTCGGCTCCACCGATGCCGCCAAGCTGCGCTCCTGCGCGACGCTCTTCCATCTGGCCCGCCCCGAGGAGCCGATGTTCAAGGCGGTGCTGAAGACCTTCTTCAAGGGCACGCCCTGTCCGCTGACCGTGAAGGCTGTCGACCAGTTCTCCTGAGCCCAGGCGCGCTACTTGCGGCCGATCTTCGGCTCGGTTCCGGCGACGATCCGCGCGATGTTCGGGCGGTGGCGCAGGAAGACGAGCACGGCCAGCACGATGCACAGGAGCACCATCTGCCCCTGATCCAGCGCCAGTGCCCAGAGCGGCGAGAGCGCTGCGGCGACTAGCGCAGAGAGCGACGAGATCCGCAGGAGCAGCGCGGTTGCCAGCCAGGTTGCGCAGGCCGCGAGCCCCACGGGCCAGCTCAGCGCCAGCAGCGTGCCGAGGAAGGTCGCCACGCCCTTGCCGCCCTTGAATTTCAGGTAGACCGGGAAGCAGTGCCCGAAGAAGGCCGCGGCGCCCGCGATCTGCGCCGCATCCTCGCCCCAGAGCGCCCGCGCGATCAGCGCCGCGGCCGCCGCCTTGCCCGCATCGAGGACGAGGGTCAGGAAAGCGGCCGGCTTGCTGCCGGTGCGCAGCACGTTGGTCGCGCCGATATTGCCCGAGCCGATCTTGCGCAGGTCGCCCAGCCCGAAGAGCCGCGCGATCACCAGCCCGAAGGGCACCGATCCCAGCAGGTAGCCGCAGAGCGCCGCGAGCTCCAGCCAGGGCAGGGGCGTGGTCAGCGGCGGCGTCATCGGGCGTAGACCCGGCGGCCGCCGACCCAGGTGCCCAGCACGCGGCCCTGCATGCGCTCGCCGTCGAAGGGGGTGTTCTTGGATTTCGACTGCAATGTGGTGCGGTCGAGCACATAGGGCGCGTCCGGATCGAAGAGCACCAGATCCGCCGGGGCGCCGGAGACCAGCCGCCCGCCCTCGAGCCCGAGCCGCCGCGCCGGGTTCAGCGACAGCGCCGCGAAGAGCTGCGGCAGGCCGATCTGCCCGCCATGGTAGAGCCGCAGCGCCGCGGGCAGCAGCGTTTCCAGCCCGACCGCGCCCGAGGCCGCGGCCTCGAAGGGCAGGCGCTTGCTTTCCTCGTCCTGCGGCGTGTGCATCGAGCAGATCACGTCGATCTGCCCCGCGGCCAGCGCCTCGACCATCGCCAGCCGGTCCTCCTCGGCGCGCAGCGGCGGCTTGACCTTGAAGAAGGTGCGGTAGCCCGCGATGTCGAATTCGTTCAGCGTCAGGTGGTGGATCGAGATCCCCGCGGTGACGTCGAGCCCGGCCTCGCGCGCGCGCAAGAGCGCCGGCAGCGCCGCGCGTGTGGTGATCTGGTCGACATGGTAGGCCGCGCGGGTCATCTCGACGATGGCCATGTCGCGCTCCAGCCCCATCCGCTCGGCCATCGGCGAGACCGCCGGGATGCCGTAGAGCGACGAGAACTTGCCCGAGGTCGCGGCGGCGCCGCGGCTCAGTACCGGGTCCTGGACATGGCCCATCACCAGCGCGCCCAGGCTCTTCGCATAGGTCAGCGCGCGGGACAGGACCTTGCTGTCGGTCACCACATGGTCGCCGTCGGAGAAGGCCACCGCGCCGGCATCCGAGAGAAAGCCGATCTCGGTCATCTCGCGGCCCTCGCGGCCCTTGGTCAGCGCGGCCATCGGCGCGATCCGGACGGGCGAGACCTCCTGCGCGCGGCTCAGCGCGAAGCTCAGCACCTCGGGCGTGTCGATCGCCGGGGCGGTATCGGCGCGGGTGACCATCGTGGTCACGCCGCCGGCCGCGGCGGCCAGCCCCGCCGAGCGGAAGCTCTCCTTGTGGCGCTCGCCGGGCTCGCCGACCTTGACGCCGAAATCGACGATGCCGGGGGCCAGGCAGGCGCCGCCGCAGTCGATCCGTCCGGCATCGGGGAAGGCGCCCTCGGGCAGCGGGCCGGAGATCAGCTCGGCGATCGCGCCGTCGCGGATCAGGAGCGCGCCCGGTCCGTCATGGCCGCTGCCGGGGTCGATCAGGCGGGCATTCTGCAGAAGCGTCGGGCGGGGGGTGTCGGTCTGGGTCACGGGGCTCGGTCGCTCGGGTCTCGGAAGGGGGGCGGTGTCGGCGCCCCCCCTGATCGGACAGGGAAGGGCCCGCGTCAAGGTCCGGCGTTCGGGGCATCCGCCGCGCGGATCTGGCTGCGCTGCACCTGGCGGGCCAGATCGTAGACCTTGCGCGCCTCCGCGATGCGCCGGAACCCGGCGCGGGAGCGGCCCGAGACCAGCACCGATCCCGGCGGCCCCTCCTCGTAGACCAGTCCGGTTTCGGGGCGGATCGCCCAGTCGCGCAGCCGCTTGCGCCCGAAGCCGGAGGTGGCGACCAGCATCCGCTCGCTGGTCAGCGTGTACCAGCTCTGCGAGCGCTCATAGGCGTCCATCACCGGCCCGCCGACGGCCGTGCGCAGCCCGAGCGCGACGAAGACCAGGCCGAAGGCGGCCGGAATCAGCCCCGCCATGCTGCTCAGCGCGAGATCGACGAGGCCGCGGCCGCAGATCGCACCGCCGACGAGGATGAAGACCGTCCCGACCGCCAGCTTCACCGGGCGGATCGCGGCGAGGTCGATGCGGCTGTCGGGCTGGCCCTGCCACAGGATGCGTTCGCCGGGATTGAGCAGACCGGACCACGGGTCGTCCTGCATGGGCGCCTCCTTTTCTTGCGCGCTCTCCCGAGGCATAGGCGCCGGGGGCGGGCCGGGGAAGCCCGGGATTTGTCGCGATTGCCGCAGGTCCCGGCCGGAAGCTGGAAAAAAAGTGAAGCGACCGGCGGCGGAATGTATGGAATCATCCGTTAGCATAGGGTTGGCCGCCGGGGGGCGGCTCAAGCCATTTTGACAGGCCGGGAGCTGCCCGGCAGAGCGGACAGGGTCGGTATGGGGTTTTTGCGCAGGATCGTGATCGGGCTGGTGCTGATGGCGCTGTCTCTCGGGGCGGTGTCCCTGGCGGTCTACAAGGTGGTGGGCGCGATCCGCATCGCGATGAGCGACAGCGCCCCGCCGCTGGCGCCGCGCGAGGTCGTGCGCAGCGTCAACACCGTCGTCTACGCCCCGGGCGAGCATCTGCCGGTGCTGACGGCCTATGGCGAGATCCAGGCGCGCCGCATGCTGGAGATCCGCGCCACCGCCGCGGGCACGGTGGTGGAGCTGGCGCCGAATTTCGAGGATGGCGGCCGGGTCGCCGCGGACGAGCTGCTGGTGCGGGTCGATCCGGTCCCCGCCCAGGCGGAGCTTGACGTGGCGCGGGCGAACCTGTCGGAGGCCGAGGCCGATCTGCGCGACGCGGAGCGCAGCCTCGATCTGGCGCGCGAGGATGTCGAGGCCGCGGGCGAGCAGTACGCGCTGCGGCGCAGGGCGCTGGACCGGCAGCAGGATCTGGTCTCGCGCGGGGTCGGCACCGCCGCGCTGGCCGAAGAGGCGGCGCTCAGCGCTTCTTCGGCGCGGCAGGCCGAGGTTTCCGCGCGCCAGGCGCAGGCCACGGCGGAAGCGCGGATCGACACCGCCCGCACCGTCCGCACCCGCGCCGCAATCGCCGTCTCGGAGGCCGAGCGCACCCTGGCGGAGACCGAGATCCGCGCCCGTTTCGCCGGCACGCTGAGCGGCGTGACCCTGGTCGAGGGCGGGCTGGTCAGCACCAACGAGATCCTCGCCCAGCTGGTCGATCCCGACGCGCTGGAGGTCGCCTTCCGCATCTCCACGGCGCAGCATGCGCGGCTTCTCGATGCCGAGGGGCGGCTGAGCGGCCTGCCGGTGACGGCGGTGCTCGACGTCGCCGGGCTGGAGCTGGAGGTTCCCGGGGTGATCGACCGCGAGAGCGCGATTGTCGGCGACGGCCAGACCGGGCGGCTGGTCTATGCGCGGCTCGACCGCGCCGCGGGGCTGCGCCCGGGCGATTTCGTCACCGTCAAGGTCGCCGAGCCGGTGCTCGAGCAGGTGGCCGAGCTGCCCTCGACCGCGCTGGGGCCGAACGGCATGGTGCTGGCGCTGTCGGAGGACGACCGGCTGGAGGAAGTCCCGGTGGAGCTCCTGCGCCGCCAGGAGAAGACCGTGCTGGTGCGCGGCGATCTCGAGGGGCGACGCGTCGTTGCCGAGCGCACGCCGCTTCTGGGCGCGGGGCTGAAGGTGCGCCCGGTCGCGCCGGAGCCCGCCGACGGCACGGCGGCCGAGGAGATCTCGGAGATGCTGGTGCTCGATCCCGCGCGCCGCGCGCGGCTCGTCGCCTTCGTCGAGGGCAGCGCGTCCATGCCGGGCGAGGTGAAGTCGCGGCTGCTCGGGCAGCTCGGCGCGGAAGAGGTCCCGGCGCGGATCGTCGAGCGGCTGGAAAGCCGCATGGGCAGCTGAGGGCGCGCTGATGGGGGGCATCCTGGGCTATTTCACCCGCCACGCCACGGCCGCGAACCTGCTTCTAGTGATCATGGTGGTCTTCGGCATCGCCGCGCTGCCGCAGATGCGGGCGCAGTACTTTCCCGATGTCGTGGTCGACGAGATCGATGTCCGCATCCCCTGGGACGGTGCCGGGCCCGAGGATGTCGACCGCGCGGTGATCGAGCCGCTGCTGCCGGCGCTGATGGTCGTCGAGGGGCTTGCCACCAGCTCCAGCCGCGCCAGCGAGGGCGTGGCGCGGATCGAGCTGGAATTCGAGCCCGGCTGGGACATGGAGCGCGCGGTCTCCGACGTGCAGGCGGCGGTGGACGGCGTCACGACGCTGCCCGAGGATTCCGATCCGCCCGAGGTGACGCGCAGCGCCTGGCGCGACCGGGTGACGGACGTCGTGATCTCGGGGCCGGTCGGGGTCGACCAGCTGGCGCGCTTCGCCGACGAATTCACCCAGCGGCTCTTTGCCGAAGGGGTGACGCGCACGACGATCCGCGGCATTGCCGCGCCCGGCACGGTGGTCGAGGTCCGCACGATCGACCTGATGCGCCATGACATCACCATGGCAGAGCTGGCGCAGGTGATCGGCGTGGCGGCCGACACCAATCCGGCCGGCGATGTCAGCGGCGCCAATGCCCGCGTGCGCACCGGCACCGAGCGGCGCGCCGCCGACCAGGTGGCCGAGGTGCCGATCAAGATCCTCGATGACGGCTCGGCACTGACCGTGGGCGATGTCGCCACCGTCCGGCAGGAGGGGCTCGACCGCAACCGCAGCTATTTCACCGGCGTCCATCCGGCGCTGTCGATCCGGGTCGACCGCTCGCCCCAGGGCGACGCCATCGGCATCCAGCGCCAGGTCGAGGCCGCCGCCGCCGAGATGAAGACCGGCCTGCCGCCGCAGATGCAGATCGACCTGATCCGCACCCGCGCCGACCAGATCACCCAGCGGCTGGAGATCCTGATCACCAACGGCATCCAGGGGCTGGCGCTGGTTCTCGTGCTGCTCTTCCTCTTCCTCAATGCCCGCACCGCGCTCTGGGTCGCGGCGGGGATCCCGGTCTCGATGCTGACCGCGCTGGGGCTGATGTGGGCGGGCGGGCTGACGCTGAACATGATGTCGCTCTTCGGGCTGATCATCACGCTCGGCATCGTCGTCGACGACGCGATCGTGGTGGGCGAGCATGCCGACTACCGCTACCGCCATCTGGGCGAGGGGCCCTACGGATCGGCCGAGCGGGCGGCGCGGCGGATGTTCCTGCCGGTGCTCTCGGCGACGCTGACCACGGTGATCGCCTTCTTCGGGCTGACCTCGATCGGCGGCCGCTTCGGCGAGATGATCGGCGACATCCCCTTCACCGTGATCGCGGTGCTGCTGGCCTCCCTGGCCGAGTGTTTCCTGATCCTGCCGAGCCACATGGCGCATGCGCTGCACGCGCAGGAGGGCGGGCGCATCCCGTGGTACGACAAGCCCTCGCATTACGTGAACAAGGGATTCGACCGGCTGCGCGACGGCGCCTTCCGCCGTTTCGTCGCGCTGGTGCTGCGCGCGCGCTACGTGGTGGTCTCGGGGGCGCTTCTGCTCCTGGCGCTGCAGGTCGTGCCGCTGATCACCGGCGAGCTGCGCTGGCGCTTCTTCTCGCCGCCCGAGCAGTCCTCGGTCTCGGGCAATTTCGCGATGATGCCGCTGGCCACGCGCGAGGACACCATGGCCCAGATGCGCGAGCTGCAGCGCGCCGCGGACAAGGTCGGCGCCGATCTGGAGGCGGAATACGGGATCAACCCGGTGACCTACGTGATCACCGAAACGGGCGGCAATACCGGCCGCGGGCTTGCCGGGACCGAGAATACCGATGCCGACCTCCTGGGCTCGATCGCGATCGAGCTGGTCGACCGCGACGCGCGGCCCTTCGATGCCTCGGTCTTCGTCTCGCGGCTGCAGGAAGAGGCGCGGCAGCTGCCCCTGGCCGAGACGGTCAGCTTCCGCTCCTGGCGCTATGGCGGCGATGACGACAATCTCGACGTCCAGCTCTACGGCGCCGATCTGCGCCAGCTGAAGATCGCCGCGGAGGCGCTGAAGGCGCGGCTGGCGGAGTATCCCGAGATCAGCTCGATCCAGGACAACCTGCCCTTCGACAAGGACCAGTTCGTGCTCGACCTGACCTCGAAGGGGCAGGCGCTCGGCTTCACCACCGAGGAGCTGGGGCGGGTCCTGCGCAACCGGCTGAACGGGATCGAGGCGGCGACCTATCCGGCGGGGCTGCGCACCGGCACGATCCGGGTGGAGCTGCCCGACGCTGAGCGCGGCGCCGACTTCCTGGAATCGATGATGCTGAAGGCGGGCTCGGGCCAGTACGTGCCCCTGACCGACCTGGTGACGGTGCAGCGCGAGAGCGGCTTCGGCACGATCCGGCGCGAGGACGGGCTGGCGGTGCTGTCGGTCACCGGCAACCTCTCGGACGACGATCCGGCGCGGGCCTCGGTGATCGAGGCAGCGCTGCGCGACGAGATCCTGCCGGCCTTCGCCGGGAGCATGCAGGTCAATTACCGCTTCGCCGGCATGGCGGCGGACGAGGCGCGCTTCCTTGACGATGCCGAGACCGGATTCATTCTCTGCCTCCTCGGCATCTACCTGGTTCTGGCCTGGATCTTCGCCAGCTGGACGCGGCCGCTGGTCATCATGTCGATCATCCCCTTCGGCCTGGTCGGCGCCTTCTGGGGGCACCGGCTGTGGGACATGTCGGTGTCGATGTTCTCGGTGATCGGGCTGATCGGCATGACCGGGATCATCATCAACGACTCCATCGTGCTGATCTCCTCGATCGACGAGCGGGCGCGCTCGCGCGGGCTGGTCCCGGCGATTCTGGACGGCACGGCGGAGCGGCTGCGCCCGGTGCTGCTGACCACGCTGACCACGGTGCTGGGGCTGGCGCCCTTGATGTACGAAAGCTCGCGGGCGGCCGAGTTCCTTAAGCCCACGGTCATCACCCTGGTCTACGGTCTGGGCTTCGGGATGCTGCTGGTGCTGCTTCTCGTGCCGGCGCTCCTGGCGATCGGGCAGGATCTGCGCCAGGCGATGGCCAGCCAGCGCAGGGCGCTCGACCGCCGCTCGGGACCGGGGCGGCCGGTCGCGGCGGTCTACGGGCTCTTGGCAGCGGGCTGGTTCTGGGCGACGCTGGGACAGCGGATGCTCGAGGGCGCCTCGCCGGTGATGGCGGCGCTCGGGGCCGGGCAGGGGCTGGGCGCCACCTATGGCGTCTTCGCCCTCGGCGCGGTGGCGATCGGGCTTGCGGTGCTCGCGGTTTCGGCGCTGGTCCTGGCGCTGGCGCGGCGCCGTCCGGCCTGAGGCGCGGCTCTGCCCGCAGCCTGCCGAACGGGCAGCTGCGGCGCCAGCGGCGCGCGCTTGGGCAGCCGGCGGAGCGGCACGCTCACTTCTGCGTGCAGCCCCGCAAGCATGTTGGCCGGTCCGGATCTTGCCCGGATCATGGTCCGGCGAAGCAGAGAGAGGAGGCGCGACAATGCGGCTTGCACCGATGCTGCCATGGCTGGGGCTGCTCCTGGGGGCGCTCTGCGCCTTGCCCGCAGCGGCGCAGGACGTGGAACTGGAGCTGGTGCTCCTCGCCGATGCCTCCGGCTCCATCGACCAGTCCGAAACCCAGTTCCAGCGCCAGGGCTATGCCAGCGCGATCACCTCCGACGAGGTGCTCGACGCGATCGGCAAGACGGCCTATGGCGTGATCGCGGTAACCTATGTCGAATGGGCCAGCGCCGGAGAGGAGGACGTGGTCGTCCCCTGGATGCTGGTCGACGGGCCCGACAGCGCCGCGCGCTTCGCGGCCGCGCTTCTCGAGCCGCCGCGCCGCGCCTACGGGCGCAACGCCATCGGCTCGGCTCTGCTGACCGGCATGCGGCTGATCGAGGAGAACGAGTTCGACGGCTGGCGCAAGGTGATCGACTTCTCGGGCGACAGCGCGAACAGCTGGAACGGCCCGCCGGTCGACAGCGCCCGCGCCGAGGTTCTGGCGGCGGGGATCACGATCAACGGGCTGGCCATCCTCTGCCGCAGCTGCAACGGCCGCCCGGCCAGCAGCGACCTGGCCGAGCAGTACCGCGACCGCATCATCGGCGGCCCGGGCGCCTTCGTCGTCGCCGCCGAGAGCCGCGAGACCTTCGCCATGGCGGTGCGCCGCAAGCTGATCCTGGAAATCGGCGGCATCCATGGCGGCCCGACCTTCGCGCTGGAAGACTGAACGCGGCGGACCCGGGCGGTCCCTGCGCTCGCGCATCCGGCTCGAAGGCAGGGCAGACCGGGCGGACCCGCTGCACTGTCTCCTCCTTTTCGCCAGGCCAAGAGCTGCCGAACTGCGTTCCTGCGAGTTCGAGCCTTGCGGGGTCGCGGACGAGGCCGCGCCGTCCCGGTGCGTCGTCGAGCTGCCGAGCCCGGCCGGTTGGGCCCGGCCGGGCGTTCGCGAAGCCCCCGCGGCTTCATGGCCGTCGCGCAGGGGCCGCTTCTGATCTGTGCGACCGCTGCCTGTCCGCCTCCCATTGAGCCATGCCAGCATGTGCCGCTGGGCCCTGCTGCACGGGCTGTTCTGTCCCGCCCGGTGACGGTGCCAGCCCGCTCCGGGCGGACCGGGGCCGCTTGGGAGGTGGCGAGCTTTGCTCTGCCAGGATCTTGCCCCGGGCCAGCAGTGCGGCTGCGTCCGGTCACGTCGCGTCCGCTCTCGGACTTGACCGTCCGGGCGCGGCACCCCGGCGGCGGATGACGGCCCGGTGCCCTGCGGTGCCGCCTCCCGTCTGGCGACCGGATCGGACGGCTCCGCGTTCGGTCGCTTGCCAGGGAGGCCTTCGGCTTTCCTCCGCGCGAACACGCGCAATCCGGGAACAAGGCGGTCCTTGCCTCTGTGCCAGATCGGCGTGTTTCCTGCCGGGATCAGCAGCGCCGAGGCGGGCCACGGGACCCGGCCTGACCGGCCCCGGCGTTTCGTCGCTCTGGCGCAGTGATGCTCCTGTGGCACGACGTCTGGCAGGCCCGCGTGGCGGTGATGTCTCCGCTCTGCGCATGGGCGGCCTGTCCGTCGGCGGAGGCGCATCCGGACCCGCCGCAAGAAGGGTCCGGGACCGCTGGGCGGCGCCGGGGCTCAGACCAGGCGCGGGGTCTCGGCGATGCGGCCCTGGTCTAGGCGGATCGTCCGGTCCATCCGGGCCGCGAGCTCGGGATTGTGGGTCGCGATCAGCGCGGCGGTGTCGGATTCGCGCACCACGCGCAGCATCACCTCGAAGACCTGGTCGGCCGTCTCGGGGTCGAGATTGCCGGTCGGCTCGTCCGCCAGCAGCAGGCTCGGACGGTTGGCGAGCGCGCGGGCCAGCGCCACGCGCTGCTGCTCGCCGCCCGAAAGCTGGGAGGGACGGTGGTCGCGGCGGTGGCTCAGCCCGACCTCGGCCAACAGCGCCTCGGCACGGGTCATCGCCGCGTCGCGGGACTGGCCCTCGGCCATCTGCGGCAGGGCGACATTCTCGGCGGCGGTGAATTCCGGCAGCAGGTGGTGGAACTGGTAGACGAAGCCGATCTCCGAACGCCGCGCGGCGGTGCGCTGCCGCTCGGTGCGGCCGTTCATCGCCACCCAGCCGAGCCAGACCTCGCCCGCATCGGGACGGTCGAGCAGCCCGGCGATATGCAGGAGCGTCGACTTCCCCGCCCCGGAGGGCGCCATCAGCGCCACCATCTCGCCCGCGTCCACGCTCAGCGAGGCGGCGTCGAGCACCTTGACCTCGCGCGGGGTTCCCGGCGCGTAGACGCGCGAGACGTTTTCGAGCTTCAGGACCTGGTCATTCATAGCGCAGCGCATCCACGGGGTTCATCCGCGCCGCGCGGCGGGCGGGAAAGATGGTGACGACGAAGGACATGCCCAGCGACAGCGCGACCGCCGAGAGCACGTCCCCGGCCTGCAGCTTGGCGGGCAGGTGGTAGATGCCGCGGATCGACGGATCCCAGACGCCGCCGCCCGAAAGCGCGTTCACCGCCGCGAAGATCGGGTCGATATAGATCGCGAAGAGGCAGCCCAGAACCACGCCCATCAGCGTCCCGGCAATGCCGGTGGCGGCGCCGCAGAGGAAGAAGATGCGCAGCACCGCGCCCTCGGTCAGGCCGAGGGTGCGCAGGATGCCGATGTCGCGGCCCTTGTTCTTCACCAGCATGATCAGCCCCGAGACGATGTTCATCGTCGCGATCAGCACCAGCACCGAGAGGATGACGAACATCACGTTGTCCTCGACGGTCAGCGCGCGCAGGAAGGCGCCGGAGGCGTCGCGCCAGGTATAGAGCACCTCGTCCTCGCCGAGCTGGGCGGCGATCTGCGGGATCAGCCGGTCGACATGCTCGGGATCGGAGACCATGACCTCGATCCGGTCGGCGACGCCCTCGCGGTTGAAATAGGACTGCGCCTCGGCGAAGGGCATGTAGACCCGCACCTGGTCGATGTCGTAGCGCCCGGCCGAGAAGATGTAGGCGATCTCGTAGCTGGCGGTGCGCGGCGAGGTGCCGAACGGGGTCTTGGCGCCGTCGGGCGAGATCAGCTTGACCCGGTCGCCCACCGTCGCGCCGAGCGTGCGCGCCACGCCCGAGCCGATGGCGATGCCCTCGCCGAAGCGGCCGAGATCGCCATAGCCGGTGGCCGGGTCGATCACCCTGGGCAGGCTGTCGAGATCGTCGCGGGTGATGCCGGTGACCTGCACCCCGGCGGCGCGGCCCTGGAAGCTGGCCATCACCTGGCCGGTCACGACCGGCGCGGCCGAGGTGACGCCGGGCACGGCGCGGATCTTCTCCGCCAGCGCCTCGTAGCCCTCGAGCGTGTCGGAGGAATTGCCGTTGTCGTCGTAGCGGGCGAGCCCGTAGACGGTGACATGGGGGTTGGCGCCGAGGATCGTGTCGACGAATTCGGCGCGGAAGCCCGCGCGCACCGACAGCGTGGCGATCAGCGCGAAGACGGCGAGGGTGATGCCGACCAGGCTGATCCAGGTCATCACGCTGACCCCGCCCTCGGCGCGTTTCGCGCGCAGGTAGCGCCAGGCGATCATCCGCTCGGGGGCGGAAAACGGGAATGTCATGCTGCAGGGGCTCCGGCGGTTCTCGGGCGGAACCTGTGCCAGGACCGCCCGGAGGTCAAGGTGCGCGCCCCGGGGACCGGGACGGCCGGGCGGGGATCAGCCGGCCGGGCAGCCGAGCGTTTCGGCGGCGCCGTTCTGTCCCAGCACGGTGATGCGCAGCTTCGAGCGGTCGAGCGCGAAGGGCGCGGCCTCCGGCGGGACCAGGTCGGCGGTGGCGATCAGCCGGTCGCCCTGGCGCGAGACCTTGGGTTCGGAGACCCAGACCTCGCCGCCCGGCAGCTCCATCACCGCGACTTCGGAGCCGCCCTGCGGCGCCAGCGCCAGCGACGCGGTGACGCGCAGCCCGTCGCGGATCGGCGCGACCTCGCAGCTGGCCTTCTTGATCCGGGCGGGATCGGGCTGGGCGGCGAAGGCCTTGCGGATCACCTCGGGCTCGGATTCGCGCGCCTCGGCATAGCTCTCGTTCACCGCGACGCAGATGTCGCGGCACAGGCCCAGCTCGGCCTGGCCCGCGATGGTGACGGGCCTGGCGGGATCGGCGGGGACCAGCTCCACCGGCAGGACGACCTCGCCGGAATAGCCCAGCGTCCGCTGGCCGTAGCTGTCGAAGATCTCGGGGCGGGGCCAGTGCAGCCGCACCGCCTTGAGATTGTCCGACCCGCTCCAGTCGAAGCGCGGCGGCACGCCGACATCGCCGGGGCTGCGCCAGTAGGTGCGCCAGCCCTCGGCCACGCGGATGCGCAGCCCGGCCACCACGGTGCCGTCGGGCTTCACCCAGCCGTCGACGACATCGACATGGACCAGGTCATTGTGATCGGCCGCCGCGGGAAGGGCGGCGAGGCAGGCCCAGAGGGCGAGGCTGAGGCGGGCAAGGCAGGCTTTCATGGATAGCGTGATTACCAGATCGCCGGGCCGGAAAAAGTCACATTGCGGTTAGCCATGTGTCAGTTGCGGCACGGCCGCACTTGATGATTGCCCGAGGGGCTGCCAATTTGGACGTATGGATGACCCCGAAGACTTCGATCTCAGCGGCAAGGTGCTGATTGCCATGCCCGGAATGGGCGATCCCCGCTTCGAGAAGGCGGTGATCTTCCTCTGCGCTCACTCCTCTGACGGCGCGATGGGGCTGATATTCAACAAGCCCGCGCTGGATGTCAGCTTCTCCGACCTGCTCGAGCGGCTGGAAATCACGCCGGTGGCCGGCGCCTCGGTGCCCGCGATCTTCGTCGGCGGACCGGTGGAGCATGCCAGGGGATTCGTCCTGCATTCCGCCGACTACGCCTCGGAGAACACCACGCTGCAGGTCGACGACCAGTACGGCATGACCGCGACGGTCGACGTGCTGGAGGATATCGCCCGCGGCTTCGGCCCGAATTCGGCGCTGCTGGCGCTCGGCTATTCCGGCTGGGGGCCGGGGCAGCTCGAGGACGAGATCGTGCAGAACGGCTGGCTGGTCTGCGATGCCGATGACGCGCTGGTCTTCGGTCCCGATCCGGGCGGCAAGTGGGAAATCGCGCTGTCGCGGCTGGGGGTCGATCCGCTGACCCTTTCCGCCGATGCGGGCCGGGCGTGACGCCCCGCTGATGCGCCCTCTCGACATGACGTTCGCCGGCGCGCTGGTCGCCGGTCCCTCCGGGCTGGAGCCGCGCCCGCTGGCGATTGCCGGCGGGGTGATTGCCGATGCGCCGGCCGGGCGCGAGATCCGGCTGGAGGGCTGCACGCTGCTGCCCGGGATCGTCGACTTGCATGGCGACGGGTTCGAGCGGCACCTGGCGCCGCGCCGCGGGCTGGTCTCGGACCTGGCGCGCGGGCTGGTCGCGCTCGATGCGGAACTGGCCGCCTCGGGGATCACCACCGCGGTTCTGGCGCAGTTCTGGTCCTGGGAAGGCGGCATGCGCAGCCCGGATTTCGCCAGGCGGCTGGCCGCGGCGCTGGAGGAGGCGCGGCCGCGGCTCCTGACCGAGATGGTGCTGCAGCTGCGGCTGGAAACCCATCTGACCGACCAGTTCGGCGAGGTCGCCGACTTCGTCGAGCGCCACCGGATCGGCTATGCCGTCTATAACGACCACCTGCCGCATGCGGCGCTGCGCAAGGGCCGGACGCCGCCGCGGCTGACCGGCCAGGCGCTGAAGAGCGGGCGCAGCCCCGAGGCGCATCTGGCGCTGATCCGCGAGCTGGCCGCGCGCGATCCGGAGGTGCCCGGGGCGCTGGCCGAGCTCTCGGCGCGGCTGGGCGCGATGGGCGTGCGGCTCGGCAGCCATGACGACCCCGACCCCGCTCGGCGCGCGCAGATGCGGGCGCTGGGGTGCGGCATCGCCGAATTCCCCGAGACGATGGAGGCGGTGCGCGCGGCGAAGGCGGCGGGCGACGCGGTGATCCTCGGCGCGCCGAACGTGGTGCGCGGCGGCAGCCATGCCGGCAAGATGGATGCCCGCGCGGCGGTGGCCGAGGGGCTCTGCGACGCGCTGGTCTCGGACTACCACTATCCGGCGCCCTCGGCGGCGGCCGCGGCGCTGGCGCCGGGCGGCGGAGCAGGGGCCTGGCATCTGGTCTCGGAGGGGCCCGCGCGGGTCATGGGCTGGTCCGACCGCGGCCGCCTGGCGCCGGGGCTGCGCGCCGATCTGGCGATTCTCGGACCCTCGGGCGATGTCGAGGCGACGGTTTCCGCGGGCCGGATCGCCTTTGCCCGGGGTGCCGTCGCGGCAGCGCTGTTCGGCTAGCGGGGGCCCGCGCAAGGCCGGCTTTTCCTTGCCGATCAATGCGCTTCCGGCGCCCGCTAATTGTGCGCGGCGCGATTCCGTCGCGTCGCCTGAGCGAAAGATGCTTGAATCGCGTTTTCAGCCTATGTCGGATGCAGGGAGTGCCGGGGGCCAGAAGAGCCCGCCCGGCCGACAGGGATTTTCAGGGAGACACCTGCATGACGCTCAACACGGTGCTGCGCGCGACCGCGGCGACACTCGTTCTCGGAACCGGCGCCGCGGCCTTCGCCGCCGATCCGCAGCCGGGCGAAACGCTGGCGGACAGCCAGACCTTCGCCTACCGGCTTCTCGACGAAGTGCCGACGATGGACCCGCAGCTCAACGAAGACGTCTCCGGCTCCAATGTGCAGCGCGACCTGTTCGAAGGCCTGATGAACCAGGATGCCGAGGGCAATCTGGTGCCGGGCGTGGCGACGGGCTACACCACCTCCGACGAGAACCGCACCTATGTGTTCACGCTGCGCGAGGACGCGAAATGGTCGAATGGCGAGCCGGTGACGGCGGGCGATTTCGTCTATGCCTGGCGCCGCGCGATCGATCCGGCCACCGCCTCGCCCTATGCCTGGTTCGTCGAGATGACCACGATGGCCAATGCCTCGAAGATCCTCGCGGGCGAGCTGCCGCCCGAGGAGCTGGGCGTCGAGGCGGTGGACGACCACACGCTGAAGGTGACGCTGGAGGAATCGATCCCCTATTTCGCCGCGATGACCACGACCTCGACGCTGTTCCCGGCGCCGCAGGCGGTGATCGAGGAATACGGCAGCGAATGGACCCGGCCGGGCAACATCGTCTCGAACGGCGCCTATGTGCTGTCCGAGCACGTGCCGAACGAGTACCACAAGCGCGTCAAGAACCCCGAATACTGGGATGCCGACAACGTCCATATCACCGAGGTGACGGGTCTCGTCATCAATGACGTGAACCAGGCGCTGACCCGCTATCTCGCCGGCGAGCTCGACATGATCGAGCCGCTGCCGGTCGGCCAGTTCCCCGAGCTGAAGGAGAAGTATCCCGACCAGGCGACCTCGGTGCCGCGGCTGTGCAACTACTACTACACGTTCAACATGACCGACACGGCCAACCCCGCCATCGCCGACGAGCGGGTGCGCCGCGCCATGTCCTATGCGATCGACCGCGACGTGATCGTCAATGCGGTGCTCAAGGGCGGGCAGGCCCCGGCCTATATCTTCACGCCGCCCTTCACCGCGGGCTTCGACGCGCCCGCGCCCGCCTATGAGGGCATGACCCAGAAGGAGCGCGACGCCGAAGCCGTGCGGCTGATCGAGGAGGCGGGCTATGGCAAGGACAACCCGCTGACGCTGCGGCTGATCTACAATACCGACGAGAACCACAAGAAGATCGCCACCGTCATGGCGCAGATGTGGAAGCAGAAGCTGGGCATCAGCGTCACCATGCAGAATTTCGAGTGGAAGACCTTCCTCGAGATCCGCAAGAACCAGGAATTCGACGTCGCCCGCGGCGCCTGGTGCGGCGACTACAACGAGGCCTCGACCTTCCTGCAGCTGATGGTGTCGGACAATTCCCAGAATGACGGCCGCTACGCCAATGAGCAGGTCGACGCGCTGATGCTGGAATCGAAGACCATGGAGGATCCGAACCCGAACTATGCCGAGGTCGAGACCATCCTCGAGGAGGACGTGCCGGTCATCCCGGTCTACCACTATGCCAACGTCTTCATGCTGAATTCGGCGATCAAGGGCTGGCCCTACGAGAACGTCGAGAACAACTGGTATTCCAAGGACTTCTACAAGGTCGCCGAGTAACCGCCACGGGCCCCGCCCGGTGCGGGGCCCCAGCCTTGGAAGATTTTCATGGTTTTCTACGTGATCCGGCGGCTTCTGGTCGCCATTCCGACGATCCTTGTCCTGATCGTCCTGTCCTTCCTGATGATGCACTACGCCCCCGGCGGGCCCTGGACCTCGGAACGCGCCTTTCCGCAGGCGGTGATCGACGCGCTGAACGCGAAATACGGGCTCGACGAGCCGCTCTGGAAGCAGGTCGCCAGCTATGTCTGGAACATCGTCGCCCATTTCGATTTCGGCCCCTCGCTCTACTACAAGGACCGCTCGGTCTCCGAGCTGATCGCCCAGGGCTTCCCGGTGACGCTGACCTACGGGTTCTGGTCCTTCGTGGTCGCCGTGCTGGTCGGCGGATCGCTGGGGATCGCGGCGGCGGTCTGGCACAACAGCTGGCTCGACTACCTCGCGGTCGGCATCTCGATCGGCGCGCAGGTGCTGCCGAATTTCGTCATGGCGCCGATCCTGGTGCTGGTCTTCACGCTCTGGCTCGGCTGGCTGCCGGGCGGCGGCTGGCAGGGCGGGGCGCTGCCCTATGTCGTCATGCCGGTGATCGCGCTCTCGACCAGTTTCATGGCCTCGATCGCGCGGATCACCCGCAGTTCCATGCTGGAGGTGCTGAACGCCGGCTTCATCCGCACCGCGCGGGCCAAGGGGCTGCCGATGCGGCGCATCGTGCTGCGCCATGCGCTGAAGCCCGCGCTGCTGCCGGTGATCTCCTATCTCGGCCCGGCCTTCGTCGGCATGATCACCGGCTCGGTGGTGATCGACATCTACTTCTCCACCGGCGGGATCGGCCAGTACTTCGTCAATTCGGCGCTCAACCGGGACTATTTCGTCATCATGGGCGTGACGATCCTGACCGGCGCGCTGACCGTCCTGTTCAACCTCGTGGTCGATATCCTCTACGCCTGGATCGACCCGAAGATCCGCTATTGAGGGAGCAGCCATGGCAGTCCTGATCGGAGGCCGCCGCGCGCGGTCGATGCCCGCGGGCCGGTCGCTCTGGAGCGATGCGCGGCACCGCTTCTTCAAGAACCGCGCCGCGGTGGCGAGTCTTGCCGTGCTCGTCCTCGTCGCCTGTTTCGCCGCCTTCGGCGGGCTCGCGGCGCAGTGGTCGAACGAGGATATCGACTGGGCGGTGCTGGGCGACGTGGCCACGATGGGCCGCCCCTCGCTGGAGACCGGCCACTGGTTCGGCACCGACGAGCTTGGCCGCGACCTCTTCGCCCGGGTGGTGCAGGGGACGCAGATCAGCCTGATGGTCGGCATCGTCGGCGCGCTGATCTCGGTGGTCGTGGGCACCGTCTACGGCGCGATCGCGGGCTATTTCGGCGGGCGGCTCGACAGCGTGATGATGCGCATCGTCGATATCCTGATGTCGGTGCCCTACATGTTCGTGCTGATCCTGCTGCTGGTGATCTTCGGCCGCTCGGTCTTCATGCTCTTCGTCGGCATCGGGCTGATCTCCTGGCTCGACATGGCGCGGATCGCCCGCGGCCAGACGCTGACCATCAAGCACCGCGAATATGTCGAGGCGGCGCTGGCGATCGGGGTCGGGCCCTTCACTATCATCCGCCGCCACATCATCCCGAACCTGCTTGGCGTGGTCATCGTCTACGCGACGCTGCTGGTGCCGAACATGATCATCTACGAGAGCTTCATCAGCTTCCTCGGCCTCGGCGTGCAGGAGCCGATGACCAGCTGGGGCGCGCTGATCTCGGATGGCGCCTCGACCATGCAGTACGGCACGCTCTGGCAGATCGGCTTCCCGCTCTTCTTCTTCACCGTGACGCTCTTCGCCTTCTTCTTCATCGGCGACGGGCTGCGCGATGCACTCGATCCGAAGGACCGCTGAGAATGGCAACTCCGAAGGACCGCGGAATGCTGCTTTCCGTGAACGACCTGCAGGTGCGCTTCGACACGCAGGACGGCGCCGTCTCGGCCGTCAACGGCGTCAGCTTCGGGCTGGCGCAGGGCGAGACGCTGGCCATTGTCGGCGAAAGCGGCTCGGGAAAGAGCCAGACCGCCTTCGCCTGCCTGGGGCTGCTGGCGCGCAACGGCCGCGCCGCGGGCTCGGTGCGCTGGGACGGGGCCGAGATCCTCAACCTGCCCGAGCGCGCGCTGAACCGCATCCGCGCCCGCGAGATCGCGGTGATCTTCCAGGACCCGATGACCTCGCTCAATCCCTACATGACGCTGGGCGACCAGATGGCCGAGGTGCTGGTGCTGCACAAGGGCGCCGCGCGGCGCGAGGCGCTGGACGAGGCGGCGCGGATGCTCGACGCGGTGCGCATCCCCGAGGCGCGGGCGCGGCTCAGGCAGTATCCGCACGAGCTTTCGGGCGGCATGCGGCAGCGGGTGATGATCGCCATGGCGCTGCTGTGCCGTCCGCGTCTGCTGATCGCCGACGAGCCGACGACCGCGCTCGACGTGACGGTGCAGGCGCAGATCATGGCGCTGCTCGCCGATATCCGCGAGGAGTTCGGCACCGCGCTGATCCTCATCACCCATGACCTCGGCATCGTCGCGGGCGCGGCCGAGCGGATGCTCGTCATGTATGGCGGGCAGGTGATGGAGGAGGGGACGACCGAAGCCGTCTTCGCCCGGCCGCTGCATCCCTATACCGAGGGCCTCCTGGCCGCCGTGCCGCGGCTCGACCGGGTGGAGGCCGAGCTGCGCGCCATTCCGGGCGATCCGCCCAACATGGCCGATCTAGGCGCGGGCTGCCCCTTCGCCCCGCGCTGCGAGCGGGCGATGGAGATCTGCCGCCGCGAGATGCCGCCGCTCGACGGCACCGACCGCCGCCGCGCCTGCCACCTGTCCGAGGAGGTCTTCGCATGACCGGTCCGCTGCTGCGCGTCCGCGACCTGTCCGTCAGCTTCCCCGTCCAGGGCGGCGGGCTTTTCCCCTGGCGCAACCGGCGCCTCCTGCGCGCGGTGCAGGGGGCGGGGTTCGACCTTGCCGCCGGAAAGACGCTGGGCATTGTCGGCGAAAGCGGCTCGGGCAAGTCGACGCTGGCGCGCGCGATCCTCGGCCTGGTGCCGCGGGCCGGCGGCGAGGTGATCTGGGACGGGCGCCCGCTCGGCGAGGCGCAGCGCCCCGAAGTGCAGATGATCTTCCAGGATCCGCTGGCGGCGCTCAATCCGCGGATGACCGTGGGCGAGATCATCGCCGAGCCGCTGGTGACGCATTTCCCGCAGATGAGGAAGGCCGAGCGGGTGGAGAAGGTCGTCGCGCTGATGGAGCGGGTCGGGCTGCGCGCCGAGCTGAGGAACCGCTATCCGCACGAGTTCTCGGGCGGGCAGTGCCAGCGGATCGGCATTGCCCGGGCGCTGATCTCGGGGCCGAGGCTGGTGGTCTGCGACGAGCCGGTCTCGGCGCTCGATGTCTCGGTGCAGGCGCAGGTGGTGAACCTGCTGAAGGAGCTGCAGGCCGAGATGGGGCTGACGCTGATCTTCATCGCCCATGACCTTTCCGTGGTGCGCCACATCTCCGACGAGATCATGGTGATGTATCTCGGCCGGGTGATGGAGCATGCCCTGGCCGCCGATCTGGTGGCGCGGCCGATGCATCCCTATACCCGCGCGCTGATCGCCGCCGCGCCGATCCCCGATCCGGCGGTGGAGAAGGCGCGGCCGCGCGCGGTGCTCGAGGGCGAGCTGCCCTCGCCGATGGCGCCGCCCTCGGGCTGCGTCTTCCGCACGCGCTGTCCGCTGGTGCAGCCCGCCTGCGCCGAGGCGGTGCCGGAGCCGCGGGCAGTCGCGCCGGGCCGCCGCCTGGCCTGTCCGGTGACGGCCGCCGAGGCGGCGCCGGTCAGCGCTGGCTGAGCGCGGCCCGCATGGCGCGGATGTCGCCGGTCAGCACGCCGTGATGGATGCCGGGCTCCACCTCGGTCGCCACATCGGCGCCGAGCCCGGCGAGCACCTCGGCCGAGCGGTTGACCCGCGCCATCGGGATATGCGGATCGGCGGCATGGTTGCTGATCCGCACCTTCTGCCCGGAGAGATCGGCGGCATAGCCGAAGATCTTCTCGCCATGGCCGTAGAGCTCGGCCCGCGGCGGCCCGCCGGCATCGGCGGTGCCGACGAGCCCGCCGGAGCAGGCGAAGATGCCGGCGAAGCCGCCGCCGCGCCTTGCCGCGAATTCCAGCGCGAGGCAGGCGCCCTGGCTGAACCCGGCAATGCCGATCCGCGCCCGCGGCAGCCCGGCGGATTCGAGCGCGGCGACCGCCGCCCCGACCGCGTCCAGCGCCGCCGGAAGCCAGGGCTCGATCTCGGCCTGCGCCGAGAGGAAGGAGCAGGGCCACCAGGAGGTCTCGCCATTGGCATGCCGCGGCGCCTCGGGCGCGGCCAGCGCCAGCCGGGGCAGGCCCAGCCCTTCGCCCAGCGGCAGGATCGAGGCGGCCGAGGCCCAGCGGCCATGAACCAGCACCAGCCCGTGGCTCGCGCGGTCGGGTTCTGCTCCGCTATAGGTCAATGCCGCCATGCGGGCATCCCGGCGCGGGCGGCGCGGCGGCTGCGGGGACGGGGGCGGAGGGGGCGCAGGCCGGCCGCGGAGACCGGCCCGGTCTTTCGCCGCGACGATGCGGGCGCCGGGGCGCCGGAAATCCCCCGCCGGGGGCGGGGGGTTGCGGTGACGTGATGCAGGTCCTTGATCCGCTCTTCCATCGGATCCCTCCATGTGCTTGTCTCGACGCTCACATAGCTCTGGCAATGCCACAAGCCACTGCAGCCGCGCAGAGCCGATCTTCCGTTGCGGAAACCTGGCGGCCTCCGGCATGGCGGTCCCGAAACTGCCGAAACCTCCCTTCGGGGGAGTGCTGCCCCTTGCACCCTCGGGAGCCTTGACTATAACGCAGGCGATTTGCCCACTCCTGAGTCAGAGGCCGACCCCATGCCCAAACGCACCGACATCTCCTCCATCCTGATTATCGGTGCCGGACCCATCGTCATCGGGCAGGCCTGCGAGTTCGACTATTCCGGTGCCCAGGCCTGCAAGGCGCTGCGCGAGGAAGGCTACCGGGTCATCCTGGTCAACTCGAACCCCGCCACCATCATGACCGATCCGGGCCTGGCCGACGCCACCTATATCGAGCCGATCACCCCCGAGGTCGTCGCCAAGATCATCGAGAAGGAGCGCCCCGACGCGCTCCTGCCGACCATGGGCGGGCAGACCGGGCTGAACACCTCTCTGCAGCTCGAGGAAATGGGCGTGCTGGAGAAATTCGGCGTCGAGATGATCGGCGCCAAGCGCGAGGCCATCGAGATGGCCGAGGACCGGGCGCTGTTCCGCGAGGCGATGGACCGGATCGGGCTGGAAAACCCGAAGGCCGACATCGTCACCGCGCCGAAGCGCGCCGATGGCAGCCGCGACATCGCCGAGGGCCTGAAGCAGGCGATGGAAGCGCTCGAGCATATCGGCCTGCCCGCGATCATCCGCCCCGCCTTCACGCTGGGCGGCACCGGCGGCGGCGTCGCCTATAACCGCGACGACTACGAATACTACTGCCGCACCGGCATGGAGGCCTCGCCGGTCGGCCAGATCCTCGTCGACCAGAGCCTGCTGGGCTGGAAGGAATACGAGATGGAGGTCGTCCGCGACAAGGCGGACAACGCGATCATCGTCTGCTCCATCGAGAATATCGACCCGATGGGCGTCCATACCGGCGACTCGATCACTGTCGCCCCGGCGCTGACCCTGACCGACAAGGAATACCAGCAGATGCGCGCCGCCTCGATCGCGGTGCTGCGCGAGATCGGCGTCGAGACCGGCGGCTCGAACGTGCAATGGGCAGTGAACCCCGAGGACGGCCGCATGGTCGTCATCGAGATGAACCCGCGGGTGTCGCGCTCTTCGGCGCTGGCGTCCAAGGCCACCGGCTTCCCGATCGCCAAGATCGCCGCGAAGCTCGCCGTGGGCTACACGCTCGACGAGCTCGACAACGACATCACCAAGGTGACCCCGGCCTCCTTCGAGCCGACCATCGACTATGTCGTCACCAAGATCCCGCGCTTCGCCTTCGAGAAGTTCCCGGGCTCGAAGCCCGAGCTGACCACCGCGATGAAATCGGTGGGCGAGGCGATGGCGATCGGCCGGACCTTCCACGAATCCGTGCAGAAGGCGCTGGCCTCGCTGGAAACCGGCCTGACCGGCTTCGACGAGATCGACATCCCCGGCGCGCCCGACAAGGTGGCGATCACAAAGGCGCTGGCCGAGAAGACGCCGGACCGCATGCGCGTCATCGCCCAGGCGATGCGCCACGGCCTGTCGGATGACGAGATCCAGGCCGCCACCGCCTTCGACCCCTGGTTCCTCGCCCGCATCCGCGAAATCGTCGACACCGAGGAGCAGGTCCGCCGCGACGGCCTGCCGGTGACCGAGGAAGGCCTGCGCCACCTGAAGATGATGGGCTTCACCGATGCCCGCCTCGCCAAGCTTACCGGCCGCGACGAGGACAACATCCGCCGCGCGCGCCTGAATCTCGGCGTCACCGCGGTCTTCAAGCGCATCGACACCTGCGCCGCCGAGTTCGAGGCGCAGACCCCCTACATGTACTCCACCTACGAATCCCCGGTGATGGGCGAGGTGGAATGCGAGGCGCGTCCCTCCGAGCGCAAGAAGGTCGTCATCCTCGGCGGCGGTCCGAACCGGATCGGCCAGGGGATCGAGTTCGACTACTGCTGCTGCCATGCCTGCTTCTCGCTGTCCGGCCAGGGCTACGAGACGATCATGATCAACTGCAATCCCGAGACCGTGTCGACCGACTACGACACCTCGGACCGCCTCTATTTCGAGCCGCTGACCTTCGAGCACGTGATGGAGATCCTGGCGACCGAGCAGAAGAACGGCACGCTGCACGGCGTGATCGTCCAGTTCGGCGGCCAGACCCCGCTGAAGCTCGCCAATGCGCTCGAGGCCGCGGGCATCCCGATCCTCGGCACCACGCCGGACGCGATCGACCTGGCCGAGGACCGCGAGCGCTTCCAGGCGCTGGTCAACCGGCTCGGGCTGAAGCAGCCGAAGAACGCCATCGCCCATACTGACATGGAGGCCTTCAAGGCCGCCGTCGAGATCGGCTTCCCGCTGGTGATCCGCCCCTCCTACGTGCTGGGCGGCCGCGCGATGGAAATCGTCCGCGACCAGGCGCAGCTGGAGCGCTACATCTCCGAGGCCGTGGTCGTCTCGGGCGACAGCCCGGTGCTGCTCGACAGCTACCTCTCGGGCGCGCAGGAGGTCGATGTCGACGCGATCTCCGACGGCACCGACGTGCATATCGCCGGGATCATGCAGCATATCGAGGAAGCCGGCGTCCATTCGGGCGACAGCGCCTGCTCGCTGCCGCCGCATTCGCTGAGCCCCGAGATCATCGCCGTGATGGAAGAGCAGGCCCGCGCGCTGGCGCTGGCGCTGAATGTCCGCGGGCTGATGAACATCCAGTTCGCGATCAAGGACAACGAGGTCTACCTGATCGAGGTGAACCCGCGCGCCTCGCGCACCGTGCCCTTCGTCGCCAAGGCCGTGACCTCGCCGATCGCCGCGATCGCCGCGCGGGTGATGGCGGGCGAGGACCTGAAGAGCTTCGAGGGCGTCGAGGGCGGGCTGGCCAGCTACCAGACCGGGCGCTTCGCGGTGAAGGAGGCGGTCATGCCCTTCGCGCGCTTCCCGGGCGTCGACACGCTGCTCGGTCCGGAAATGCGCTCCACCGGCGAGGTGATGGGCTCGGACGACGACTTCCCCATGGCCTATCTGAAGGCGCTCCTCGGCGCGGGCACGACGCTGCCCTCGTCGGGCAAGGTGTTCCTGTCGATCAAGAATGACGACAAGACCCCGGTCCTGGCGGAGACGGCGCAGGTGCTTTCCGAGATCGGCTTCGAGATCGTCGCGACCCGCGGCACCGCGCAGTTCCTGTCCGAGCATGGCGTGGCGTCGGAGGTGGTGAACAAGGTCTACGAGGGCCGCCCGAACATCGTCGACGTGCTGAAGGATGGCGGCATCGCGATCCTGATGAACACGACCGAGGGCAACCAGTCGATCGAGGACAGCCGCGAGATGCGCAACGTCGCCCTGATGAACCGCATCCCGTATTTCACCACGCTGGCCGCCTCGCATGCCGCCGCGCTGGCGATGAAGGCGCGCCTGAGCCACGATATCGGGGTGAAGGCGCTGCAGGAGGCCTGATCCTCCTGCCGCTCCCGCGGCAGCGGACAAGGCAGCGGACCAAATGGAAACCCCGGCCAGTGGCCGGGGTTTTTCCGTTTGAGGGGGCGAAGCGCGGGCGGCGGGTCAGCCGACTTCGCGCAGTTCCTGCCTTGCGTCCTTCTCGGGGCCGTAGAGATAGGCCCGCGTCAAGGGCACCGCGTTCTGGTCCCTGGCGAGCTGGAACTGGAACACCGCCTGGCGGCCGTAGCGGAAGGTCATCTCGCAGGCCAGCAGGTAGAACCGCCACATCCGGTAGAAGCGCTCGTCGAACATCTCCTCGATCTCCGCGCGATGCGCCTGCACCCGCAGAACCCAGTGATGCAGCGTCTCGGCATAGTGGATGCGCAGGATCTCCACGTCGCAGGGGTAGAGGCCCGAGCGCTCGATATGCGGCACGGTCTCCGACAGCGAGGGCACGTGCCCGCCGGGGAAGATCCGCTTGATGATCCAGGGCGAGACCGGGACCGGCATGCCGGTGCGGCCGATCGTGTGGATCAGCGCCACGCCGTCCGGGGCCAGCTTGTCATGGACCTGGGCGAAGTACTCGCCGTATTGCGGGATGCCGACATGCTCGAACATGCCGACCGAGACGATGCGGTCGAACTGGCTCTCCACCTCGCGGTAGTCCTTCAGCAGGATCCGCACCCGGTCCTCGAGGCCCGCCGCCTTGACCCGCTCGTTGGCCAGCCGGTGCTGGTCCTCCGAGAGCGTCACGCCGGTCACCCGCGCGCCGTATTCCTTGGCCAGGGTGATCGCCATGCCGCCCCAGCCGCAGCCGATATCCAGCACCGACATGCCCGGCTCCAGGCGGAGCTTGCGCGCGATATGGCGTTTCTTCTGCAGCTGCGCCTGTTCCAGCGTATCGTCGGGATGCTCGAAATAGGCGCAGGAATACTGCCGGTCCTCGTCGAGGAAGAGCCCGTAGAAGTCGTTCGACAGGTCGTAATGATGCGCCACGTTCGACTTGGCGCGGGTGATGGAGGTGATCTGGCTGAGCCGGCTCATCAGCTTCTCGGGGCGCAGCGCATGCGGCCGCTTGCCCCCGCCATTGAGGTTCTTCAGCGCCAGCGCCAGGAGCCCGCCGATATCGTCATTCTCGACGGTCAGCGTGCCTTCGGTATAGGCATCGCCAAGCGCCATCTCCGGGTCGGTCACGAACTGCCGGAGGCGCGACGGGTCGCTGAGCGTCACGCGGACCGGGGGGATGTCCTTCCGGCCGTAATGGATGGTACTGCCGCAGGGGAGCGTTACCTCGAGCGCGCCCTCCACGACCAGGCTGCGCAGGAGCCTGTCAAAGAGTTTCTGCCACATCGTCACAAGTCACTTTTCACCTGGTGGATCCGGAAAAGAGACAGAACCTCAGGGACAAGGAATGCGGGTCGGAGCGGCCTGCCTCTCATTGGTTAACGCAAAAAGGTTAATACCGGATCCCGGCAAGAAAAGTCACATGAGCGTGAAATCGCCGGTTCCGCGCCCTACCACATGGTCTGGGCGGCGCGTCCGGGCCATTCGCGGTCGTATTCGGCACCGCCGACCTCGCCTTCGGTGCGCGCGGCCAGCATCTGCCCGGCGGTGGGCAGGGCGGGGCGGCTCTCCGGGGTTTCCCACAGCGCCGAGCGCATCAGCGCGCGGGCGCACTGGAAGTAGATTTCCGCGACCTCGATCACCGCCACGGTGCGCGGCTGGCGCCCGCGGGTCTCGAAGGCGGCGCGCAGGCCCGCATCCGCGGTCAGCCGCGCGCGGCCGTTGATGCGGATCACGCTGGTCTCGCCCGGCACCATCAGCATCGCCGAGACCCGGCCGTCGCGGACGATGTTGCGCAGGCTGTCGATGCGGTCATTGCCGCGCCAGTCGGGCAGGGCGAGGCGGCGCTCGTCGAGGATGCGCAGCACCGGGCCCTCGTCGCCGCGCGGCGAGCCGTCCGTGCCCTCGGGGCCGACCGTGCTGAGCACGCAGAACCGCGCCGCCTCGATCCATACCCGGTATTCCGGGGTCATCCGGTCGGCCACCTTCACCAGCGCGGGCGGCTTCGGCGTGCCGTAATGCGCCTCCAGCGCCGCCTCGGTCTCGATCCACTCCATCTATCGCTCCTCCTTGCGGAATCCGGCCTCGGCCATCAGCGCGTGGCTGGCGGTTTCGACCTCGGTCTCGAGCCGGGCCATGAAGGCGTCGGTGGACAGCCCCGGCGCGATCGGCGGCAGGAACTCCATCACTGCCAGGCCCCGGCTGCGCAGGATGCCGGCCTTCGGCCAGAACAGCCCGACATTGGTCGCCGCGGGGATGCAGGTCTGCTCGAGCTGCTTGTAGAGCGCGCCGGAGCCGGCCTTGTAGGGCATCTCCGCCCCCGGCGCGACCCGCGTGCCCTGCGGATAGATGATCAGCTGGCCGGGCTCGGCATGGCCCGCCGCGACGTCCTTCAGCATCTTGGTGATCGCCGCGCCGCGCTTGCCGCGGTCGACCGGCACGCAGCCGATCCGCAGCGCGAACCAGCCCAGGACGGGCGCGCGCACGAGCTGCTTCTTCATGATGAATTTCGGCCGCGGCAGCACCGAGCAGAGCAGGATGATGTCGAAAAAGCTCTGGTGCTTGGCGGCGACCAGGACGCCGCCCTCGGGGACCGGGCCGCGGATCTCCGAGCGCAGGCCGGTGATCCAGCGCGCGCTCCAGCGGACCCAGCGGCAATAGGTGCGGATGCCCGCGAAGGCGCCGCGCCGGTCGACCAGGGCCCAGGGGGCGAAGGCGATCCCCATCAGCAGCATCATCAGGTACATCTGCACGATGAAGACGAGCGAGAGCAGCCATTGCCAGGCATGGACCATGTCAGGGCCGTCCTTTCAGCATGCGGAGCGCGCTCCGGCGGGTGGTGGCCCAGGCCACGAGCGCGGCGAGGAGCGGAACCGGCGCCAGCAGCGCCCAGGACGCGCCCGAGGGGCGCAGCGCGGGCAGCCCGGCGGCGCCGGTGGCGGGGAAGGCGGCCAGGATCGCGGCCGCGGCCAGCGTGCCGATGCAGGCGCCGAGGAAGGCGCGCAGCGTGATCCGCCGGACGAAGGCGCGGGCGATCCAGGTGTCGCGCGCGCCGACCAGCCGCAGCACGTCGATCACCTGCGAATTCGCCGAGAGCGCGGCGCGCGCCGCCAGCGCGGTCACCGCCGCCAGCGTCGCCGCGATCAGCCCCAGTGCCGCGACGGCGAGCCAGCTCATCCGCGCCTGCGCCCGGGCCAGCGGGCCGCGCCAGCGGTCATGGTCGTCGAAGCGCGCCGAGGGAACCTCGCCCGCCAGCCGCAGCCCCAGCGCCTTCGCGTCGAAGCTCTCGCCCTCGAAGGTCACCTCGATCAGCCGCGGCAGCGGCAGGCTGTCGAGCGGCAGGTCCTTGCCGAACCAGGGCTCCAGCAGCGCCTGCTGCTCCAGCTCGGGGATCACCCGCGCGGTGGCGATGCCGGGCGTCGTCTGCAGCACCTGCATCGCGGCCTCGGTATCGGCGTCGCGCGCCTCGCCCGAGGAGGTGATCCGCACCGTCGCGGTGCCCGCGAGCTCGGCCCGCCAGGTCGCGCCCAGATGGAACAGCATCGCCGCCAGGGCGATGGCGAAGACGGCGAGGAAGGCCATCGAGGCGGTGCCGAGCGCCACCAGCCGCGGCGTCGTCCCCGAGGAGGGGACCACGCGCGAGGCGCCGGGATCGCCGCGGAGCATGTCGAAGACACTCATAGCGCGGCTCCCGCCTGGGTCAGCTTGCCGTCCTTCAGCCGCAGCACCCGGGCATTGACCAGGGGCTTCGCGGCGCGGATCAGCGCCAGGTCATGGGTCGCCATCAGCACCGGCGTGCCCAGCCGGTTCAGCTCGATCAGGAGCGTCAGCAGCTTCAGCGACATCTCCCAGTCGAGATTGCCGGTCGGCTCGTCGGCCAGCACCAGCTCGGGCGCGGTCAGCAGCGCGCGGGCCAGCGCGGCGCGCTGGCGCTCGCCCCCCGACAGCGTCGGCGGCAGCGCCGTGCGGTGCTCGCCCAGCCCGACCCAGGCCATCAGGTCCGCCGCCTGGGCGCGCATCTCGGGATCGACCGGGCCGCGCACCGTGAAGGGGAGGACGATGTTCTCCTCCAGCGGCAGGTGGTCGAGGAACTGGGTGTCCTGGTAGACGATTCCCATGCGCCGCCGCGCGCTGGCGCGGGTGTCGCTGCTCATCTCGGCAAGCGGGCGGCCAAACAGCCGCACCTCGCCCCTGGCCGGGGCCTGCGCCCCCGAGCACAGCCTTAGTAGTGTTGTCTTGCCAGCGCCGGAAGGTCCTGTAAGGAAGAAGAAATCCCCGGGCTGCAGGGAAAAGGTGACGTCATCGAGCACCACGCGCCCGCCAAATGCCACCGTCACCTGTGAGAGGTCGATCACTCGTACTGCCCCTTTGGTTGCGGCCCCCTTCTTGCCTCAGCGGCCCGGGCATGGCAACGGGCTACGCTTGGCGCCGGTGGGCGAAATTGCTAGAGGTGAAGGCATGCAGCAGGGAGAGCACGCAAAGGTGATCCGGATCATCTGCCCAGCCTGCCAGGCGGCCTATGACGTGCCGCAGGCAGCCATCGCCGCAGGGGGACGGGATGTCCAGTGCTCGGCCTGCGGGCACAACTGGTTCCAGCTCTGGCTGCCCGACCGGCCTGCCGCCGGGGCGGAGCCCGCGCCCGCACCGCCCGCAGCCTCGGCCAGGGAGAGCGCACCGGTTCCTGCGCCGCCCGTAGACCCTGCCGAAATGGCGGAAGACGGGCCGCCGCTGCCATCCGTTTTGGCCGGCCGCGCGCGTCGCGCGGCGCCGCCCGCCGCGCCGCCGCCGCCGATGCCCGCCATCGACGAGGAGCCCGAGCTGGACCTGCCGCTGCCGCCGCGGCGCAGGCTCGATCCCGACGTGCTGGCGGTGCTGAAGGCCGAGGCCGAGACCGAGACCCGCGCGCGCCGCCGCGAAGCAGAGGGCATGCCCTGGGCGATCGAGGCGGTGCCGCAGCCGCAGGCCCGGCCGCGGCGCAGCCCCAGCGAGGTGCGCGACCGCCTGTCCCGGCTGCAGGAGGCCGAGCGCGGCAGCGAGGCGGGCATCCGCTGGCGGCCGAGCGGCGAGAACCCGGGCAACGAGCCCGATCCGGAGGTCGAGGCGCCGCTGGTCCCGCCGCAGGGCGGGTTCCGGCCGATGCCGCCGCTGTCGGACAATGCGCCCGCGCCCGATCTGAGCAGCCTCCTGCAGGACCGCGCCGATATCGCCCCCGATCCGGTGCTGCCCGATCCCGCGCCGCAGCCGGGCGAGATCCGCAGCGGCCTGCCGGTGCTCAGCCGCTCGCGCGCGCTGACCCGCGCCGAGGTGCAGGCGGCCGAGCTGCGCCGCGGCTTCCGCATCGGGTTCTTCGTGCCGGTGGCGCTGGCGGCGGTGCTGCTCGCGCTCTATCTCGCGGCGCCCTGGGCGGCGGGGCGCATGCCCGCCGCGGCGCCGTTCCTGGAACGGATCGCCGCCCATGGCGACGTGGTGCAGGAAAGGCTGGCCGGCGCCATTCTCGGCGTCTTCGGCCAGGAGGGGCCCGACGGGTCCTAGACGGCTGCTGGAATGGGCGCCAGGGCGGCATCGTGCGGGACATCGGTCCGCAGTTAGTCAGGACGGCTCCCCGAAGCGGGCATGCCTGGCCGCCCTCGGGACCATGTCCCCGGTCCTGCCGCCAAGCTCCGCGGCCGTGCAGACTTTCCAGCACCCTGCCGGACGGCCCCGCCCGCTGAGCCGCTCGGGCGGCAGGCGGGCCGGGTGCGGCTCAGCCGCGGTCGCGGCCCGGCGTGAAATGGCTGGGGATGAAGGAGCTCGGCTCGGGCAGGGAGATGCGGCCCATCTCCAGGAACTTCTTGCGCCGCTCGGCGACCAGCGCCTTGCGGTCGAGCCCGGCTAGCCCGGCCAGCATCTCGGTGATCGCGGCGCCGACATTCTCCATGGTCTTGCCCGGATCGCGCTGCGCGCCGCCCAGCGGCTCGGCGATCACCTTGTCGACCACCCCGAGCTGCAGCAGATCCTGCGCGGTCAGGCGCAGCGCCTCGGCCGCCTCGCGCATCTTGCCGGCATCCTTCCACAGGATCGAGGCGCAGCCCTCGGGCGAGATCACCGAATAGACCGAATGCTCCAGCATCGCGACGCGGTTGCCCGCGGCGATGCCCACCGCGCCGCCCGAGCCGCCTTCGCCGATCACGACCGACACCAGCGGCACGCCGATCGACAGGCATTTCTCGGTCGCGCGCGCGATCGCCTCGGACTGGCCGCGCTCTTCCGCGCCCTTGCCGGGATAGGCGCCGGGCGTGTCGACCAGCGTCACCACCGGCAGGTTGAACCGGTCGGCCATGTCCATCAGCCGGACCGCCTTGCGGTAGCCCTCGGGCCGCGCCATGCCGAAATTCCGGTCGAGGCGGCTCGCCGTGTCATGGCCCTTTTCATGGCCCAGCACGACGACGGGGCGGTCGTTGAACCGCGCCAGACCGCCCATCACCGCGGCGTCGTCGGAGAAGCCGCGATCGCCGGCCAGCGGCGTGAACTCGGTGAAGAGCGCGCTGATGTAGTCCTTGCAATGCGGACGGCTGGGATGGCGCGCCACCTGGCATTTCCGCCAGGGCGAGAGATCCTTGTAGAGCGAGACGAGCAGCGCGCGCGCCTTCTGGTCGAGCGCCTCGGCCTCGCGCTCAACCTCGATCTCTTCCGAGCCCCGCGCCAGCGCGCGCAGCTCCTCCGCCTTGCCTTCGATCTCGGCCAGGGGTTTTTCGAAATCGAGATAGCTCTGCATCCGTGACGCTCCGTCTGTTCCGGTGGGCTATATGGAGCCGGATGCCGGGAAACGCAACTCGCCTGAGCAGGGGCGGGTGCCGCGAAAATCGTGCAGCTGCAGCATTTCCGGGCAGGAGGGCGCGGGCCGGGCCGCATCTACCGTGCCAGTCCCGCCCCGGCAGCCGGGCGGATTTGCCGTGCCCGCGCGCCGGGCGGTACGGTCTCTGCCGGGAATGACACGACCGGAGGCCAGGACATGCATGACGTCACCATCAGCGAGCTGCCGCCGAAGCGCGTCGCCGCGCTGCGCCACCGGGGCGACTATGCCGAGATCGGCGCAACCTTCGAGAGAGTCCGCCGGATCTTCGACGCCCGCGGGCTCTGGGCGCCGGGGCAGGCGATGATCGCGCTCTATCATGACGACCCGGCCGGGGTGCCCCTGAGCGAGCTTTCCGGCCATGCCGGGGTGATGGTCGGCGCGGAGGCGCTGATCCACGAGCTCTTCGACACGGTGGTGGTCAAGGGCGGCCGCCATGCGGTGCTGCGCCACGAGGGATCCTACCAGGGGCTGCCCGGGGCCTGCCGCTACCTGCGCGAGACCTGGCCGGGCGAGGCGGGCGAGACGCCCGATGCCGATGTGCCGCTGCAGGAGATCTACCTGCGCCCGCCCGAGGATCCGCAGGGCGCGCTGACCGAGATCCACATGGCGCTGAAGCCTCAGGCCTGAGCGGCCTGGGCAGCATTCTTCTGCAGCCCGATCCGGGCCAGCGCATGGGTGGCGGGGCCGCGGATGCCCTTCATCGGATCGTCGGGCCGGTCGTCCTGGACATGGGGATTGGCGCAGGGCGCCTCGATCGCAGCCTGGCCCGCGCGCAGCGCCGCGGCATCGATGCGCGGCGGATCGCTGTGGCGGATCGCGGCGATCAGGATGCGGTGCGCCGCCGAGGCCAGCGTCCAGACCGTGTGGTAGCGCAGCCCCTCGAGATCGGGCGAGGCGGCGATCCGGCCGATGGCGGCGGCGAGATCGGGGAAGGTCGCCGGGTCGCGCCGGCATAGACATCCGCCGCCTTTGGACCCGGGCGCAGCCCCTCGAGCACCTGCGACAGGTCCCGGTCACCGTCTTCAGCTCCCGGCGCGTGCTTTCCAGCGCGGCCACCGGCGCATGCGGGTCATAGGCGGAATAAGTACGCTGAGCCGGGCGTTCTCCGCCCCGACCTGATCGAGCGCGGCATCGATCTCGTGCAGGTCCTGCTCCCCCGGCGCAGCGTCATCTCCAGCGGGCCGATCTTCACGCTGTCGACATGGCGCGACAGGCCGGCCAGTCAGCCCGGACGCATCGCGGCAAGCACGGTCCAGGCCGGGATGCCGTCGAGAAAGAGCTTCGGGTACTGGAAGACCGGAACATTCTGCTTGCGGAACCTCCCCTGTCCGGCATGCCCGGTGCAGGGCCAGCCGCAGTCAGGCGGAGCGTTCCGGAATATCGCGGGCCGCGCGCAGCCTCCCAACATCGCGCGGCCCGGGGCGCTGGCTCAGCTGCTTGCGATCAGCTCGGCCTGCGCCACGATGACTTCGGCCTGCTTGATCGACGCGATGTCGACCAGCCGGCCCTTGTAGACGGTGGCCCCGAGACCCTCGGCCTTGGCCTTCTCCATGGCGGCGAGGATCTCGCGCGCTTCCGAGACGGCCTCTTCGGAGGGGGTGAAGACCTCGTTGGCGATGGCGACCTGCTTGGGGTGGATCGCCCATTTGCCGACCATGCCCAGCGTCGCCGAGCGGCGCGCCTGGGCGCGGAAGCCCTCGTCGTCGGAGAAATCGCCGAACGGGCCGTCGACCGGCAGCACGCCATGGGTGCGGCAGGCGGCGACGATCGCAGCCTGGGCCCAGTGCCAGGGGTCGGACCAGTATTTCGCGCCCTCGCGGATCATGTAGTAGTTTTCCTGCGTCCCGCCGATGCCGGTGGTCTGCATCCCCATCGAGGCGGCGAAATCCGCGGCGCCGAGGCTCATCGCCTCCATCCGGGGGGAGGCGGCGGCGATCTCCTCGACATGGGCGATGCCGGCCGCGGATTCGATGATGACCTCGAACTTGATCGGCTTCGCGCGGCCCTTGGCGCGCTCCACGGCGGTGACCAGCGCGTCGACGGCATAGATGTCGCCCGCGCAGCCGACCTTTGGGATCATGATCTGGTCGATCCGGTCGGAGGCCTGCTCCAGCAGGTCGACCACGTCGCGGTACCAGTAGGGCGTGTCGAGCCCGTTGATCCGCACCGACAGGGTCTTCTTGCCCCAGTCGATGTCGCCGATCGCCTGGATGATGTTCCTGCGCGCCTCGGGCTTGTCGTCGGGCGCGACCGAATCCTCGAGATCGAGATTGATAACGTCTGCCGCGGAGCCCGCCATCTTCTCGAAGATCGCCGGGCGGGAGCCCGGGCCGAAAAGCTGGCAGCGGTTGGGACGGGCAGGGGCCGCGGGCTGGATGCGGAAACTCATTCGGGCCTCGTGGTCATATTGTTGCAAATCCGGTCCACGGCTGGTTATATCCTTGCGCTCTCATCTGCAAGCCGGAATTTCGCAGGTGCGGCGCAAGGTGTCGCAGCTGCGGCAGGAGATGCCGGAACTTGCCGGAAAAACGGCAGGATACGCCGGAAATACGTCCACTTGGGCGGTTCCATCAGGCCAGGTTAGGGTTCATCTTGAAACCCGGAGGCGGTGGCGCATGATTGCCGCCATAGCGACTGACGGAGTGCATGATGATCCAGAGCCCCTACCTGCTGTTTCTCGGCGACGCCCCCGATCCGCTGGCCGCGAAAGTGGCCCAGGGGATCCGCGACTGGCGGCCGGAATTCGCCGTGGGCCAGCTGCGCCTGCCGGGCTGCAAGGCCGACATGAAGATCCCCGACATGACGCTGGACGAGGCCAGGGCCGCAGGCGCGAAGACGCTGGTGATCGGCGTGGCGAATCGCGGCGGCGTGATTTCCGACAGCTGGATGAGCGTGCTGGTCGAGGCGCTGGAGAAGGGCTTCGACATCGCCTCTGGGCTGCACACGCTGCTGCGTGACCAGCAGCCGCTGGTGGCGGCGGCGGCGCGCGCGGGCGCGAGCCTGCACGACGTGCGCCTGCCGGACCGGCCCTATCCGATCGCCAATGGCGAGACGCGGACGGGCAAGCGCTGCCTCGCCGTGGGCACCGACTGCTCGGTCGGCAAGATGTATACCGCGCTCGCCATGGAGAAGGAGATGACCGCGCGCGGCATGAAGGCCAGCTTCCGCGCCACCGGCCAGACCGGCATCCTGATCACCGGCGGCGGCGTGCCGCTCGATGCGGTGGTGGCGGATTTCATGGCCGGCTCGATCGAGACGCTGACGCCCGACAACGACGCCGACCACTGGGATCTGATCGAGGGGCAGGGCAGCCTTTTCCATGTCTCCTATTCCGGCGTGACCATGGCGCTGGTCCATGGCGGCCAGCCCGATGCGCTCGTGCTCTGCCACGAGCCGACGCGGCCGCATATGCGCGGCCTGCCGGGCTACCAGCTGCCCTCGCTCGAGGCGCTGCGCGATGTCGCGCTGCAGCTGGCGCAGGTGGCGAACCCCGATTGCAAGGTGGTCGGCATCTCGGTCAACACCTCCGGCATGACCCCGGAGGAGGGCGACGCCTATCTCGCCTCGCTCGAGGCGGAGATGGGCCTGCCGGCCGTCGATCCCTTCCGCCAGGGCGCCGGCCGCCTGGTCGACGCGCTCGACGGCATCTGAGCGCCGTCCCGCCCCGGGCCTGACCCGGGGCCTCCTGGCCTACCAAGAGGCGCCGGGTCAGGCCCGGCGCGCGTCAGCGCAAGAGGAGCAGCCATGACGCTCAAGATCGAGGTGGCGGCGGAGAGCTTCCGCCTGGCCCAGGCTTTCCGCATCTCGCGGGGGGCGAAGACCGAAGCGCAGGTGATCACGGTCACCCTGTCCGACGGCACCCATGCGGGCCGCGGGGAATGCGTGCCCTATCCGCGCTACGGCGAGTCGCAGGAGAGCGTCACCGACCTGATCCGCGGCCTGCCCTCGGACGTGACCCGCGAGAGCCTGCAGGAGCTCCTGCCCGCGGGCGCCGCGCGCAATGCCGTCGATTGCGCTTTCTGGGATCTGGAGGCCAAGCGCGCCGGCTGCCGTGCCTGGGAACTCGCCGGGCTGCCCGCGCCGGGCCCGGTCGTCACCGCCTACACGCTGGGGCTCGACGAGCCAGAGGCGATGAGGGCCAATGCCGAGCGGAACGCCTTCCGCCCGCTCCTGAAGATCAAGCTCGGCACGCCCGACGACATGCCCCGTCTGGAGGCGGTCCGCGCGGGCGCGCCCGGCTCCGAGATCATCGTCGACGCCAACGAGGGCTGGACCGCCGAGGTCTATGCCGATCTCGCCCCGCATCTGCAGCGGCTCGGCGTCACCCTGGTCGAGCAGCCGCTGCCGGCCGCCGATGACGCGGCGCTGATCGGGCTCGAGCGGCCGGTGCCGGTCTGCGCCGACGAGAGCGCCCATGACCGCGCCTCGCTCGGCCATCTGACGGGCAAGTACGACGTCATCAACATCAAGCTCGACAAGACCGGCGGGCTGACCGAGGCGCTGGCGCTGCGCGCCGAGGCCCGCGCCCGGGGCTATGGCATCATGGTCGGCTGCATGGTCGGCTCCTCGCTCGCGATGGCGCCGGGCGTCCTGCTGGCGCAGGGCGCGGCGGTGACCGATCTTGACGCGCCGCTCCTGCTGGCCGAAGACCGCGACACGCCGATCCTCTATGACGAGGCCGGCATCCATCCGCCCCTCCCCGCGCTCTGGGGCTGACCGAGAGGACCCATCATGACCCGCATCGTCTATCTGAACGGAGAGTTCCTGCCCGCCGAGGAGGCCAAGGTCTCGATCTTCGACCGCGCCTTCCTGATGGGGGACGGCGTCTACGAGGTGACCTCGGTCCTGGGCGGTCGACTGATCGATTTCGACGGCCATGTGGCGCGGCTGGAACGGTCGCTGAAGGAGCTCGGCATGGAGATGCCGATGCCCGCGGAGGAGCTGCTGGAGGTCCACAGGGCGCTGGTGGAAAAGAACGCGATCGTCGAGGGCGGGGTCTATCTGCAGATCACCCGCGGCGTCGCCGACCGCGACTTCCTGATGCCCGAGGGGCTCAAGCCGACCGTCGTTCTCTTCGGCATGCACATGCCGCTGGTCGAGTCGCCCAAGGCGGAAATCGGCATGTCGGTCGGCGTGGCCGAGGACCAGCGCTGGGGGCGGCGCGACATCAAGACGGTGCAGCTCCTCTACCCGTCGATGGCCAAGACCGCGGCGAAGAAGGCGGGCTTCGACGATGCCTGGCTGGTCGAGGACGGCTTCGTCACCGAGGGCACCTCGAACAACGCCTATATCGTCACCAAGGACGGCCGGATCGTCACCCGGCAGCTGTCGCATGACATCCTGCACGGCATCACCCGCGCGGCGGTGCTGAAGATGGCGAAGGAGGCGCAGATGCAGGTCGAAGAGCGGCCCTTCACCATCGAGGAGGCCAAGGACGCGGCAGAGGCCTTCATCACCTCGGCCACGACCTTCGTGATGCCGGTGGTCAAGATCGACGGCACCGAGCTCGGCGACGGCAAGCCGGGCCCGGTCGCCAAGCGCCTGCGCGAGATCTACATCGAGGAAAGCGGCAAGATGGCTTCCTGAGCCGCACCGCCCGGCGGCGGGCCCGCGAGCGCGGAAGATCACGGCGCAGGGGCGGCCCCCCTGCGCCTTTCCCTTGCCGGGTTCAGGCGGCCTGGCCGAAATCGTCCTCCGCCCCGCTATCGCGGATGCGGAACTGACCGGCCAGGGCCTTCAGGTCGTCGGCCGCGCTCGACAGGGCGAAGCTCGCCGCGGTGGTCTCTTCTGTCATCGCGGCGTTCTGCTGCATGCTGGTCTCCAGCTGCACGGTCGCGGCGTTGATCTCCTTGATGCCGATCGCCTGCTCCTGCGCCGAGGCGGAGATGTCGGCGACGTTCGAGGCGATCTCGGCGACGGCGGCGATGATCTCCTGCAGCGCCTGGCCGCTATGGTCGACCAGCGTCACGCCGCGCTGGATCTGCTCGGTCGAGTTCGAGATCAGGTCGTTGATCTCGCGCGCCGCCTCCGAGGAGCGCTGCGCCAGCGAGCGGACCTCCGAGGCGACGACGGCGAATCCGCGCCCGGCCTCGCCCGCGCGGGCGGCCTCGACCCCGGCATTCAGCGCCAGCAGGTTGGTCTGGAAGGCGATGTCGTCGATCACGTCGATGATCTTCGAGATCTTCTGCGAGGAACTGTCGATTTCCGACATGGCCGAGACCGCGTCGCGCACGACGGTGCCGCTGTCCTCGGCCCGGGTGTTCGCCGCGCGCGACAGGTCGTCGGCGCGGCGCGCGCGGTCGGCGGCGGTCTCCACCGCGGCGGTCAGCTGGTTCAGCGCCGCCGAGGTCTGCTGCAGCGTCGCCGCAGATTTCTCGGTCCGGCGCGACAGGTCGTCGGCGGCGCTCGAGATCTCCGTGCTGTTGCCGCTGATCTGGCCGATCCGGCTCGAGATCTGGACGATGAGCTGCGCGAGATTGGCCAGCGCGGTGTTGTAGTTGCCGCGCAGCGCCTCGTAGCTGTCGGGGAACACCGTCTCGATGCCCTTGGCGAGGTCGCCCGCGGCGAGCCGTTCCAGTCCGTCGGCCAGGGCGCGCACGACCTGGTCCTGTTCCTCGCGCTGGCGGCGCTCGCGCGCCTCCGCCTCTTCGCGCAGCGCCTCTCGCTCGCGCAGCGCGGCGGCTTCCTTCTCCAGCCGCGCCCGCTCGGCCTCGGCCTCGCGCTGGCGCTCGCGGGCCTCGCGCTGGCGTTCGGCCTCTTCGCGGCGGGCCTCGGCGGCGCGCTCGGCTTCCTCGCGTTCGCGCTCCTCCTCGCGCAGGCGGCGGCTGTCGATCAGGTTCTGGCGGAACACTTCGAGCGCGCGCGACAGGCTGGCGATCTCGCCGCCATGGCGGGCGAAGGAGGGGACGGGCGCGGTGTCGCCCTCCGCCAGCCGTCCGGTGGCGCGGATCAGCCGCCCGAGCGGGCGCACCAGCAAGAGCCAGAGCGCGGCCAGCGCCAGGGCGATGACCAGGACGCTGGCCGCCGCGATCACCGACATGCGGGTCCCGGCGGCGGCAGCGGCGCGGCTCAGCTCCTGGCTGGTGGCGGCCACCCGGTCGACATTCTCCCGCGCGATCCCGCGTGCCTGCAGCGTCAGCGCCCCCAGCGCGGCGGCTGCCTCGGAAGAGGCCGCATCGGCTTCCATCCGGGCCGCGACGACGTCGCCGCGCAGCGCGAGGATGCCCGTCCCGGGATCGGCAGCGGCAAGGACCGCCTCCACCGAGGCGGAAAGCTCCGCGTCCCCGGCGAAGGCGAGGGCGCTGTTGCGGATCACGGCCGAGAGCTCTGCCGCTTCGGCGGCGGCGGCTGCCAGGGCGGTGGAATCATCGGCCGAGGCGCCTGCGAGCACCGTGGACAGCAGCGCGCTGATGCTGCGCTCCAGCCGGATCGCCTGGATCACCCGGGCCAATGCGCGCCGCGTCTCCGAGCTGGCCTCCGAGCGCAGGCCGCGCCGCGCCTCCGAAATCGCGGCGGTCCAGGCCGCCTCGATCCGGTCGCGGGCCAGGGCGACCTCCGAAGCGAGCCGGTCGCTTTCCTCCAGCGTGCGCGTGTCCTGGTCGATCTCGGTCCGGCGGGCGCTGGCGATGGTGGCGAAATCTGCCGACATGTCTTCCAGGCTGCGGGCGAAGCCCTCCTGCGCGCCGCTGCCCAGCCCGGCGGCGAATCCGGCCAGCGCCTGCGTGGCGGTCCCGAGCGTGTCCGCCGCTTCGGCAAGGTCCTCCTGGCTGCCCGCGGCCAGCAGAATCGACAGATGCTCGCCAATGCCGGTGACCGCGTCGATCAGGTCCGAACTGGTCCGGAGACCCGGCACCTCGACGGTTTCGAGATGGCCCAGATCCTGGCGGAAGGCGCCGAAGACCGCCAGCGCCATCGCGGTCGCGGCGATGGTCAGCGCCCCGAGCAGGAGAATGATCGCGCCGGTCTTGACCCCGACGCTGCCGGCAATGCGGCCGAGATGCTGCGCCATCCCCGTTCCTTTCCACTCGTTACAGGCCGGCGCCGCGCATGGCAGGCGGCGCGGGACGGACGGGGCCGCGGCACGTGCCGCGGTCGCCCGTCCCCCTGATGGCGCCCGCGTGGTTTCCACCGGATTAAGACCAGCCGGATTTCCGTCCTTTCCGCCCCGGACCCGGCCCGAGCTTGCATCTCGGGCCCCCTTTGGGTAGCGGGAGGCGGAGCTTGAAGGATGAGGCGGCCATGAGCGAGTTGCGCGGGAAATATCTGGAGCTGATCGCCGATGCGGCGGACGAGGACACGCTCGAGGCGCTGCGCGTGCAGGCCGTCGGCAAGAAGGGCGAGATCAGCCTGAAGATGCGCGAGCTGGGCAAGATGAGCCCGGAAGAGCGCCAGGTCGCCGGGCCTGCGCTGAACGCGCTGAAGGACGAGATCAACTCGGCGCTGGCGGCGAAGAAGGCCGCGCTGGCCGATTCCGCGCTGGAGGAACGGCTGCGGGCCGAATGGCTCGACGTGACGCTGCCCGGCCGTCCGGCGGCGCGCCGCGGCGGCACGGTCCACCCGATCAGCCAGGTCCAGGAGGAGGTCACCGCGATCTTCGCCGACATGGGATTCGCCGTGGCCGAAGGCCCGCAGATCGAGAGCGACTGGTACAATTTCGACGCGCTGAACATCCCCGGGCACCATCCCTCGCGCCAGGAGATGGACACGTTCTACATGCACCGCGCCGAGGGCGACGACCGCCCGCCGCATGTGCTGCGCACCCATACCTCGCCGGTGCAGATCCGCGCGATGCAGAAGACCGGCGCGCCGATCCGGGTGATCGCGCCGGGCCGCGTCTACCGCGCGGACTACGACCAGACCCACACGCCGATGTTCCACCAGGTCGAGGGGCTCGCCATCGACAAGGACATCTCGATGGCGAACCTGAAATGGGTGCTGGAGGAATTCTGCCGCGCCTATTTCGAGGTGGACGGGGTCGAGCTGCGCTTCCGCGCCTCGCATTTCCCCTTCACCGAGCCCTCTGCCGAGGTCGATATCCGCTGCTCCTGGCAGGGCGGCAGCCTGAAGATCGGCGAGGGCGACGACTGGATGGAGATCCTGGGCTCCGGCATGGTGCATCCGCATGTGCTGCGCTCCGGCGGGATCGACCCGGACAAGTGGCAGGGCTTCGCCTTCGGCATGGGGATCGACCGGATCGCGATGCTGAAATACGGCATCCCCGATCTGCGCGCCTTCTTCGACAGCGACCTGCGCTGGCTGCGCCATTACGGCTTCGCCGCGCTCGACGTGCCGACGCTGCATGGCGGCCTCAGCCGGTGAGGCTGTTCGAGCAGGACCACAGGCAGGGCGGCGCCGACAAGCGCCGCCTCTTCGCCGCCTTCGAGATCGCCTATACCGCGGTGGATTTCCTGGCGGCGCTGCTCTTCGTGGCCGGCTCGATCTTCTTCTTCTACGACAGCCTGATGACTGCGGGGACCTGGCTGTTCCTGGTGGGATCGATCTGCTTCGCGATGAAGCCGACGATCCGCCTCTGGCGCGAGCTGAAGCTGGCGGCAATGGGCGACACCGAAGACCTCGCCGAGCGGGCCCGGCGCTAGCGGCGCGACAGTGGTTCTCTTTTTGTTCGAAGTTTAATATATTCTGCACAGACCGGGTGTAGGACACGCGGCCAAGGAGGGATGCGGGCATGAGCAACGTCAAGGCAGTCAATCTGGCAGAGAAGCTGGTGCCGTTTTCCGAAGCCCGCGAGCTCGGGGAATTCAACGGCTGCGCGCTGCACCGCGTGGTGCTGCCGGCCGGGGCCTGCTGCGAGACGCGGACCGGGGCGGTGGATTTCTTCCACGTGATCAAGGGGTCGCTGGAAATCGAGCTGGCCGAGGAACTTGTCGAGCTGGGCCGCGGCGAGATGTATGTCGTGCCCGCGGGCACGTCCTGCCGCGCTGCCGCGCTGGAAGAGACCGAGGTGCTGCTGATCGACCGCGCGGCCGGACCGGCCCGCCTGCACTGAGCCCGGGCCGATGGCGCGCGCGATCATGATCCAGGGGGCGGGCTCAAATGTGGGCAAGTCCATGCTGGTCGCGGGCCTGGCGCGCGCCTTCCGCGCCCGCGGGCTGTCGGTGCGTCCCTTCAAGCCGCAGAACATGTCGAACAATGCCGCCGTGACCGAGGATGGCGGCGAGATCGGCCGCGCCCAGGCGCTGCAGGCGCTGGCCTGCGGGGTGGCGCCCCATACCGACATGAACCCGGTGCTGCTGAAGCCCGAGACCGAGACCGGCGCCCAGGTGGTGGTGCAGGGGCGGCGGGTGGCAACGGTGCGCGCGCGCGACTATTCGAAATTGAAGCCGCAGCTGATGGCGCCGGTGCTGGAAAGCTTCGCCCGGCTGAAGGCGGCGGCGGATCTGGTGATCGTCGAGGGCGCGGGATCGCCCGCCGAGATCAACCTGCGCGCGGGCGATATCGCCAATATGGGCTTCGCCTGCGCCGCGGACGTGCCGGTGGTGCTGGTCGGGGATATCGACCGGGGCGGGGTGATCGCCCAGCTCGTCGGCACGCAGGCGGTGCTCGATCCGCAGGATGCCGCGATGGTCCGGGGCTTTGCCGTCAACAAGTTCCGCGGTGATGTCTCGCTTTTCGATGACGGGCTGGCGGCGATCGCGGCCAGGACCGGCTGGCCCGCGCTCGGCGTGGTGCCCTGGTTTGCCGAGGCGCACAGGCTGCCCGCCGAGGATGCGCTCGACATCGCAGCGGCGTCTGCGGGCGGGGCGGTGAAGATCGCCTGCCTGGTGCTGTCGCGCATCGCCAATTTCGACGATCTGGACCCGCTTTCGGCCGAGCCGGGGGTGGAGGTCGTCATGGTCCGCCCGGGCGAGGCGCTGCCCGGCGACTGCCGCCTGGCGATCCTGCCGGGGACGAAATCGACCCGCGGCGATCTCGATTTCCTGCGCGCGCAGGGCTGGGACATCGACCTGGCCGCGCATGTGCGCCGCGGCGGCCGGGTGCTGGGCATCTGCGGCGGCTACCAGATGCTGGGGCAGGCGATCCGCGATCCCGGCGGGCTCGAGGGCCCGCCCGGCGAGACGCCGGGGCTGGGGCTTCTCGATGTCGTCACCGAGATGCATCCCGAAAAGCGGCTGACCCGCGTCGCTGCGCGCCATGCGGCGAGCGGGCAGGAGCTGGAAGGCTACGAGATCCATATCGGCGCGACCGAGGGGGCCGACCGCACGCGTCCCTTCGCCCATGTCGCGGGCGCGCCCGAGGGCGCGGTCTCGGCCGACGGGAGGATCGAGGGGACCTATCTGCACGGGCTCTTCGCTGATGACGGCTTCCGCGCGGCCTATCTGCAGGGGCTCGGCGCGGCGCCTTCGGGGCTGGGCTATGCGGCAGGGGTGGAGGCGGTGCTCGACCGCCTGGCGCAGCATCTGGAGGCCCATCTGGATCTCGACCGGCTGCTGGCGCTGGCGCGCTGAGAGCGCCGGCGCCGGTCGTCAGGGCTTCCAGTTCAGGAAATTCGCGAGCATCCGCAGTCCCGGGCCCTGGCTCTTCTCCGGGTGGAACTGCAGGCCGATGACATTGTCCTTGGCGACGATCGCCGTCACCTCGCCGCCATACTCGACATGGGCCAGCCGCTCGGCCGGGGTGTCGACATGGAACTGGTAGGAATGGACGAAATAGGCGTGGTCGCCGGTCTTCACCCCGTCGAGCACGGGATGCGCGCCGTCGATCACCAGGTCGTTCCAGCCCATATGCGGAACCTTCAGCGCCGGGTCGGAGGGGGTGATCCTGACCACCTCGCCGCCGATCCAGCCGAGCCCGCGCGTGTCCTCGTATTCCCGGCCCCAGGTGGCCAGCATCTGCATGCCGACGCAGATCCCCATGAAGGGCACGGCCCGCACCTGCACCGCCTCGACCATCGCCTCGTAGACCTGGGCGTAGCTTTTCAGCCCGTGCAGGCAGGAGGGAAACGCCCCGTCGCCGGGCAGGACCAGCCGGTCGGCCCGCGCCACGTCCTCGGGCTTCGAGGAGACGATGACCTCGCCGCCGCCGGTTTCCCGCGCCATCCGCTGGAAGGCCTTCTCGGCGGAGTGCAGGTTGCCGGATTCGTAGTCGATCAGGACGGTGAGCATCACAGCATGCCCTTGGTCGAGGGGATCGCGTCCGCCTTGCGCGGATCGGTCTCCAGTGCGTCGCGCAGCGCGCGCGCCACCGCCTTGAAGGCGGCCTCGGCGATGTGGTGGCTGTTCACTCCGTGCAGGCAGTCGACATGCAGCGTGATGCCGCCATGGGTGGCCAGCGCCTGGAAGAATTCGCGCACCAGCTCGGTGTCGAATGTGCCGATCTTCTGGGTGGGGAAGTCGACATTCCACACCAGGAAGGGCCGCCCGGACAGGTCGAGCGCCGCGCGCACCAGCGCATCGTCCATCGGCAGCAGGCAGGCGCCGTAGCGCAGGATGCCCTTCTTGTCGCCCACCGCCTTGGCCAGCGCCTGGCCGATCGCGATGCCGCAATCCTCGACCGTGTGGTGGTCGTCGATATGCAGGTCGCCCTCCGCCCGCAGCGTCAGGTCCACCAGGCTGTGCCGCGCGAGCTGGTCCAGCATGTGGTCGAAGAATCCGACCCCGGTCTTCACGTCGTAATTCCCGGTGCCGTCGAGATCGACGGTCAGGGAGATGTCGGTTTCCGCGGTCTTGCGGGTGATCGTGGCTTGGCGCATCGGAACGTCCTCCTGCGCGCCCCGTCTAGCCGCAGCCGCCGCCGAGGGGAAGGGGGGCAGGGCTGTGTCCTTGCCGCATCAGCGCCGCCTGCGGCCATGGCGTCATGGATCTGTGACCGAATCCATCGTACGGTTTTCCCGAAACTGACTTTCAGGAAATCCGAACATGCCCGAAGATCTCGCCCCTCCCGCTGCCGCTCCGGTCCTGGCTCCGAATGTCTACGATGCGGAACCGATCCCCGAGGCGGCGCGCGCGGCGGTCGAGGCGCTGCTGAGTTCGGGCGATCTCTTCCGCTACACCGCCGCCTCGGATTCGCCGGTGGCGCTGCTCGAACGCGACTTCGCCGAGATGATGGGCGCGAAATACGCGCTGGCCGTGGCCTCCTGCTCGGCGGCGCTCTTCCTGTCGATGAAGGCGCTCGGCCTGCCGCGGGGCGCCAAGGTGCTGATCCCGGCCTTCACCTTCGCCGCCGTGCCCTCGGCCGTCATCCATGCCGATTGCGAGCCGGTCCTGGTCGAAGTCGGCGCCAACTACCGCATCGACATGGAGGATTTCGCCGCGAAATTCACCGGCGACATCGCCTGCGTGCTGATCTCGCACATGCGCGGCCACACCTCGGACATGGACGCGATCCTGGAGATGGCCGAGGCGCGCGGCGTGCCGGTGATCGAGGATGCGGCGCATTCGCTCGGCACGCTCTGGCACGGGAAGAAGATCGGCACGCTGGGCAAGGTCGGCTGCTTCTCCTTCCAGTCCTACAAGCTCCTGAACGCGGGCGAGGGCGGCATGCTCGTCACCGATGACGAGGAGGTCATCGCCCGCGCCGTCATCATGTCGGGCGCCTATGAACACAACTGGGCCAAGCACGGGCTGGTGGCCGAGATCGTGGCGGAGTGGCAGAACCGGCTGCCGCTCTACAATACCCGGCTGAACAATCTCTCGGCGGCGATCGTGCGGCCGCAGCTCGCCGAGCTGCCGCGGCGGGTGCGCGACGGGCTCAGGAACCACGACTACGTGGCGGAGCGGCTGAACCGCTCGCCCTGGCTCGCGGTGCCGCCCTGCCTGGCGCCCGAAACCCGGGCGCCGGATTCGCTGCAATTCACGCTGAAGGGCATGTCCGCGGACCAGGCCCGCGCCTTCATGGCGGCGGCAAAGGCGCGCGGCGTCTCGGTGCAGGTCTTCGGCCTTTCCGAGGACAATGCCCGCGCCTTCTGGAACTGGCGCTTCCTCGGCGCGCTGCAGGATCTGCCGAAGACCAGGGCGATGCTGATGTCGGCCTGCGACACGCGGCTGCCCGCGCGGCTGACCCTGCCCGAGCTTGACGTGATCGCCGAGGCGCTCCTCGCCGCGGCCGAAGACGTCATGGCCTGAGCCGCAGGGCCGCGGCCAGGCCCTGACCGCCCCCGGCCCTGAGCCGGGGGCTCCCCGCCGCCGGAGCGCCGATCCGGGGCCCAGGCGGTGCCGCGGCCAGCCGGGACCGCCCGCGGATGGCGGCCCTTCGGCGATCGCGCCGACGGTCAGCCCGAAGGCCCGGCGACCGCCCCGAGGTCCCGCGGCCGCTTCCCTCCACCGCGCGCCACCGTCCTTGTTCCGCCCGAAGGAACCGGCGCCGGTTCAAACGCTCCCCCGCGGTTCTCCAATGCGAAATGCTCTGCGACGTCCCCCGCAGCGGATCGGCTTCGCCGCCGGCCGGTCCGGTGACGGCTGTCACCTCCGGACCGGCAGCTGCCGCGCCTTCGACCAGGGCCTGCGCGCGCGCCGTTGCCGCCCCGCCCGTGCGGACGGGGACATGGAGCGTGCCGCAGCGGGACCGTCGGCGCAGCCGTTGCCAGGGAAGGTCACGTCTTCCGGCGGCGAAGAGCGTGACGGCCCGGCCATGCAGGACGGTGCCGGTCCCCCGCCAGCCGTCCGTGCCGCAAGCGTCGTCCGGAAGGTGAAGCAGGGGCACGGGCCGGCAGGAAGCCGGGTGCCATTTCCGCCTTGCCCGGCCTGCCGAAGCGCGCAATCTCTGCTCCGTGCTCCGTGCTCCGTGCTCCGTGCTCCGTGCTCCGTGCTCCGTGCTCCGTGCTCCGTGCTCCGTGCTCCGTGCTCCGTGCTCCGTGCTCCGGTTCGACGTCCTGCCGGCCGCGGTGTCCGGCTTTTGCGATCCCCGGCGAGGAGCTTGCGGCCATGGCGGCACGTGGTCCGAAACCGGGGAGGGTGGCGCGCGCCGTCCGTTGAAGGACAATCGTCGCCCGGGCAGCCTCCGCTCAGCCGCTCAGCCGCTCAGCCGCTCAGAGGCCCAGCCGACTGTTGCGGCGCAGCTTCTCCATCGTTTCGCGCTCGCTGCGGACGCGCCGCCGGGATTCGGCGCCCAGCAGCGCCAAGAGCCCGCTGGAGAGAGCGAAGATGGCCAGGCCGAGGACGGTCGCGACGGGGCCGGTCCCGATCTGCACCAGCGCCGCCAAGTTCGCGGCGACGACCGCCAGGGAGCAGAGCAGGAGCCGCAGGGACGTGGCCGTGGCAAAGCGCCAGAGCCGCGTCGCCTCGGTCCGCGCGCGCAGCGCGGCCAGGAGGTGGAAGATCGAGAACATGCGGGGCGCGCCTCCCTCGGTTGCGGCCCGGTCCGCAGGCGGCCGGGCCGCGGGTGCTAGCCGGCCAGGGCCTGGCGGTAGAAATCGCCGATCCACTCGGCCGCGCGGGCGCTGTCGACGGGCTCCGCCGCCGCGGCCTCGGCCTCGGCCACCTGGCCCGGGGCGAAGATGCCCGCGTCGCGGCGCAGGTCCACCAGACCCAGCAGGCAGGCATTGGTCATCTCGGGATGGGTCTGCAGCGTCAGCACCCGGTCGCCGATCCGCATCGCGCCGACCGGCACGTCCTCGCCGGTGGCGATCACCCGCGCCCCCTCGGGCAGCTCGACCACCTGGTCGCCGTGCCAGGCATTCAGCGCCAGCGGTCCCAGCCCCTCGACCTCGTAGCTCTGCCGCCCGATCTTGATGCCGCCGGGATGCTTGACGACCTTGCCGCCGAAGGCCTGGGCGATGATCTGGTGGCCGAAGCAGATGCCGACCAGCGGCTTCTGCGCCGCGCGGATCTCGCGCAGGAAGGCCTCGAGCCGCGGGATGAAGGCGTGGTCCTCGTAGGCGCCCAGCGGCGAGCCGGTCACCAGCCAGCCGTCGCAGGCGTCGGCGCTCTCGGGGAATTCGCCGTCGATCACCGCCCAGACAGGCATGTCGAAGCCCTGCGGGCCGAGGAAGTCGCGGAACCACTCGGTATAGGTCCCGTGGGCGGTTTCGATGCTCTCGGCCACATGGCCGCATTTGAGGATCCCGATGCGCGGGCGGGAGGGGGTCATGGAAGCACTCCGAAGGTCAGACGGCATCCATCAGGGCCATCACCGTCTCGGCGGCGGTAAATTTCGCCATCTGGTGCTGTTCCTGACGTTTCACCGCCGACATAGTCTCGATCAGCTCGGCAGGGAAGATCCGCGCCATCCGGGGCGAGCCGGAAAACCGCTCGATCGCGCCGTCCCAGTCCATCGGGAACTGCAGCACCCGCTGGTCATAGGCCGATCCGATCACCGGCTCGGGCGGGGCCAGCCCGTCCTCGATCCCGGCAATGCCGCCGCCGAGGATCGCGCCCATCACCAGGTAGGGATTGGTGTCGGCGCCCGCCGCGCGGTGCTCGATCCGCCGCTCCGCCGGGTCGCCCGCGGGAATGCGCAGCGCGCAGGAGCGGTTCTCGTAGCCCCAGCTCGCCGAGGTCGGCGCCAGGCTGTCGGGGGCGAAACGGGCATAGCTGCCCTCGTGCGGCGCGAAAAGCAGCGTGGCGCCCGGCAGGCAGGACAGTCCGCCCGCCACCGCCTGGCGCATCACCGAGGAGCCCGCCTGCAGCCCGTTGTCGAAGATGTTCCCCTGCGGGCTCTCCGCCCAGTAGGAGATGTGCAGCCCGTTGCCCGGCTGCTCCTCGAAGGGCTTCGCCAGGAAGCAGGCGGCCATGTCATGGGCGCGCGCGGTGCCGCGGATCAGCGCCTTGAGCAGCCACAGGTCGTCGGCGGCGCGCATCGCGGGCACGGCGGCGAGGCTCAGGCGGAACTGCGCCAGCCCCGCGCCCGAGACCGTCTCGTCGAGCTCGATGCCCATCGCCTCGGCGCCGAAATAGAGATCGTCGAAGAAGGCGGCGAAAGCGTCGAGCTGGGCGACGCTGCCGGCCTGGGAGGCGCGCAGCGGGCGGCCCGAGTCGGGGGCATTGGCAGGGGCGGGCATCGCGCCGGTATCGTCGACCAGCATCACCTCGATCGAGGGGGCGGCCTTCACCTTCCAGCCGCGGCGGTTCCAGCGCGAGATCACCTTGGAGAGCGCGTGGCGCGGGCAGGTCGGGCTGGGCCTTCCCTCGTCGGTGAACATCCACATCGGGATCAGCGTCGAGGGCTGCACCAGCCAGGGCATCGGCACCGGCCCGCGGTCGGTCACTCGCATCTGCCCGTCGCCATCGGCGGGTCCGGCCAGCGCGGCATGGCCCAGTACGTCAAGCGACAGCGTCGAGAGCGGCATGCGCAGCCCGGTGAATTCGATCCTGGGGGCGGCGGAGCCCGGCAGGCGCTTGCCGCGCATCTGCCCGTTGAGGTCGGCGCAGGCGACGCGGAGCGAGGCGGTCTCGATCTCCATCTCAGCGCACCAGCTGGGGCCGGATGCGCAGCCTTGGGCGGCTGGCCGGGGCGAGATGGCGGTTGAGGCGGCGGTTCACCAGCCCGAAGCCGGTGATGACGCAGAGGGTCAGGATCACGAAATACCCCGCGACGATGGGATAGGGGACGAAAGGGTTGAAGGTCTTGTCGGCAAAGTAGTTGGCATAGTAGAGCGCGTCGCCCTGCTGCTGCCAGGCCGGGAAGCCCGAGAAGAAGACCAGCGTGGTGGCGTGGAAGAGGAAGATCGCCTCGTTGGTGTAGGCGGGCCAGCCCAGCCGCAGCATGGTCGGGAAGGTCACCCGGCGGAATTTCTGCCAGGGCGTCATGCCGTAGGCCTCCGCCGCCTCCAGGTCGCCCTTCGGGATCGAGCGCAGCGCGCCGAAGAAGATCTCGGCGGAATAGGCGGAGGTGTTGAGGAAGAGCACGATCAGCGCCCCCGCCCAGGCCTTGGTCAGCCAGCGGGTCTGCGCGGTCAGCTCGACGAACCCCAGGTTGATCTCGATGCCGTTGCGCGGCAGCAGCACGAAGGCCTGGTAGGCGATGAAGAACTGGATGAAGAGCGGGCTGCCGCGGAAGACGAAGATGAACCACTCGGCGGGCTTGCGCAGCAGCAGGCTGTCCGAGGATTTCCCCATCGCCAGCGCGGTGGCGAACCAGAAGCCGAAGAACAGCGCCATCAGCCCGAAATAGACGTTCCAGACCAGCCCCGAGCCGATCAGCACGAACTGGTCGCAGAGCGTGAAATCCGAGCGCGGCAGCAGCCGTTCGCCCAGCCCGATGGAGCGCAGCCCGTAGGCCTCTATGGTCTCCATGCAGCTCATGCCGCCGCCTTTCTCATCTTCTCGCCCGCCGCCGTGGCCTGGCCGTGGCTGAGCCGGGCCGAGAGCCGCGCGAAGACGCGTTCCGACACCGAGGTCAGCGCCAGGTAGAAGACCAGCAGCCCCAGGAAGTACCACAGCCGCCAGTCGGGATGCGGATAGGCGAAGGTCGAGGTCTTGGACCCGCCGAGCTCGCGCGCCCAGTAGACGATGTCCTCGACGCCCAGCAGGAACAGCAGCGGCGTCGCCTTGACGAGGATCTGCCACAGGTTCGACAGGCCGGGCAGGGCATAGACCCACATCTGCGGCACCATGATCCGCCAGAAGGCCTGGGAATGGCTCATGCCGTAGGCCTCGGCGGTTTCCATCTGCGCGCGCGGCACGGCCTTCATCGCGCCGGCCAGCACATTGGCGGCGAAGGCGCCGAAGACGATGGCGAAGGCCAGCACGGCCAGCGCGAAGCCGTAGCTCTCATGCACCCATTGCGGCGCCGAGCTCTGCGGCAGCTTGGCGGCCGAGCAGACCACGAAATCGCTGCCCTGGCGGATCGGCTGGTCCCAGTCGGGGCATTTCACCTTGTGGCGCAGCCATTCGAATCCCTGGTCGAGCGCGATCGGTACGAAGAGGAAGAAGATGATGTCGGGAATGCCCCGGACCATCGAGGTATAGGCCAGTCCGAGCCAGCGCACCGGCGCGATCCGCGCGCGCGAGGCCATGGCGCCGAGGAAGCCGAAGGCCAGCGCCGCGGGCGCGGTCACGGCCAGGAGGAGCAGCACGGTGCCGAAGGACCAGTAGAAGGCGATCTGCTTGCCCGTCGTCAGGTAGCAGGCCATCCATTGCAGGTCTTCGAGCGCGGAGGGATCGGAGCAGAATTCGAACATGGCTCACGGGCGCCCGGACATGCCGGGCGCCGCCGGGTCTCAGAAATCGGTGTCGATGCCGGGGAACCATTTCTCCAGGAGCTCGGCCATCTTGCCGTCCTCCTTCATGGAGGTCAGCGCCGCGTCGATCTTCTCCTTCAGCTCGGTGTCGCTCTCGCGCATGCCGATGCCCATGCCCTTGCCCAGCACGATGTCCTCGCCGATGAAGCTCAGGTCCGGGTCCTCGTCGACGATCGGCGTCAGGAAGGCCTTGTCGGCCAGGATCGCGTCGACCTCGCCGTTGCGCACGGCGGCCACCGCCTCGTCGGGGGTGGCGAATTCGACCAGCGTCGCGCCGGTCTCGGCGACATGGCTCGACTGGATCGTGCCGGTCTGCGCCGCGACCACGGCGGTCGTCACGTCGACATCGCCCATCGCGGCATAGGCGGAGGGGTCGGCCGGGAAATACGGGATGGAGAAGTCGATGACCGCGTCGCGCTCGTCGGTGATCGACATGCCCGCGGCGATGGTGTCGTAGTTGCCCGAGACCAGGTTCGGGATGATGCTGTCCCAGTCATTGGTGACCCATTCGCAGGTCAGCTCGGCCCGGGCGCAGACCTCGTTGCCGATATCGATGTCGTAGCCGTCCACTTCGTTGGCGTCGTTGATGAAGTTGTACGGAGGATAGGCGCCCTCGGTGCCCATCCGCACCACGTCCTGTGCCAGGGCCGCACCGGCCGTGAAGGCCAGGGCGGCAGCGCCCAGAAGCAGCTTTTTCATGGAAGTCTCCCTGTTGTCGTTACTTTGTCAGGCGGCCGTTGCAGCCAGGAACTGGCGCAGCCGCTCGGATTTCGGATTGGCGAAGAGCGCCTCGGGCGGCCCTTCCTCCTCGATGCGGCCCTTGTGCAGGAACACGACATGGTCCGAGATGTCGCGCGCCATGCGCATGTCATGGGTCACCAGCATCATCGTCCGGCCCTCTGCGGCGAGGTCGCGGATCACCTTGACGACCTCCTGCTCCAGCTCGGGATCGAGCGCAGAGGTCGGTTCGTCGAAAAGCAGCGCCTTGGGCTGCATCGCCAGCGCGCGGGCGATCGCGGCGCGCTGCTGCTGGCCGCCGGACATCTGCGCGGGAAAGACGTCGCACTTGTCGCCGATGCCCACTCGCTCCAGCAGCTGGCGGGCGCGGGCCTCGACCTCGGCGCGGTCCTCGCCCAGCACGGTGACGGGGCATTCCATCACGTTCTGCAGCACGGTCATATGGGCCCAGAGGTTGAACTGCTGGAAGACCATCGACAGGCTGGTGCGCACGCGGCGGACCTGCTTGGCGTCTCCCGGACGGCGCGAGAGCCCGCTGCCGCGCCAGATGATGGGCTCGCCGTCGAAGAAGATCTCGCCCTGCTGGCTGTCCTCGAGCAGGTTGCAGCAGCGCAGGAGCGTCGACTTGCCCGAACCCGAGGAGCCGATCAGCGACACGACATGGCCGCGCTCGGCCCTGATCGACACGCCCTTGAGCACCTCGAGCGGCCCGTAGGCCTTGTGCAGGTTCCTGATCTCGATGACTGGCGTCTGAGCCAAGCGAAGTCCCCCAATGGTCTGCGAATATTTACGTCAGCCTTAACGGCGGAGCGCAAGGGCTTGCGTGGCGACAGAGGCGGAAATTCCGGGCATGTGCCCGTCTGGCGGGCACATGCGGTCCCGGCGGCGGACCCGTCCCGGAGGTCTCCGGCGCGGCTTCCGCAGCGGAAGGGCGGGCGGGCGCCGCAAGTCCGCCGGCGATCGACGGCAGGGCGGCATCGGCCGCGGCGTCGCAGATCGGTCCGGTCCGCAGGCAAGCCCCGCGGTTCAAGCCGGAACGACAGGCGCTCCCTTCCCGGGGCGCCCGCCATTGGAGACGGTCAGAGCCTAGCAGGATGCTGAAAAAGTCCCTTCGGCCGTGGAGATTGGCAGTAGAACTGGGAAAATGGTCCTGAGGGCGGCCCGATCTGCGTAAATCAGGGAGCGGCCCTGACCATCTCCGGAACGATTTCCTCTACGACGACATGCTGAAATCCATCTTCAGCATCCTGCTAGGACGCCTTGCCCCCGGCATGCAGCAGAGCCGCGCTGGCCTGCACCCTCAGGCAGATCGCGCAAATCTTGTTGGCCAGGAAAGGGATGCCGGGAGTCCCGAAGGCGCCCGGCGCCGCATCGGCCCGGCGAGGGGCGCGGAGGAAACGGAGCTCCGGTCGCGCGCGTCCTCTGCCGAACCGGCAGGGTGCCCGTCCTGCAAATGACGCCGACTGCCCTGCATCTGTCCCGGAGCGTCAGGACGTGTCTTCGAGAGTAGGGGGCCTGACGTCGGGACGGCCGCGCATCACGCCGCTCCGGCTGCCGCTGCGGAACCCGGCCTGCAGGCCCGCCGCGTGGCGCGCGAGGGCAAATGGGAAAGACAGTCCGGCCAGCGCGTCCTCATGGAAGAGTCGCGAGAATGGGCGTTGCATCCGGACCGCGGGCCTCGCCGCCGGGCGCTGGCCGGATTGCTGTTCGCTGCCCCTGGGGGCAGGGCCTCAGAGGCGGCGTTCGACCCTCTGGCGGGCCAGCGCGCTGTCGCGGTCGTTCACGCCGAGGAAATTCGCCACCATCCGCAGGAGCGAATCCTCCTCGTCGTCGCGGGCGCCATCGGCCAGAACGACTTCCCAGAGCTGCTCCATCACCGACTGGCGGTCCTCGTAGGCGACCGCGTCCTTGATCGCGCGGGTGAAGCGCACCGTGTCGGGGGCCTGCGATTCCAGCTCCTCGGCGTCGCGGCGCAGCTTGGCGGCCTCGAACGGGCCGATGCCGTATTGCCTTGCCAGCACCTTGTCGATGCGGGCGATCTCCACCTCGGCATAGTCGCCGTCGGACCGGGCCACGCGCACAAGCAGCGCGGCCAGCGCCAGGCGGGCATCGGGTTCCGGCAGGCGCGTCGGCGCCGGATCGAGCAGGGTCTTGAGCAAATCTCCGAACATGACCTGCATTTAGGCCGAGTTCCGCGCCGCGCCAAGACACTTTTCGGCGACAGGGCGGCTCAGGCCGCGGCGGCGCGGCGCAGGAGCCGCTCCATCTGCGCGCCACCGGGGGCGCCGATTACCAGCGTCCGGCCGATCGCGAGGGTGGGGGTGCCTGGGATCGCGAAGAGCCGCGCCAGCCCGCGCGCCCGGTCGAGCGCGGCCTCTACCTCCGGTCCCTCCATCTGGGCGGCCATCTGCGCGGCATCGATCCCGGCCGCGGCGGCGAAGTCGCGCAGATAGGCGGGCGAGGGGCGGAAGCGGCTCTGCATCAGCCGCTCGTGCACCTCCAGATAGGCGCCCTGCAGCCCGGCGGCCAGCGCGGCGCGGGCGGCGCTCTCGCTGGTCGGGCCGAGAAGCGGCAGCTCGTGCCAGGCGACCGTGACGCGTTCCGTCCGGTTCCGCGCCCAGTCGAGGAGCTGCGGGCTGATCTGGCGGCAATTGGGGCAGTTCACGTCGGTGAAGACCGCGACCGGCACGGTGCCGGGCCGGACCGGCCCGAAGAGCGCGGCCTCGAGGTCCTGCCGCAGCCCGGGCGCGGCATGGCCGGCCGTGCCGCCGATCCCGGCGAGGGCGGGGGGCAGGCTGATCTCGCCAAGCTCGATGCGGGCGAAGCCGGGCAGACCGGGCACCGGCGCGGCCGCGGGCAGCGGCGCGGCAAAGCGCAGGAGCCGCGGCAGCCCCAGCACGAAAGCCGCGGCACCGCCGGCGATCAGAAGGGAACGTCGCGTCACGGCCATGCCCCGTCCTGCCATGCGCGCGTCGGGAATGCCATGCTTGCCAGCCGCCCGCCCGCGGGCGTATTCCCTAGAGTAAATTTCTGATTAAGCTTTGATCAAGCGATGTTCCGGTCATTCGGGAGGAGTGGCATGCAGATTCTCGAAGGGGCGCTGGCCTTTTCCGTCGTGATGATCATCCTGGCGACCATCGTCAGCGGGCTGACCGAGGCCTGGCTGCGCAGCCGCCGGACCCGGCAGGCCTTCCTGGCGCTGGCGCTGGCGCGGATGATCCGGGACGTGGCGGCGGGCGCGGTGCCGCGGCTGGCGGTGGCGAAACGCGGCGAGCGGGACAGCTGGATCCCCTATCTGGTCGACGAGCTGACCTTCAATCCGGTCTACGGCTCGCTGGACGAGCTGCGCCGCGCGAAGGGCGGGCTGGCGCGGATCGGGCAATGGTTCGCCGACCTCCTGCCGGTCAGCCATTACGCGATCCTGCTCGACAGCCAGCCGGCCGCGGCGCCGTCGGCCGATGACGCCAAGCTGAGGCTGCGCAACGCGATGCGCGTGGACACGCTGAGCCCGCGCGGCTTCGCCGAACGCTTCGCGCGGCTCGACGCCTATGGCAGCCAGCTCGCCACGGCCGCGCAATGGGAGGTCCTGGTGGAGACCTATGCCCGCTACCGGCTGCTCAGCCAGGAGCGCTACCGCAAGAAGGCGCAGGCGGTCTCGATCCTGCTGGCCTTCCTGGTCGCGCTGGTTTTCAACATCGATGCCGGGCGGATCTTCGTTCATGTGATGACGGATCGCAGCGCCCGCGAGGCGCTGATCGGCGCCTCGCCGGACATCCTGGCGAGCCTTGCCGAGAAGGAGGCCGCGCTGGCCGCCGCGCGGGATGGCGGCGCGCCCGAGGCCGAGATCCGCCAGGCAGAGACCGACCTGGCGGAGCTGCGCCGGGCGGTGGACGAGAATTTCCGGCTGCTGACCGAAGAGGCCGGGCTGCCGATCGGCTTCACCTACTATCCGCATTGCCTGATCGCGCCGGAGATCAACATGATCCAGCAGCAGATCTCGGTGGATGGCGGCGCCGCGGGCCCGCCGGACCTGTCCTGCGCCCCGGGAGAGCTGCGCGAGCCCTGGTGGTCGGGCCTGCCGATCTGGTTCGTCAATGTGGCGATCTCGGGCTTCCTGATCGGGCTGGGCGGGCCGTTCTGGTACAAGGTGTTCAGCGGCCTGTCGCAGCTGACCCAGGTGCTGAAGAGGGCCGGCGGCGGCCAGAGCTCCGGATCGGAGACCTATACCGATCTTGCCCGGGGCGAGGACGAGAAGCCGAAACCCTCGGACGAGATCGAGGCGGCGGTGAAGGCGGCCTGCGCGATCCGCGGCATTTTCCGGCCGGAGCCCGCCGCGGCGGCGCCGGCTGCGGCCCCCGGCGACCTGGGGCAAGCCTGACGCCGCGCGGTGGCCCCGGCTCGTCCGCTTCGGGCGTCGGCTGCGGGTGTGGATATGTACGGCGGTTTCGCTGTCCCCTGCGCTGGTCTTCCTGCAGGCCATGCGCCAGCAGGATCGGCGTTCCGAGGGGGTGTGTCTCGATTTCGTGGATGTTGCTCCGGTCAAGGACCTCTCTGCCCGCCAGCGCTGCACGGCGCCTTCCGCGACGCGACTGGCGGCGCAGTCTCTGGGGCGGCTTCCTGCAAGAGATCGATGCGCTCGACGGCTGCACCGAGGAGCAGGATCCCGACGGCGGCGCAGTGAAGCTTCAACGCGAGATGGTCCCGCGCGACGGCGCATGACGGTCCTCGGGACTGAGTGCCGGTGCGGGCAATGCCCGGGCGGGGCGACTGCAATGGCCGGACCTCTCCCGGCGGGCGGGACTGCGCAGGCAATACGGCGATCCCGCTGACCGCGGTCAGCGACGGGGCCGAGCTGCGGCGGCGGAGTTGCGCGTCAGAGCCAGATGGTGCGGCGCGCGGGCGCGCGTTGGACCGTCGCGGCTGGAGAGGCCCGCGCGGGGCCCTGCAGAAGCGGAGCTTATCCCGGCGGGCGGGGCCGCTCCGGCCATTGAGCGACTTCGCCGAGTGCGGGCGCCGCCGGGGAGAGGGGAGATCGCGGTGCTGCAGCGCTGCCCTGTCATCGCCCGGATTCGGACGGGGGCGGCCGCGCTTCCCGCGGAGCCGCAAACGGTGCGGAACTGGCCGGATGCCGGAGGTCGTGTCCTGGCGCCGTTCTAGCCCCGATGATCGCAAGCGGAGGCGACCGGGCCGCTGGTCTCTCTCCAGATCATGGGGACTTGGAGGATTTTCGCCGTCTGGCAGGGCGACCGGACCGGCATGTGCGATCATGCGGGCGGCCTGCCGGTTGCCCGGCCGCAGGCGGAGCGGCCGGATCGCATTTGCCGCGAAGGCCAGGGACCGGCTGCCGGGCCTGTGCCGCGGGCCTGTCCCCGGGAAACGGCGCTGCTCAGACGAGCCGCGACAGGTCCTTGGCGGCGCGGACGAAGTCGCGGAAGAGGGGGTGGGGCAGGAAGGGCTTGGATTTCAGCTCCGGGTGGAACTGCACGCCGATGAACCACGGATGGTCCTTCACCTCGACGATCTCCGGCAGGCGGCCGTCCGGCGACACGCCCGAGAAGATCAGCCCGCGCTCTTCGAGCTGCTTGCGGTAGGTCATGTCCACCTCGTAGCGGTGGCGGTGGCGCTCTTCGATGACGGTGTCGCCATAGACCTCGGCCACGCGGCTGCCCTCGTTGAGATAGGCGGTATAGGCGCCCAGCCGCATCGTGCCGCCCTTGGCGTCGGACTTCTTGCGCTCGACCTTGTGGTTGCCCTGGACCCATTCCTTGAGGTGGTAGACGACCGGGGTGAAGCGCTTCTTGCCCTTCTCGTCGTCGAATTCCTCGGAACCGGCATTCTCCATGTCGGCGAGATGGCGCGCCGCCTCGATCACCGCCATCTGCATGCCGAGGCAGATGCCCAGATAGGGGATGTTGCGGGTGCGGGCGAATTCCGCCGCCTTGATCTTGCCCTCGGTGCCGCGCTCGCCGAAGCCGCCCGGGACCAGGATGCCGTGGAAGCCCTGCAGATGCGCCGCCGCGTCGTCCTTCTCGAAGACCTCGGCGTCGAGCCATTCGGTGCGGACCTTGACCCGGTTGGCCATGCCGCCATGGGTCAGCGCCTCGGAGACGGATTTGTAGGCGTCTTCCAGCTGGGTGTACTTGCCGACGATGGCGATGCGGACCTCGCCGTCGGTGTTGTGCACGCGGTCCGAGACGTCCTGCCACTTGGTCAGCACCGGGCGCGGCGCGGGCGAGATCTGGAACGCGTCCAGCACCGCCTGGTCGAGGCCCTCGGCATGGTAGGCCAGCGGCGCGTCGTAGATCGACTTCAGGTCCTGCGCGGCGATCACCGCCTCGGGGCGCACGTTGCAGAACAGCGCCAGCTTCTCGCGCTCCTTCTGCGGGATCGGGCCCTCGGAGCGGCAGACCAGCACGTCGGGGGCGATGCCGATGGAGCGCAGCTCCTTCACCGAGTGCTGGGTCGGCTTGGTCTTCAGCTCGCCGGAGGCGGCGATGTAGGGCAGCAGCGTCAGGTGCACGAAGATGCACTGGCCGCGCGGGCGGTCCTGGCCGAACTGGCGGATCGCCTCGAAGAAGGGCAGGCCCTCGATATCGCCGACCGTGCCGCCGATCTCGCAGAGCATGAAGTCGACCTCGCCCTCGCCGATCGAGAGGAAGTCCTTGATCTCGTTGGTGACGTGCGGGATCACCTGGATCGTCTTGCCGAGGTAGTCGCCGCGGCGCTCCTTCTCGAGCACGTTCGAGTAGATGCGGCCCGAGGAGACGGAATCGGTCTTGCGCGCGGCGACGCCCGTGAAGCGCTCGTAATGGCCGAGATCGAGATCGGTCTCGGCGCCGTCATCCGTGACGAAGACCTCGCCATGCTCGAAAGGGGACATCGTGCCCGGATCGACGTTCAGGTAGGGGTCGAGCTTGCGCAGGCGGACGGTGAAGCCCCGGGCCTGCAGAAGCGCGCCGAGCGCGGCCGAGGCGAGGCCTTTGCCCAGAGAGGACACCACACCGCCGGTGATGAAGATATAGCGCGTCATGTTGCTCGGAACCCCCGTGATGTCGGCCGAAAATAGGTTGGCTGCGAAACCTGACCACGGGATTAGACCCATATAGGATTCGCAGTGATCCCGCAACATGCTGTTGCGGGATGTACAGATTTTACAAGAGCTTGTGGCTGTTCGGTTATTCGGCGCGCGGCGGTGCGACCGGCTCGGAATTGGCCGAGGGCGGCGGCAGCAGATCCCCGCCCGGCAGCGCCGGCTCGGAGGTGCCGGAGCCCGTTGCCGGGGCCGTGACCGGCGCGTCCTGCAGGCGGTCCAGCACCGAGCTGCCCGAGGAACTCTGCGCGGCGATGATCGTCAGCGCGATCGAGGTGGCGATGAAGGCCGCGGCGAATCCCCAGGTCAGCTTGGTCAGCGCGGTGGCCGCGCCCCGGCTCGACATCACGCCGCTCCCGCCGCCGATCCCGAGGCCGCCGCCCTCGGACCGTTGCAGCAGCACAACGCCGATGAGGCAGAGGGCGAGGATCAGGTGGATGATGAGTAGGACGTTTTGCATGCGTGGGACCTGGTGTTCGGATCGCGGCCTAACTAGTGCCCGCGGCCCCGGGACGCAACCCTTTGCATCGCGAACTCCGCAGACAAGCCCGCCGGGGGCGCGTTCAGGCCCCCAGCGCCTGCGCGTGATAGGGGTGGCGCTGGCGGCAGAGATCCAGGTTCGCCCGGACATAGGCATAGAAGGGATCCTGCGCGGCGTCGCTGATCTCGTCGCTGACCGCGCGGGCGCGGGCGGGATCGGGGGCGGAGGCGATCATCGTCGAGACGGCCTTCTGCATGCCCGCCTGGCCGGACTGGAACCCGTCAGGATCGTTCAGCGCGCGTCCCGTGGCCAGCACCACCGCGCAGGCGCCGTAATCCTCCGAGCTCAGCGCCGGATAGGTCAGCAGCGGCGGCACGCCGGTCGCCGCGGCCGCGGCAGGGACGGGGGCGGCGCCCTGGGACAGGGGCGCGGCGGTCACCGGCTGGGCGATCGAGACCGTGCCCGGCGCCAGGTCGGGCCCGGCCAGGTGCTCGGGCATGTTGCAGGCCGGCAGGAGGAGGAAGACGAGCGGCAGGGCGCGGCGTGCGGGGCGCAGGAGGGCGGCGGTCATGGCGATTCCCCGGAAAAGGCAATTGAGGCAGATTTTCCGCCCCTTCCCATGTCCCGGCGGCCCGGGCAAGGCGCCGGGGGGCGGCTGCGGTCCGGAAACTTCGCCAACCGGGCCGGCTGCCGATAGTTTTTGCGGTTTCGTCCCGCGCGGGCATTGGCTATTCACGCCGCGGACTGAATGGAGAGAACCATGGCCAATGTCGTCGTCGTCGGTGCCCAGTGGGGCGATGAGGGTAAGGGGAAGATCGTTGACTGGCTCTCCGAGCGGGCCGACGTCATCGCGCGATTCCAGGGGGGCCACAATGCCGGCCACACGCTGGTCATCGGCAACCAGGTCTACAAGCTGAACGCGCTGCCCTCGGGCGTGGTGCGCGGCGGCAAGCTTTCCGTCATCGGCAACGGCGTCGTGCTCGACCCCTGGCACCTGGTGACCGAGATCGCCAAGATCCGCGAGCAGGGCGTCGACATCTCCCCCGAGACGCTGATGATCGCCGAGAACACCCCGCTGATCCTGCCCTTCCATGGCGAGCTGGACCGCGCGCGCGAGGAAGCGGCGTCGAAGGGCACCAAGATCGGCACGACCGGCCGCGGCATCGGCCCGGCCTACGAGGACAAGGTCGGCCGCCGCTGCGTGCGCGTCGCGGATCTGGCCGACGAGGCGACGCTGATCGCCCGGGTCGACCGCGCGCTGCAGCATCATGACCCGCTGCGCAAGGGCCTCGGCATCGAGCCGATCGACCGCCTGGCGCTGATCGAGAAGCTGAAGGAGATCGCGCCGCAGATCCTCCCCTATGCCGCGCCGGTCTGGAAAGTGCTGACCGAGAAGCGCAAGGCGGGCAAGCGCATCCTGTTCGAAGGCGCCCAGGGCGCGCTGCTGGACATCGATTTCGGCACCTATCCCTTCGTGACGTCGTCGAACGTGATCGCGGGCCAGGCGGCCACCGGCGTCGGCCTCGGCCCGGGCGCGATCGACTACGTGCTGGGGATCGTGAAGGCCTACACCACCCGCGTGGGCGAGGGCCCGTTCCCGACCGAGCTCGAGGACGAGACCGGCAACCGCCTGGGCACGCGCGGCCATGAATTCGGCACCGTCACCGGGCGCAAGCGCCGCTGCGGCTGGTTCGACGCCGCGCTGGTGCGCCAGACCTGCGCCACCTCGGGCGTCACCGGCATCGCGCTGACCAAGCTCGACGTGCTCGACGGCTTCGACACGCTGAAGATCTGCGTCGGCTACGAGCTGGACGGCGAGACCCTCGACTACCTGCCGACCGCGGCCGAGGCGCAGGCGCGCTGCACGCCGGTCTACGAAGAGCTCGAGGGCTGGAAGGAAAGCACCGAGGGCGCGCGCTCCTGGGCCGACCTGCCGGGGGCCGCGATCAAGTATGTCCGCCGCATCGAAGAGCTGATCGACTGCCCGGTCGCGCTGCTCTCGACCTCGCCCGAGCGCGACGACACGATCCTGGTCACCGACCCCTTCGCCGACTGATCGGCACTGGACTCCGCCGCGCGATGGCCTAGCCTCGGGCGGCGGAACAAGGGAGGACCCCGATGGCGCTTTCCTACAAGGCCCGGCGGCGCTGGTCGCTGGTCGTGCTGCTCCTGGGGCTGCCGGCCTATATCGTCGTGGCGGTCAGCATCGTCGCGCTGTTCGACCGGCCCTCGATCTGGCTGGAGCTCGGCATCTATGTCGGGCTGGGCCTGGCCTGGGCGCTGCCCTTGCGCCGGGTGTTCCGCGGGGTCGGGCAGGCCGATCCGGAGACCGGGCGCGAGTGAGCGGCGCGCTGATCCGCAGCGGTTCGGCCGTCACCCTGGTCGGCGGCGGCCCGGTGGAACCGGAGGAGATCGCCGCCGCGCTGGCGCTGGCGCCCGTGCTGGTCGCGGCCGATGGCGGGGCAGGGGCCGCGCTCGAGGCCGGGCACATGCCGCTTGCCGTGATCGGCGATTTCGATTCGCTCGATGCCGGGGCGATGGCGGCGATCCCGCCCGAGCGGCTGCACCGCGTCGCCGAGCAGGACAGCACCGATTTCCACAAGTGCCTGGCGCGGATCGAGGCGCCGCTGATCCTCGCCGTGGGATTCGCCGGCGGGCGGATGGACCACCTTCTGGCGGTGTTCAACGTCATGGCGCGGCTGCCGAAGCGGCGCGCGCTGGTGCTCGGCCCCGAGGATGCCTGCCTGCTGGCGCCGCCGCGGCTGGCGCTGGATCTCGACCCCGGAACGGCGGTCAGCCTCTTTCCCATGGGCCCGGTCACCGCGCAGAGCCGCGGGCTGAAATGGCCGGTCGACGGGCTCGCCTTCTCCCCTGACGGGCAGAGCGGCACCTCCAACCGCGCCGAGGGCCATGTGCTGATCGAGGCGCATGCGCCGAAGCTCCTGCTGATGCTGCCGCGCACGGCACTTCCGCGGCTGCTCGACGGGCTCGAGGACGCACCCGGCTGGTAACGGGCGATTGGGGGTCGCGGCAGGCGCCTGCATTCCCTATATCCTTTGTCAGGAAAGAGGATCGACGATGTCTGACACGCTGTCTCCGGCAGATGCCGGGAAATTCGCGGCCGCCATGGCCTCCGTTGCCGAGATCGAGGACGGGATGACCGTCGGGCTCGGCACCGGCTCCACCGCGGCCTGGATGGTCCGGGCGCTGGCCAAGCGGGCGAAGGACGAGGGGTTGCGGCTCACCTGCGTGCCGACCTCCGAGCGCACCGCCGGGCTGGCCCGCGCGCTGGGTCTGACGGTCGTGTCCCTCGACGATGTCGACCGCATCGACATCACCATCGACGGCGCCGACGAATTCGACGGCCACATGCGGCTGATCAAGGGCGGCGGCGCGGCGCATCTGCGCGAGAAGCTGGTCGCCGCGGCCTCGGACCGGATGATCGTCATCACCGACCCCTCGAAGGATGTCGAGACGCTGGGCGCCTTCCCGCTGCCGATCGAGGTGATCCCCTTCGGCTGGAAGGGCACCGTGCAGCGCATCCAGGACGTCCTGGCCGCCTCCGAGGTGGACGGCCGCGAGACTGCCCTGCGGATGAAGGACGGCGCGCCGGTCCTGACCGACCAGGGCAACTACGTCATCGACGCGCATCTCAAGCGCATCGCCGATCCGGAATCGCTGTCCATGGCGCTGGCGGACATCCCCGGCGTGGTCGAGCACGGGCTCTTCATCGGGCTCTGCGACACGGTCATCATCGGCCATCCCGACGGCAAGCACGAAACCCGCATGCATGACACGGCGCCCGCCTGGGGCGATGTCATCATGGAACTGGCGGCCCTCCTCCCCACCGCCTGACTGAGTTAGCGAAGGACATCTCCCATGAGTTTCGATTACGACCTGTTCGTCATTGGCGGCGGCTCCGGCGGCGTGCGCGCGGCGCGCGTGGCGGCGGCAGAGGGCGCGAAGGTTGGCCTCGCAGAGGAAAGCCGCATGGGCGGCACCTGCGTGATCCGCGGCTGCGTGCCGAAGAAGCTGATGGTCTTCGCCTCCTCCTATCCCGGCCACATGTCCGATGCCGCGGCCTATGGCTGGGACGTCACCGCCGGCGGCTTCGACTGGCAGAAATTCAAGGGCCAGCTCGAGACCGAGCTGAACCGGCTGGAAGGCGTCTACGAGCGTCTCTTGAACAATTCCGGGGTGGAGTGGTTCAAGCACCGCGCCGTGGTCACCGACGCCCATACCGTGATGCTGGACAACGGCGAGTCGAAGACCGCCAAGACCATCCTGATCGCGACCGGCGGCTGGCCCTTCGTGCCGGAATTCCCCGGCCATGAACTCGCCGTCACCTCGAACGAGATGTTCCATCTCGAGGAGCTGCCGAAGCGCCTGCTGATCGTCGGCGGCGGCTATATCGCCTGCGAATTCGCCGGCATCATGAACGGGCTCGGCGTCGAGGTGACCCAGTTCTTCCGCGGCGAGCAGATCCTGCGCGGCTTCGACCGCGAGACCGTCGACCTGGTGGCCGAGCAGATGGGCAAGGCGGGGATCGAGCTCTGCGCCCACACCAACACCGTGTCGATGGAGAAGACCGCGGACGGCATCCTCGTCCACGGCACCGACGGCTCGCAGCGGGTCTTCGACCTCGTCATGTTCGCGACCGGGCGCAAGCCCAACACCGACAGCCTGGGCCTCTTCGAGCTGGGCATCGAGATGGCCCCGAACGGCGCCATCAAGGTCGACGAGTTCAGCCAGACCAAGGTCTCGTCGATCTACGCGATCGGCGATGCGACCGACCGCGTCAACCTGACGCCGGTGGCGATCCGCGAGGGCATGGCCTTCGTCGAGACCGTCTTCAAGGGCAACCCGACGGCGGTCGACCACGACCTGATCCCTTCGGCGATCTTCACCCAGCCCGAGATCGGCACGACCGGCATCTCGGAAGAGGACGCCAAGGCGCAGGGAATCGCCGTCGACATCTTCACCACCTCCTTCAAGGCGATGCAGTCGGGCTTCGCCGGGCGCGAGGAGCGGGTCTTCATGAAGCTGATCGTCCGCAAGGAGGATGATGTTGTCCTCGGATGCCACATCGTGGCACCCTCTGCGGGCGAGATGATCCAGCTGGCGGGGATTGCCGTGAAGATGGGAGCGACCAAGGCCGATTTCGACCGTACCTGCGCGGTGCATCCGACCATGGCGGAGGAGCTGGTGACCATGCGGAACCCGACCCGCAGCGCTTGAATCCGCGGGCGGCGATCCGCATTTCTCTCAAGAACGTGATAGAACACGGGGAAGTATCACATATGGCAAATTCCGGAGGACCCTGGGGCGGCGGCAACCGCGGCTCGGGAGGGGGGAACGACAACCGCGGCGGAGGCCGGAAGCCCGGCGGAGACGGGTCCCAGATCCCGGAGATCGACGAGATCATGAAGAAGGGGCAGGAACAGCTCCGCGTGATCCTCGGCGGCCGCGGCGGCAAGGGCGGCGGCAATGGCGGCGGCTTCGGCGGCGGCGGGTTCAAGATGAACCGCGGCACCTGGGGGCTGGTCGGCGTGGCCGTTCTGGGCTTCTGGCTCTACAATTCGCTCTACACGGTCCGTCCGGAAGAGAACTCGGTGGAGCTCTTCCTCGGCAAGTACAGCCAGACCGGCACCGAGGGCCTGAACTTCGCGCCCTGGCCCTTCGTCACCCATGAGGTCATCCCGGTCTCGGTCGAACGCGTCGAGGAGCTGGGCGTCGGCCGCAGCCGCGCGCGCGGCGACGACGATGGCGGGCTGATGCTGACCACCGACGAGGCGGTCGTGGATATCGACTACCAGGTGGTCTGGAACGTCACCGACGCGGCGGCCTTCCTGTTCAACCTGCGCGATCCGCAGATGACCGTGCGCGCCGTGTCCGAATCGGCGATGCGCGAGATCATCGCCCAGTCCGAGCTGGCGCCGATCCTGAACCGCGACCGCGGGCTGATCCAGGACATGGCGCACGAGCTGATCCAGGCGACGCTCGACAGCTACGGGGCGGGGATCAACATCGTCCGGGTCAACCTCGACAAGGCCGACCCGCCCGAGGAGGTCATCGACAGCTTCCGCGAGGTCCAGGCGGCCGAGCAGGAGCGCGACCGGCTCCAGCGCCAGGCCGATGCCTATGCCAACCGGGTGCTCGCAGGCGCGCGCGGCGAGTCCGCGCAGCTGGTCGAGGAAGCCGAAGGCTACCGCGCCCGCGTGATCAACGAGGCCCAGGGCGAGGCCAGCCGCTTCAGCGCGGTTCTGGAACAGTACCGCCTGGCCCCCGACGTCACCCGCGAGCGCCTCTATCTGGAAACGATGGAGAAGGTGCTCGGCGACGTGGACAAGGTCCTGCTCGACCCGGCCCTGGCCGGCGAGGGCGGCAGCGGGGTCGTGCCCTACCTGCCGCTGAACGAGCTGCGGCGCCCGGACAGCCAGTGAGGAAGACGGACCAATGACCAAGATCCACTACATCATCATCGGTGCCGTCATCGCCGTCGTGCTGCTCTCCTCGTCGGTCTTCATCGTCGACGAACGGGAAAAGGCGCTGGTGCTGCGCTTCGGCCAGATCCAGTCGGTCAAGGAAGACCCGGGCCTGGCCTTCAAATGGCCCTTCATCAACGAGGTCGTGCGCTATGACGACCGCATCCTGTCGCTCGACACCACCACGATCGAGGTGACACCCTCGGATGACCGCCGCCTGGTGGTCGACGCCTTCGCGCGCTACCGGATCGCCGATCCGCGCCAGTTCCGCGAAGCGATCGGCACCGGCAGCCTGGCCACCGCCGAGAGCCGCCTCGAGGGCATCATCAACCCGCAGATCCGCGCCATCCTGGGCCAGGACGGCGTGACCTCGAACACGATCCTCTCCGAGGACCGGGCCGGGCTGATGCAGCAGATCACCGACGCCTCGCGCACCCGCGCGCAGTCGCTCGGGCTCGAGGTGCTGGACGTGCGGCTGAAGCAGACCAACCTGCCGGAGCAGAACCTGGAGGCGACCTTCGCCCGGATGCGCGCCGAGCGCGAGCGCGAGGCGGCCGACGAGATCGCCCGCGGCGAGGAAGCTGCCCAGCGGGTCCGCGCCCAGGCCGACCGGACGGTGGTGGAGATCACCTCCGAGGCGCGGCGCGAGGCGGAGATCACCCGGGGCGAGGCCGATGCCGAGCGCAACGGCATCTATGCCGAGGCCTATGGCCAGGACGAGGACTTCTTCCGCTTCTACCGCTCGCTGACTGCCTATGAGCGGGCGCTGAAATCCGGGAATTCCTCGCTGGTGATCACCCCGGACAGCGAGTTCTTCGACTATCTCGGCAGCCCGCAGGGGCGCTGATGTCGGTTCTGCTGACCGCGATCGGCTTCGTGCTGGTCTTCGAGGGGCTGGTCTTCGCGCTGTTCCCCTCGCGGCTGGAGGATCTGATCGAGACCCTGTCGCGCCTCACGATCGAGGCGCGCCGGGGGATCGGCCTGGGCGCGGTGGCGGCGGGGGTCCTGCTCCTGTGGCTGGTGCGCAGCCTCGGCGGCTGAGCGGTCCGGCAGGATCGGGAAATGACAGGACGGGCGCTCTTCGGGGCGCCCGTTTTCCGTTGGGGCCGGGACACGCGGCCCATGCCGGACCCGGCTGCCGCTGCGCCCGGAGGCCCGGCCGGTCGCGGTCCGGCCAGTGCGCTGCGGCGAGGGCGGTGCGGTCGGCTGCGGGGCGGAAATGCGGGATCGGGAATTGCGGCGGAGACAGGGCCGTCTGCCGCATCTGCCGCTCTGGGCGTACGCCGCGCGTGGCCACCGACCGGTCAGGGCGCTGCTGCGGGGCGCGGTCGGTGCATGAGCAGCCGGGCCGCGGAGCTGCGGCGTGGCTGCCGGACCCGGCTGCCGCTGTGCCCGGAGGCCAAGTGAGGCCGCGGTCCGGCCAGTGCGCTGCGGCGAGGGCGGTGCGGTCGGAGGGGCTGGCTGGAGATTCGCGGTGGCGGCGTGGCTTTGGCGGACCCTGGCCTGGAGGCCGGGTGTGGCCGCGGTCCGGCCAGTGCGCTGCAGAGAGGGGGGGCGGCTGGGGAGCTGGCACGCTGAGCGGGGCTCTGCGGCAGAGCGGCGGCCGCCGCAGCGGGCGGCCGGGAGGGGGCGCGGGGGCGCCCCCGGGGGATCACATGCCGGGCAGTTTCATGTCGGCGGGCAGGCCCATGCTCTCGGCAAGCTTGCCCATCTCGGACTGGGCGCGCTGCGCGGCGCGGGCCTGGGTGTCCTTGATCGCGGCCAGGATCAGGTCCTCGGCCATTTCCTTGTCCTCGGGGGAGAAGACCTTCGGGTCGATCTCAAGGCTCTTGAGCTCGCCCTTGGCGGTGGCGGTGGCGCGGACCAGCCCGGCCCCGGCCTCGCCCTCGACGATGATCGTGTCGAGCTCGTCCTGCAGGGCAGCCATCTTCGACTGCATCTCCTGCGCGGCCTTCATCATCTTGCCCATGTCGCCGAGGGCGCCCAGACCTTTCAGCATCGCGGTTCTCCCGTGTTTCGCGTGTTCCGGCCGGATCTAGGGACTCGCGCGATCCGGCACAAGCGCCAAGCGCTCATTCCGATTCGAAGGGATCCCAGTCCTCGTCGACTTCCTCGATCTCCGGCAGCGCCTCGGCGGCGGCTGCCTCCTCGGGGGTGGCGACGGGCAGGATCTCGACCAGCCGCGCCCCGGGCAGCGCCGAGAGCACCGCGGCGATGCCGGGATGGGCCCGGGCATGGTCGAGCGCGCGGGACTTCTCGGCGTCGCGCGCCTCGGCCACGGTCGGACGGCCGCCCTCGTTGGAGACGGTGACGGCCCAGCGGGCGCTGGTCCATTGCTGCAGCCGCGTGCCGAGCTTGGCCGCCAGGTCGCGCGCGGCGCCCGGGGCGGGGGTGAACTCGATCCGGCCGGGGCTGTAGGAGACCAGGCGGATGCCGGTCTCGGCCTCGACCAGGAGATGCATGTCGCGTTTCTCGCGGATCAGCTCCAGCACGGCGTCGAAGGTCGGAAAGGCGGCCAGCGCCGTGGCGGGCCGGGCGGCGGGCTGGGCCATGGCGGCGCTGCCGCCGCCGGACATGCGCACCGGCTGGGCGGCGGCGGGGGTCCCGGCGCGCGCGCCCTGGCCTGCCGGGGCGGGGGCCGGGCTGCCGGGCTGCGGCGCGGGGGCCGGGGCGGGCATCGACTGCAGCTTGCGGATCAGCTCGTCGGGCGGCGGCAGGTCGGCGACATGGGTCAGCCGGATCACCGCCATCTCGGCGGCCATCATCGCATTCGGCGCGGCGGCGACTTCCTCCAGCGCCTTCAGCAGCATCTGCCACATCCGCGTCAGCGCGCGCATCGGCAGCCGGCCGGCCAGCTCGGCGCCGCGGGCGCGCTCGTCCGGCGGCAGGGTCGGATCCTCGGCCGCCTCGGGGGTGATCTTGATGACCGAGAGCCAGTGGGTGATCTCGGCCAGGTCGCGCATCACCGCCATCGGATCGGCGCCGTCGGCATATTGCTGCGCCAGCTCGGCCAGCGCCTCGGCGGCGCGGCCGCCCATGATCATGTCGAAGAGGTCGAGCACCCGGCCGCGATCGGCGAGGCCGAGCATCGCGCGGACCTGCTCGGCCGTGGTCGCGCCCGCGCCGTGGCTGATCGACTGGTCGAGCAGCGAGGTCGCGTCGCGGGCCGAGCCCTCGGCGGCGCGCACGATCAGCGCCAGCGCGTCCTCGCCGATCTCGGCGCCTTCCGAGGCGGCGATCCGCGCAAGCATCGCCATCATCACCTCGGGCTCGATCCGGCGCAGGTCGAAGCGCTGGCAGCGACTGAGCACGGTGACCGGGACCTTGTTGATCTCGGTGGTGGCGAAGATGAATTTCACGTGGGCCGGCGGTTCTTCCAGCGTCTTGAGGAGCGCGTTGAACGCGCTCTTCGAGAGCATGTGGACCTCGTCGATGATGAAGATCTTGTAGCGCGCCTGCGAGGGCGCATAGGCGACGGTGTCGAGCACCATCGAGCGGATGTCGTCGATGCCGGTATTGGAGGCCGCGTCCATCTCCAGCACGTCGACATGGCGGCCCTCGGAGATCGCGCGGCAATGCTCGCAGCGGCCGCAGGGCTGGGTGGTGGGACCGCCCTGGCCGTCGGCGCCGATGCAGTTCATGCCCTTGGCGATGATCCGCGCGGTCGTCGTCTTGCCGGTGCCGCGGATGCCGGTCATGATGAAGGCCTGCGCGATCCGCCCCGCCTGGAAGGCGTTCTTCAGCGTGCGGACCATGGCCTCCTGGCCCATCAGGTCGTCGAAGGTCTCGGGGCGGTACTTGCGCGCCAGCACGCGGTAGCCCTGATCGGTGTCGCTCATGCCCTGTCCTGTCCGATGCCGTCGGTGCACCCTAGTCGCTGCGCCGGGCCGGGTCCAGTCCCGGGCAGGGGGGCGGGGGCAGGGGGTTAGGGCTCAGCCGAAGAGCCGCCCGAAGGCCATGGCCGCGCCCGCGTCGCCGCTGACCTTGAGCCGGCCCAGCATCACCGCCTTGACCGGGCCGAGCCCGCCCTCGAGGATGCTGCCGAACGTGTCGGGCGTGCCGATGATGGCGCAGTCCGCGCGGTCGTCGCTGCGATAGGCGCGGGTGCCGGTGATCAGGATATTGCCCGCGCCGCGGATCCGCAGGCTGACGGATTTCTCCATCGGCTGGTGCTGCAGCTTCAGGTTGAGGGCCTCGAGCAGCCCTTCGAGGATGTTGCGCTCCATCTGGTCCCCTCCCATGCGCGTCCGCAGCCAGCTTGCGCGCAGGCGCGCGCCGGTAAAGCGGAGCGTCGCGTCACGCCGCGGATTACATGGCGGAAACATGGGGGGTGTGGTGAGAGGCTGGACAACGACCCAAGCGGGGCTCGTTACGGCTGCTTCCTTCCGGACCTGACCGGGTTGGCGAGGTGCCTGCCCGCGCCAACCTCTCGAGCGGTCATCTACGTGCTCGCGGCGCGGGGTTCAACCCCCCTGCGCCGGGAAAGGCGGGCTCTTGCGGGCCGTATGTGTTCACCTATGCACATAAGTTACGGTTTCTTTCAAGAATTATGCGTTTATCTATAGGGAGAACAGAAACAGCCGCTTCGAGGAGAGGGACATGAAAACCGTTGCCGTACTGACCGGCTCGCTGCGCCGGGACTCGCTCAACCGCAAATTCGCCGAGGCGCTTGCCCGGCAGGCCGGGGACCGGCTGGAGTTCCGCTTCGTCGATATCGACCTGCCGCTCTACAACGAGGATCTCTGGGAGACCCCGCCGGAGAAGGTCCTGGCGATGAAGGCCGCCGTCGAGGAGGCCGATGCCGTGCTGATGGTGACGCCGGAATACAACCGCTTCTTCTCGCCCGCGCTGAAGAACGCGATCGACTGGGGCACCCGTCCGCGGGGCCGCAATTCCTGGGCCGGGAAGCCCGCCGCCGCGATCGGCTCCACCCCCGGGGCGCTCGGGGCGCTGGCGGCGGTGCTCGCGCTTTCCAGCCAGATGAGCGTGGTCGGCATGACCGTGATGGCCCAGCCCGGCGTCTACATGAGCCTGCGCGAGGACAGTTTCGACGCCGGGGGCGGGATTGCCGATCCGGGCACGCGGGGGTTCCTCGACAGCTTCCTCGACGCCTTCGCGGACTGGGCTGCAACCAAGGGGTGAAGCCGGGCGGCATTCCGCCGTCTTCACCGCAACGTCATACCAGATAGAAGGAATTTCCTGTAGGCTGGCGCTCGTGCAGAGGAACAGCAGAGGTGTGTTCAGGTGTTCCAGCCCCATCTTGCAGCCATCCGGTTCGGGACCGGCCGCAGCCCGGTCCATCCCGATCCGCAATCCGCAGACAGCATGCTGGCCGCGCTGGCGGCAGAGGATCCCGGCCCGGCCGCCTTCCCGGTCTCGCCGATGAGCGATGCCGTCCACTGGGTCGCGCCCTATCGCGAGCTGCAGAAGGCCAGGCGCAACGGCAAGAATGTCGCCGCCGACATGCAGGAGATGCAAATGGAGATCCGCAAGGCCGAGCGGACGCTCTGGATCCAGGGGGTCTCGGCGACGCTGGCGCGCGGCATCGCCGCCGAGGACGGCTTCCGCGACCGGCTGGCCCTGTTCTGGGCGGACCATTTCACCGTGGCGGGACGCGGCGTCTTTCTCAAGCAGCGTGCGGACACCTTCGTGGATGAAGCCATCCGCCCGCATGTCGGCGGCCGCTTCGCGGACATGCTGAAGGCGGCGGAGCTGCATCCGGTGATGCTGCGCTATCTCGACCAGATCGCCTCGATCGGGCCCGAGTCGAAGATGGCGCAGAACCGGCCCGCCGGGCGGGGCGGTCTGAACGAGAATCTCGGCCGCGAGCTCCTCGAGCTGCACACGCTCGGGGTGAACGGGTCCTACGGCCAGGCGGATGTGCGCCAGATGGCGGAGCTGCTGGCCGGGGTGACGATGAACCAGGACCTGGAGATGGTCTTCCTGCGCAGCCGCGCCGAGCCCGGGGCGGAGCATGTGGCGGGCTTTTCCAGCAGCGCCGACAAGGACCGGCTGAAGGACGTGCTCGACGCGCTCGACTATCTCGCGGTCCATCCCGACACCGCGGCGCATCTGAGCCGCAAGCTGGCCGTGCATTTTGTCTCGGACACGCCCGACGAGGATCTCGTGGCGGCGATGACCGCGCGCTATGCGGAAACCGGCGGCGACCTGGCACAGGTCTATGACGCGATGCTGTCGCATCCCGCCGCCTGGGCGCCGGAGCTGCAGAAGGTCAAGCGGCCGGTCGATTTCGTCATCAGCGGGCTGCGCGCGCTCGGCGCCGATCCCGCGGCGCTGCCCGCGCAGGCGCGCGAGACGCCGAAGCTCGTCTATCGCGACCTGCTGAACCCGATGCGCTTCATGGGGCAGAGCTGGAACGATCCCGACGGGCCGAATGGCTGGCCGGAGGAGGCCGAGGCCTGGGTCACCGCCAGCGCCCTGTCGGAACGGATGAAATGGGCGATGCGCGCGGCCACGATGGCCGGCGTGCCGGAGATGGCCGAGCCGGTCGCGCTGGTCGAGACCGCGCTCGGGCCGCTGGCCGGCGAGCAGGTCCGCTTTGCCGCGGGCGCCGCCGAGACCCGCAGGGAAGGGATCGGCCTCGTGCTGGTCTCGCCCGAGTTCCAGAGACGCTAGGACAGGAGACGTGACCATGCAGGATCTTTCCGGCACTGGCGGCCTGACGCGCCGCGCGCTGCTTCGCGGCTTCACCGGCTGCTGCCTGGCAGCGAGCCCCTTGGTGACGCCGATCACCCTGGCCTCGGCGCCCTCCGACAACCGCCTGGTGGTCATCGTGCTGCGCGGCGCGATGGACGGTCTAGACGTGCTGCGCCCGGTGGGCGATCCGGACTATGCCGCGCTGCGCCCGAAGCTGCTTTCCGCGGCGGGGGCGCAGCCGCTCGACGGGTTCTTCGAGCTGCACGAGAATTTCGCGCCGCTGATGCCGCTCTGGGAACAGGGGCAGCTGGGCTTCGCCCATGCGGTCTCCACGCCCTATCGCGACAAGCGCAGCCATTTCGAGGGGCAGGACATCCTCGAGGCGGGGCTCCCCTCGGTCGAGGGCGCGGGGGCGCGCGATTCGGGCTGGCTGAACCGGCTGGCCGGGCTGATGCCGGGCGCCTCGGCGCGCACCGCCTTCGCGGTCGGGCGCGAATCCGACCTGATCCTGCGCGGCGACGCGCCGTCCAGCAGCTGGTACCCGCAGCCCTCCGCCGGGCTCAGCGCCCAGGCGCGGCGGCTGGCGGAGCTGGTCTTCGACGACGATCCGCTATTCAGCGCGCGCGCCGCGCAGATGTTCGAGCTGGCCGAGGAGGAGGCCGCGGCCGCCGACCGCAGCCAGCCGCAGCATCTGCAGGTGGCCGACTACCTGGCGCAGCAGCTGCAGGCCGAAACCCGGCTGGCGGCGTTCTCGATCACCGGCTGGGACACCCATGGCGGCCAGGTGGGGGCGCTGAAGAAGCCGATGAAGGAGCTCTCCGAGACGATCCTGCGGTTGCAGAAGAGCCTGGGGCCGGTCTGGGACCGCACGGCGGTGATCGCGATGACCGAATTCGGCCGCACCGCGCGGGAGAACGGCACCGGCGGCACCGATCACGGCACCGGCGGCGCGATGCTGATGGCCGGGGGCGCGGTGCGCGGCGGCAAGGTCTTCGGCGACTGGCCGGGGCTCGGCGAGGCGGCGCTCTACGACCGGCGCGACCTGATGCCGACCGCCGATGTGCGGGCGCTGGCGGCCGGGGCGATCCGGACGCTCTACGGCACATCGGCGGGCGATCTGGAATCGACGGTCTTCCCGGGGCTCGACATGGCCGGGGCGCCGCAGATCGTGCTGTGATCCCGTGCCCCGGACCGGGGCGCGAGGTTTCACGAAACTGACACCGGACTGTCATGCAGCTGTTGCCGTGCGGGACGACCTGTGGCGCGTTTTGCACCGCAACCAAGGGAATCCCCCATGACTGCACGGCTTCTGTGCCTGACTTCCGTCCTCGCGCTGACCGCGGGCGCCGCGTCGGCCGAGATGAATTTCAATCGCGTCGCCAGCTTCGCGACCTGGCACAACATGGCTGCGGGCGAGGACACCAGGCGCCCGACCTCGCCGGAGATCATCGTCGCCACGCCCGACGGCAATACGCTGGTCTATTCCGACAGCCCGCTGGGGGTGATCGGCCTCGTCGACATCGCCGACCCGGCGAGCCCGCAGCCCCTGGGCAATATCGACATGGGCGGCGAGCCGACCTCGGTCGCTGTCGTGGGCGGTCTCGCCTTCGCGGCGGTCAATACCTCGGCCTCCTACGCCGATCCCTCGGGCAAGCTGGTGACGATCGACCTGGCCTCGAAGGAGGTCGTGGCCGAATGCGATCTCGGCGGCCAGCCGGACAGCATCGCGGCCGCCAAGGATGGCAGCTTCCTGGCCGTGGCGATCGAGAACGAGCGCGACGAGGATGCCGGCGACGGCCGCGTCGGCCAGATGCCCGCGGGCTGGCTGTCGCTGATCGGCCTGACCGGCGAGGGCGCCGACTGCGCCAGCCTGAAGGCCGTCGAGCTGACCGGCCTGGCGGAGATCGCGCCGGAAGACCCCGAGCCCGAATATGTCGACATCAACGCCGCGGGCGAGACCGTCGTCACGCTGCAGGAGAACAACCACCTGGTCGTCGTCTCGAAAGAGGGCGAGATCCTCGGCAGCTTCTCCGCCGGATCGGTGGACCTGACCGAGGTCGACCTGGAGGACGACCGCGCCTCGATCCGGCCGGTCAGCGAGCAGCCGGGGCGCCTGCGCGAGCCCGACACCGTGAAATGGATCGATGCCGAGCATTTCGCCACCGCCAACGAGGGCGACATGGATGGCGGCAGCCGCGGCTGGACCATCTGGAACAAGGACGGCTCGGTGGCCTACGAGTCGAACTCTTCCTTCGAGCATGCGCTGATCGCCATCGGCCACTACCCGGACAAGCGCTCCGACGCGAAGGGCGTGGAGCCCGAATCCCTGGCCTTCGGCACGATCGAGGGCACGCCCATGGCCTTTGTCGGCTCCGAGCGCGGCGGCGCCTTCGGCGTCTATGACGTGACCGATCCGGCGACTCCGGTGCTCAAGCAGCTGCTGCCCTCGGGCATCGGGCCGGAGAGCTTCGCGGTGATCGAAAGCCGCGGCCTGGTCGCCTCGGCCAACGAGACCGACCTGATCGAGGATGGCGGCGTGCGCGCGCATGTCATGCTCTACGAGTACCAGGACGCCCCGGCTTCCTATCCCGACCTGACCACGGACGGGCTGCGCGACGCGGACGGCGTGCTGGTCGGCTGGGGCGCGATCTCGGGGCAGGTGGCCGCGGAGGACGGCACGCTCTACGCCGTGTCCGACAGCTTCTACGGCAACCAGCCGACGATCTTCCATATCGACGTCTCCTCGCATCCCGCGAAGATCGTCGACGCGATCCGCGTGACCCGCGGCGGCGAACCGGCGCAGAAGCTCGACATGGAGGGCATTACGCTCGACGGCGACGCCTTCTGGATCGCCAATGAGGGCAACACCGAGAAGGGCGTGCCGCATGCGATCTACAAGGTCGGCATGGATGGCGAGATCCTCGAGGAAGTCGCGATCCCCGAGGCGCTGGCCGCCAACGAGGTCCGCTTCGGCTTCGAGGGCATTGCCAGGATCGGCGATACGCTGTGGATGGCCGTCCAGCGCGAGTGGAAGGACGATCCGGAGAACACCGTGAAGCTCGTCGCCTACACGCCCGCGACCGGCGAATGGGGTGCGGTGCGCTATCAAAAGGCCGCAGCCGAGACCGGCTGGACCGGCCTGAGCGAGATCACCGCCCATGGCGACTATGTCTATGTCGTGGAGCGCGACAACCAGATCGGCGAGAACGCGGTGACGAAGAAGATCTACCGCATCCCCGCCGCCGAGATGGTGCCCGCCGCGCTGACCGGCGACGACATGCCGGTCGTCTCGAAAGAGGAGGTGCGCGACCTGCTGGCCGACCTGACCGCGACGGGCGGTTTCGTCCTCGACAAGGTCGAGGGGCTGGCGATCGCCGCGGACGGAACCGCCTGGGTTTCGACCGACAATGACGGCGTCGACGACCATTCGGGCGAGACGATGTTCTTCTCGATCGGCAAGATTGAGTGAACTGCTTCAAATTTAAACTTTTGAAATCGCCGGAATCTCCGGTGAGGATACAGAGGGGCCCCTTGCGGGGCCTCTTTTTCCTTTCCGACTACGGTCACTGCGGCGAATCCCGACTTGCCGGCCAAGGGGTATTGCCTTTACGGAAGCATTCGCTCCACTTGCGAGCCTATAAAAGAGGCTCCGACTCGTGACTCAACTACCCGTGCACTCCTTGGACGGGCGGCTCTTGCGGCTGTTCTTGGAAGTCTATGAATGCAATTCGGTCAGCCGGGCGGCAGAGCGCCTGGGCCTGACGCAATCGACAGTGAGCCATGGGCTCGAACGGCTGCGCCGCGCACTTGGCGACGCGCTCTTCGTGCGCGACGGCCGCAATATCGTCCCGACGGCGCAGGCCGATTTCCTGGCGCCGCGGATCCGCAATGCCCTGGCGGCGCTGGAGACGCTCTCGGCGCCGCAGGAATTCAATCCCTCGCGGGAGGTCCGGCCGGTCACGATCGCCTGCAATTCCCACGAGCTCAATGACGAGATGACGGCGATCTACCGGCGGCTGCAATCCGAGGCGCCCGATCTGCCGGTGCGCTTCCTGCCGCTGGGCAGCTACGCCAATCTGCGCCCGATGCTCGATGACAGCGGCGTCGACCTGGTGATCGGCGTGCGGGTCGGCCCCTATGGCCCGGAATACGAGAGCCAGCCCTTCCTGCGCGACCGGATGGCGGTGTTCTACGATCCGGCCCATCGCGGCCCGGTGGAAACGCTCGAGGACTATGCCGAGGCGCGCCATGCGACGCTGAATTTCGGCGGCAACCAGCCCTCGCTTCTCGACCGGCGCTTCACCGAGCTGGGGCTCGACCGGCAGATCTTCCTGCAGGCGACGAATATCCCGCTTCTGGCCGACCTGATCCGCGGCACGCCGCTGATCACCACGATGCAGGCGCGGTTCTTCACCGGCGCCTTTGCCGGGCTGGCGCATTGCCCGCCGCCGGTGAAGCTGCCGCGGCTGCAATACGATCTGGTGTGGCACGGCCGCCAGAGCGAGTCGCGCCGCCATACCTGGCTGCGCCGGGCGATCTTCGAGGCGGCCGGCACCGCGGACTGAGCGCTCAGCGGCCGGAGCCGAAGCGCGCCTGCCAGCTGGGCACCGGATCGCCGGGCAGCGCGGTGGCGGAATGGACCCCGCGGGCGATGGCGCGGGCCAGGCAGATCGCCGCGGCATGGCCGAGCTGCATCTCCTGGGCCAGCGGATCGGTCAGCGGATGCGCGCCGGTCGCCGCGGCGAAGACCAGATCGCCGTCAAGCGGGGTATGCGAGGGCAGGATCGCGCGCGCCATGCCGTCATGGGCCGCGACCGCCATGCGATGGGCCTGGGCCTTGGTCAGCTGGGCATCGGTGGCGACGATGGCGATGGTGGTCGACTCGCCGAGCGCGCGGGGCAGCGCGGCCTCCAGGAGCGGCGGCGCCGCCTGCGCCATGCCGCGGCCGCCGAATTCCGCCCCGGCCTCCCAGGGCGCCGCCCAGAATTCCGGCCCGTCGCCCACCGTCACGCTGCCGAGCGCATTGACCGCGACCAGCGCGCCGACAGTCAGCCCCGAGGGCAGCAGGAAGGAGGCGGAGCCGAGCCCGCCCTTCAGCGGCCCGGCCGTGGCGCCGGTGCCCGCGCCGGTGCTGCCCAGGTCGAAGACCGGGCCCGCCGTGGCCAGCGCCCGCGCGCCGAGCGCGGGATAGGGGCTCTCGCTCCAGGTCTTGTCGCCGCCATTGAGCAGGTCGAAGAGGATCGCGGCCGGGACGATCGGCACCTTCTGGCTGCCCACCTGGAAGCCGCGCCCCATCGCGCGCAGCCCCGCCATCACCCCGGAGGCGGCGTCGAGCCCGAAGGCCGAGCCGCCCGAGAGCACCAGCGCGTCCACCCCCTGCACCAGCTTGTCCGCGGCCAGCGCGTCGGTCTCGCGCGTGCCGGGCGCGCCGCCCATCACATGCACCGCCGCGGTGAAGGGCCGGTCGGCCGTCAGCACCGTTACGCCGCTGCGCAGCGCCTGGTCCGCGGCATTGCCGACGCGCAGCCCTGCGACATCGGTGATGAGGTTGCGTTCCCCAGGGATCATCATGGCCTTCGCCCTTTCCGCCGCGCTTCGCCTTCCTTATATAAGCCGCAGGTCGCCCCAAGCCGAAAGGCCTTTGACATGCCGGATCCCGCCCTGCGCCTGACGCCGGACGGTCCCGAGGGGCCGGATCCGCACCGGAACCCGCACGCCCGCGCAGGCGTTCCGCCTGCGGATGAACTGACAGACATGACGCCAGCCCGGACCTGTCCGGCCGGGCGGCGCCGCGGCCGTCCCGGCAGCGCGGCGGAGACGGAGAGATGACACCATGATGCGGAAACTGAGCCTGATCCTCTTTGCGGGGATCGTCGTGATCGCCGCCGCCTTCCTCAGCTACACGCTGCCCAGGCAGTACGTGGTCCGGGTGGTCAATACCGAGACCCAGCGAATGGACACGTCCGGAAGCTGGTTCTTCGCCAATTCCGAGAAGTCCGGCTCCGACGGCACCCGCGACATCTACATCATCCAGACGATCCGCGAGGGCGGCAAGCCGAAGGTGTTCCGCAACGAGGATACCGGCTGGGGCTGGCCGCCCTATTTCAAGTTTGACAGCGCCAATGTGCAGGCCGAGGCTTCGGACCTGATCTCCTCGGCGGACAACCCGAACTGGGCGCTGGTCAAGAGCTACGGCTGGCGCAGCGAGATGTTCTCGATCTATCCCAACGCGCTGAAGGTGCGCAGCATCGCCACCCCGGAGGACAAGCCCTGGCCGGTCTTCAACATCATCGTCATCCTGGCGCTGATCGCGCTGGCGGGTCTGGCCTACCGGGCGATCCACCGGTTCTGGGACAAGCGCGTCGATCCGGTGATCGACCGCGTGGCGGATGTCTTCGACGGCGAGGACGAGGAGGAGGCGGCCAAGAGCGCCCCGGTCAAGAGCAAGGGCTGGTTCCGCCGCTGAGGCGCGGACACCCGGACGGAGAGGGGGCTGCGGCCCCCTTTTTCATGTCCGCCCTCCGCCCGGGCCGGGCAGGTGCGAGTCGCGGAGACGGACGCGCGCGCGAGGCGCCCGCGGGCCGGACGGGCGGGCTGTATTGCGGAGGGCCGGAGGGCGGGGCAGCGCGGTTAAGACCTCGCGGTTGCGGCAAGCCGCGGAACGGGCTGGGGAAGACCGGCGGCGTTAACCGTTTCTTCACTGATTTCCTAATGATAAGAACGGCTTGACGCGGTGCTGGAGGCGCGTCGCGCTTGACTCGGCGCGCGGTCCAGTGTACCAATTCAGGCAAGCTAGAAGAGATGGGCAAGGCACCCCGGGGCGACCCGGCAGGTGCCTTTTTTCGTCTCTGCTCGTGCGGTGTTTCACGCATGAGAGAGTAGGTTGGTACCCATGACGTTGATCTGTGCTGAGCAGGAAAACGGCGCCTCCGCGGCGATCTTCGCGGATGCCTTCGAGAAGTTCGAGCGCGCCTCGCGGGCTCTGAACGACATGATCCGGAAACTGGAAGACGGGGATTTCTCCGACGCGGCCGACGCCAGGAAGATCGTCGCCGCGCTGGATGCCGCGTCGGACAATGCCCTGAAAGCGAGGATGAAGCTCGATGAACGAAATAGGCAACGTGCCGGGATCGCACATGACTTCGCCATCGACTTCGATGCGGCCCGAACTGAGATCGGGCGCCGCCTGGCTTGCCTCCAGCGGGCAGGCGGTGAGGGATGAGTTCCTGGACGGACTGACCGAGGGAGCGCTTCTGGCGCTCCCTTACTGTTTCGAGTTCTGGGCGCTGCCGCACCAGCTGCCGCCCGATGGCGAGTGGAAGACCTGGGTGATCCTGGGCGGGCGCGGCGCGGGCAAGACCCGCGCCGGGTCGGAATGGGTGCGCCGAGAGGTGGAGGGGGCGCTGCCGCTCGACGCCGGACGCTCGCGCCGGGTGGCGCTGGTCGGCGAGACCTTCGACCAGGTGCGCGCCGTGATGATCGAGGGCGACAGCGGCATCCTGGCCTGCTCGCCGCCCGACCGGCGGCCGCAATGGGTCGCCTCGAAGAAGCGGCTGGAATGGCCGAACGGCGCGATTGCCGAGGCGTTCAGCGCGCATGAGCCCGAGGCCCTGCGGGGGCCGCAATTCGATGCCGCCTGGGTGGACGAGCTGGCGAAATGGAAACGCGCCGAGGATGCCTGGGACATGCTGCAGTTCAGCCTGCGGCTGGGGCAGACGCCGCGCCAGGTGGTGACGACGACGCCGCGCAATGTCGGCGTGCTGAAGCGCATCCTGGAGACGCCGAGCACGGCGGTGAGCCATGCGCCCACCGAGGCGAACCGCGCCTATCTGGCGGCGAGCTTCCTCGAGGAGGTGCGGGCGCGCTATGACGGCTCGCGGCTGGGCCGGCAGGAGCTTGACGGGCTGCTGCTGGAGGATGCCGAGGGCGCGATGTGGACCATGGGCATGCTGGAGGCGCTGGGCCTCGACCGGCCGCCGCAGATGGACCGCGTGGTCGTGGCGGTCGATCCGCCGGTGACGGGCCATGACGGCTCGGACGAATGCGGCATCGTCGTGGTGGGCGCGCGCACCCGCGGCCAGCCGCAGGACTGGCAGGCCTGCGTGCTGGAGGATGCCTCCGTCCGGGGGGCGAGCCCGCAGGTCTGGGCGCAGGCCGCGCTGGAGGCGATGGCGCGGCACGGCGCCGACCGGATGGTGGCCGAGGTCAACCAGGGCGGCGACCTTGTCGAGAGCGTGATCCGCCAGATCGACCCGCTGGTCGCCTTCCGCGCGGTGCGGGCCACCAAGGGCAAGGTGGCGCGGGCGGAGCCCGTGGCGGCGCTCTACGAGCAGGGGCGGGTGCGCCATGTGCGCGGGCTTGCCAGCCTCGAGGACCAGATGTGCCAGATGACGGCGCAGGGCTACCAGGGCAAGGGCAGCCCGGACCGCGTCGACGCGCTGGTCTGGGCGATGACCGAGCTGATGATCGTGCCCGCGCAGCGCTGGACCCGGCCGCGGCTGCGCGGCCTTTAACCTTCCGGCAACCACCATCGCACGGTGGATGCCCCGGGATTTAACCAAATTGGAACAATCTCGCCCTTGCCGGCGGGAAGCTGCTGGCGAAGCGGAACGAAGGAGCTGTGGCCGATGGTATTCGATTTTCTGAGGCGCGAGGGCGCGGCGGCCCCGGAACGGAAGGCATCGGCCGCAGGGCCGCTGATCGCCTGGTCCGGGGCCGGCAGGGTCGCCTGGTCGCCGCGCGATGTCGGTTCGCTGACCCGCAACGGCTTTGCCGGCAATCCGGTCGGCTTCCGCTCGGTGAAGCTGATCGCCGAGGCCGCGGCGGCGCTGCCCCTGGTGGTGCAGGATGCCTGCCAGCGCTACGACATCCATCCGGTCGGCGAGCTGATGGGCCGTCCCAATGCCGGGCAGGGCCGGGCGGAGTTCCTGGAGGCGCTCTACGGCCAGATCCTGCTCTCGGGGAACGGCTATGTCGAGGCGGCGGGCGGCGAGGACGGGCTGCCGGTGGAGCTGCATGTGCTGCGCTCGGACCGGATGTCGGTGATCCCGGGGACCGATGGCTGGCCGGTGGCCTACCAGTACGACGTGAACGGCCGGAAGCTGCGCTTCGACATGGGCGGCGGCGCGCAGCCGGTCTGCCATATCCGCAGCTTCCATCCGCAGGACGACCATTACGGGCTGGCGCCGATGCAGGCCGCGGCAGTGGCGGTCGATGTCCATAACGCCGCTTCGAAATGGTCGAAATCGCTTCTCGACAATGCCGCGCGGCCTTCGGGCGCGCTGGTCTACCGGACCTCGGACGGGCTGGGCTCGATGTCCGACGACCAGTACCAGCGGCTGGTCGACGAGATGGAGGCGAACTACCAGGGGGCGCGCAATGCCGGGCGGCCGATGCTGCTGGAAGGCGGGCTCGACTGGAAGCCGATGGGCTTTAGCCCGTCGGATATGGAGTTCCAGAAGACCAAGGAGGCGGCGGCGCGCGAGATCGCGCTGGCCTTCGGGGTGCCGCCGATGCTGCTGGGGATCCCCGGGGACGCGACCTATGCGAATTACCAGGAGGCCAACCGCGCCTTCTACCGGCTGACCGTTCTGCCGCTGGCGAGCCGTGTGGTGGCCAGCCTGAGCCACTGGCTGACGGGCTTCGCCGGGCACTGCGTCGAGCTGAAGCCCGATCTCGACCAGATCCCGGCCCTGGCGGCGGAGCGCGACGCGCAGTGGCGCCGGGTGGCGGAGGCCGATTTCCTGACCGCGGCGGAGAAGCGCCAGATGCTGGGCCTGCCGCCCCTGGAGGCGGAGGCGCCCGGTGGCTGACCTCAAGCGGATGCCGCAGGGCTCGCGCTTTCTCTTCGAGCCGTTCCAGTACGGGCCGAAGGAGTTCCAGGAGGCGCAGGAGAAGATCCTCGAGATGAAATTCGCAGCGGTCGATATGCGGCTGGAGCGGATCGAGGTGCTGATCGAGCGGATGGAGCGGCGGCTGTGGCTGACGGTCTACGGCGTGACCGCGACGATCCTCGCCCAGGCGGCGAAGACTTTGCTGACGATGACCCCGACAGGAGGGCCCTAGGATGTACCTGACAGGCAACGGACTCGAGCAGAAATTCTGCCGCTTCGACGAAGGGGTGGTGGTGACGGACGGCCAGGAGATCGAGGGCTATGCCAGCCTCTTCGGCGCCACCGACCAGGGCGGCGACGTGGTGGCGAAGGGCGCCTATGCGGCGAGCCTGGCCGCGCTTTCGGCGACGGGGCGGCGGGTGAAGCTCTTGTGGCAGCACGATCCGGCGCAGCCGATCGGCGTGTGGACCGAGGTGCGCGAGGATGCCCGCGGGCTCTATGTCAAGGGCCGCCTCCTGACCGAGGTCGAGAAGGGCCGTGAGGCCGCGCGGCTGATCGAGGCGGGGGCGATCGACGGGCTTTCCATCGGCTACCGCACGGTCCGGGCGTCGAAGGACGCCGAGGGGCGGCGGGTGCTCAACGAGGTGGAGCTGTGGGAAGTGTCGCTGGTGACCTTCCCGATGCTGCCTGCCGCGCGGCTGTCGCAGCCGGCCGCGGCGAAATCGGGAGATTCCGCAGAGGAGACCCTGCGGGACCTGGCGGGGGTGTTCCGGCATGCCCGCGAGCTGCTGGCCGGGCAAGGCTGAGCCAGCGTTTTCACCATCAGAGGAACGAGAATGACCAATCCCGAGACGAAGGCCCGGGCCGGGGCAGATCTGCCCGGAGCCCAGGCCGCGCCCCTGTCCGCGGCTGCCGAGGTGAAGACCGCGCTGGCCGGGCTGATGCAGGACCTGACGCGCTTTCAGGCCGAAATGAAACAGCAACTTCAAGCAAATGACGAGAGACTGACCATGCTGGACCGCAAGACCGCCTTTGCCCGCCGCCCCGCGCTGAGTGCCGCCATGGAGGCCGAAGCGCCCCACCAGAAGGCCTTCGACGCCTATGTCCGCTCCGGCGACGAGGCGCTGCTGCGCGGGCTGGAGCTGGAATCGAAGTCGCTCGCGGTGAATTCGGATGGCGGCTACCTGGTCGATCCGAAGACCTCGGACATGATCCGCTCCACCATGGCCTCGACGTCCTCGATCCGCTCGATCGCCACGGTCGTGAATGTCGATGCCAGCTCCTATGACGTGCTGATCGACCGCAACAACGCGGATGTCACCTGGACCACCGAGGCCGACGAGGTGTCCGAGACGACGGCGCCGCAGATCGAGCGGATCTCGATCCCGCTGCACGAGCTCTCGGCTCTTCCGAAGGCGTCGCAGCGCCTGCTCGACGACAGCGCCTTCGATATCGAGGGCTGGCTGGCCGGGCGCATTGCGGCCAAGTTCGCGATGGCAGAGGCCGAAGCTTTCGTGAATGGCAACGGCGGCATCAAGCCCCGCGGGTTCCTGAACCATCCCAAGGTGGCCAATGGCACCTGGTCCTGGGGCAATCTGGGCTATATCGCCACCGGCACCGGCGGGGATTTCGACAGTGTCTCCCCGGCGGATGCGATCATCGAGCTGGTCTACAGCCTGGATGCCGAATACCGCGCCAATGCGACCTTCGTGATGAATTCGAAGACCGCGGGCGCCGTGCGCAAGATGAAGGACGCCGATGGCCGGTTCCTGTGGTCCGACGGGCTTGCGGCGGGCGAGCCCGCGCGGCTGATGGGCTATCCGGTGCTGATCGCCGAGAACATGCCGGACATCGGCGGGGGCGCCTTCGCCATCGCCTTCGGGGATTTCTCGGCAGGCTACACGATTGCCGAACGCCCGGACCTGCGCATCCTGCGCGATCCGTTCTCGGCCAAGCCGCATGTGCTCTTCTACGCCACCAAGCGGGTCGGCGGGGATGTCTCGGATTTTGCCGCGATCAAGCTGCTGAAATTCGGCGTCGCCTGACCTGAACGGAACGGATCCGGCCTGGCAGGGCCGGGTCCCAGGAGCGGTCCCGGCGACCTTCCCCGTCCTCTAGCCATCCCAACCGCACGGGCGGAGGGGAGGACGGGACGCTCCGCATGCCGCCGCCGCCCGATGCCACTGGAGATCGTTGATGAGACTGAAAGAGCAAACCGGCCTGTCGCAGGCAGAGCTTCCGCTGGACGGGCTGAAGGAGCATCTCCGCCTGGGCAGCGGCTTCGGCGAGGAGACGCTGCAGGACACGGTGCTGGAGGCCGCCCTGCGCGCTGCCATCGCCGCCATCGAATCGCGGACCGGCAAGGTGCTGATCGAGCGGAGCTTCATCTGGCAGACCGAGGCCTGGCGGCAATGCGATGCCCAGGCCTTCCCGGTGGCGCCGGTCGTGTCGCTGTCCTGGATGAAGCTGGTGACCCGCACCGGCGAGGAAGTCGCGGTCGATCTGGAGACCGTCGCGCTCGAACCCTCGACCCAGCGGCCGGTGCTGCGCTCGGTCTATGGCCGGCTGCCGTCGATCCCGGCCTACGGCTATGCCGAGATCGGCTTCGCGGCGGGCTACGCGCCGGACTGGGACGCGCTGCCTGCCGATCTGGCCCGGGCGGTGATGATCCTGGCCGCGCATTTCTACGAGAGCCGCGACGGCAGCAGCGAGGACGGGCTGCCCGCGGGCGTCACCCGGCTGATCGAGCGCTACCGCACGGTGCGCATCCTCGGGGGGAGCGCGGCATGACGCCGGACGAACTCACCCGGAAGCTGGTGCTGGAGGCGCCGGGAACGGAGCCGGACGGGCTGGGCGGGCAGCTGGCCGCCTGGACGGCGCTGGGCACCCATTGGGCACGGGTCTCGCCCGCGCGCGGGCGGGACCGCAGCCGCGGCGCGCTGGCGCTGGGCGCCGTCCCGGCGGAGATCGTGGTGCGCGGCGCGCCCGAGGGCGCCGCCTCGCGTCCGGTTCCCGGGCAGAGGTTCCGCGAGGGCGCGCGCATCTGGCGGGTGATCGCTGTGGCCGAGCTCGACGACGCAGGAAGCTACCTGCGCTGCGACGCGGTCGAGGAGGCGGTGCAATGAGCTACGGCGTGTCGAAGGCCCTGCAGGGGGCCGTCTTTGCGGCGCTGAGCGGCGATGCCGCGCTGGCAGCGGTGGTGGGGACGAATGTCTTCGATGCCCCGCCCGCGGGCGCGGTGCCCGAGCTCCATGTCGCGCTGGGCGCGGAGGATGCCTTCGCGCGGCCCGACAGTTCGGGCAGCGTGACCACCCACCGGCTGATCGTCAGCGTCATCGGCCCGGCGGAGGGATTTGCCCGCGCCAAGGAGGCGGCCGTGGCGGTGTCGGACGCACTGGACGGCGCGGCGCTGGCACTGGCGCGCGGACGGCTCCTGTCGCTGGGCTTCCGCCGGGCGCGGGCGCGGCGGACGGACGGCAATAGCGGGCGGCGGATCGACCTGACCTTCCGCGCAATCGTCGAAGACAGCTAACAGATCGGAGAGAGCCATGGCGGCACAGAACGGAAAAGACCTGCTGATCAAGGTGGACATGGACGGCGAAGGCAGCTTCGAGACCATGGCGGGGCTGCGCGCCAGCCGGATCAGCTTCAATGCCGAGCAGGTCGACGTGACCTCGCTGGAGAGCACCGGCGGCTGGCGCGAGCTGCTGGCCGGGGCGGGGATCAAGTCGGCGGGCATCTCGGGCTCGGGCGTGTTCCGCGACGCGGGCACCGACGAGCGGGCGCGGGCGATCTTCTTCAACGGCGAGATCCCCGAATTCCAGGTCTTCATCCCGGATTTCGGCGTGGTCGAGGGCCCGTTCCAGATCAGCGCGATCGAATATGCGGGCAGCCATGACGGCGAGGCGACCTACGAAGTGTCGATGGCCTCGGCCGGGGCGCTGCGCTTCACGGCGATCTGATGGCCAATCCCTATGCCGGAGAGGTCGAGCTGGTGCTCGACGGCACGCCCCACGTGCTGAAGCTGACGCTCGGCGCGCTGGCGGAGCTGGAGAGCACGCTGGGCGAGGACAGCCTGGTGGCGATGGTCGAGCGTTTCGAGCGTGCCGCCTATTCCAGCCGCGACGTGCTGGCGCTGGTCGTGGCGGGGCTGCGCGGCGGCGGCTGGCGCGGCGGTCCGCAGGACCTGCTGAGCGCCGAGATCGAGGGCGGGCCGGTGGCGGCGGCGCGGGCGGCGGCGCTGTTGCTGGCGCGGGCCTTCGCGGTGCCGGGCGGCGCCCCGGCGTGAGCGGGCTCGACTGGCCGGGGCTGATGCGGGCGGGGCTGGGCGAGCTGCGCCTGACCCCGCGCGAGTTCTGGGCGCTGACGCCCGCGGAACTGGAGATGATGCTCGGCCGCGACCGGCGGACGGGCGCGCTCGGCCGGGCCGGTCTCGAGGAGCTGGTGCGGCGCTTTCCCGATGTGAGCAAGGAGACAGGCGATGGATGAGGTGACGGGGCTCGACGACTTTTCCGGCCAGCTGGACGCGCTGGAGGAGAGCCTGGCAGGCACGCAGGTGGTGGCCTCGGCCTTCGCCGGCGAGCTGGAGCAGATGCGGGCGACCATCCTGGACACCTCGAAGCAGGTCTCGACCCTGTCCTCGGGGATCAGCCGGGGCCTGCGCTCGGCCTTCGACGGGGTGATCTTCGACGGGATGCGGCTGCAGGATGCCTTCTCGAAGATCGGCGAGTCGATGGTGAATGCCGCCTATGCCTCCGCCGTGAATCCGGTGATGCGCCATATGGGCGATCTGGTCGGCGGCGGGATTTCGGCGGTGATGTCCGGGCTGATGCCCTTCGAGAAGGGCGGCAGCTTCGCCCAGGGGCGGGTGCTGCCCTTCGCCCGCGGCGGCGTGGTCTCGAGCCCGGTGCGCTTCCCGATGCGCGGCGGCACCGGGCTGATGGGCGAGGCGGGGCCGGAGGCGATCATGCCGCTGGCGCGCGGCCCCGACGGGTCGCTGGGCGTGCGCGCCCAGACCGGCGGCGGAGGAATGAACGTGGTGATGAATATCAGCACCCCCGACGCCGAGAGCTTCCGCCGCAGCCAGGGCCAGCTTGCCGTGCAGATGGGCCGGGCCCTGGCGCGCGGACAGCGCAACCGCTGAACTGAAAGGACAGAGCGATGGCATTTCACGAGGTCAGGTTCCCGGCATCGCTGAGCTTCGGCTCGATGGGCGGGCCAGAGCGGCGGACCGCGATCGTCACGCTGGCGAACGGGTTCGAGGAGCGCAACACCCCCTGGTCGCATTCGCGCCGCCGCTATGACGCGGGGATGGGGATGCGCTCGCTCGACGATATCGAGACGCTGATCGCCTTCTTCGAGGCGCGGCAGGGACAGCTCTACGGCTTCCGCTGGAAGGACTGGGCGGATTACCGCAGCGGCGCGCCCTCGGCCGAGGCGACCCCGTCTGACCAGGCGATCGGCACCGGCAATGGCACAAAGCGCGTCTTCCAGCTGGTCAAGGCCTATGCCTCTGGCGCGCAGCGCTACGACCGGCCGATCTCGAAGCCCGTGGCGGGCACGGTGCGGGTCGCGGTCGACGGCACGGAGGCAGAGGAGGGCACCGATTTCGTGGTAGATGCCACCGCAGGGCTGGTGGTCTTCACCGAGGCGCCGGCCGCCGGAACGGCAATCGCCGCCGGGTTCGAATTCGACGTGCCGGTGCGGTTCGACACCGACCGGATCGTCACCTCCGTCGCCAGCTTCCAGGCCGGCGACGTTCCGAATGTGCCGATCGTGGAGCTGAGGGTCTGATGCCTGTCACCGGAGATTTCCTGGACCACCTGTCGGGCGGCCACACGACGATCTGCCATGCCTGGCGGGTGACGCGGAAGGACGGCACGGTCTTCGGCTTCACCGATCACGACCGCGACTTGTCCTTCGAGGGCACGGTGTTCCGCGCCGGGACCGGGCTGAGCGCCAATGCGCTGTCGCGCACGACCGGGCTGTCGGTCGACAACAGCGAGGCGGCGGGCGTGCTCAGCGACGAGGCGGTATCGGAATCCGAGCTGAAGGCCGGGCTCTTCGACGGCGCCGAGGTGGCGAGCTGGATCGTCAACTGGACCGATCCGGAGCAGCGCGCGCTGCAGTTCCGCGGCCAGCTCGGCGAGGTGAAGATGGAGGCGGGCGAGTTCCGCGCCGAGCTGCGCGGCCTGACCGAGGCGCTCAATGCCAGCCAGGGGCGGGTGTTCCAGCGCGGCTGTTCGGCCCAGCTCGGCGATGCGCGCTGCGGGATCGACCTCTCGGGGCCGGACTACCGGGTGGAGGCGGCGGTCTCGGCGATGGTCGGGCGCAGCCGGTTCCACCTGCCGTCGCTCGGGCAATATGCCGACCGCTGGTTCGAGCAGGGACGGCTGGAGGTGGTCGACGGCGCGGCGGCGGGGCTGTCGGGCCATGTCAAATCCGACCGTGCGGGGCTGGTCCGGGTGGTCGAGCTCTGGGAGGAGATTCGCGGCGGCATCGCGCCGGGCGACCGCGTACGGCTGGTCGCGGGCTGCGACAAGCGCGCCGAGACCTGCCGGGTGAAGTACCGCAACTTCCTGAACTTCCGCGGCTTTCCGCATATTCCGGGCGAGGACTGGCTGATGTCCTATCCCGGCAGCGGCGGCGGCAACAATGGCGGGAGCCGGTACAAGTGAGCGGCGCGGCACAGGATGTCGTGGCGCTGGCGCGGGGCTGGATCGGCACGCCCTACCGGCACCAGTGCTCGACCCGCGGGGCGGGCACGGACTGCCTGGGGCTGATCCGCGGCCTCTGGCGCGAGCTCCATGGCGGCGAGCCCGCGCCGGTGCCGGGCTATTCGGCCGACTGGGGCGAGGCGGAACGCGAGGAGCTCTTGTGGCGCGCGGCCTCGGCCCATCTGCGCCCGGCAGGGGCGCCGCGGCCGGGCGACGTGCTGCTCTTCCGGATGCGCGAGGGCTCGGTCGCCAAGCATCTGGGCATCGCCGCCGAGCTCGAGGGCATGGCGACGGTGATCCACGCCTATTCCGGGCATGGGGTGATCGAGACCCCGCTGACCCAACCCTGGGCCCGCCGCATCGTGGCGCGGTTCCGATTTCCTGACGAGGTGAAGTGATGGCGACAATCGTCCTGGGCGCAATCGGCGCATCTGTCGGCGCATCCATCGGCGGCTCCGTGCTGGGCCTTTCCGCGGCCGTGCTGGGCCGCGCGGCCGGGGCGGTTGCGGGGCGGATGATCGACCAGCGGCTCTTGGGGACCGGCTCGCAGGCGGTGGAGACCGGCCGGGTCGACCGGCTGCGCATCACCTCGGCCAGCGAGGGCACGGCGGTGCAGCAGGTCTATGGCCGGATGCGCGTGCCCGGCCAGGTGATCTGGTCGACCCGCTTCCGCGAGCACAAGTCGAAGCAGAAGAGCGGCGGCAAGGGCGCGCCCTCGACCACGGTGACGAGCTACAGCTACTCGATCAGCCTGGCGATCGCGCTCTGCGAGGGCGAGATCGCCGATATCGGCCGCATCTGGGCGGATGGCAAGGTCATCGGCCGCAGCCAGATGGACATCGCGGTCTATCGCGGCACCGAGGACCAGGATCCCGATCCCAAGATCGTCGCGACCGAGGGGCTGGCGAACGCCCCGGCCTATCGCGGGCTGGCCTATGTGGTGATCTCCGACCTGCAGCTCGAGCCGTTCGGCAACCGCGTGCCGCAATTCTCCTTCGAGGTGCTGCGCCCGGCCCAGCCGGAAAGCGCGGGCGAGATCGCGCCGCTTGCGCAGGCGGTCAAGGCGGTGGCGATGATGCCCGGCAGCGGCGAGTACACGCTGGCCACCTCGGTCGTGCATTACGACAAGGGGATCGGCAATGCGGTCCCGGCGAACCGCAACTCGCCCTCGGGCAAGTCGGATTTCCTGACCTCGATGGACCAGCTCGATGCCGAGCTCCCGAATTGCGGCTCGGCGCTCCTGGTGGTGTCGTGGTTCGGCAACGACCTGCGCTGCGCGGACTGCCGGCTGAAGCCGAAGGTCGAGCAGAAGCTGGTGGGTGCCAGCGCCATGCCCTGGGAGGTTTCGGGGCTCGACCGTCTGGGCGCGGAGGAGGTGCCGCTTTTCGACGGCCGGCCGCTCTATGGCGGGACGCCTGCGGATGCCGCGGTGATGGAGGCGATTGCCGAGCTCAACCGGCGCGGCAAGCAGGTGGTGTTCTATCCTTTCATCCTGATGGAGCAGCTTGCGGGCAACGGGCTGGTCAATCCCTGGTGGGGCGGGCCCGAGCAGCCGCCGCTGCCCTGGCGGGGACGGATCACCACTTCGCTGGCGCCGGGCGTCGAGGGCAGCCCCGACGGCACCGCGCAGGCGCGCGCCGAGGTCGCGGCCTTCTTCGGCACCGCGCAGCCGTCGGATTTCGCCATCGAGGGCGGCCGCGTGGTCTATTCCGGGCCGCCGGAATGGAGCTATCGCCGCTTCGTGCTGCACTACGCCCATCTCTGCGTCGCGGCGGGGGGCATCGGCGCCTTCGTCATCGGCTCGGAGATGCGCAGCCTGACCCAGATTCGCGCCGAGAACGGCAGCTTCCCGGCGGTGGAGGAGTTCTGCCGCCTGGCCGCGGAGGTGCGCCAGGTGATGGGCGCGGGCACGAAGCTCGGCTATGCCGCGGACTGGTCGGAATACTTCGGCTATTCGCCCTCGGACGGCTCGGGCAGCCGCTATTTCCATCTCGACCCGCTCTGGGCGCATGACGACATCGATTTCATCGGCATCGACAACTACATGCCGCTGTCCGACTGGCGCGACGAGCCGGGCCATGCCGACGCGCATTGGCGCAGCATCCACAATATCGACTACCTGCAGGCCAATATCGAGGGCGGAGAGGGCTATGACTGGTACTATGCCAGCGACGCGGGCCGCGACGCGCAGGAGCGCCTGCCGATCAGCGACGGCGCCTATGGCGAGCCGTGGGTCTGGCGCTACAAGGACATCCGTTCCTGGTGGTCGCTGCCGCATCACGAGCGCATCGGCGGCGTGCGCCAGGAAGAGCCCACCGTCTGGGTGCCGCAGTCGAAGCCGGTCTGGTTCACCGAATTCGGCTGCGCGGCGATCGACAAGGGCACGAACCAGCCCAACAAGTTCCTCGATCCGAAATCCTCGGAATCGGACATGCCCTACTATTCGACCGGCGCGCGCGACGACCTGATGCAGATGCAGTATGTCCGCGCGGTGCAGGATTACTGGGAGCGGGGCGAGAACAACCCGGTCTCCGCAGTCTATGGCGGACCGATGATCGACATGGCGATGGCCCATGTCTGGGCTTGGGACGCGCGGCCCTATCCGTATTTCCCCGGGCTGTCGAATGTCTGGGGCGACGGCGAGAACTACATCCGCGGCCACTGGCTGAACGGTCGCACGGCGGGGCGGGATCTGGCCGAGGTGGTGCGCGAGATCTGCGCGCGCTCGGGCGTGACGGGCATCGATACCAGCGCGCTCTGGGGCTATGTGCGCGGCTATGCGTTCTCGACCATCGACGGGGCGCGGGCGGCGCTGCAGCCCTTGATGCTGGCCCATGGCTTCGACTCGGTGGAGCGCGACGGCGTGCTCGCCTTCCGCAGCCGCTCGGGCCAGGCCGATGTCACGCTGGCGCTCTCGGATCTGGCGGAGCATCCCGAGCAGGACGGCGACCTGGTGCAGCTGCGCCAGCCAGAGGCGGAACTGGCGGGGCAGGTCCAGATCACCCATGTCGCCGCCGACGGCGCCTATGAGGCACGCACCAGCGCGGCGGCCTATCCCGCGGATGACGCCCGCTCGGTCACGGCCTCGGATCTGAACATGTCGCTGACCTTCGGCGAGGCGCAGCGCATGGCCGAGCGCTGGCTGAGCGAGGCGCGGGTCAGCCGGGACACGGTCACTTTCGCGCTGCCGCCCTCCTATATCAACGTCACCGCGGGGGATGTGGTGGAGATCCTCGAAGATGCCGGGCCCGCGCTCTACCGGATCGACCGGATCGAGGATTTCGGCATCCGCCTGGTCGAGGCGGTGCGGGTCGAGCCCGGGGTCTACATCCCCGGCGGCGGCTACGAGGAGGGCGATCCGCTGGCGGTGCCGCCGCCTTCGGCGCTGCCCTTCCCGGTCTTCCTGGACCTTCCGCTTCTGACCGGCAGCGAGGATCCCTACGCGCCGCATCTGGCCGTGGCGGCCAATCCCTGGCCGGGCGAGGTCGCGGTCTATTCCTCGGCCTCGACCAGCGGCTACGCGCTGAACAGGGTGATCGGCGAGAGCGCCACTCTGGGGCTGACGGCGAGCCCGCTGAAGCGCGCGGAGGCGGCGCTGATCGACCGGGGCGAGGGGCTCGTGATCGATCTGGCCGCGGGCGAGCTGAGCGGCACCGACTGGGACTCGCTGCTCAATGGCGCCAATGCGCTGGCGATCGGCGACGGGCAGGGGGGCGACTGGGAGATCTTCCAGTTCCTCGACCACAGCCTGGACGAAAACGGCAATGCGGTGGTCTCGAACCGGCTGCGCGGGCTGCAGGGCACGGATGTCTTCATGCCCGACGAATGGCCCGCGGGCAGCCTCGTGGTGCTGATCGACGGGGCGGTGCCGCAGGTCTCGGTGCCGTCGATCCGCGGACTGAACCGGCACTACCGCATCGGCGATGCCGGCGAGCCGCTCGACAGCACCGACTACCTGCATGTCGAGCACGCCTCCGACGCGGCCGGGCTGCGCCCCTATGCGCCGGTCTCGCTGGCGGTCGACATCCGCGGCAGCGGCACGCACCAGTTCACCTGGACCCGCCGCAGCCGCATCGGCGGCGACGACTGGACGCTGTCGGAACTGCCCCTCGGCGAGGCGCAGGAGCTCTACCGGGTGACGGTGCGCTCCGGCGGCACCGAGTACCGCGTGGCCGACCTGGCCACGCCGCTTTTCAACTACACCGAGGCCCAGCGGATCGCCGACGGGCTCGAGGGCTCCTATGCGCTCGAGGTCGCGCAGGTCTCGGAACTCTACGGTCCCGGCCCAGCAAGAAGGATAGAGGTCTATGTCTAGCACCGCCAATCTCGAGCTGCCGCTGCTGCAGCAGTCGCAGGCGCAGAAGCATGTCGTGGTCAACGAGGCGCTGGCGATCCTCGACGGGGTCGCCCAGCTGACGCTGGAATCGCTGAGCGTGGCGACCCCGCCGGCCAACCCCTCGGAGGGCCAGGCCTACGGGCTGCCTTCGGGGCTGAGCGGCGCCTGGACCTTCCAGGCGGGCAAGATCGCGGTTTTCTGCAATGGCGGCTGGCGCTTCGTGATCCCGAAGGCGGGCTGGAGCGCCTATGTGAAGGACCAGGGGCGGCGCTATGTCCATGACGGCATTGTCTGGCTGGGCGATGCGCTCAATGCCACGTCGAACGGCGCGGCGACGAATTTCAGCGTGCTGGAATTCGACCAGAACGTGGGCAGCGGCGCGAAGGTGACGACGACGGTCAAGATCCCGGCCTATTCCACGGTGCTGGGCGTCACGGGCCGGGTGGTGACGCGGCTGAACACCGGATCGCTCAATTCCTTCTGGCTGGGCGTGCCCGCGAGCCTGCAGCGCTATGGCCACGGCTTCGGCACGGCGGCGAATGCGATGGTCTACGGCATGACCGGCGTGCCGCTGAGCTATTTCGAGGATACGCCTCTGGTCCTGACGGCGGCGGGAGGCACGTTCGGCGGCGGAAAGGTGCGGCTGGCGGTCCACCTGGCCTACATGTCCGTGCCGCGGTCGTGACCGTCTGAAACAATCGAGACGAAATTCCGGTTTGTCCTGCCCCTCCGATGCCCCTATCTTACGGCGCATTGGAGGGAAGCCCATGCCCGAAGCGAAGATCTCTGTTGCCGCGTTCGACCCGGTCTGGTCGCGCATCGTCGAGGAAGCCGAAACAGCGCTTCGCGACGAGCCGAGCCTTGGCGGGTTCTTCCACACGAGCGTGCTGCACCACCGGTCGCTGGAGTCGGCACTGGCCGCGCGGATCGCGATCAAGATGGCCTCGGCCGACCTGTCGGAGCCGATCCTGCGGGACCTTGCCGAACGGGCCTATGACTGCGAGCCGAAGCTGGGCCATGCGGCGCGGGCCGACCTGATGGCGGTCTACGAGCGCGATCCGGCCTGCCACCGGCTGCTGCAGGCGTTCCTGTATTTCAAGGGCTTCCAGATCCTGCAGGCCTACCGGGTGGCGCACTGGCTGTGGACCCAGGACCGCTACGACCTGGCCTACTACCTGCAGATGCGCATGTCCGAGCTCTACAGCGCGGATATCCATCCGGCGGCGCGGATCGGGCAGGGGATCATGATCGACCATGCCCATTCCATCGTGATCGGCGAGACCGCGGAAGTGGGGGACAATGTCTCCATGCTGCACGGGGTGACGCTGGGCGGGACCGGCAAGGAAGACGGCGACCGCCATCCCAAGATCGGCCATGGCGTGCTGATCGGCGCCGGGGCGAAGGTGCTGGGCAATATCAGCGTCGGCTGCTGCTCGCGCATCGCTGCGGGCTCGGTCGTGCTGCAGGACGTGCCGCGCGGCAAGACTGTGGCGGGCGTTCCGGCCAAGATCGTCGGCGCGGCGGGCTGCGACCAGCCCTCGGTCAAGATGGACCAGGTTATCGGCTGACGGAATTCTCGTCGATCACCAGCTCGTCCGAGCGCATCATCCCCAGAACCGATCGGGCCTGCTCGTCGAGCAGGTCCAGATCGAGGTAGTCGTCGGACATCCGCCGGGTCTTGTTCGAGAGCTGGGCGATCTGCGCCTCGAGCCCGGCCTTCTCTGTCTCCAGCTCGCGCAGCTGCGCGCTGATCACCAGGCGCTCGATCACGCCGAGATCGCCGCGCACGGCTGCATAGGCGAAATAGCCCGACAGGGCCGTCGCCACGCAGAGATAGAGCAGGAAGGTCGCGGAAGGTCGGGAACTGTGCCGCATCGTCGCCTCATGTTTTGCGCCACTATGCCATAGCGCGCCGCTCGCGGGAATCCCCTGATTTCCGGAGCTTGGGCGCGGCCCCGGGGGACCGCGCCCGGACCCGGATCAGTCCTTGCCCTTGTAGATGTCGACCAGCTTGCCCAGCATCTCGAGCGCGTCCTCGCGCGAGCGCTGGAAGCTGTTGCGCCCGATGATCGAGCCGTTGCCGCCGCCGTCGCGGATCGCGCGCGCGTCGTCGAAGACCGCATCCGCGCCCTTCGAGGCCCCGCCCGAGAAGACGATCAGCCGGCGGCCGCTGAAGGCCGAATCGACGCAGTGCTTGACCCGCGCGGACATGGTGGCGATGTCGATCTTCTTCTCCTCGTAGACCTTCTTGGCCTCGGGCAGCATCAGGTGGTCGGTGGAGAGCTTGATCTTGATGACATGCGCGCCCAGGAGCGCCGCCATATGGGCGGCATAGGCGGCCACGTCGATCGCGGTCTCGCCGTCCTTGGTGACGCCCTCGCCGCGGGGATAGGACCAGATCACGGTGGCCACGCCCTTGGCGGCGGCCTCCTTCCGCATCTCGACGATCTCCTCCATCATGTCGACCGCCATGTCCGAGCCGGGATAGATGGTGAAGCCGATCGCCGCGCAGCCGAGCCGCAGCGCGTCGTCGACCGAGGCCGTCACCGCCTGGTTCTTGCCTGCGGTGGGCGACATCAGCGAATTGGCCGAGTTCACCTTCAGGATGGTCGGGATCTGCCCGGCGAAGGTGTCCGCCCCGGCCTCGAGCGGGCCGAGCGGCGCGGCATAGGCCGAGAGCCCGGCATCGATGGCCAGCTGGTAGTGGTAGTGCGGATCGTAGCCGGCGGGGTTCGGCGCGAAGCTGCGCGCGGGCCCGTGCTCGAATCCCTGGTCGACGGGCAGGATGATCATCTTGCCCGTCCCGCCGAGCTTGCCGTGCATCAGCATCTGGCAGAGCTTGCCCTTCACCCCTGGGGTCTCGCCCTCGTAGTTCTTCAAGATGTTCTGGACGATGCGGGTCGATTTCATCGGACGTTCCTCGCTTCAGGCTGCCTTGTGCACAAAGGGCTAGCGCGCCTGTCGCAGGGATCAAGACTGGGGGCGCTAACAGGAGGCGTTTGACGCGGCTGGAGCGGAGATCCGCGCGATCTGGACGGAAAAAGGCCGGGCGCGCAGGGCGGCCCGGCCTTCCATTCTCGCCAAAGGCGCCAGGGTCAGCCGAGAGCGGCGACGCCCGGCAGGACCTTGCCTTCCATCCATTCCAGGAACGCGCCGCCGGCGGTGGAGATGTAGGTGAACTTCTCCGCCGCGCCCGACTTGTTGAGCGCCGCGACCGTGTCGCCGCCGCCCGCGACCGAGGTCAGCTTGCCCTCGGCCGAAAGCGCGGCCGCGTACTCTGCCGTGGCATTGGTGGCCATGTCGAAGGGCTCGATCTCGAAGGCGCCGAGCGGGCCGTTCCAGATCAGCGTCCGGGCGCCGTCAAGCGCCTCCTTGATCGCCGCGACCGCCTGCGGGCCCGCATCGAGGATCATCGCGTCGGCCGGGCAGTCGGTGGCCGCGACGGTCTCGTTCGCGGCCCCCGCCTTGAACTCGCGTGCCACCACCACGTCGGCGGGCAGCAGGATCTTGCAGCCGGCCGCCTGGGCCTTCTCCATGATCTCGCGCGCGGTCTCGGCCATGTCGGCCTCGGCCAGCGACTTGCCGATCTCGATATTCTGGGCGACCAGGAAGGTGTTGGCCATGCCGCCGCCGATCACCAGGTAGTCGACCTTGGCCACCAGGTTGCCCAGGAGGTCGAGCTTGGTCGAGACCTTGGCGCCGCCGACCACCGCTACGACCGGGCGCACCGGCGTGCCGAGCGCGCCTTCGAGCGCCTCGAGCTCGGCCTGCATGCAACGGCCCGCGCAGGAGGGCAGGAGCTTCGCCAGCCCTTCGGTCGAGGCATGGGCGCGGTGCGCCGCCGAGAAGGCGTCATTGCAGTAGACCTCGCCGAGCGCGGCCAGCGCGGCCGAGAAGGCCGGGTCGTTCTTCTCCTCGCCCGCATGGAAGCGGGTGTTCTCGAGAAGCAGCACCTCGCCGGACTCCAGCGCCGCGACGGCCGTCTTGGCCGGGCCGCCGATGCAGTCGGAGGCGAATTTCACCGGCACGCCGAAAATGCGCGACAGCTCGGGCACCAGCACCTCAAGCGACATTTCGGGCACCACCTGTCCCTTGGGACGGCCGAAATGCGCCAGCAGGACCGGCTTGCCGCCCTTGGCCAGGATGTCGGCCACGGTGGGCGCGATGCGTTCGATGCGGGTGGCGTCAGTCACCTTGCCGTCTGCGACGGGGACGTTGATATCGACACGGGTCAGGACCGTCTTGCCTGCGAGGTCCATGTCGTCGAGGGATTTCCAGGCCACGTGCGTACTCCCTGCCTGCTGGATAGGTTGCGGCAGTGGTGGCCCCTGCATCCGTCGGCGTCAACCGCGCCATCTGCCGCTCTTGGGCGCCGGGACGGCGGCGGCGTGCCTCCGGCGCCGGGCGGGGCGCCGCCGCGTTGCATTCCCCCGTGGCTCCGCCTAGTGTCCGCGCGACCTGTTACGAGAGGACCTGTCATGGCCGAGATCAAGGATCCGGAAAACACCATCATCATCGAGCTGAAGGACGGCCCGGTGGTCATCGAGCTGCTGCCCGACGTGGCGCCGAAGCATTCCGAGCGGATGAAGGACCTGGCCCGCGCCGGCAAGTACGACAATGTCTGCTTCCACCGCGTGATCGACGGCTTCATGGCGCAGACCGGCGATGTCGAGCACGGCAACATGGAAGAGGGCTTCAACATCCGCCGCGCGGGCACGGGCGGGTCGGATCTGGACGATCTGCCGGCCGAATTCTCCAAGCTGCCGCATGACCGCGGCACGCTGGGCGCGGCGCGCTCGATGAACCCGAACAGCGCCAACTCGCAGTTCTTCATCAATTTCAGCGACAACCACTTCCTCAACGGCCAGTACACCGTCTACGGCCGGGTCCTGTCGGGGATGGAGCATGTCGACAAGATCGTCCGCGGCGAGCCGCCCGCAAGCCCCGACCGCATGATCACGGTCAAGGTGGCTGCCGATGCGTAACCTGCTGGCAGCTCTCGCGATCCTGGCTGCGGGTCCGGCGCTTGCCACCGGGCTCGACATCGAGATCGCGGGCGAGGCGAGCGGCACGGTCCATATCGACCTGTTCGACGATGTCGCCCCGGCCCATGTCGCGCGGATCACCGAGCTGGCGGAAGCGGGCGCCTATGACGGCGTCGTCTTCCACCGGGTGATCGACGGCTTCATGGCGCAGACCGGCGATGTCGAATTCGGCAAGTCGGGCAGCGACGGCTTCGACATGCGCGCGGCCGGCCGCGGCGGCTCGGACCTGCCGGATCTTCCGGCCGAGTTCTCCGACCGCCCGTTCGAGCGCGGCACCGTCGGCATGGCGCGCGCCTCCGATCCGGACAGTGCCAACAGCCAGTTCTTCATCATGTTCGCCCCGGCGGGCCATCTCAACGGCCAGTACACGGTCGTGGGCGAGGTGACCTCGGGCATGGACGTGATCGACGCGATCAAGCGCGGCACCGGCCGCAACGGCGCGGTGATGGGCGAGCCCGACCGCATGGTCACGGTCACCGTCACCGAGTGATGCGCGGGCCGGGCCCTGCGGGGCCCGGCCGCTGCCTCCCGCCCGCCGGGCTGGCGGTGCGAACCCCCAGAGGGCCGCCGCGATGCTCGAGCACCAGTTCCCCGATCCCGATCTTGCCGCGGCGCTTCTGCCCCTGGCCTTCGACGCGCCCGACGGCGCGCATGACGTCGCGCATCTGCTGCGGGTCTGGCGCAACGCCGCCGCGATCCGGGCGGAGGAGGGTGGCGACAGCGCGGTGCTGCAGGCCGCGGTCCTTCTGCATGACGGCGTCAACCTGCCGAAGGACGCGCCAGACCGGGCAGAGGCCTCGCGGCGCTCGGCCGCGCGGGCCCGGGAGATCCTCGCCGCGCGCGGCTGGGGACGGGACGCCTGCCGAGCGGTGGCCCATGCGATCGAGGCGCACAGCTATTCGGCCGGCATCCCGCCGCAGAGCCTCGAGGCGCGGATCCTGCGCGATGCCGACCGGCTGGACGCGATTGGCTTCATCGGCGCGGCGCGCTGCTTCTATGTCGCGGGGCTGCGCCGCGCGGCGATCCACGACGCGGCCGATCCCGGGGCGCGGGCGCGCGCCCTCGATGACGGCGCCTTCGCGCTCGACCATTTCGCAACCAAGCTGCTGCGGCTGGGCGAGGGCTTCTGCACCGGGGCGGGGGCGCGGATGGCCGAGGCGCGGATCGCCCGGCTCGCGGCCTTCCGCGACGGGCTCCTCGAGGAGATCGGCGGCGCCTGAGCCCGGACGAGAGAAAGGCCGGTCCGAAGAACCGGCCTTTTCAGGGAGCGCATGATTAAGAAAGAGGGAAGGGAAGTCCGGGCTGGCAGGCCCGTCATCCTTGCATCCTGTCTACGCTGCCGCGCCGACTCGCGGTATTGCGGTTTTCCTTACCGCAACGTCAAATCGGCGCCGTCACCCGCTCCAGCCAGGCGGCCGCGCCGCGGCTGACCAGCGGCGCCAGCCGGTCGCAGGTCTCGGCGTGATAGGCGTTCAGCCAGGCGCGCTCTGCCGGGGTCAGCATGTCCGCCAGGATCATCCTCCGGTCGAAGGGGACATAGGTCAGCGTCTCGAAATCCAGCATGTGCCGCTCGGCATCGCCGCCCTTCAGCTGCGCCGCCTCGCGCACCACGATCAGGTTCTCCAGCCGGATGCCGAAGGCGCCGTCGCGGTAGTAGCCGGGCTCGTTCGACAGGATCATCCCGGGCTTCAGCACTTCGGTGCTGATCCGCGAAATCCGCTGCGGGCCCTCATGGACCGACAGGTACTGGCCGACGCCATGGCCGGTGCCGTGGTTGAAATCCTGCCCGGCCTGCCACAGCGGCATCCGCGCCAGCGCGTCGAGATCGCGCCCGGCGACGCCTTCGGGGAAGCGCGCGACGGAAATGGCGATCAGCCCGCGCAGCACGCGGGTGTAGCAGGTCCGCTCCTCGGTCCCGGCGCTGCCGACGGCCATGGTGCGGGTGATGTCGGTGGTGCCGTCGAGATACTGCCCGCCGCTATCGACCAGCAGCAGCTCGCCGGGCGCCAGCTTGCGGTTGGTCTCCTCGGTGACGCGGTAATGCATGATCGCGCCATTGGGGCCCGCGCCGCAGATCGTGTCGAAGGAGATGTCCTTGAGCTTGCCCGTGGCGCTGCGGAACTCCTCCAGCTTCTTCACCACGTCGATCTCGGTCAGCTCGGGGCCGGTGACGCCGACCGCGTCGCTGGCCTTCTCCAGCCAGGCGAGGAACTCGACCACCGCGGCGGCGTCGCGGGCATGGGCCTCGCGCGCGGCGGCGATCTCGACAGGCGACTTGCAGGCCTTGGGCAGCAGGCAGGGCTCGCGGCCGAAGGCGATCTCGGCCCCGGCCGCTACCAGCGCGGCATGCACGGCGACCGGCACGCTGGCCTTGTCGATCCGGACGCGGCCGTCGAGCGCGGAGAGCGCCGGGCCGAAGCCGCCGGGCTCGTGGATGCGGACATTGGCGCCGAGATGGTTGCCGAGCCCGGCAAGCTTGGCGGGCGCCATGAAGAGATCGACCGAGGCATCGGCATGGAGGATGGCGAAGCCATGGGCGACCGGCACGCGGGGGATGTCGCCGCCGCGGATGTTCAGGAGCCAGCAGATGCCGTCGGGCTGGGTCAGCACCGCCGCCGTCTCGCCGGCCTCGGCGAGGGTCGCGGCCAGGGCGCGGCGCTTGGCATCGGCGCTCTCGCCGGCCAGCGTCTCGGGATAGGCGGTGGCGGGCGCCATCGGCGGGGCGGGCTGGTCGCTCCAGAGCCGGTCGACGGGGGTGGGCGACTCGACCAGCGTGATGCCGCTGCCCGCCAGGCCCGCGCGCAGGGCCTCGATCTCCTGCACGGTATGCAGCCAGGGGTCGAAGCCGATCTGCGCGTCGTCCCCGGCATGCTCCTTCAGCCAGGCGGCGGGGCGGGTCTCGGGCCAGTCGACCGGGGTATAGGCGCCGGGATCGCACTGGGCGCGGGCCTGCAGCCGGTAGCGGCCGTCGACGAAGACCCCGGCGACCTGCGGCAGCACGATGGCGAAGCCCGCGGAGCCGGTGAAGCCGGTCAGCCAGGCCAGCCGGTCGTCATGGGCGGCGACATATTCGCCCTGGAAGGCGTCGGCGCGCGGCACGATGAACCCGTCGAGCCCGTCCCCGGCCAGGGCGGCGCGGAAGGCGGCCAGGCGGGGCGGACCCTGTTCGGGGCTGGCGGTGGAGGTGAAGCTCTGGAACACGGCACGGTTCCCCCTGTGACTGGTACGCCCATGGCGTAGCGCGTGGGGCGGGCCGACGCAACGCCAGCGATCGGGGCCCTTTGGCGCGCCGCCGCTCCGGCAGGACCCGCCCGGCTGGTGCCTCAAAGGCGGGCACGAAAGCGGTCGCCGCGGGCGCCGGAGCGAGGCGGCCGTGCTTGCCGGGAGGCCATGGGACCGGGGTCGGGGCCCGAAGCGCTGCGGGCGCCTTGCCCCCGCCTCACGGTCCCGGCCCGATGGCGGTGGCGATGCAGGTTCCGGTCCAGGCGTTGATTTGGCGAGGCATTGTGGGGGCGGGGAGGATCTCCCCGGTGCCGTCAAGGATGTGGCAGCACCAGGCTTGCGCGCAGCCAGGATGGCGCGGACCTCCCGGGCAGAGACGGACTTGCCGCGGACCGGCCGGAACCGGCGGAGGTGCGACAGGCGCGCGATCCCTTCCGCATCGCGTCTGCCAGTCCTGCCAGTCATGGCTTGACAGGCATGGCTTCGAGGGCGCCCGTCACCTGCCGCGGTTCCATGAGGACAGCGAACAGGCCGGCAGCCGTTGCGACAGCGGTCCGGCCTCGGGCACGATCGCCTCCACGGTGCCGTCGCATCCCCGAAGCACGGCTCCCAGCGGTTCCGGCGCGCGGCCCGCTTCAAATTCCCAGGCACTCTTTCCATGCTAGGCAAGCAGGCAGACCGCCGTCTTCGCCCGCGGCACATCCCGCCCGGCGAACAGTCTCATCCCGTCATCCTCCGCGGGAGTTCGATACGGGACAGGGCAACTGCACGCGCAGAATCCGGCAAGTGGCAACGCTCGAGCTGCGTCCGGCCCGTCACGGCATCCCATGGCCAGTGGATCACGGTCGCGTCGGAAGCGATGGCCGAGAGGAAGACCTTCGGGCGCCGGTCGCATCTGGTGACGATGCGCCACCAGTCCTCGAGGCCGCCGAACATGCAGTCAATCCGGTGACGGCGCTTGCACCTCCTCTTGTCATGCGGGACCGGGATGTTGCGGCACCGGCGTCTTCCGGCCGGGGGATGGGGGCGCATCCCCTTGTCTTGCCGGGCTTCTCCAAGCCAGATGGCGTCGCAGCCGCGATCCCCGATCTCCGGGCAGCCAGTCGGCATCCGGCAGACCGGGACAAAGCGCCCGCGCACCGCATCCATCCGGCGAGGGCTGCCTGAAGGGTTTGGCGCTTCGGTGATAGGTCCGATCCTATGCGCGACCTTGCGTTCGACCCAAAGACAGAGGTCCTGTCCGCGGCAGTCGGTGTTCGCCGCCGGCACCGGGATGGCGCGGGAAACTCCGATCGTCGAAGAGAGTTTCCGCGGCCATTTCCAGGTGAGCGCCACGGCGCTTCGCGGTCCCTCCTGACGACCTGGCCGCGGCAGGACCGGAACGGCGAGCTGGACGGCATTGCGTCCCCAGCTTCATCCCGCTGGCGGTTCCTCCCGAGCGGCCGTGCCCGGGGTCTCCGGCGCCTGTGCCTGACGGCCCCGGACGCCCGGATGCAAGTCGCGATGCGGAACGGCGCCAGATTGCCGTCCCCGCCAACGTGGCCCCGGAGGCCCTGGCGTGGCCGCTTTCCGTCCCGGACGGGGTGAAGGCCTGGGATCGCAGGCGGCATGGCCGACATGCGCTGAGGCATCAACAGCACGGCGATCAAGGTGCCGCTGGGGCCCGGCCGCGATCGGCAGGGGGCAGTTCCTCCGGCGCGTCTTGCCAGCGCAACCCGTTGCGATCGAGGAAGACAATCCAACCCGGGACGCGCCGGTCATCGACATGCGGCCTGCCGCGGGGCGTCGGAAAGCAGGGCTCCAGACCCGCCATCTGCGCATCTCCGAGCCGGAGGAGACCGGACATGTCTCCGCTCTGTCTGCGCCCGGCGAGCCATGCGCCTCTGCCGACATCAACGGGGTCGTGAGCCTGGGTCAAGTCGCGCGCCTGGCCAGGTCGCGCGCGTTCCGGTTTGGCCAGATGGCGCGCAATCCGCCTGCGCAGAGAGCGTGCGTTCCGCCTGGGCCAGAGGGCGCACCGCTTGAGCCAGCGGGCGCGCGTTCCGCTTTGGCTGAATGGCGCGCGTTCCGCATTGGCCAGAGGGCGCACGTTCCGCTTTGGCTGAATGGCGCGCGTTCCGCATTGGCCAGATGGCGCGCGTGCCGCATTAGCTAGATGGCGCGCGTGCCGCGCTAGCTAGATGGCGCGCGTGCCGCGCGACACCCCTTTTCCCCATCGCAGGGCTTGCGCCCCGCGACGGGACCCGCTGGCGCGCCGCTCCGGGCGGGGCGCGGCTGCGGGGGCAGGCGCGGGGACCGGCGTCAGGCCACGTTGCGCATGCCGAGCACCCGGGCGCGGGCGCGCGGGTCGCTGTCGAAGAGCGAGGCGAGCTGCTCGGTCATCGCGCCCGCGAGCTGCTCGACATCGGTGATCGTCACCGCGCGCTGGTAGTAGCGGGTCACGTCATGGCCGATGCCGATGGCGATCAGCTCCACCGCCTTCTTCTTCTCGACCATGGCGATCACGTCGCGCAGGTGCTTCTCGAGGTAGTTCGCCGGATTGACCGAGAGGGTCGAATCATCGACCGGCGCGCCGTCGGAGATCACCATCAGGATCTTGCGCGCCTCGGGCCGGGCGATGACGCGCTTATGCGCCCATTCCAGCGCCTCGCCGTCGATATTCTCCTTCAGGAGGCCCTCCTTCATCATCAGTCCCAGGTTGTTCCGGGTCCGGCGCATCGGCGCGTCGGCCTGCTTGTAGATGATGTGGCGCAGGTCGTTGAGGCGGCCGGGCTGCTGCGGCCGGCCGGCGTTCAGCCATTCCTCGCGGCTCTGCCCGCCTTTCCAGGCGCGGGTGGTGAAGCCGAGGATCTCCACCTTGACCGAGCAGCGCTCCAGCGTGCGGGCCAGCACGTCGGCGCAGATCGCCGCGATCGAGATCGGGCGGCCGCGCATCGAGCCCGAGTTGTCGAGCAGCAGCGTCACCACCGTGTCGCGGAATTCGGTGTCCTTCTCGACCTTGAAGGACAGCGGCGTGGTCGGGTTGGCGACCACGCGCGCCAGCCGCCCGGCATCGAGGATGCCCTCCTCGCGGTCGAATTCCCAGGAGCGGTTCTGCTGGGCCTGCAGCCGCCGCTGCAGCTTGTTGGCCAGGCGGCTGACCGCGCCCTTCAGCGGCTCGAGCTGCTGGTCGAGATAGGCGCGCAGCCGCTCCAGCTCGGCCGGTTCGGCCAGGTCCTCGGCGCGGATCTCCTCGTCATGCTCGGAATTCCACACCGCGTAGCCGGGATCGGCCTCCGAGACCGGGGGCGGGGGCGGCGGATCGAGCGGGCCCGCGCCGTCTGGCATGTCGGTCTCTTCGCCCATCTCGGCATCGGCCATCTGGTCCATCACGACCTGCGCCTCGGACTGGTCGCCGGCATCGTCCTGGGACTGCTCGGGGGCGGCCTCGTTGTCTTGCGGCGCGTCCTCCTGGTCGCCCTGGTCGCTGTCCTGGTCCTGCTGGTCCTCCTGGGTCTCGGCGCTGTCCTCGGGCTCTTCCTCGTCCGAGAGGTCGGGATCCTCGCCGAGCTGGTCGCCATAGCCCAGATCCTCGATGACCCGGCGCGAGAAGCGCGAGAAGGCCGCCTGGTCGGACAGGACCCTGTCGAGATCGCCCAGCGTGCCCGCGGCCTGCGCCTCGATATGGCCCCGCCAGAGCTCCATCACGTTCTTCGCGGCGGGCGGCAGCTCGCGGCCGGTGGCCAGATGGCGGATCAGGTAGCCCGCCGCCACGGCGAGCGGCACGTCCTTGGGATCGCTGATCTGGGAGTAGCCCTTGCGGTCGGCCTCCCAGGCGATCTTGGCGTCGATATTCCCGGCGGTGCCCGGCATCACCCGGGCGCCCATCGCCTCGCAGCGCGCGGTCTCCATCGCCTCGTAGATGTCATTGGCCAGCTGCCCCGGAGGCGCGTAGCGGGCATGCGTCCCGGCATCGTGGAACTTGCGGTGGAGCGCATAGGCATCGGCCGTGCCGCGCGCCAGCAGAACCTCGGCGCGGGTCATCCGGCGGCTGACCTGGGGCAGGCGCACCGCATCGGCGGTCATGCCCGGCGGGTCGACCGAATAGCTCACTGTCATCTCGGGATCGTCGGCCATGACCTTGGTCGCCTCGGCCAGGGCCTTCTTGAACGGATCGGCGGGATTGTCGGTGGGCTTGGACATCTGGACTACCTGAACGCTTGCGTCTTCCCTGCGTGCCACAGCAGAGGGCACAGGGCAAGGCTGGGGGCGGGCGGGGCTCAGCCCGCCCAGAAGGGCGGCGCGGCGCGCAGCGCCTGCCAGCGGGTGCGGGCCTCGGCCCATTGCGCCTCGGCGCGGCGGTGGTGGATCCCGAGCAGATCGCCGAGCGCCTGCGCCGCGGCCTTGCCCTCGGGGGCGAGCGGGCCGCCCGGCGCGGTCAGCGTCTCGAGCATCGCCAGGTCGTTCATCTCGCCGAAATCGTCCTGCAGCGCCTTGAGACGGCCGAGGAATTCCGCCGCCGTCTCGCCGGGATGCAGCGGCTGGACGAACTCCGCCTGGTAGCGCAGCCGCTTCAGCGCCTTGCGCAGCGCGTGGCGGTCCTCGGGGCCGAGCGAGGCGATGCCCTTGGCGCGCTTCTTCGCGCGCGACCAGCTCCTGGCCAGCGCTTTGCCGGCGGGGGGCGCGAAGGGCCGGTCGAGCGCCTCCCATGGCCCGGCCTCGGCGAAGCGGCCGAGCGCGAGGAAGAAGCGCTGCGCGCGCTTCGAGACCAGCGCCTGGCGCAGGGCGGGGCGGTTGGCCTCGGCACGGGCGCGGGCCTGGGCGGCAAGCGCCGCGAGGCCCGGGGCATCGCCCTCGGCGGCGGCCAGGGCGGGTTCCAGCAGATCGGCCAGCGCGACGTCGAGATCGCGCTGCCGCCCGACGATGGCGCCGAGCCATTTCGCCTCGGCCATCAGATAGGCGGCGTCGGAGCCGTCGAGGAGGCTGCCGAAAAGGCCCGGCGCGCTGCGCAGCCGCCTGAGCCCGATGCGGAGCTGGTGCGGCCCCTCGGGGTCCTCGCCGGTGCGGATCGCGGCGGCATTGGCCTGGATCTGGCCGTTGCATTCGCGGAAGATCGCCGCCGCCGCCTCGCCCGCGCTGCAGCCGGGCGCGAGCGGCACGGGGGCGGCCTTGCGCGGCGCGGCGGGGCCGGTGATCGGCAGGCCCGCGGCCAGAAGGTAGCCGCGCTCGGATTTCGACAGGTGCGACGGCGCGGCGCCGCCTTCGGCCAAGAGCGTCTCGGCCAGGTCGTAGAGCGCCGAGACGGGGCCGGATTTCAGCTCCAGCTCGAGCTCGCGGAAGGGTTCGGCGCGCTCGCCCGCGATGATCTGCCCCTCGTCCAGCGCGATTTCCACCTCGGCGCCGCCGGGGGTGGCGACCAGCGCCAGATGGCGGTCGATCCGGGTCTCGCAGACCGGCTGCAGCACCTTGCCCTTCAGCGCGGCGCGCACCCGGTCCCGCAGGCCCTCGTCGCCGATCGCGGCCAGGTCGATGCGGCTGTCGGGCATCTCGGTCTCGGCCTCCTCGGCGCGCTGCAGCCCGCCATGGTTCTCGGCCTTGGCCTTGACGGTCTGGATCCAGCGCTCGCCGTCGCGCCGCATCCTGAGCGCGATCCCGGCCTTCTTCAGCCGGTGGTGGCGGGTGTCGAAATAGACGCTGTGCAGCGCGTGCCGCTCGGCAGGGGCCAGCAGCGTGCCGACATGGTCCAGTTGCTCGCGCAGCCGCGCGAGGGTGAGGGAATCGATGACGAATTTGAGCTCGGTCTCGGGCATGATGCGCAGGATCTAGGCCGCCGCGGCCGGGCTGGCAATCGGCTGCGGCGCCGCGGGGGCGGGAACAACCCGAGGGCGGGCCGGGTTGTCGGGCGGCAACCGAGAACGGAGACAGAGCATGGCAAGGACCGCGAGGAAGAAGGACGCCCCCGAGGGCCGCGTGCAGCTGGTCTTCGACCCCGACGCGCATGAGGAGGCGGTGCATCTCGACATCTCCACCGCCACGCGCCACGGCGACGTGCTGTTCCTCAGCTGCGACGAGACCGCCGGGATCGAGCGGCTGGTCCCCGGCGACGGCGCGTGGGGCGGCCATGTCCATGCCGGGCTGGGCGGGATCTTCGACCTGCCGGGCGGCGCCTCGGGCGAGATGGATATCGAGGGGCTGGCGGTCGACGGCGACTGGCTGTGGATCACCGGCTCGCAGTCGCTCAAGCGCGGCAAGCCCGATCCGGAGGACAGCCCGCAGGAGCGGCTCGCCGACATGGCGGAGATCAAATGGGACGAGAACCGCCAGTTCCTCGGCCGCGTGCCCCTGGAGCAGCGCCGCGACGGCCCCTGGCCGGTGAAGGCGGACGGCCCGCGCGAGGCGGCGATGCTGAAGCCGAAGAAGCGCGGGCGGCTGCGCAAATGGCTGGCGGACGACCCGCATCTGGGCCCGTTCCTCGACATCCCCTCGAAGGATAACGGGCTCGATGTCGAGGGCATCGCGGCGCGCGGCGACCGGGTCTGGCTGGGGCTGCGCGGCCCGGTGCTGCGCGGCCATAGCGTGATCCTGGAAATGCGGATGAAGGTCACCGGCGGCGGCTGGCTGAAGCCGCGCAGGATCGACGGCGAGCGGCGCTACATCCTGCATCTGCTGCCGCTCGGCGGTCACGGGGTGCGCGACCTGGCGCTCGACGGCGACGACATGCTGGTGCTGACCGGCACGCCGCTCGACGCCGGCGGGCGCTCGGCGATCTGGCGCTGGAAGGACGCCACCGGCCACCGCCAGGGCGGGGTGCGCGGCGCGCGCGAGGTCGCGCTGGCCCGGGCGCTGCCCTATCGCGGCAATACCGACAATCCCGAGGGGCTGGTCCGCTGGGAGGACGGCACCTGGCTTGTCACCCATGACAGCCCCGAGGACCACCGGATCGGCGACGGCTGCGTGCTGGAGGCGGATATCTGGCGGCTCGACGGCTGAACGGGGCCGCGGAAAGGCGGTGTTAACCGGGATGAATCGCGGCCGGGCGGGCTTAACTTCCTGGTAGGCCGCGATCGCCTAGCTGCCCGCATGCACCCCCATACAGGAGCCATCTGATGTCCGAGTTCGTCCAGTCCGTCGCCGCCAATCCCGTCTGCATCGGGATCATCATCTTCTATTTTGGCGTGCTCGCGGTGCGCCTGCGCTCCTGAGCGGGGCCCCGGAACGCGAAAAGGCCCGCCGGAACCGGCGGGCCTTTGCCATTCCATCCTGGCGGCTGCCTCAGACCGAGAGCGACGCCGCGCTTTCGGGCAGCTCCTCGTCGAAGCAGCGCTGGTAGAACTCGGCCACGGTCTGGCGCTCCAGCTCGTCGCACTTGTTGAGGAAGGACAGCCGGAAGGCATAGCCGATATTGCGGAAGATCTCGGCATTCTGCGCCCAGGCGATCACCGTCCGCGGGCTCATCACCGTCGAGAGGTCGCCATTCATGAAGGCGGTCCGCGTCAGGTCGGCGACCGTCACCATCTGGCTGATCTGCTTGCGCCCGGCGGCGGTGTTGTAATGCGGGTTCTTCGCCAGCACGATATTCGTCTCGGCGTCATGGCTGAGATAGTTCAGCGTGGCGACCAGCGACCAGCGGTCCATCTGGCCCTGGTTGATCTGCTGGGTGCCGTGATAGAGGCCGGTCGTGTCGCCCAGGCCCACCGTGTTCGCGGTCGCGAAGATCCGGAAGGACGGGTGCGGCGTCAGCACCTTGTTCTGGTCCAGCAGCGTCAGCTTGCCGTCGGTTTCCAGCACGCGCTGGATCACGAACATCACGTCGGCGCGGCCCGCGTCGTATTCGTCGAAGACGATCGCGCAGGGATTCGACAGCGCCCAGGGCAGGATGCCCTCCTGGAACTCGGTGACCTGCACCCCGTCCTTCAGCTTGATCGCGTCCTTGCCGATCAGGTCGATCCGGCTGATATGGCTGTCGAGGTTCACCCGCACCGCCGGCCAGTTCAGCCGCGAGGCGACCTGCTCGATATGCGAGGACTTGCCCGTGCCGTGATAGCCCTGGATCATCACCCGGCGGTCATGGGAAAAGCCCGCGAGGATGGCGAGGGTGGTGTCGGGATCGAACTTGTAGGTCGGATCGGCCGCCGGCACCCGGTCGGAGCCCTCGGCGAACCCCTTCACCTTCATATCGGTGTCGATGCCAAACACCTCGCGGACCGAGATCTCCTCGGTCGGCCTCGCACTCATATCCATCGTTCCGTCCGCCATGTCCGTCCTTTGGTCGTCTGCTCCGGCATGCAACATAAGCTCCGGGCGTGCAAGGGGAGGCGCGACAAATCCGCGTCCCTTGCGGCACGAAGCCCGGAATGCCGGTGCCGGGCGCCTGCAAGGCGGGCAGGGGACGGGCGGACGGGATGCGGGGCAGGACAGGGCAAGTGCCTGTCGGCAAAGGCCTTCCTGCGCGGCGTTCCGCCGGTCTTGCCGCCATGCCGCGCGGCCGGGCCGGGCGGCCAGGGCGGCTGGCTGTGCAGCCTCCGCGGCGCGCAACTTTGCGGCAGGCGGCGAGAATGTCGCGGCATCGCGCCCCGCGCGGGCGGCGCATCGGGCAGTCAGCCGGCCCCGCGCTGCGCGATCGCCTGGCCCGCCGCCCAGCCCGAGGACCAGGCCCACTGGAAATTGTAGCCGCCGAGCCAGCCGGTGACATCGACCGCCTCGCCGATGGCGTAGAGCCCGGGCACCGCGCGGGCCTCCATCGTCCGCGAGGACAGCCCCGCTGTGGAGATCCCGCCCGCCGTCACCTCGGCCTTGGCATAGCCCTCGGTGCCGGTGGGGCGGAATTCGAGCCCTTCGAGCTGCGCGGCGATCCGGTCCAGCTCGGCATCCGAGGTGTTGCCCAGCTCGGTCCCGTGGTTGATGCGCGCCGCCATCACCTCGGCCAGGCGGTTCGGCAGGAGCTCGCTCAGCGCTGCGCGCAGATGGGACCGGGGCGCCTTCCGGCGGGCCTCGCGCAGCCGCGCGGCGGCATCGGCGACCAGCGACAGGCTGACCGTATCCCCGGGGCGCCAGTAGGAGGAGACCTGCAGGATGGCGGGTCCCGACAGCCCGCGATGGGTGAAGAGCGCAGCCTCGGCGAAAGAGGCCGTGCCGGTCCGCGCCGTCACCGGGCAGGACACGCCCGAGATGTCGCGGAAGGCCTGCGCGTCCGGGCCGAGCGTCAGCGGCACCAGCGCGGGGCGGGGCGCCACGATGCCGAGCCCGAAGCGCCGGGCGATGTCATGGGCGATGCCGGTGGCGCCCATCTTGGGGATCGACGGCCCGCCGGTCGCCAGAACCAGCTGCGGGGCCCGCGCGCCCGCCACCCGGAAAAGCCCGTCGCCATGGCCGATCTCGCCGATCTGCGTCGACAGCCGCAGCTCGACCCCGCCGCGGGCGCATTCCTCCAGCAGCATCGCCACGACCTGCCGCGCCGAGCCGTCGCAGAAGAGCTGGCCCAGGGTCTTCTCGTGCCAGGCGATCCGGTGGCGCTCGACCAGCGCGAGGAAGTCCCACTGGGTGTAGCGCGCCAGCGCCGATTTGGCGAAATGCGGGTTCTCCGAGAGGAAGCACTCGGGCTCGGCGCCGGTATTGGTGAAGTTGCAGCGGCCGCCGCCGGAGATCAGGATCTTCTTCCCGGCCTTGTCGGCATGGTCGATCAGCAGCACGCGGGCCCCGGCCTGCCCGGCGGTGGCCGCTGCCATCAGGCCGGCGGCCCCGGCGCCCAGTACGATCGCGTCATAATCCATGCCGTCCCTCTAAGCCGCCCGCGGGCAGGGGAAAAGGCCCAATCGCAGCCTCCCGCGCCACCGGCCCCCGCCGCCGGCCGGGCCCGGCCGGACCGCATTGACGCTGTCCCGCCCTCGGTCCTGCGGCGCGCCTCCCGGATGTGTCCGGGGTCCCTGTGCGGCGCTTCGGATAGCGCCAGGCTGCCCGGCGATGAGGCGGCCTGATGGTGGCGTGGGGGCAGGACCTGCGCGCCCGCGGTCGCCGGGTGCCGTCCGGGGTGCCGAAGGTCTCCGCGGGCGAGAGCTGGCCACGCCGGCTGCCCTTGGAGGACGCGATGCTGGTGTCCTGGCGCGGCTTGCCCGGGCCGGTGCGATGCCAGGAAGCCCGCTCCTGCCGGCCCCGGCTGGGGAATTCGGTGCCGTCGCCACTGCTGCCGGAACGACTGGCGCAGCCACCGGCAGCGCGCCGAGGATGCAGCCGGGGCTTCCGCAGTGCCGTGCCAGCGCGCCCTGCTCGCAGGCGATACGGACGCCCGGGATGCCGGTGCCGGCGATCCGGCGCGGGCTGTCCCTGCTAGTCGCCGATCGCCGCCGGAATGCGGGCGGTGCCAGAGCGGCCGGCCGGAAGGTCGAGCAAGCAGCAGGCGCCGGGACACGCGTCGCTCCGGGCGACGCGCAGGTCCGCCCTCCGCGCGCGCCCGTCCTCCCGGCAGGGCTGATACCTGTGTTCGCGGTTTGCAGCAGGGTGCCGAAACCGTCTGCTCGGCCGCGGGGTCTGCTGGACAAGCCGGGGACATGGTCCTGAACGCGGCCAGGCTTGCCGAATTCCGGGAGCAGTCCGGGCCGGACCCGCGATCATTCCCTCCCTTACGGCGCTCTGGACTCCATTTCCGGGACACGGGTCGCGGTGCTCTGGCGCGCGAGCGGGAAGCCGGTGCGGCGGTGCGGTTCCTCTTGTCGCTGAGGCCGCGCAATCCGGCGGGCTGCGTCGGCCTGGAACCGGCACCGGCAATCCGGCGGTCCCGGCGCTGCGAGATCGCATGGCCGGCGCCGCAACAAAGGCAATGCCCGCATTGCCCGGGGGCGGCCTCTTGCCGAATGGTCAATGCCGTCAGGTCTTTCCCGGCAAGTCCCTCGGGACGACTTTGCCTTGCATCGCGGCGGCGGACGGCCTCTCGGGCTTGGCGGTCCCGTCTGCGAGCGTTTTCGACCCGGCTGCTCCGGGCATTTCGGGGCCGCCCTTCTCCGCCCATGGCAGCGGCACCGTTCGGACGTCGCCATCCCGCCTCCCTGCCTTCGGTCATCCGGGGGAGCTGCGCCTCGGTGAAACGGCTCTTCCGCCGTCAGTTGCGTTTTCGCTGCTGGGCATGTCCGGGGCAGCGCCGGGAGGGGCCGGCCGCGCCGGGAGGCCTGCGCTTGCGGGAGAGGGGGCGTCATGGCGGGACCGCGCCTTTTCGCCTGCCGTTCCCTGGGGCGTCTTCCTCCGGGGACGGGCCAACGGGAGACGTTGGGCCGTGACGTGCCCGGATATGCGCCGTGACGACCGGGCGTCCCTGCGCCGGACCGGAGGCGCGCGCCTTGGCGATGGCCCGCGGATGGCGGCAGGCAGGTCCGCCCGGCGGGCGGCGTGCCGGGGCGGGCGGCGCGCTGCGGGAGGTCCGGTCATGACCCTGACGAACCGGTGGAGCGCGGCGCATGGCGGCCAACGCGGGTCCCTGTCGCGCGCGGGACCCGAGCAGGGGAGCCTGGCGCGAGCGGCGCGGGGCCGGCGGCGGGCGGCCGCCGGGACGGAACGCCGCCCCTTGCGGCCTTGCCAGCGGCGCCCGGCCTGCCGATGGTGGCGCAAGTGACAATTGGGAGCGATAACATGACCGATCTCCGCTGGGGCATTCTGGGTGCCGCGAAATTCGCGCGCGAGCATATGGGGCCCGCCATCGCCATGGCGCCGGGCGGGCAGCTCTGCGCGCTGGCGACCTCGGCACCGGAAAAGGCCGTGCCCTTCCAGGTCTTCGCGCCGGCGCTGCGGATCCATGACAGCTATGACGCGCTGCTGGCCGATCCGGAGATCGACGCGGTCTACGTGCCGCTGCCCAACAGCCTGCATGTCGAATGGGCGCTGAAGGCGATGGCAGCGGGCAAGCACGTGCTCTGCGAGAAGCCGATGGCGATGCAGGCATCAGAGTTCGACCAGCTGATCGCGGCGCGCGACGCGGCCGGGGTGCTGGCCGCCGAGGCCTTCATGATCGTCCACCACCCGCAATGGCAGCGCGTGCGCCAGCTGCTGGCCGAGGGCGCGTTGGGCGAGCTGTGGCGGATCGACGGGGCGTTCAGCTTCAGCAATCCCGACATGGCCAATATCCGCAACCAGGCGGGCACCGGCGGCGGCGGCATCCGCGATATCGGCGTCTACGTGCTGGGCGCGGCGCGCTTCGCCACCGGGGAGGAGCCCTCGGAGATCGAGGCGCGGGTGCGCTGGGAGAACGGCGTCGACACCTATGCGCGGATGACGGCGCGCTTCGGCGGGGCGGATTACAGCGTCTTCACCTCGATCCGCATGTCGCCGCGCCAGGAGATGGTGTTCCATGGCACCGAGGGCGTGCTGCGGGTGACGGTGCCGTTCAATGCCCGGGTCTTCGGCGAGGCGCAGCTGCACCTGTCGCGCGGGATGACGACGACGGTCGAGCGCTTTCCGGCCGAGATGCATTACGAGCTGCAGGCCGCGGCCTTCAACCTGGCGGCGCGGGAGGGCACGCCCTATGCCTGCCCGCTGGAATTCTCGAAGGGCACGCAGGTGGCGATGGATGCGGTCTTCGCCGCGGCGCGCGATCTGTGAGCGGCGGGACGGGCGGAGAGGGGGAGGGGCCGGGTCGAGCCCGGCCCGGGACAGGGTTCAGAGCTCGATCGCGGTCATGACCTCGGGCTCGATCACGTCCACGCCCGGCAGCCCGGCCTTCAGCTCGTCCGCCGATTGCGCCAGCAGCGGGAAGGTCCTGTAATGGCAGGGGATCACCGTCTTGAAGTTGAAGAAGCGCTTCGCCGCGTAGGCGGCGCGCTTCATGTCCATGGTGAAATGCCCGCCCGCGCAGAGCAGGCCGATCTCGGGCTGGTGCAGCGCCTCGACCAGCTCCATGTCCATGGTGACGTCGGTATCGCCCGAGACATAGACCCGGCGGCTGCCGTCATCGAGCACGAAGCCCGCCTCGGAGCCCACGGCCAGCGGGCCGTTCTGCGAGGGCATGGTGGAGGAATGGACGGCATTGACCATCGTCACCTTCACCGAGCCGAGCGCCACGGTGCCGCCCTTGTTGAAGCCGACGGATGTCACCCCGGCGGTCGCCTCGAGATGGCCGACCAGGTCGAAGATGCCGACGACCGGGATGCCGAGCTCCTTGGCGATGTCGGCCACGTCATTGGCATGGTCGAAATGGCCGTGGGTCAGCAGAACATGGGTGGCGCCGGCGATGGCCTCGGCGCGGCGGTCCTCCGGGAACATCGGGTTGCCGGTCAGCCAGGGATCGAGCAGCAGGATCTGGTCGCCGATCTCGATGCGGAATCCGGAATGTCCGAGCCAGGTGAATTTCATGGGACTCTCCATCAGTTTGTCTCGGAGCAGACCCTAGTGCGGAGCGCGGAAAATGGAATGGTCCAGACAGCTCGACGGCTATTGCGAGCGCATTGACGCATCCCTCTGGGCGGAGCCGGTCAACGCGCTCACCAATCTCGCCTTCCTCGCGGCGGCCTGGATCATGTGGCGGCGCTGCCGCGGAGGGGGCCCGGCAGAGGCGCCCCTGCTGATCGCGCTCCTGGCGGCGATCGGCATCGGCTCGGGGCTCTTCCACACCTTCGCGACGGTCTGGGCGATGCAGGCCGACGTGATCCCGATCGGCTGCTTCATCCTGGCCTATATCTACTCGGCCAACCGCAATTTCTGGCGCCTGCCGGTGCGGGCCGCGGCGGCGGGGACGGCGCTGTTCATTCCTTACGCGATGCTGACAGTGCCGGTCTTCGAGGCGCTGCCCTTCTTCCGCATCTCGGCCGCGTACTGGCCGGTGCCGGTCCTGATCGCGGGCTATGCGCTGGCGCTGGCGCGGCGGGCGCCCGCCACGGCGCGGGGGCTCGGGGCCGGGGCGGGGCTGCTCGCGGTCTCGCTGGCCTTCCGCAGCCTCGACGCGGCGCTCTGCCCGGTCTGGCCGCTCGGCACGCATTTCCTGTGGCACCTGCTGAACGCGGCGATGCTCGGCTGGATGATCGAGGTCTGCCGCCGCCACTGCCGGGGCGTCCCGCCCGCCCCGCGGCAGGTGCTGCGGCGCGGGTGACACGGGACGGGCGTGGAGGTGAATGGTCCGGAGGGCGGGCTCATGCCCTGCGGACGGGCGGCTGCGCAGCATCTGGGCGGCCGGCCGGGCGAAATGCAGGGGAGAAGGGGCGTCGCGAAGATATCTGTGGCCAAGATGGCGGCAGTCGGGTCTTCTGGAGGCAGTCGGCCGGGGCCGCGGGGGCGTCGCCAGGATCGCAGAGGGAGGATTTCCGCCGCCGGGTCCTCCCCCGCCATGCCGTCGGCGGGGGCAGGAAGCGCCGGGATCCCGGGCGGCGCGGCCCGCCGCGCCCTTGCGGTAGAGGGACGGGAAGGCTAAAGCCGGTTCCGACCAGCCAGATGGAGTACGCATGTCGATCGACGAAGGCACCGCGGCCAAGGTGGCCAAGCTCGCCCGGATCAAGGTGGAACCCGATGAGCTGCCCGCCCTTGCCGCCGAGTTCAACAACATTCTCGGCTTCATCGAGCAGCTTGGCGAGGTGGACGTGACCGGTGTGGAGCCTATGGTCTCTGTAACGCCGATGCGGCTGAAGCGCCGCCAGGACGGCGTGACGGACGGCAATATGCAGGAGCGGATCCTGGCGAATGCGCCGGATGCCCGCGAAGGGTTCTTTGCAGTGCCGAAGGTGGTCGAGTGATGGGCGAGCTGACGAAACTGACGATTGCCGGCGCGCGCGACGCGCTGCGCAAGGGCGAGACGAGCTCGGCCGAGCTGACCGAGGCCTGCCTCTCGGCGATCGGCGAGGCGGGGGCGCTGAACGCCTTCGTGCACCACACGCCCGAGATCGCCCGCGCCCAGGCCGAGAAGGCCGATGCCAGGATCAAGGCCGGGGACGCGCCGGCCATGTGCGGCATTCCGCTGGGCATCAAGGATCTGTTCTGCACCCGCGGCGTGCCCTCGCAGGCGGCCAGCCGCATCCTCGAGGGCTTCACGCCGGAATACGAATCCACCGTGACCTCGAAGCTGTTCGAAGCGGGCTCGGTCATGCTGGGCAAGCTCAACATGGACGAATTCGCCATGGGGTCCTCGAACGAGACCTCGGTCTACGGCAATGCGGTGAACCCCTGGAAGGGCGCGGACGGCAAGTCCCTGACCCCGGGTGGCTCCTCGGGCGGCTCGGCCGCGGCCGTGGCGGCCGATCTGTGCCTCGCCGCGACCGGCACAGACACTGGCGGCTCGATCCGCCAGCCGGCCGCCTTCACCGGCACGACCGGGCTGAAGCCGACCTACGGGCGCTGCTCGCGCTGGGGCATCGTCGCCTTCGCCTCCTCGCTGGACCAGGCGGGGCCGATGACCAAGACGGTGCGCGACGCGGCGATCATGCTGGGCGCCATGGCCGGGCACGATCCCAAGGATTCGACCTCGGCCGATCTGGCCGTGCCGGATTTCGAGGCGGCCATCACCGGCGACATCCGCGGCCAGAAGATCGGCATCCCGCGCGAATACCGCGTCGACGGCATGCGCGACGAGGTCGCCAGGCTCTGGGATGACGGCGTGGCGATGCTGAAGGATGCAGGCGCCGAGATCGTCGACATCTCGCTGCCGCACACGAAATACGCGCTGCCGACCTACTACGTGATCGCGCCCGCCGAGGCGTCCTCGAACCTCGCCCGCTATGACGGGGTGCGCTATGGCCACCGCGCCAAGCTGGGCCAGGGCGACGGCATCACCGAGATGTACGAGAAGACCCGCGCCGAGGGCTTCGGCCCCGAGGTGCAGCGCCGCATCATGATCGGCACCTACGTGCTGTCGGCCGGCTTCTACGATGCCTACTACAACAAGGCGCGCAAGGTCCGGACGCTGATCAAGCGCGACTTCGAGCAGGCCTTCGCCGCGGGCATCGACGCGATCCTGACCCCGGCGACGCCGACCTCGGCCTTCGGGCTGGGCGAGATGGCCGAGGCCGATCCGGTGCAGATGTACCTCAACGACGTCTTCACCGTCACCGTCAACCTGGCCGGGCTGCCGGGGATCGCGGTGCCGACCGGGCTCGACGCCTCCGGCCTGCCGATGGGGCTGCAGCTGATCGGCAAGCCCTGGGAGGAGGGCGCGCTCTTGAACCAGGCGCAGGTCCTCGAAACCGCCGCGGGCTTCGCGGCCAAGCCGGAAAAATGGTGGTAGCATGAGATTTCGCGCGGCTCTTCTCTTGGCGGGGGCGGGCCTCGCGGGATGCTCTGCATGGCAGGGCGGCTCGACCGCTGTCGCACCGGTCGCCACGGCCGGGCTGCAGCTGGCGCCCTCGGCGCCCACCGGCACGGCGCCGGTCGCGCCCGCGCCCGATGCGGGCCGGACCGGCAGCCGCGGCGAAAACGGCGTGGTCCCCCTGGCGCGCGCCGAGGCGGGCCAGTTCGCCGTCCAGCCCTCCGCCGTGGCCGAGGCCCGGCTCCAGCCCTCCGCGCCGACCGGAACCAGCACCGTGGCCCCGGTCGCCGCCACGGGCAGCGTGTCGCTGCAGCGGGCCGGGATCCGGCCCTCCGCCGCGCCAGCCGCGCCGCGTGCCGCCAGCGTCTCCGCCGCGGCCAATCCGGTGAATTTCGCGCTTTCGACCTCGCATCCCGTCGGCCAGCCGGTCTATCCGCGCAGCGCGGGCGCCGCCGCCGCGGGCTGCGGCCGCTACGTCTCGGGCGTGGCCGCCCAGCAGGCCTTCCTGGAGGCAGGCGGGCCGCAATCCGACCGCCTGGGGCTCGACCCCGATGGCGACGGCTATGCCTGCAGCTTCGATCCGGAGCCCTATCGCCGTGCCGCCCGAAGCTGATCTTCCCGAAGCGGCGGGCGCGCTGTGGCACCCGTCGGCGAATTTCGGGCCGCGCCGCAATGGCGCGGTGCCCGACATGGTCGTGCTGCACTACACCGCGATGCAGAGCGCGGCGGAGGCACTGGAGCGGCTCTGCTCTGCCGAGCATGACGTCTCGTGCCATTACCTGATCGGCGCCGACGGCACGCTGTGGCAGCTGGTGCGCGAGGCGGAGCGGGCCTGGCATGCCGGGCAGGGCAGCTGGGGCGGGGTGAGCGACGTCAATTCCCGCTCAATCGGCATCGAGCTCGACAACCGCGGCAAGGGAAGCTTCGCGGCGGCGCAGCTGGTGACGCTGGAGCGGCTGCTGGCCGAGCTTCTGGAGCGCTGGTCGATCCCGCCCGAGCGGGTGATCGGCCATCAGGACATGGCGCCGGAGCGCAAGCAGGATCCCGGGCGCTACTTCCCCTGGCCGCGGCTGGCGGCGAAGGGGCTGGCGGTCTGGCCCGAGGGGCGCGCGGCGAAGGGCCGGTTCCTGGATTGCGCGCGGATCTTCGGCTATCCGGAGGCGGATGCGGGCTCGCTGCTGGCGGCCTTCCGCGCGCGGTTCCGTCCGGTCGCGGCGGGGCGGCTCTGCGAGGAGGACCGGCGGGTCATGGCCGAGCTGGCGGCACGCTTCCCCGTTGACGGCGGCGCCGGGAGGGGCTAGCCGGGGCGCGCGCGGATGGCTGGATGACCGCGGGCTCCGCAAGGGGCGCGAGGAAAGTCCGGACTCCACGAAGCAACGGTGCCGGGTAACGCCCGGCGGGGGTAACCCTAGGGAAAGCGCCACAGAAAACAGACCGCCGCGGTCCGCCGCGGCAAGGGTGAAACGGTGGGGCAAGAGCCCACCGCGGGACTGGCAACAGGACCGGCACGGCAAGCCCCACCGGGAGCAATGCCTAATAGGGGATCCGCATGGGCTGCTTCGGCCTCGAGATCCCGGGTTGGCAGCTTGAGCCTGTCGGTAACGGCAGGCCTAGAGGAATGGTCATCCAGGGGGGCAACCCCCGGACAGAATCCGGCTTACAGGCCATCCGCGCAAATTTCCGAAGAGACGCGATCCAGCGGAGACGCCCCTGCGGGGCGTCATTCCCCTTGCCCCCGCGCCGGGCTTGCGCCCGCCGCGGGACGCCGCCTGCGGGGGCGGGGCCGCATAGGTCTGCCGGTGCGGCGCGATCGCCGGGGCCGGAGGCGCTGGAGCTCCGGCTGGCGTGCCATGGCCGCAGCGGTTGCGCCCGTAGCCTGCCGCCATCCCCCGCGGCGGGGAGATGGCGGCCACGGGTCACTTGCCCAGGGCGATGCCCTCGCGGCGCGGATCGGCGCCGCCGAGCAGGCCCTCGGGGGTGATGGCGATGGCGTGGATGCCGGAATTCAGCTCGCGCGTCTCGGTCTCGAAGCCGAGCCCGGCCAGCGCCTCGGCCATCGGCTCCGCAGGCGTTCCGGCCTCGACATCGAAGGTGCCGAAGCGGTTGACCAGATGCGGCGCGGCGGCGGCGGCCTGCGGGTCCATCCCCCAGTCGAGCACGTCGATCACGTTCTGCGCCACGTAGCCGATGATCCGGCTGCCCCCCGGCGAGCCGGTGACATAGACCGGCGCCCCGTCCTTCATCACGATGGTCGGCGCCATCGAGCTGCGCGGCCGCTTGCCCGGCTCCACCCGGTTGGCGATCGGCCGCCCGTCGTCATGGCTGCGGAAGGAGAAATCGGTCATCTCGTTGTTCAGGAGGAACCCGCCCGGCGCCATCACCCGCGAGCCGAAGCCGTTCTCGATCGTCGTCGTCATGCTGAGCGCGTTGCCGTACTGGTCGACGATCGAGATATGCGAGGTCGAGGGCAGCTCGATGCTTTCGTCCGGCGCCCAGAGCATCGCGTGGTCGAAGGCGGGGCGGCCGGGCTCGGCCGTCTCCAGCGCCGTCTCGGTGCCGGCCAGCAGGTCGGCGCGGCCGCGCAGGTATTCCGGATCGGTCAGCCCGGCGGTCGGCATCGGCACGAAATCGCTGTCGGCCATGTAGAGCCCGCGATCGGCGAAGGCCAGCCGCGAGGCATCGCCGATCAGCCGCCAGGCGCGCGGGTTCGACGGGCCCATCGTGGCGAGGTCGAAATTGTCGAGCATGCCGAGGATCTGGCCGACGGTCAGCGCGCCGGAGCTGGGCGGGCCCATGCCGCAGACCTCGGCCGCGCGGTAGGGGACGCAGACCGCCGGGCGCTCGCGCACCTTGTAGACCGCGAGATCGTCGAGGGACAGCAGCCCGGGATTGTCCTCGGCGCCCGCGACTGCGTCGACGATGCCCTGGGCGACCGGGCCCTTGTAGAAGGCCTCGGCCCCGCCGGCCGCCATGCCGCGCAGGGTGCGGGCATAGGCCGGGTTGGCCAGCTTGTCCCCGGCCTTCAGCGGCTGGCCCTTGGGCAGGAAATAGGCCGCGGTCGCCGGGTAGCGCGACAGCCGCTCCTGGTCGTCGGCGACGAGCCCCGCGAGCCGCGGCGAGACAGTGAAGCCCTGGTCGGCGAGGTTGATCGCGTCGAGGAAGAGCCCGGGCCATTCCTTCTTGCCCCAGCGCTCATGCGCGGCCCGCATCAGCGCCGGGGTGCCCGGGGTGCCGACCGAGCGGCCGCCGACCACGGCGTCGTAGAAGGAGAGCGGCTCGCCCGCATCGTCCTGGAAGAGCGTCGGCGTCGCCTTCATCGGCGCGGTCTCGCGCCCGTCGAGCGTCGTCACCGCGCCCGTGGCGGCATCGTACCAGACCAGGAAGGCGCCGCCGCCCAGCCCCGAGCTCTGCGGCTCGACGAGGCCGAGGACGGTCTGCACCGCCACCATCGCATCCGCCGCCGTGCCGCCCGAGGCCAGCAGCTTCGCCCCGGCCTGCACCGCCAGCGGGTTCGCGGCCGAGACCATCCAGGAGGCGGCGGCGACGGGGCGGCCCTCGGCCTTGGCGGCGAGGGAGGCCTTCGCCTCGGGGGTCAGCCCGACCAGCGCGGCGGCGGGCATGGCCGCTTCGGGCGCGACCGCATCGGCAGCCTGCTGCGCGAAGGCGCCATGGGCGGCGAGAATGAGCATGGCGGTGGCGCCGAAGGCCCTGAGCGTCATGAGTCCTGGATCTCCCTGTTCCTGCTGATCGAAGGCAGCATTTTGCGGCGGCGACCGCAAGACACGGGATTTTGGAATTTCCCTCCTTGACACCGGGCGGCCTCTGGTCCACATGCGGGCCTCAGCTTTTCAAGGTGCAGGCTCCGTGCCCGCACCCCCGAAGGAGATACGACATGGCGAAGCCGACCACCATCAAGATCCGCCTGAACTCCAGCGCGGGGACCGGGCATTTCTACGTGACCAAGAAGAATGCCCGCACCATGACCGAGAAAATGGTGATCAAGAAATACGACCCCGTCGCGCGCAAGCACGTGGAGTACAAGGAAGGCAAGATCAAGTAAGATCGCCTTTCCTCCAGGACGACAGAGCCGTACCCTAGGGTGCGGCTCTTGTCGTTTCGGAGGAGGCCATGACCGTCACCAGCAGCCTGCGCCTGGCCGGGCCGGGCGATCTCGCAGCGCTCGACGCGCTTCTGGCGCGCAGCTATCCGCGGCTCCTGCGGGGGGACTATCCGCCCTCGGTGATGGTGCTGGCGCTGCCGCTGATCGCGCGGGCGCAGCCGAAGCTGCTGGCCTCGGGCAGCTACTACGTGGTGGAGCGCGGCGGCGCGCTGATCGGGGCGGGGGGCTGGACGCCGCGGCGGCGCGAGCCCGGCCGCGGCGACATCCGCCATCTGGTCTGCGATCCGGACTGCCTGCGCCAGGGCGTGGCGCGCAGCCTGCTGCAGCACAGCTTCGTCCGTGCGGCCGAGGCGGGGATCGAGCGGCTGAACTGCGAGGCCACCCGCACCGCCGTTCCCTTCTACCGGGCGATGGGCTTCCGCGCGCTCGGCGAGGTCGTGATCCCTCTGGCGCCGGGCATCGACTTCCCGGCCGTCCGGATGGTGCGCGAACTCTAGCCGACCGCCGGACCTGCCGCGCGGCAGGCGCCTGCGCCCGGCGGCAGTCCGCCCATCCTGCGCCGCCTGGGCAGGTTTCCGCCTCGCGCTGCCCCGTCCCGCCGCCGAGCGAAGCGCCGATGCCCGTCACTCGTGCCCCCGTTGCCGGAGAGCCCGTCTGGAATCGCTGCGCCCGGCTGCGGAGGGGACGTCCCCGCCGGGGCGTGCTGATGGCCACCCGCCGGCAGCATTCTCGCCCCCCTCTCGGGCCGTGTGCCGCAGGACTCGGAAAGCTGCGCTCTTCGAGAGCCGCGCGCGATCCATTCGGCGGTCCCCCGTGAGCTGCGCTGCTGCCGGGCGTGCCGCCTGCCTCATCCGAGGTCACGCGGCTGGGCTTGCCGCCAACGAGTGAAGGGGCTGGCAGCTTGGCTGGCAAGCGCAGGAACGACTGCGCCGGGCGAAAGGCCAGAGGGACGCTGGCGGCGCGCAGAGGCGATGCGAGGCTCGCCAAGCTGGTGGCGAAACAGGGCGTGCATCAGGGCGTGCATCAGCTGGAGGCTCCAGGCGGCGGCGCATCTCCGCAAGCGGGTCCGGTTCTTCGCGAAAACCGATCGCGCCAGCATTCCCCGAGCAGGAGAAGGCGCCGGGCAAGACGGGCGGGATCGCCGGGTCATTCTCGTGCGCCGACCTGGGGATGCCGGCCGGGCTCGGACCTATCCGCCCGACCGGGACGTCTGTGGGAGGCTCTGACCGGATAGCGTTCCGCGCCACCGGGCTGGACCGCCGCGGGGCCGCGGGCGGCGAGGAGAACGTGCAGCCCCGCGAGCGACCGTAGGACCGGACGGCCGTCCGCGGGTCCGGGGCGCGGTGCTAGCCCTGCAGCCCGGCGATCACCTTGGCCATCGCGTCGCGGAACCGCACGCGTTCCTCGGGGGGCAGGGCAGAGAGGGCCTGGGCGTTGACCGCCTCCGCCGCGGCCACGGCGGGGGCTTCGAGCGCGCGGCCCTTTTCGGTCAGCCAGACCCGCTGCAGCCGTCCGTCATGGGCGTCGCGGACGCGCTTCACCAGCCCGTCGCGCTCCATCCGGGCCAGGGTGTTGGCCATGGTCGCCTGCTCGATGTCGAGCCGCGCGACCAGCTCGCGCTGGCTCAGCCCGTCCTCGGCCCAGAGCTCCAGCATCGCCGGGAAGGTGCCCGGGCTCAGCCCCAGCGGCCTGATCCTTGCGTGGATCGCCCGGGCGAAGAGCCGGGCGAGGTGGTTGGCCAGGTAGCCGGCCGAGGTCTTGCGGTCGAAGCTCATGCCCGGTTGTCGCATTGCATAGCAGGCTATGCAATAGACCCATAGCATGCTATTCAATATCCGCGACTCGCCGGAGCCGGCCCGGCGGGCGCATGTTGAAACATAGCAAGCTGAGGAATATCCCGATGACTGCACGACTTGCCCTGGGCGCCATCGCCCTGTCGCTGATGCCGGCCGCTAGCCGCGCCGAGGTCACGCTGATCAATGTCTTCGAGGTCCCGCCGGGCCAGCGCGAGGCGGCGATCGAGGCCTGGGAGGCGGCGCGCGACTTCCTCAGGGAGCAGCCCGGCTACATCTCCACCGCGCTGCAGGGGGCGCTTGACGAGACCGCCGCGTTCCAGCTGGTCAACATCGCCACCTGGGAGAGCCCCGAGGCCTTCCGCGCCGCCACCGGCGCGATGCAGGCGGCGGGCATCTTCCCGCCGGTCGAGGGGCTGCGCTATCATCCGGGCCTCTACCGCACGATCCGCGGCGACTGAGCCCCGCCGGGCCCCGCCGGACGCAGCCGGGCTGCGGCACCTAGTGAGGTAGGAAAACCGCCGCAGCCGGCCTAGACCGGACTGACGGGGCAGGGCAGGCAGGAGACCGAAGATGGCCGATGACCGCAAGCGCGACGAATTGAGCATTGCCGGATTCCCGGCCTGGCCGCTGGTGACGGCGCTGCTGTTCCTGGCGGCCTCGCTGACGCCCTCGATGATCCCCCGGGGCTGGCTGGTCCAGGGGGCGCTGTCGGGGATGCTGGCGGGGCTGGGCTACATGATCGGGCGGCTCCTGCTGCTGGTCTGGCGCAGCCTCGGCCTGACCAAGCTGCCGGGCCGGCTGGCCTGGCTGATCCTCGACGCGGCGCTGCTGGGCGCGCTGGCGGTGGTGGCGCTGGCGCTGTGGCAGCAGGGCGTCTGGCAGGACGACGTGCGCATCCGCATGGACATGCCCCCCGCCGAGGAGGCGCGCACGCTGCGCATCCTGGGCCTCGCCCTGGCGGTCTTCCTGGTGCTGATGCTCTTCGGGCTGGGCGTCCAGAAGCTCTTCGACCTGGCGCGGTTCCGGCTCGACCGGGTGATGCCGCGCGGCGCCGCCAACGTGCTGGGCTTCATCCTCGTCGTGCTCGGTATGTTCTTCGTCACCCGCGACGGGCTGATCGACCATTTCGTCACCGCCATGGACGAAAGCTACGAGGCCGCCCAGCAGCTCTTCGATCCCGAGCAGCCCGCGCCCGCGGACCCGATGAAGACCGGCAGCGACGCCTCGCTGGTCTCCTGGGGCGCGACCGGGCGGCCGGGGCGCAACTTCATCGCCCAGGGCGTCGATGCCGCGCGGATCAGCGCATTCACCGGCCGTCCCGCCAAGGAGCCGATCCGCGTCTATGTCGGCCGCGCCCAGGATGACGACCCCGAGGTGCGCGCCCGCATCGCGCTGGCCGAGCTGATCCGCCAGGGCGCCTTCGACCGCCGCATCCTGATCGTCGCCAGCCCGACCGGCACCGGCTGGCTCGATCCCGGCTCCTTCGACGCGGTGGAGATGATGAATGACGGCGACACCGCCACCGTGGCCGTGCAGTACTCCTTCATGCAGTCGCCGCTGGCGCTGATCTTCGAGACCCGCTCGGGGCTCGACCAGGCCAGCGCGCTGATCCGGGTGATGCACGACTACTGGCGCGACCTGCCCGAGGCGACCCGGCCGAAATTCTACATCCACGGGCTGAGCCTGGGCGCCTGGTCCTCGATGTACGGGGTGGACGCCTTCCGCATGGTCAATGACCCGATCGACGGCGCCTTCTGGGCCGGGCCGCCCTTCCCGTCGGACATGTGGAACCGCGCGACGCAGAACCGCGACGAGGGCAGCCCCGAGATCCTGCCGGTGCTCGACAATGGCGAGACCGTGCGCTTCGTGTCGCATTTCACCAGCCTCGACCGCGACTATTCCCCCTGGCGGCGGATGCGGGTGATCTTCCTGCAGTATTCCACCGACGCGATCGTGTTCTACGACCCGGCCTCGACCTGGCGGCCGTCGGACTGGATGCGCGAGGAGCGCGCGCCCGACATCTCGCCGGATTTCCGCTTCATCCCGGTCGTCACCCAGTTCCAGATGGCGATGGACATGGCCATCGCCATGTCGGTGCCGGGCGGGCACGGCCATGCCTACTACCTGGCCGACTATGTCCGTCCCTGGGCCGAGATCACCCAGCCGCCGAACTGGAGCGAGGCGGAGAGCGCCCGGCTGGTCGCCTTCTGCGACGCGGAGGTCCAGGAAGGGTGCGCCGCGCGCTGATCTGGATCGCGGCGCTGGTGCTGCTGGCCGTGGCGCTGGCGGGGGCGAACACGCTGCGCAACCGCGCGGGGCTGGCCTTCACCTCGGACACGCTCGAGGCGCGCATCGCCGAGCTGGCCCCCGCGGCGCGGATGATGCCGCCGGGGCGGCAGGCGCCCTATCCGGTGGCGCTGCTCTTCTCGGGCTGCGACGGGGTGCATGACAACATGTACCACTGGGCCGAGGCGCTGAGCCACGCGGGCTATGCCGCGGTGATCGTCGACAGCCACGGCCCGCGCGGGCTCGACAAGCTGGAAAGCTGGCGGCTGGTCTGCGCCGGGCAGGTGCTGCCGGGGGCAGAGCGGGCGGGCGATCTGGTGGCGGCGCTGGAGGCGGTGGCGGCCGATCCCGAGCTCGATGCCGGCAATGTCGTGCTGCTCGGCGCCTCGCATGGCGGCTGGACGGTGACGGAGGCGCTGGCCGATCTGCTGACCGGCACGCTGCCCGCGGGGATCAAGGCCTGGCAGACTCCGCCCGCAGAGCTTCTGGCGGGGATCCGCGGCGCGGTGCTGCTCTATCCCTATTGCGGCGCGCTCAACGGCGCGGCCCGCGGCGACTGGACGGGGGCGCCGCCGATGCTGATGATCCTCGGCACCGCCGACAGCATCATCTCCACCCCCGCCTGCCGCAAGCTGGCCGGAGCTCTGGAGGGCCGCGGCGCGCGGATCGCGGTCAGCGAATTCGAGGGCGCCGATCACGGCTTCGACCAGCGCGAGAAGTCCTTCCTCTCCTCGCTGGTCTTCGACGAGGCGCTGCGCGACCGCGCGGGCGGCGAGATCGCGGAGTTCCTCGAGGCGCTGCCCGCCCGCTGAGCCGCCTCAGCCCGGCTGCAGGGCGCGCGCGTCATAGGCGGCGCGGGCGGCCTCGACCCGGGGCAGGCTGTCCCAGGTCCAGCGGTAGAGCGCCTTGAAGGGCGGCAGCAGAGAGCGGCCGAGATCCGTCAGGTCGTAGCGCACCGAGACCGGCGAGGTGTCGAGCACCTCGCGCGAGACCAGGCCGTTGCGCTCCAGCTTGCGCAGGCTCTGGGTCAGCGATTTCTGCGACACGCCCTCGAGGCAGCGCTTCAGCTCGTTGAACCGGTGCGGCGTCCCCTCGAGCACGGTGAGGATCATCATCGACCACTTGTCGGCGATCTCGTCGAAGAGCACGCGGCAGCCGCAGGTGGCCGAGAACTTGATCTGGCAGGTGCCGTCCATGGCAGTTACCTCCGGGTGACCTGGGGCAGGGAAAGTGCCCTCTTGAACCCAGGTATCCGAAAGTTACCTTAGCCGCAACGCAGCAATCCTGATGGAGACCTCAATGTCCCTTGACGACGTGACCGCCGGCACCGAGGTGCTTTTCCGTCCCTTCTCCGTGAACGGGCTGGAGCTGAAGAACCGCATCGTGATGGCGCCGATGACACGCGGCATGGCTCCCGAGGGCATCCCCGGCGACGCGAATGCCGCCTATTACGCGCGGCGCGCCGAGGGCGAGGTCGGCCTGATCCTGTCCGAGGGCACCGTGGTCGACCGCCCGGCCTCGCGCAACCTGCCGGGCATCCCGTTCTTTCACGGGCCCGCGCTTGACGGCTGGAAGGGCGTGATCGACGCGGTCCATGCCGCAGGCGGCAAGATGGGCCCGCAGATCTGGCATACCGGCTCCACCCGCGGCGGCGACTGGGAGCCCGAGGCGCCGGTCGAAAGCCCCTCGGGCCTGATCGGGCCGGACGAGCCCCGCGGCAAGGCGATGACCGAGGAGGATATCGCCGACACGATCGCGGCCTTCGCCTCGGCCGCCGCGGATGCCAAGCGGCTAGGCTTCGACGTGGCCGAGCTCCATGGCGCGCATGGCTACCTGATCGACCAGTTCTTCTGGAAGGGCACCAACCTGCGCGACGACGCCTGGGGCGGCGAGACCCTGCCCGAGCGGTCGCGCTTCGCGCTGGAGATCGTCAAGGCGGTGCGCGCCGCGGTCGGCCCGGACTTCCCGGTGATCCTGCGCGTCAGCCAGTGGAAGCAGCAGGACTATTCCGTCAAGCTGGCCGCCGACCCGAAGGCGCTGGAGGCCTGGCTGGGCCCGCTCTCCGATGCCGGGGTGGATGTCTTCCACTGCTCGCAGCGCCGCTTCTGGGAGCCGGAATTCCCCGCGATCGACGGCGAGGAGGGGCTGAATTTCGCCGGCTGGACCAAGAAGCTGCTGGGCAAGCCGACGATCAGCGTCGGCTCGGTCGGGCTCGACGGCGATTTCTTCGGCGCCTTCTCGGGCCAGGGCGCGGCGGCGACGCCGCTGCAGAAGCTGACCCAGCGGATGGAGCGCGACGAGTTCGACCTGATCGCGGTCGGCCGGGTGCTGCTAAGCGATGCGGGCTGGGCCGGGAAGGTCCGCCGCGGCGCCGCGGACCAGATCGGCGGCTTCGACCCGGCCTCGCTGCAGGCGCTGGCCTGAAGCCCGCTGAGGCTCCGGGGGCGGCGGCTCAGGCCGCCGCCTTCTTCGATCCGCCGCGGATCACCTTGAGCGCGGCGCCGCCCTGGATGGCGCCGCCGAACTTCCCGTGCTGGGTCTTGTCCCAGTAGAAGGGCTTCTGCACCATCTCGGCCAGGGCCTTGTACATCGCCATGCTGGCCAGCAGGAAATAGACCGGCAGGGTGAAGGCCCAGGGCAGCAGCCGCAGCCGCCCGGTCCGGCGCAGCGCCAGTGCCGCCATCACGACCATCACGATCTCGCTGAGCCCGAAGAACAGCGCCAGCCCTGCCATGGCCGCATCCGGGATGACCTCGCGCACCGGATGCCAGAGGCCGAAGGGAATCACCCAGAGCGACCAAAGCAGCGGCGCCAGCGCGAATTGCAGCAGCGTGCCGAGGAACATCGCCTGGAAGCCCCAGAAGCGGCGATTGCCGAGGTCGCGCCACAGCCGCAGCGGCTGGCGCATATGCACCGCATAGGTCATCGCATAGCCCTTCAGCCAGCGCGAGCGCTGCTTCACCCAGGGCCAGGCGATGCAATTGGCCTCTTCCCAGGTGGTCATGTCGAGGATCTCGGTCTCGTAGCCCGCGCGTGCCAGGCGGATGCCCAGATCGGCATCCTCGGTGACATTGTGCGAATCCCAGCCGCCGAGCGCCTCCAGCACGCCGCGGCGGAAGAACACCGTGGTGCCGCCCAGCGGCACCGCCAGGCCCAGATGCGCGACGCCGGGCAGCATCACCCGGAACCAGCTGGCATATTCGATGGTGAAGCAGCGCGACATCCAGTTCAGTCCGGTATTGTAGTAGTCGAGGCAGCCCTGCAGGCAGGCGACGCGCGGCCCGGCGCGGGCGAAGCGCTCCGCCACCTGGCGCAGCTGGCCGGGCTCGGGCGCGTCCTCGGCGTCGTAGATGCCGATCACGCTGCCGCGGCAGAAATCGAGCGCGTAGTTCATCGCCCGCGGCTTGGTCTTGATCTGCCCCTCGGGCACGACGACGACGCGCATCCAGCGGGGCAGCTCGGCCGTGGCCAGCGTGGCATGGGTGACCGTGTCATCGGCCTCCACCACCAGGCAGACATCGAGAAGCGCCGAGGGGTAGTCGAGCTTGGACAGCCGCCGCACGAGCTGCAGCGCGATGCGCTCTTCCTTGTAGAGCGGCACGAGGAGCGAGATCACCGGCAGCCGGCCGGGGCGGATGCCGCCATGCAGCTCGTGGATCTCGGCGCCGCCCGCAGGGCCGGGACGGGCGAAGAGCGTGGCGCATTTCAGCACGCAGAGCGCCAGCAGGCTGACGCTCGCCACAGCCAGCAGCGCGGTGCAGGTCCAGGCCAGCGACAGGAGCGGGGCGCAGAGGAAGAGGAAGGCGGCCATCGCGGCGGCGGTACGGAAGGGACCGGCGCGCCAGGCACGGCAGGAGAGGCTGCGCGGCACCCGCGTCTCGGCGCGCAGCGCCAGCTCGGGGGCATGGGCGGCGGCAATGGCGGCGCCGACGGCGCCCGGCGCGGCCAGCGCCATCATCACCGGGCCGTAGAGCGCCTCCAGCCGCTCGCGCAGCTCGGGGAAGCCCGCCGGGTCCTCGGTGGCGATCACGGTGGCGCTGCCGATGCGGCGCCAGGGCAGGGCGGAGAGGCGCAGGCAGTCGGCGGGGCCCAGCCGGGCGACCAGCCGCGGATCGGCCGGGGCGGCCTCCAGATCGACATGGCGGGCGCCCCATTGCGCCTCGAGCAGCCGCAGGACATCGCCGCGGCCGATCGCGCCGGTGGCCATGAGCGCCTCGCCGAGCCGCAGATCCGCGGCGCGGTGGAGGTCCAGCGCTTCGTCGATGAGAGCGGGGTCGGCCAGGCCCTGGCGGCGCAGCAAGTCGCCGATGCGGGGGCGCGCCGCGGCGGCCTCTGCCGCGGGCGGGACGCTGCCGGTGGCTCCGGCGGGTCTGAGCGGCACCGGCTCCATGAGTTCCCGTCCATTCGCAAGGAATGTCCGAGAATTTCATTAAATTGGTTAAATCACCTTTAAGGCAGACCCGGGAATGTCCCGCAAGCGGCCGTAAATGCGGGAAAACCTTGCCCTGCAGGGGCGCCCGCCGCGACAGCGGCAGGCGCGGGCGGGATCAGGCGGCCGGGGCCATGGCGGCGCGGAAGCGCTCGAACAGGTAGAAGCTGTCCTGCGGGCCCGGCGAGGCCTCGGGGTGGTACTGCACCGAGAAGACCGGCCGGTCGGCCATGCGGATGCCGCAGTTGGAGCCGTCGAAGAGCGAGACATGGGTCTCCAGCACGCCCGCGGGCAGCGACTGGCTGTCGACGGTGAAGCCGTGGTTCATCGAGGTGATCTCGACCTTGCCGGTTTCCAGGTCCTTGACCGGATGGTTGGCGCCGTGATGGCCGTGGTTCATCTTCACGGTCTTGGCGCCGAGGGCCAGGGCCAGCATCTGGTGGCCGAGGCAGATGCCGAAAATCGGCAGCTGGGTGCGATCGAGCACGCCGCGGATCATCGGCACGGCGTATTTGCCGGTGGCCGCGGGGTCGCCGGGGCCGTTCGACAGGAAGACGCCGTCGGGGTTCTGCGCCAGCACGTCCTCGGCCGTGGCGGAGGCGGGCATCACGGTGACGTCGCAGCCGGCATCGGCGAGGCAGCGCAGGATGTTGCGCTTGGCGCCGTAGTCGATCGCCACGACCTTGGGCGCGTCGCCGGTGCGGGTGCCGTAGCCCTCGGGCCAGGCCCAGCGGGTGCCGTCCCAGCGGTAGGACTGCGCGCAGGTGACGTCCTTGGCCAGGTCGAGCCCGACCAGACCCTCGAACTCGCGCGCCTTGCGGACCAGGCCCTCGATGTCGAACTTGCCCTCGGGATCATGCGCCAGCGCGACATGCGGCGCGCCCTGGGCGCGGATCGCGCGGGTCAGGCGGCGGGTGTCGACGCCGGCGATGCCGATCCGGCCCTTGGCGGCGAGCCAGTCCGACAGGGTCCGCGCCGAGCGCCAGTTCGAGGGCAGGGTCGGATCCCATTTCACCACCAGGCCTGCCGCGACCGGATCGGCGGATTCGTCATCCTCGTCGGTGGTGCCGACATTGCCGATATGGGGGAAGGTGAAGGTGACCACCTGGCCGGCATAGGAGGGATCGGTCATGATCTCCTGGTAGCCGGTCATCGCCGTGTTGAAGCACAGCTCCGCCACGCAGGTTCCGGTCGCGCCGATCCCTTGTCCGTAGAACAGGGTACCATCGGCGAGGGCGAGACAGGCTGTGGGCGTGGGCATGGGCGACTCCTATCGGCAAATCCTCGGTCAGATAAGCCTAACGGCAAGGCTCTGCAAGCAGGGTTGCGTGCCAAAGCCGCAATGCAGTATAGGCCCGCGGACCGCAGACATCAGGGGATGACGATGGGCAAGGACCTCAAGGCCCGGGTAGGCGAAAGCCTCAAGCAGGCGATGAAGGACAAGGACGCCGTACGGCTCTCGACCCTGCGGCTGATCAATGCCGCGATCAAGGACACTGAAATCGCCGTGCGCTCCGCCACGCCGGCCGATGCCGAGCCGCAGCCGCTGTCGGATGACAAGGTGCTGGCAATCCTCGGGAAAATGGTGAAGCAGCGCCAGGAGAGCGCGCGCGTCTACGAAGAGGGCGGGCGGCTGGAACTGGCCGAGCAGGAGCGCGGCGAGATCGGCATCATCGAGGAATTCCTGCCCGCGCGGCTGAGCGCCGAGGCGCAGGCGGCCGCGGTGGAGAAGGCGATTGCCGAGACCGGGGCCGATTCCCTGCGCGACATGGGCAAGGTGATGGCGTCGCTGAAGGCGAAGTATACCGGACAGATGGATTTCGGCGAGGTCGGCCCGCTGGTGCGTGCCAAGCTCGGCTGATCCCGACGCTCCGCAAGGGGCCGGAAAACGTGATCCAGAGGACGCCCGCGGCAGAGCCGCGGGCGTTTCCGCTTGCCGTCCCCGCGATCCTGCTGCGCAGGCCCGCGGGGCCCCGCCGCCCCTGGCAGCGGAGCGCGCCCGTCGCCGGAATGGATTGTCCTCAGGGCGGCATGGCCGAGGCGGCGGCAGTGTCGAGGAGGCGGCGCAGCACCGGATAGAGCGCGGCGCGCTCGGTCTCGGTGAGGAAGCTGCCGAGCTCCACCTCGCGTCCGTCGGCGCTGCCGGTGAGGGTGATGTAGTTGCGGTGCCCGCCGCGGCGCGGATGCAGATGCGCCGCCAGCCAGTAGGTATTGGCCTGCCAGGATTTTCCCGTGCCGCGGCCGGGGCGGTGGCTGAGGCAGGTGCTGTCGGTCCAGACGGCGAGTTCCTCGGTGACGGCGCGGTCGGCCCAGGACCAGGTCAGCGCCCGCCAGAGCCCGCCGATCGCGGCGGCGATGAAGAGCAGAAGCACCCAGAAGACGGAAGATCCGAGCACCGTCAGCAGCGGCACCAGCACCATGGCGGAGGCGGCGGCGATGGTGACGGCGAACCCCTTGCGCGTCAGCGAGCTATGCGCCGAGAGCGAGAGCCGCGCCAGCGGCGGATCGCCCTGCGAAAAATAGGACGCCCCCGTGATGACGGGGGCGTCCTGCGTTCCGGTGTCCCAGTGCCAGGGCATTCAGTGGGCGTGGCCCTTGTCCCATTCGCTCTGCTTCGGCAGTGTCTCGAAGGTATGCTCCGGCGGCGGCGAGGGCAGGGTCCATTCCAGCGTGTCGGCGTATTCGTTCCAGTAGTTCTTCGCCGTCACCCGCTCGCCCTTCGTCAGGGTCACGTAGATGATGTAGAGGAACAGGATGAAGGAGGCGAAGCTGATGAAGGCGCCGATCGAGGAGACCATGTTCCAGGTGGCGAAGGCCTCCGGATAGTCGATATAGCGCCGCGGCATGCCCTGCCGCCCGAGGAAGTGCTGCGGGAAGAAGGTCAGGTTGGCGCCGATGAACATCATCCAGAAATGGATCTTGCCCAGCCGCTCGGGATACTGCCGCCCCGACATCTTGCCGATCCAGTAGTAGATGCCCGCGAAGATGCAGAAGACCGCGCCGAGGCTCATCACGTAGTGGAAATGCGCCACGACATAGTAGGTGTCGTGATAGGCCCGGTCGATCCCCGCCTGGCTGAGCACCACGCCGGTGACGCCGCCGACGGTGAAGAGGAAGAGGAAGCCCATCGCCCAGAGCATCGGCGTCTTGAACTCGACCGATCCGCCCCACATGGTCGCCAGCCAGCTGAAGACCTTCACCCCGGTGGGCACGGCGATCACCATCGTCGCCATCATGAAGTAGCTCTGCTGGCTGAGGCTGAGCCCGACGGTGTACATGTGGTGCGCCCAGACCACGAAGCCCAGCACGCCGATCGCCACCAGCGCGTAGACCATCGGCAGGTAGCCGAAGATCGGCTTCTTCGAGAAGGTCGCGATCACGTGCGAGATCAGGCCGAAGCCCGGCAGGATGATGATGTAGACTTCCGGATGGCCGAAGAACCACAGGATGTGCTGGTAGAGGATCGGATCGCCGCCGCCCGCGGGCTGGAAGAAGGTCGTGCCGAAATTGCGGTCGGTCAGCAGCATGGTGATCGCGCCCGCCAGCACCGGCAGGGACAGCAGGATCAGCCAGGCGGTGACGAAGATCGACCAGGCGAAGAGCGGCACCTTGTGCAGCGTCATGCCCGGCGTGCGCATGTTGAGGAAGGTCGTGATCATGTTGATCGCGCCGAGGATCGAGGAGGCGCCGGAGACGTGGACCGCGAAGATCGCCAGATCCATCGACATCCCCGGATAGGAGGTCGAGAGCGGCGGGTAGAGCACCCAGCCCACGCCCGAGCCCGTGCCCTCGAGCCCGTCGGGGGCGAACATCGAGGCGATGCCGAGGCAGGTGCCCGCGACATAGAACCAGAAGCTGAGATTGTTCAGCCGCGGGAAGGCCATGTCGGGCGCGCCGATCATGAGCGGCATGAAGTAGTTGCCGAAGCCGCCGAAGAGCGCCGGGATCACCACGAAGAACATCATCAGGACGCCGTGATAGGTGATCATGACGTTCCAGATATGGCCGTCCGGGGTGCAGGGATCGGCCATGAAGCCCTCCATGCACATGTACTGCACGCCGGGGCTCATCAGCTCCAGCCGCATGTAGACGGTCAGGATGACCGATATCAGCCCCACCACGCCTGCGGTGAAGAGATACAGGATCCCGATGTCCTTGTGGTTGGTCGACATGAACCAGCGGGTGAACCACCCTTTCCGGTCATGCTCGTGCGATGCGCTGGCGGCGTCTGCCATGCGTGCCTCCCTAACAATCAAGACAGAAGGCCCCGGTTCGGCCGCGGCCCGTTTTCCTTAGCGTCCGTTCTACGGCCCCTTCGGCAATCCGGCAAATATTCGCTTCTGTGCAGATGGTGCCGGAGACGGGCATTTTTGTCGCACACGGATTTGACATGGATCAGCGAAGGGGGTCAAGCGCTCCGAAAGGCGGGGGCAAGCATCTGGCAGGCCGGCAGGAATTGTGCGAACGAGGCGCCGAGAAGGAGACGGGACAATGGCAGCGGAACAGGCGGCGCGCGGACAGGGGCACGGCAGATGGGCGGCAGCGGCCCTGGTGGGGGCCTGCCTGATGTGGGCGGGCAATTTCGTCACCGGCCGCGCGATTCGCGGGCTGCTCGATCCCGAGACGCTGAATTTTCTGCGCTGGCTGGTGGCGGCGGCGGCCTTCCTGCCCTTCACGGCGCGCGGACTCTGGCAGCACCGCCGCGCGATCGCGGCCCAGGCGCCCTGGCTGGCGGCGCTGGCGCTGACCGGGGTGGTGGGCTTCCAGGAGGCGACCTACATGGCGCTGACCCTGTCGCCGGTGGCCAATGCCGCGCTGCTTCTCGCGGTGATGCCGATGCTGATCCTGCTGAGCTCGGCGGTGATGGGCAAGGCGCGGCTGACGCTCCGGCAGGGGGCGGCGGTGGCGGTCTCCTTCCTTGGCGTGGCGGTGATCCTGGGCGAGGGCGATCCGGTGGCGGTGCTGCGGCTGCATCTGGGGGCGGGGGACCTGTGGCTGCTGGCCGCGGTGGCGAGCTGGACCGCCTATACCCAGCTCCTGCGCGGCGCGCCGAAGACCGTGCCGCCGGCGGTGTCGCTGATGGCGACGATCCTGATCGCGCTGCCGGTGCTCGCGGCGCTGGCGCTCTGGCGCGGCCGCTCGCAGATCGCCGCGCTGCCGCCCGAGGCCTGGGCGGCGGTGGCCTATGTCGGGCTCTTCGCGGCGCTCCTGGCCTTCATCCTCTGGGGCTATGGCGTGCGGCTGAAGGGGCCGGACGCGGCGGGGCTCTATATCAACCTGATCCCGGTCTTCTCGGCCGCGCTGGCCTGGCTGCTTCTGGGCGAGGCGCTGACCGCCGGGCAGGCGGCGGGGGCGGCGCTGATCGTGCTGTCGCTCTGGATGGGCAGCGCCCGGGGCCGGAAAACCCGGCTCGACGCAACGTAAGGCCGGCGCTAGGCTCCTCTCCGAACGGGAGGGGATGCCGTGCAGATCAGCGAAATCGTCAAGAGCTGGCAGCTCTTCGTCCTGGCTGTGGCCGGGATCGCGGGCATGTGGATCAGCCAGAAGGCCGAGACCCGCAGCCGCTTCGACGTCAACGCCACCGCGATCGCCACGGCCGAGGGGCAGATGGAGCTTTTCCTGTCCCAGCCCGACTACGTGCTGGCCTATCTGGAGAACGCCTATCCCGAATACGCCTATTGCGCGGCGCTCTCGGCGATCCAGGCCTGCGTGATGGCGCAGGACGGGCGGCCGGGCAGCGGGCCGAGCTGCATCGCCGGCGCGGCCGCCGCCGGGGACGGGGAGGGTGTCACCGTGCCCGCCCGGGCCGGGGACGCGCTGGCGCAGGAGATCGACCGCATCGCCCGCGAGGCCGGGCTGAGCGAGGCGGCGCTGCGCATGGCGGGCACGGCCGATGGCGACGCGGTGCCGCTGACCGCCCAGACGCGCGCGGCGGAAGGGCGGGCGGCGATCTGCAATGCCAGCCTGGAGGGGCTGCAGGCCGACACGTCGCTGTCGGGGCGGTTCAGCAGGGTCTCGGCCGAGGCCGAATGCCTCGACACTCTGGGGCTCTACCGCAAGACGACCTGCAATTCCCGGCTGCGCGAGCGCCAGCGCGAATCGACGGCGCTGCAGGTGGCCGAGGCCCAGCCCGCCCAGGCGCCCGACCGGCAGGCCTGCCCGCCGGGCGAGGCGCGGCCCATGGTCTATCCGCATGCGGCGAGCGAGGGCGACCTGGGCGCGGCGGCGCAGCTGGCGACCGCGCTGCAGGCGAAGGGCTGGAGCCTAGCCGAGGCAGAGCCCGCCCCGGGTGCTTCGAAATACGGCGACGTGCGCTATTTCCATGCCGAGCAGAAGGACTGCGCCGAGCGGCTGGCGGCCGATGTGCAGGAGGCGCTCGGCGCCACGTCGCCGCTGGCGCTGATCGACCTGGGCAATTCCTACCGCAACCTGCCGCGCGGACGGATGGAGCTGTGGCTGGCCCCGCGCTGAGCCCTGCTCAGGCCGGAACCTCGCCGAAGATCCCGGCGAAGGTCTTCTGCAGCGCGACGTCGACATCTTCCATCGTCACCGGCAGGCCGAGATCGACCAGCGAGGTCACGCCATGCTCGGAGATGCCGCAGGGCACGATCCCCGAGAAATGCGACAGGTCGGGTTCGACATTGATCGACAGCCCGTGGAAGCTGACCCATTTGCGCACGCGCAGCCCGATCGCGGCGATCTTGTCCTCGCGCGGCTGGCCGTCCGGCCCGGCGGGCTTGTCATGGCGCACGACCCAGACGCCGACCCGGCCCTCGCGGCGCTCGCCCTTGACGTTGAACTCCGCCAGCGTGGCGATCACCCATTCCTCGACCTGGTGCACGAATTTCCGCACGTCGCGGCCGCGCTTCGACAGGTCGAGCATCACATAGGCCACGCGCTGGCCCGGCCCGTGATAGGTGTACTGCCCGCCGCGGCGCGTCTCGTAGACCGGGAAGCGGTCCGGATCGACGAGGTCGCGGACATTGGCGCTGCTGCCGGCGGTGTAGAGCGGCGGGTGCTCGAGAAGCCAGATCGTCTCCGGCGCTTCGCCGCCCGCGATTCCGTCCGCAAGCCGCTCCATCTCGGCCAGTGCTGCCGGGTAAGGGACGAGGGATTCAGAGGTTTTCCAGTCAAGGGACATCGGGCGGACTCCTGTATTTCAAGGGCGGATTACCCCTTGCGGGGAGGGCTGTCCACTTTTGTCGGAAAAGTTGCATTTCCCCTCTTGCGGCCCCCCGGAGCCTTGGGTAGATACCCGCCACTGCCGGTCAGGACAGTGCGGTCGTGGCGGAATTGGTAGACGCGCAGCGTTGAGGTCGCTGTGGGGTAACTCCCGTGGAAGTTCGAGTCTTCTCGACCGCACCAGACCTGGCAGGGCAGGGAACGAGGGCCAGGGGCCCCGTCCCGCCAAATCCCCCATCATATGCGTAGAGAATGATCGAACTCCGGAATTCCGGCATTTTCCGCTATGGACTTCAAGCTTTTGGCAATCACGCATCTTGCATTACTTTTGCTCGAATCCTATCTTCGCTTAGCGGGAAAAACGTTCAGCTGGAAAGTAATCGCCAGAATTAAATTGAAATTTCCGCTTGTTGTTTCTAATGCGTAGACAATAACGCTGTGTCGCGTTAATATGCTATTCGGATGTTAATTATATTATTAGTTCCTGAGGGGAAAAAGCAGAGGATGAATGTGATAACGCCGCTATTCGGAGGAACATCCGGCTCCCTGCCGATGCGAATTCATCGCGCAAGGGAGCGCGTCGTCGCCCCGATCCGCGCCGTTGCCGCCCGATCCCAGCTTACCGAACAGCAGTGGCGCATTCTCGCCGTGCTCGATGAGCAAGGACCGATGGATGCGACGCGGCTTTCGGAACAGTGCGGGCTGCTTCTGCCGAGTCAAACTCGTATTATTCAAACACTTATGGAAAAAGGTCTTGTGACCCGCAGCCGCGATCAGAACGACCGGCGGCGGCAGACTCTGGCCATTACAGAGGCCGGACACGGCATCGTCGTCTCGCATGCCGGGGAGCTGGAGAAGCTCTCTGCGCGGATCGAGGCGCGTCTGGGACGCAAGCGCCTGGCCACCCTGATGGAGCTGCTCGAAGAGCTCGAGCGCATCTGAGCCGGTTTTTCCGGTCCCGGACCCGCCGAAACCGGCGAATCCGCAACGTTTTAATCTTCCACTAAATCTTCGTCCCGTCCGCCGCCTGCGCCGCGGACGGGACATTCCCGGGATGTCAGTTCCGCGACGCGGTCAGGTCGACCGAGACGCGGACGGAGAATCCGAGCGACCCTTCGTCATTGTAGCTGGCCGTGCCGATCTCGAAATCGCGCCGGTCGATGGCCGTCTCGCCGGTCGCATGCGCCGTGCCGTCGGCCAGCTCCAGCGTGAAGGGCAGGCTGACCGGCACCTGGTGGCCCTTCAGCTCGAGCGTGCCCTCGGCGAGATAGCTGCCGTCCTCCTGGCGGAGCAGATCGGCGGTGAAGGCCGCGGTCGGGAAGGTGGCGGCGTCGAAGAATTCCGGACCTTTTGCCTGGTCGGTGACGGTGCCCAGCGTCAGGCTGGGAATCGCGATCTGGATCGCGGCGGTGCCCGCCGGGCCGGCCGGGGCCTCGGGGTCGAAGCTGATCGCGGCGGTCCAGTCGGCGAAGCTGCCGGTCACGTCCGAGCCGAACTGGCGCACGGTGATGGAAAGCGTGCCTTCCTCGACGGTCCATTCGCTGGCCTGGGCTTCGAGCGCGACCTGCGGCGCGTCCCCGCCCTCTGGCCCTCTGGCCGCGAGCACGGCGCCGACGGCGACCGCCACGGCCCAGACGGCCAGCGCGGCGACGGCGGGCGCGCGGGAATGGCCCTGCGGCGGAACCCGGTCATTGCTGCCGCCCGGCAGCATCCGGCGCAGCGTGCCGTCGCGGTCGATCACATGATGCTTGGCCGCGCCCGCGACATGCAGCACGACCGCCCCGGCGAGGACCCAGGCGAAGACGCCGTGGAGCTGGCCCGCGACGGCCGAGACTTCCGGGCTTTTCGGCACGAAGGGCAGCGACTGGCCGAAGGGCCACCAGATCGGCGCGAATCCCTCGGTGGCGGCATGATCGACCCAGCCCGAGAGCGGCACCGCCACCAGCGCGACATAGAGCGCCCAGTGCACGGTCTCGGCGGCGAAGCTCTCCAGCTTGCGGTCGGGATGCAGCAGCCCCGGCTTCGGCTGGGCCAGCGCCCAGAGAATGCGGGCGAGGGCGACGAAGAACACGGTCACGCCCAGCGTCTTGTGGATCGAGAACAGCGTCGCCTTGGTGGCTAGCGCCTCGGCGGTGCCATAGGGCCATTCATGGGCGATCAGCCCCAGCGGCCAGAGCGACAGGATCAGGAGGGCGGTCAGCCAGTGGAAGGTCTTGGTGACGCTTCCGTAGCTTTCGCGGGTATTGCGGTACGTGGGCGCGGACATGGGAGGCTCCGGTTCTTCTGCGTTGACGCAGAGGTACCGCAGAAGCCGGGCCGCCCCAATCCGCGCAATGCGCACAGGTCCCCTGCGCGAGTGGTCAGAGCCAGGAAATCGCCAGGTAGAGCATGACGTTGATCGTCGCGAGCGAGGCGACCGTGGCCAGCACCTGCGCCGCCGAGGCCAGGGTCTCGCCGCCATGGCGCGCGGCGAAGAGGGTGAAGATGGTGAACATCGGCACCGCGGCGAAGAGCAGCCCGCCGATCGCCATCTCGTGGCTCATCCCCGGCAGGGCCGAGAGCACCAGGTAGACCGCCAGCGGATGCAGCACCAGCTTGGCGAAGGTGATCGCCGCCGTGGGCAGCCCGGCGCCGCGGATGTCCTGATGGGCGATGAAGCCGCCGACCAGCATCAGCGACATCACCGGCGCGGCCGAGACGATCATGTTCATCGCCCGCGCCACCGGCGGCGGCGGCACCAGCCCGGTGACCGAGACCGCGAGCCCCGCCGCCAGCCCGATCATCAAGGGCGAGCGCAGCATCCCGGCCAGCACGCCCCGCAGCGAGGTCAGGAAGCTGCCCGCGCGGGTCTCGGCGCTTTCGGCCAGCGAAATGCACAGCGGGATCACCACCATGTTCTCGGCCAGCAGGATCCAGGCGAAGATCGTCGCCGCCTGCTCGGGGCCGAGCGCGATCGAGGCGACGGGCAGGCCGAAGAAGGCGCTGTTCGAGCTGCCGCAGCCCAGGCCCAGCACGATGGCGCGGGCCGGCGGCTGGCCGAGGAGGCGGCGCATGGCCAGGGTCATGATCCCGATCACCAGGAAGGAGCCGGCGGAATAGCCCAGCACGAACATCCAGTTCAGCACCAGCAGCTCGCCCGGTTTCGACACGGCGGCGAAGATCAGCACCGGCAGGCAGACCTTGAGGGCGAACTGCCCGACGCCGCCCAGATTCTCGGGCGGCAGGTATCCGGAGCGCACCACCGCATAGCCCGCGGCGATCAGCAGGTAGAGCGGCACGGCCAGAAGGAAGACGTCCAGCATTCAGGTCTTGGCCCCCGGCTGGGAAGCACGGGCCGGGCAGGGGAGCGCGGTCATCGGATCTCGCAAGGAAGGGCGGGGCGGCGGCCCCGTCGGTTGCGGCAGCGGTAGCATCCCCGCGGGGCGGGCGTCGATGGCCCGGACGGCACGGGACGGCGGATTGAGGCGCCGCGTCGCAGGCGCGCCCTTGGCGGCTGCCCGCAATTTCAACCGCGCAAAGCGCCGCGGCGCGATTGCAACCCCCGGCAGCATTGGCTAATCCGCTCTGCAGACTGACGAAGCTACGACCTGAACAGCTGGAGGAGCCCGCGATGACGCGCGCATATGTTTTTCCCGGGCAGGGCGCCCAGACCATCGGCATGGGCAAGGCGCTCGCCGAGGCCTATCCCGGCGCGAAAGCCGTGTTCGACGAGGTCGACGAGGCGCTTGGCGAAAAGCTCTCGGCGCTGGTCTGGGATGGCGACATTGCCGAGCTGACACTGACGCAGAACGCCCAGCCCGCGCTGATGGCCTGCTCGCTGGCCGCGGTGCGCGCGCTCGAGGCGGAGGGCTGGCAGATCGGCTCGGGCGCCTTCGTCGCCGGGCACAGCCTGGGCGAATATTCCGCGCTGGCCGCGGCCGGATCGCTGAGCATCGCCGACACGGCGCGGCTCCTGCGGGCCCGCGGCGCGGCGATGCAGGCGGCGGTTCCGGTGGGCGTCGGCGCAATGGCCGCGCTGCTCGGGCTCGATTTCGCGGCCGTGCAGGAGGTCGCCGCGGAGGCGGCCGGGGACGAGGTCTGCCAGGCGGCGAATGACAACGATCCGGGCCAGGTCGTGGTCTCGGGGCACAAGGGCGCGGTCGAGCGCGCGGTCGAGATCGCCAAGGGCAAGGGCGCCAAGCGCGCCGTGATGCTGCCGGTCTCCGCCCCCTTCCACTGCGCGCTGATGCAGCCCGCCGCGGATGTCATGGCCGAGAAGCTGGCCGCGGTCGCGATCCAGGCGCCCGCGGTGCCGGTGGTGCAGAACACCCTGGCCTCGGCCGTTACCGACCCCGAGACGATCCGGGCGGAGCTGGTCAAGCAGGTCACCGGCTCGGTGCGCTGGCGCGAGAGCGTTGCCTGGATGGCGGGCGAAGGCGTGGACGAGATCTGGGAGATCGGCGCGGGCAAGGCGCTGTCGGGCATGGTCCGCCGCATCGATCGCTCGATCGCCTGCAAGGCCGTCGGCACGCCCGAGGATGTCAAGTCGGTGCTGACCCTGGCCTGAGCCAGCCCGCTCCGATGCTGCGAAAGGGCCCCGGCGGGGCCCTTTTCCGTTTCAGGTCGCGTGCTTGGTCGGGGCGGCGGCGCAGCCCCGCGGCGCCGATCAGCCCGGTCCCGGCCAGCAGCATCCAGGCGCTGCCCGGCAGCGGCACGGCCGAATAGCTGGTGGAGAGCCGGTAGATGACGCGGGTGCCGGTCAGGTCGAGCTCCGACAGGGTCCGGGAGGAATAGCGGATCGTCACGGCGTCATCGGCGAAGGAGATCGCGCTGCCCTCCAGATCCGCGCCCAGCTGCACCACGCCGGTGATGACCTCGCCCGTCTTGCCCAGGACGATATCAGACAGCGAGAAGACGGCCGCGCCGTCGATCATCCCGTCGGAGAGGTCGATGCGGACAGAGCGGCCGAGATGGGGGAAGCTGCGGGACAGCTCGAACTCCGCGGGCGCGTCGAGATCGAAGACCAGCGCGACATGGTGGCCGTCGAGCCAGTCGAAGCCGATCGTGCCGACGCCGATATCCGCCGGTCCCCAGGACTGGCCCGGATTGGAAAGCCGCATGCCCAGCGACAGGCCGACGGCCAGATCGGGACCGCTGCCGAAATCGGCCAGGCCCGCGCCGGAGCCGCCCGCCGGACCCGGCGCGAAGCTGGCCTGGAACCGCCCCGGCAGCCCCGCGGCGATGTCCGTGCCGACGCCGTCGAGCAGGACGCTGCCGCCGAAGCCCGAGCCCGCCACGACGGCGGCGCGCGCAAGCGCCGGGAACAGCGCTACGGCAAGGAGCGCGGCGCAGGCGATGCGGGCGGCGGCGCTCATCGGCAGCCTCCCGGGCCGGAACAGAGGGCGGGCCGGGGACGCGATGCGGCCTGCGGGGTCTCGGGGGTGATCAAGGCTGGTCATCCGTCATGATGAAAGAGGTCGGGTGGCGGGCCCGCCTGCGGCGAAGCTCCCGCAGGGGCGGCCCTGCCGGAAAGGCGCTGGATGCTGGCCCATCGATTCCCTCCCTTTGGACATGGTCCCGGTTTTTTCCAGATAATGGTTTCCGGATGCTTGATGCCCGCTCTCGTGATGCCCGATCCGGCACGCGGCGCCCCCGGGGCTTTGCGGTTCCCTTCCGTCCGCATTGCGCCTATTGCATGGCCGTCATGACGTGCCGAAGGGGCCGGGCCCCGCCAACGGGGGCGGCGCTGCGTCAGGCACGGGGATTGCACAGGCTTCGCCGTCCGGGTTAGGGCAGGTCCCGACCGGACACAGGGGCAGAAAGAGACACCGACATGTTCGAACTGAATGGCAAGGCGGCGCTGGTTACCGGCGCTTCGGGGGGAATCGGCGCCGAGATCGCGCGCGCGCTGCATGGCGCGGGGGCGACGGTGGGGCTTTCGGGCACGCGGGTCGAGCCGCTTGAGGCGCTGGCGGCCGAGCTCGGCGAGCGGGCGCATGTGCTGCCCTGCAACCTCTCCGATCCGGAGGCGGTCAACGCCCTGCCCAAGCAGGCGGCCGAGGCGATGGGCGCGGTCGACATCCTGGTCAACAATGCCGGCATCACCCGCGACAACCTCTTCATGCGGATGTCCGAGGACGAATGGGCCAGCGTGATCGAGGTGAACCTCACCTCCACCATGCGGCTCTGCAAGGGCGTGCTGCGCGGCATGATGAAGGCGCGCTGGGGCCGGATCATCAACATCTCCTCGATCGTCGGCGCGACCGGCAATCCGGGCCAGGGCAACTATGCCGCGGCCAAGGCCGGCGTGATCGGCATGGGCAAGTCGCTGGCCTACGAGGTCGCCAGCCGCGGGATCACCGTCAACGCGGTGGCGCCGGGCTTCATCCAGACCGCGATGACCGACAAGCTGAACGACCAGCAGAAAGAGGCCATCATGGGCCAGATCCCCGCGGGCCGCATGGGCAGCCCCGAGGAAATCGCCGCGGCCGTGCTCTACCTGGCCAGCCCCGAGGCGGGCTATGTCACCGGCGCGACGCTGCACGTGAATGGCGGCATGGCGATGCTCTGACGCCGCCGGGCACGGGACGCAGGGGCAGGGGCGAAAGCGTTTGCCTTGCCCTGCACCTGTGCTATAGGCGCGCAAGATTTTGGGGGGCAGGCCTTTTCAGGTGTGCGCCCGGGAATCCTGGACAGAGGCGCTTCTCTGGCGCCCTGTTCGGCAAAAGGGTCAGAGGGCCCGCAGAAGACGGTATTCGGGCACCCGCCCTGAGAGAAAAATGAGGAACCGAAGATGAGCGACATCATCGAGCGCGTCAAAGCGATCGTCGTAGAGCAGCTGGGTGTTGAGGAAGAGAAGGTCAACGAGCAAGCGTCGTTCATCGACGATCTCGGCGCCGACTCGCTTGACACGGTGGAACTGGTGATGCGGTTCGAAGAAGAGTTCGGGATCGAGATTCCGGACGATGCCGCAGAGAAGATCCAGACCTTCGGCGACGCCGTGTCCTTCATCCAGAAGGCACAGGCCTGATCCAGGCGATCTGACGCCGTCATCGACGTCGCGAATGGCACCCACGGGGTGCCATTTTGCGTTTCAGGGGGTCAGTTCCCCGGCAGCGGCGGCAGGCTGCGCAGATAGAGGATGACCGCCTCCAGATCGGCGGGCTGCATCTGCGCGAGATAGCCATAGGGCATCGGCGGGGTCATCTGCGACCCGTCCGGGCGCCGCCCTTCGGTGATCATCGCCTTCAGCGCGGCATCGTCGAGCCCGGCGATTCCGTCCGGTCCGCTGGTGATGTTCGGCGCGACCGTCTCGCCCCAGGGGCCGCGGAAGACGAAGCCGCCCTGGCCCAGCCCGGTGGCATAGTCCGGTCCCTGCGGCGTCATCGGCGAGTGGCACTCCATGCAATGCGCCAGATGCAGCGCGATGTACTCGCCCTGCGCGACGGTCACGCCCGGCGGCGGCGCGTCGACATGGCCGACCGGCGGGCCGTAGGCCGGGGGCAGCGGGATGCGGTAGCTCGAGGCGGGCACGGCCTGCTCTGCCGGCGCGACGCTGCGCAGGAAGGCGACGATCGCCGCGAGGTCGCTGTCGGAAATGCCGCGATAGGCCGCGAAGGGCATCGGCGGGCCGATCAGGCTGCCATCGGGGCGCAGCCCCTCGCGGATCGCGCGGGACAGCTCTTCATCGCTCCAGTCGGCAATGGCACCGGCCGGGGTGATGTTCGGCGCGTAGGCGGTGAAGCCGGGATTGTCCTCGACCAGCCGTCCGGCCAGCTCCATCCCCGCCACCGGTCCCTCTGGGCCGAGCGGGGTATGGCAGTTGCCGCAGCCCATCGGGCCGCGGACCAAATACTCGCCGCGGGCCAGCAGATCGGCCGGGGGACCGGCCATGGCGGGCCCGGCCAGGGCCAGGCAGAAGGCGGCAAGCAGAATTGGGGTCATCGTGATCCTCCAATGCGTGAATCAGGGTCTCAAATGCACGTTCAGGTATACTCCCGAACGGCGCGTCCGGCGCGGGAAATCCGCAGGGGCGGCCGCGGCGGCGGAGCGACCGGCACGCTGCCTGCTTGGCCAGTCTGAACAGCGGACAGGAGATGCGGCATGATCGGAACGGCAATCGTGGGCGGCGGGCTGGCCGGGCTCGCCCTGGCGGCGGAACTGGCGGGCGAGGGACAGGACGTGGTCCTCTTCGAGGCGCGGGAGCGGCTCGGCGGGCGGATCCGGACGGAGACGGATGCGCAGACCGGGCTGGCGCTCGATCTCGGCGCGGCCTGGCACTGGCCGGACCAGCCGCTCCTGCGGGCGCTGGCGGCGCGGCTGGGGCTCGAGACGGTGGCGCAGCATGACGAGGGCGGGGCGCTCCTGCTCAATGATGCGGAGGCGGGGCCGGAGCCGGCCGGAACGGCGCCGGTCCATGGCGGCGCGCTGCGGCTGCGCGACGGGATGGGGGCGATGATCGCCGCGCTGGCAGGCAGGCTCGGGGCGGAGCGGCTGCGCCTGGGCCATGTGCTGGTCTCGGTCTCCGACACGGGCGATCATGTGCGCCTGCATTTCGCCGACGGGACCGAGGCGCAGGCGCGCCGGGCCGTGCTGGCCCTGCCGCCGCGGCTGGCGGCCCAGACGGTGGCCTTCGCGCCGCAGATCGACCTGGCGCCCTTCGCGGCGATGCAGACCTGGATGGCCTCGACTGCCAAGACGGCGATGGCGGTGCCGCGGGCGCCCTGGCGCGAGGCGGGCCTCTCGGGCAATTCCCAGGCCGGGCACGAGCGCGCCGTGCTGGGCGAGACCTTCGACCTGGGCCTGCCCGGCGGCACCGCGCCGGGCGCGATCGGCGGCTTCTTCGCGCTTGATGCCGGGACGCGGGCCGCCTTCTCCGCCGGGCTGCCGATGCTGGTCGCCAGCCAGATGGCGCAGCTCTTCGGCGCCGAGCTGGCCGCGGCGGAGCCGCTGATCGCCGACTGGGCGGCGGAGCCCTTCACCTGCGCGGCCGCCGATCTGTCCGACCCGGCGCTGCGGCGCAGCGCGCCGCCCGCGGCGCTGCGCCGGGCGCTGTGGCAGGGGCGGCTCTATTTCGCCGGCAGCGAGACCGCGCAGCGCGATCCGGGCCATATGGAGGGCGCGCTCGAATCCGCCGAGCGGGTGCTGCGCCAGCTCGGCCGTCCGCCCGGCGCGCTGAGCCTGGGGGCAGAGCCGGGGCTGGCGGGCTTCGCCGGCTGGCTCGAGGCGCGCGAGGAGGGCGCCTTCGGCAGCTACCGCCACCACCTGAACCAGCGCCTCGCCCGCCAGCAGCCGGCCATGGCCACCCGCTATGCCGCGCTCGACAGCGTCGAGGAGGTGCTGGGCGAGGCGCTCTCGGTCTTCGCCGCGCTCCGCTTCGCCCCGGGCGAGCTCGGCGCTGATGGCGGCCGCGCCGAGACTGTCCGCCGCGCGGGCGGCATGGCCAAGAGCTTCCTGTCGCGCCACATGGGCGGCATCCTCGCCTTCAACCGCAGCTCCTGCGCGCTGAGGAACTTCCCCGAGGAGCACGAGCTGCCGGCCGACTACGTCCAGGCGATCCTGGCCGATGTGTCGCGCGCGGGCGGCGGCTTCCTCGCCGAGCTCGACGGGCTCTTGGCGGCGCGCGCGGCCGCGCACTGATCCCCGGGCGCCGCGGTTTCCCGCCGGGCGGGCAGGCGGGAAGGCGCGATCGCCGCCATTGCCGGGGGTCTTGCGCTTGCCGCACGGCGCGGCACAGGGTATCAGGCGCCGGAGCGATAACGATATAACGGGAGCAGACCATGCGTCGGGTAGTCGTGACAGGGTTGGGAATGGTGTCTCCGCTGGCCTGCGGCGTGGAGGAAACCTGGTCCCGCCTGCTGGCAGGAAAGTCCGGAGCGGGCACGATCAGCAAGTTTGATGCAGGCCATCTGGCGACGACCTATGCCTGCGAAGTGCCCTATGGGGACGGCACGGATGCCAGCTTCAATCCGGATGACTGGATGGAGAAGAAAGAGGCCCGCAAGGTCGACGAGTTCATCCTCTTCGGCGTGGCCGCGGCCGAGCAGGCCGTGCGGGACTCCGGCTGGATGCCCGAGGATGACGAGGGCAAGGAGCGCACCGGCGTCATGATCGGCTCCGGCATCGGCGGGCTGTCGACCATTGCCGATACCGCGATCCTGCTGAAGGAGCGCGGGCCGCGGCGGGTGTCGCCCTTCTTCATTCCGGGCTCGCTGATCAACCTGATCTCGGGCCAGGTCTCGATCCGCTACGGCTTCCGCGGGCCGAACCACGCCGTGGTGACCGCCTGCTCGACCGGCGCGCATGCGATCGGCGACGCCTCGCGGCTGATCCAGCTCGGCGATGCCGACGTGATGATCGCCGGCGGCGCCGAAGCGGCGATCTGCGAGCTGGGCATCGCGGGCTTCAACGCCTGCAAGGCGCTTTCCACCAAGCGCGGCAACGAGCCGGAGCGCGCCTCGCGCCCCTATGACAACGACCGCGACGGCTTCGTGATGGGCGAGGGCGCGGGCGTCGTCGTGCTCGAGGAATACGAGCACGCGGTCGCGCGCGGCGCCAAGATCTATGCCGAGGTGCTGGGCTACGGCCTGTCGGGCGATGCCTACCACATCACCGCCCCCTCCGAGGACGGCGACGGCGCCAAGCGCGCGATGAGCGCGGCGATCAAGCGCGCGGGCATCCTGCCGGCGCAGATCGACTACATCAACGCGCATGGCACCTCGACCATGGCCGACACGATCGAGCTGGGCGCGGTGGAGGCGATCCTGGGCGATGCGGCCTCGAAGGCGACCATGTCCTCGACCAAGTCCTCGATCGGCCACCTGCTGGGGGCCGCGGGCGCGGTAGAGGCGATCTTCTCGATCCTGGCGATCCGCGACCAGGTGGCGCCGCCGACGATCAATCTCGACAATCCGGCGGTGACGCCGAAGCTCAGCCTGGCCGCCAATGCCAAGGAAGAGCGCGAGATCCGGATCGCGCTGTCGAACAGCTTCGGCTTCGGCGGCACCAACGCGTCCCTCGTCATCGGCCAGGTTGCCGCCTGATGTGGAAATCCGTCGCGTCGAATTTCCTGACGCTGCTCATCATCGCCCTGATGGCGCTTTCGGGCGCCATCTACTGGGCGCAGCGCAGCTGGGTCACGCCGGGTCCCCTGGCCGAGGCCGTCTGCGTCAGCGTTCCGCGCGGCGGCACGATGACCGGCGTTTCGCAGCAGCTCGCCGATATGGGCGCGGTCGGCAATGCCCGCATCTTCCGGCTGGGCTCTGACTATACCGAGCGCAGCGCCAAGCTGAAGGCGGGGAACTTCCTGATCCCGGCCAATGCCTCGATGGAGCAGATCTCCGACCTGCTGACCGCCACCGGGCAGAGCACCTGCGGCGCCGAGGTGAACTACCGCATCGGCGTCACGCTGACCGAACTGCAGCTGCGCGAGATCGCGCCGGAAACCGGCCGCTACGAGGTCGTGGCCGAATTCCAGCCCGACGCCCAGCGTCCCGAGGCCTACCAGCGCTTCCTCGACCAGGGCTTCGGCGCCTACCGGGTGACCGTGGCCGAGGGGGTGACCTCCTGGCAGGTCTGGAACGCGCTCGACAAGCTCGACATTCTCGAGGGCACCGTCGACCAGGTTCCCGCCGAGGGCACGCTGTCCCCGGGCAGCTACGACATCGCGCCGGGCGATCTGCGCGGCGACATCCTGACCGAGATGGAATCCCGCCAGTCGGAATTCCTCTCCGCCGCCTGGGAGAGCCGGGCCGAGGGCCTGCCCTACGCCTCGGTGGAAGAGGCGCTGACCATGGCCTCCATCGTCGAGAAGGAGACCGGCGTCGACGGCGAGCGTCCGACCGTCGCCTCGGTCTTCGTCAACCGGCTGGAGCAGGGGATGCGGCTGCAGACCGACCCGACGGTGATCTACGGCATCACCGAGGGCAAGGGCGTGCTGGGCCGCGGGCTGCGCGCCAGCGAGCTGCGCCGCTACACCCCCTACAACACCTATGCCATCGACGGGCTGCCGCCGGGGCCGATCGCCAATCCGGGCCGCCTGGCCATCGAGGCGGCGCTGCACCCGGCAGAGACCGACTATCTCTATTTCGTCGCCGACGGCACGGGCGGGCATGTCTTCTCGCATACGCTGGAAGAGCATAACGCCAATGTCCGCAAGTGGCGCGAGATCGAGCGGGAGAGGCTTCAGCAGACCGGGCAGTGATGCCCGGCCTGCCTTTTATGCAGCTTTTGGGAAGGGCTGCTCGTGGAGCGCGACGCCAGGCGCCGTGCAATTTCGATCCGTCCCGGAGCGGTTCTCCGGGGACCGGCGCAATGCACCGGGATTTGTAAAATAAATGTAATTATTTCAATCTGCTGCAACTCAGCGTGGCAGCTCTTGCCGTCAATGATTCAATCTTAACCCTAGGGTGGGACGCTGATAAGCTATCGTTAGCGATAGGTACTGGATTTTATTTTGCCAAGCACGACAACTTTGTCAAACGCGAATATGTTTATAGATATTGCCGACATGATCGGCGCCGGAACCGAAACCGGACCCCGCGCAGGCGAGGCGGGCTGGGAGCTCGCGCAGCGCATGGCGCAGCGTCTGGGGATCGATGCCCTCAATGCCGTCGGCAGCTTCACGGCATCGGGCGCGCCGATCTGGCTTCGCTACGGCATGAAGCCGGTCTGGGTCGACGCCTATCTCCGCCAGCGCATGTTCGAGGTCGATCCGGTGATCTCCTGGCTCGGCACGCGCAGCCAGTCGGCCGAGTTCTCGGGTGCCGAGCTGGCCCTGTCGGAAAATCCGCGGGCCCGCGACATGGCGGCACTGCTGCGGGAGCACGGCTACGGCCACCTGGTCGCCCATAAATGGTCGGACGGGTCGGTGACGAAATCCGTGCTGCTGTGCACCCGCGCGCGTGCGCAGGAGGTGCTGCCGCCCGAGACGCTGGCGATCCTGCCGGCGGTCTCGGCGATGATGGCGGCGCAGCTCAGCGCGCCGGAGAGCGGGCAGGGGTTCCAGGGGGTGGCTTACCGGCCGCTGAGCGGGCGCGAGCGCGACGTGCTCTGCCTGCTGGCCGCGGGGCTCGACAACCGCCGGATCGCCGAGAAGCTGGGCCTCGCCGAGGTCACGGTGCGGATGCATCTGGCGAAGGCGCGCGAGAAGATGGGGGCGGCGACCCGCGAGCAGGCGCTGGTCCTGGCCATGGCCCGCGGGCTGCTGGGCCTCTAGCGGCGGCAGGGGCCGCGCGGTGCGCGGCCCCGTCCGGGGTCAGAACGTGGCGGTCAGCCCCAGCCAGAGGCTGCGGCCCTCGGCGACGGTGTTGTTGTCGGCCGAGGCGATCTCCTTGTCGGTGAGGTTGTAGATCGCCGCATTCAGCGTGAGCGTCTCGTTCACCGCGTAGGAGGCGCCGATATCCACTGTGGTATAGGCGTCGTACTTGTAGGCGATCACGTCGCCGTCGGCATTGCGCTTGTAGGGCGTGCCGTTGCTGCCGATCCGCGCCCCGGCATTGATCTCCTCGCCGTGATAGGTGACGCGGCCCCAGGCATCCAGCCCGCTGACCGGGGTCTTCCAGTCGCCGCGCAGCGAGGCCTGGTGCTCGGGCGTGCGCGCCAGCGGCAGGCCCTTGTAGTCGCCGCTTTCCTGCTCGCTATCGGTGTAGGTGTAGGTCGCGCGCCAGGAGAGATAGGGGTTGGTTTCCCAGGTGGCGGCCAGCTCGACCCCCTGCACGGTGGCGTCCTGGACGTTGACGTATTCCCAGCGGTTGCGGGTCACGCCGTCCACCTCGATCGTCTCGCCGGTATTGTAGCTCTCGATCTTGTCGGTGAAGTCGGTGTGGTAGGCGGTGGCGCTGAGCTGCCAGGCCTGCTCGGTCCAGATCGCGCCCAGCTCGTAGCTGGTGGAGGTCTCCGGTTCCAGATCGGGATCGCCGACGATCACGCCCTGGCCGCGCTGCGTGGCGTAGTAGTAGCCCTCGGTGGTCTGGCGGATGCCGGGCGCCTTGTAGCCGGTGGAGACGCCGCCCTTGACCGTCAGCTTGCCGGTGGCGTTCCAGACGCCGTAGAGCCGCGGGGTCCAGTAGCCGCCGAAATTCTCGTGCTCGGTATAGCGCGCGCCGAGGGTCAGCGCGAAATCGGGCAGGAGCCGCCATTCATCCTCGGCGAAGAGCGCCCATTGATAGGCCGAGAAGGTCTGGTGCGAGCTGTCCTGGGTGCCGGAATTCTGGTCGGTCAGCTCGGCGTCGAAATACTGCCCGCCGAAGACCAGCGTATGCTCGCCCGCGCCGCTGAAGGGGGCGGTGAACTTGGCGTCGAGGACCGAGTTCTTGATCTCCGGCTCGCGGTCGGATTTCTCCAGGCTCTCGTCCGCGTCGCCCGACCAGGTAGTGCGCTTGCCGGTCTCCTGCTGGAAGGACAGGTCGGCATCGACCGCGCCCCATTCGCCGCGGTAGCCGACCATCCAGTGCTCGCGCGTGTGGCGGTTCTTGGCGTCGCCGTCGCCCTCCTCGACGGACTCGCCGTCGGAGGTGGTGTTCTGCACCCGGGTGCGCCCGACCTCGGCCTGGAATTCGTGGCCGTCGACGGGGGCGAAGACCAGCCGCGCGGTCAGGTCCTCGTCATCCGAGCCGGCCGCGCCGTCGACGACCCCGCTCTCGTCCTGCCAGTAGCGGCGGCCCCAGAGCTGGACGCCCAGCTTGTCGTCGATCACCGGTCCGGCGAGATAGAAGGACTGCTGCGCCGAGACGCCGTCGCGGCTGTGCTCGGGCAGGGTGCCCTCGAGCGTCAGCGAGCCGGTCCAGACCGGGCTGATCTTCTTGGTGATGATGTTGATCACGCCGCCCATCGCGTCCGAGCCGTAGAGCGAGGACATCGGGCCGCGCACGACCTCGACCCGCTCGATCGCCGCGACCGGCGGGATCCAGCTCTGCTCGAAGCCCGAGGAGCCGTTGGGACGGCTCTCGCGCGTGCCCTGGCGGCGGCCGTCGACCAGGATCAGCGTGTAGTCGCCCGGCAGGCCGCGGATGAAGATGTCGGACTCGTCCGCCGTGCCGGTCGTCGCGACGCCCTGCACGCCGGTGAGGATGTCGGTCAGGTCGGTGACGTTCTGGCGCTGCAGCTCCTCGCCCGGGATCACCGTCACCGAGGCCGGGGCGTTCTCCACGCTCTGCTCGAACCCGCCGGCGGTGACGGTGATGGTGTCGAGCACCAGCACGCTCTCCCCGTCCGTCTCCTGCGCCAGGGCCGGAAGGGCGGCGAAGATCAGGCCGAGGGCGGTGGTGGAAAGGGCAATCGGCCGGGCCGGCGTTCGGCCGGCCGCGGCGGGGCGGATCGGGGTCATGTCCAGGGTCTCCATGGGAGCTTGGGGGGAGGGGAACTGCCTGGGCCTGCCGCGTCCGGCGCCTTGGTTGGTGGCTAAAGACGACCAAAACTCTCGGAAATGTCAACGCGAAGTGAATGTGCGTTTTTGCAGTGGCGTTGTGCGGGCAACTCGGCTAACGGAGGGCGCCTTTCAACGGAGGGAGCCCATGGCCTATTCGGACTTCTCGCGCAGCATCAAGATCGCGCCGTCGATCCTCTCGGCGGATTTCGCCAATTTCGGTGCGGAGATCCGCGCCATCGAGTCCCAGGGCGCCGACTGGGTCCATGTCGACGTGATGGACGGGCATTTCGTGCCGAACCTCACCTTCGGCCCGCCCGCGGTCAAGGCGTTCCGCCCGCATGTCGGCACGGTGATGGACGTGCATCTGATGATCGCGCCGGTCGATCCCTATATCGACGCCTTCGCCGAGGCGGGCGCCGACATCCTGACCGCCCATGTCGAGGCGGGCGCACATATCCACCGCACGCTGCAGGCGATCCGCGGCGCGGGGATGAAGGCGGGCGTCGCGCTGAACCCGGGCACCCCGGCCGCAGCGGTGGAGCATCTGCTCGATCTCTGCGACCTGGTCTGCGTGATGACGGTGAACCCGGGCTTCGGCGGGCAGAAGTTCATCGACATGACCGCCAAGATCCGCGCGCTGCGCGCGATGATCGGCGACCGCCCCGTGCATATCGAGATCGACGGCGGCGTGACGCCCGAGACCGCGCCCCTGGTCGCCGCGGCCGGAGCCGATGTGCTGGTCGCGGGCTCGGCCGTCTTCAAGGGCGGCTCGGTCGCCGATCCGGCCCCCTACGGCGCCAATATCGCGGCGATCCGCGCGGCGGCGGCTGCCGCGCTCTGAGCGCGGAAACGGCGGGCAGCAGGTGGTTTCCTACCGCCTGTTGCCGCCCCGCCACGCCGCGGGCAGGGCCCGGGCGGGCACGCCGAAAGAAGCGGCGGTCTCCCCAGGTAAACCAGTCTAAAATTTAGGCACCCCCTCCGGCGGCCCCCGGGCGCGGCGGCGGCGACACTGGCGTCATCTTACATTCTGTGAAAGCGTGCCCTCAAAGAAGGGTACGAGGGGCGCAGTTTCATGTCGATCAAGGCCAGCATCTATCACCTGACGCATTACAAATACGACCAGCCAGTGCTACTGGGGCCGCAGGTGATACGGCTGAGGCCAGCACCGCATTCGCGGACCCGCGTGCTGACGCATTCGCTGAAGGTCAGCCCGTCCACGCATTTCGTGAACCACCAGCAGGACCCCTACGGCAACTGGCTGGCGCGGTTCGTCTTCCCCGAGCCGGTGAAGGAATTCAAGATCGAGGTCGACCTCGTCGCCGACATGTCGGTCTACAACCCCTTCGATTTCTTCGTCGAGGAACGCGCCGAATTCTACCCGTTCGAGTATCCCGAAGAGCTGCTCGACGACCTGTCGATCTACATGAAGCCCGAGCCCGCGGGCCCGCATCTGAAGAAGTTCCTCAAGGGCGTGCCGACGGAGAAGATGCGCTCGGTCGATTTCGTCGTCGACCTGAACCGCCGCATCAACGAGGCCGTGGAATACGTCGTCCGGCTGGAGCCGGGCGTCTACACCCCCGAGGAGACCTTCGAGAACGGCAAGGGCTCGTGCCGCGACAGCTCCTGGCTGATGGTGCAGGCCCTGCGCAATCTCGGCCTCGCCGCGCGCTTCGTCTCGGGCTACCTGATCCAGCTGAAGCCCGACCTGAAGGCGCTCGACGGCCCGTCGGGCACCGAGGTCGACTTCACCGACCTGCATGCCTGGTGCGAGGTCTTCCTGCCGGGCGCGGGCTGGATCGGCTTCGATCCGACCTCGGGCCTTCTGACCGGCGAAAGCCACATCCCGCTGGCCGCCACCCCGCATTACAAGAACGCCGCGCCGATCTCGGGCGGGTTCTCGGGCCCGGACGACCTGAAGACCGAATTCGATTTCGACATGCAGGTGACCCGGGTCGCCGAGCATCCGCGGATCACCAAGCCCTTCTCGGATGACAGCTGGGACGCGCTGAACGCGCTCGGCGCCCATGTCGACCGCAAGCTCGCCGAGAACGACGTCCGCCTGACCATGGGCGGCGAGCCGACCTTCGTGTCGATCGACGATTTCGAGTCCGACGAATGGAACTCCGCCGCGGTCGGCCCGCAGAAGCGGGCGCTGGCGGATGTGCTGATCCGGCGGCTGCGCGAGAAATTCGCCCCGGGCGGCTTCCTGCATTACGGCCAGGGCAAGTGGTATCCGGGCGAGACCCTGCCGCGCTGGACCTTCTCCTGCTACTGGCGCCGCGACGGCAAGCCGATCTGGAACGATCCCGACCTGATCGCCCGCGAGCTGCCGGAGGAGGCGATCGAGAAGACGGACGCGCCGACCTACGAGGACGCCGCGCAGCTGACCACCGCGATCGCCGAAGCGCTGTCGGTGGAGACCGGCAACATCATGCCCGCCTACGAGGACCCGGCCGAATGGCTGCTGCGCGAGGGCGGGCTGCCGAACAATGTCGATCCGGAGAACTCGAAGCTCGAGGATGCCGAGGAACGCCAGCGGATGCTGAAGGTCTTCGAGCGCGGGCTGACCAAGCCCGTGGGCTATGTCCTGCCGGTCCAGCCCTGGCAGGTGAAGCACACGACCACGCGCAAGTGGATGTCGGAGAAGTGGAAGACCCGCCGCGGCAAGATCTTCCTGGTGCCGGGCGACAGCCCCGTCGGCTACCGCCTGCCGCTGGGCGCGCTGCCCTACCTGTCCTCGGCCGAGTATCCCTATATCAACGAGGCCGACACCACGCTGGAACGGCCGCCGCTGCCCGATATCTCCAAGGAGATGGCCGAGCGGCTGGGCCGGGAATGGCTCGACCAGAAGGTCGCCACCGTCACCTACGAGACCGCCGAGAAGGACGGCCCGGTTCCGCAGAGCCTCTACGAGATCGACGGCCATGTCCGCACCGCCATCTCGGTGGAGCCGCGCGACGGCCGGCTGACGGTCTTCCTGCCCCCGGTCGTCTGGCTGGAGGACTACCTGGAGCTTGTCGCCGCCTCCGAGGCCGCGGCCAAGCGGCTGGGCCTTCCGGTCCATATCGAGGGCTATCCGCCCCCCTCGGACCCGCGCCTGAACGTCATCAAGGTCACGCCCGATCCCGGCGTGCTGGAGGTCAACATCCAGCCCGCCTCCAACTGGGACGAGGCCGTCGAGATCACCGAGACGATCTACGAGGAGGCCCGCCAGAGCCGCCTGGGCGCCGACAAGTTCATGATCGACGGCAAGCATACCGGCACCGGCGGGGGCAACCACGTGGTGATCGGCGGGGCGACCATCATGGACAGCCCCTTCCTGCGCCGTCCGGACCTGCTGCGCTCGCTGATCCTGCACTGGCAGCGGCACCCGTCGCTGAGCTACCTCTTCTCCGGCCTCTTCATCGGCCCGACCTCCCAGGCGCCGCGCGTCGACGAGGGCAGGGCGGACCATCTCTACGAGCTGGAAATCGCGCTGCAGCAGATCCCGGCCCCCTGGGAGGGCATGCCGCCCCTGCCGTGGCTGACCGACCGGCTCCTGCGCAACCTTCTGGTCGACGTGACCGGCAACACCCACCGCGCCGAGATCTGCATCGACAAGCTCTACAGCCCCGACGGCCCCACCGGCCGGCTCGGCCTGGTGGAGTTCCGCGGCTTCGAGATGCCGCCGAATGCGCGGATGTCGCTGGCCCAGCAGCTCTTGATCCGGGCGCTGATCGCGCGGTTCTGGGAGAACCCGCTATCGGGCAAGCTGACGCGCTGGGGCACGACGCTTCACGACCGGTTCATGCTTCCGCACTACCTCTGGGAGGATTTCAACGAGGTCCTCGCCGACCTGAACGAGCATGGCTATCCGATGCAGCCCGACTGGTACAAGGCCCAGGCCGAGTTCCGCTTCCCCTTCTGCGGGGAGGTCGAGGGGCCGGGCGTCCATCTGGAGCTGCGCCAGGCGCTGGAGCCCTGGCACGTCATGGGCGAGACCGGGGCGATCGGCGGCACGGTGCGCTATACCGACAGCTCGACCGAACGGGCGCAGGTCAAGCTGACCACCTCGGATCCGTCGCGCTACACCGTCGCCTGCAACGGCCGCATCGTGCCGATGCAGAAGACCGCGGAAAACGGCGTCTCGGTGGGCGGCATCCGCTACAAGGCCTGGCAGGCGCCCCTGGCGATGCACCCGGTCGTGCCGCTGCACGTGCCCCTGACGATCGACATCTTCGACACCTGGTCGAACCGTGCCATCGCGGGCTGCGTCTATCACGTGGCGCATCCGGGCGGCCGGAACTACGATACCTTCCCGGTCAATTCCAACGAGGCGGAGGCAAGGCGGCTTGCGCGATTCGAACCGCACGGGCATACACCGGGACTCTACGTGCCGCCGATCGAGACACCGCATCCGGAATTCCCGATGACGCTCGATCTGCGGCGCCTTGCCGGGATGTGATATTTGAGCACGAATGAGAGGATTGAGCGTCGCGGCAAGCTCGCGGCGTTCATTCGCGACTACAAGCCGACCGAGAACACCGCGGACGAGCTTCTCGATCCGACAGGGGAGATGCGGCCGGTCTGGAAGGACTTCCTCGGACAGTTCGGCCGCCTCTCGGGCATCGATATCGAACGGCGCTTCCACCGGGCAGAGCAGTACCTGCACGATGCCGGCGTCTACTACCGCGAATACGACCACGGTTTCTCGCGCGAGCGCGCCTGGCCGCTGAGCCACATCCCCGTGCTTCTCTCGGACGAGGACTGGACCGCGATCTCCGGGGCGCTGGTCCAGCGCGCCGACCTGCTGGAGGCGATCCTCGCCGATCTCTACGGCTCGAACCACCTCGTGGCGGACGGGCACCTGCCGGCCTCGCTGGTGGCCTCGATGCCCGAATGGCTGCGCCCGATGGTCGGGATCGCGCCGCGCTCGGGCCATTTCCTGCATTTCATCGCTTTCGAGATCGGCCGCGGCCCGGACGGGCGCTGGTGGGTGCTGGGCGACCGTACCCAGGCGCCGACCGGGGCGGGCTTCTCGGTCGAGAACCGCGTCGCGATGAGCCGGATGTTCCCGGAATACTTCGCCGATCGCAGCGTCGCCAAGATCGGCGGCTTCTTCGCCGATTTCCGCGCCGCGCTGGAGCATCTCTCGGACGAGACCGAGGGCGGGGTGGGCGTGCTGACGCCGGGCATGCTGAACCAGGGCTATTTCGAGCATGCCTATATCGCCCGCTACCTGGGCTTCATGCTGCTCGAGGGCGAGGATCTGGTCGTGCGCGACGGCAAGGTCATGGTGCGCACGGTCAACGGGCTGCAGCCGATCAGCGTGATCTGGCGCCGCGTCGACAGCGCCTGGGCCGACCCGCTGGAGCTGAACGAGGCCTCGCGGCTGGGCACGCCGGGCCTTGTCGGGGCGCTGCGCCAGGGCTCGATGACCATGGTCAACGCGCTCGGCTCGGGCGTGCTCGAGACCCGCGCCATGCTGGCCTTCATCCCGCGGATCTGCCAGGCGCTGACCGGCGAGCCGCTGAAGATGCCGAACATCGCCACCTGGTGGTGCGGCCAGGGGGCCGAGCGCAGCCATGTCCAGGCCAATACCGAACGGATGATGATCGCGCCCGCGCTGGCGACGCGGCTGCCCTTCGACAGCGATGGCAAGACCGTGCTCGGCGGCAAGTTCCGCGGCACCGCCTCGGCCTCGATCTCCGACTGGATCGAGAGCGAGGGCGGCAACCTCGTCGGGCAGGAGGTCGTGCGGCTCTCCACCACGCCTGCCTGGGACGGCGCCCAGCTGGTGCCGCGGCCGATGAGCCTGCGGGTCTTCGCGGCGCGCACCCGCAAGGGCTGGACGCTGATGCCGGGCGGCTATGCGCGGATCGGGCGGCACCAGGATTCGACCGCCATCTCGCTGCAGAAGGGCGGCTCGGTCGCCGATGTCTGGCTGATGGCGGAGCCGCCGGGATCGCAGACCGCGATCGCCGAGGCGCGGACCTCGCTGGGCACCCGGCCGGATCTGAACCTGCTGCCCAGCCGCGCGGCCGACAACCTCTACTGGCTCGGCCGCTATGTCGAGCGCGCCGAGGGCACGATGCGGATGCTGCGCGCCTACCATGTCCGGCTGGCCGAGAATGCCGCCGTCGACATGCCGCTGCAGCACGAGATCGGCGAGGCGCTGACCGTGGCGGGCGTCAATGTCGCCGAGCCGGTGCCGCTGGCGCTGACCGACATGATCGACGCCGCCGTGCAGAGCGCGGCGCAGGTGCGCGACCGCTTCTCGGTCGATGGCTGGCTGGCGCTGAAGGAGCTGCAGGGGGCCGCGATGCTGCTGGCCGAGAACCACCGCGGCGACGAGGAGCCCCGCGCCGGGGACGACATCGCCCGCGAGATCTCGGGGCTGCTGCGCCAGATCACCGGTTTTTCCGGGCTGGTGCAGGACAACATGTACCGCTTCACCGGCTGGCGCTTCCTGTCGGTCGGCCGCGCGCTGGAACGCGCGATGGACACCTGCTCCATGCTGGCGCGCTTCGCCGATCCGGCGGCACCCGAGGGCGGGCTCGACCTGGCGGTTGAGCTTGGCGACAGCGGCATCACCCATCGGCGGCGCTACACGATCGCGACCAACCGGCAGACGGTGATCGACCTCCTGGCGCTTGACGGGCGCAATCCGCGCGGGCTGCTCTACCAGCTGATCCGCATGCGCACGCTGTGCGAAAGGCTGCCCGGGGCCGATGTCCACGGACGGCTGGCGGATTTCTACCGCGCGGTGATCCGGGTGCAGACCGATATCGAGCTGCAGCGGCCGCACACGCTGGACACGAAGGCGCTGTGGAAGACCCGCGGCGACCTGGCGGAGGTGTCGAACCTCCTGACCTTGCATTACTTCAGGTGAGGGGAGAGGCGTCTTGATGACCACGCGCTACGACATCCGGCTGAAGATCTTCTACACCTACGGACAGTCGACCAGCTTGGGCCATCACGTCATCCGCATGCAGCCGCTGGAGCTGCCGCGGCGCCAGCGCGTCTCGATCCGCCATCTGGAGATCTCGCCCCGCCCCAGCGAGCGCAGCGAGGGCACGGATTTCTTCGGCAACCGCGTGGTCTCGATCGGCTTCGGCGGGCGCACGGCCACCGGCATCGAGTTCCAGCTGAAGGCCTGGGTGGAACGGCGCAGCCAGCGCGCGGGGCTCGACATCAGCCCGGCCCTGGCGCGGCTGCCGGTGGAACTGGCCTCGATCCGCGATCTCGACGGCAGCTCGCCGCACCATTTCGTCCCGCCCTCGCCGCGGGTGGGCTCGGTGCCCGAGATCGGCGCCTTCGTGCGCGACATCGTCACCCCGGACATGACGGTGATGGAGGCGGTGACGCGGGTCGGGCTGGCGCTGCACGAGGAGATGGGCTTCCTGCCCGGCGCCACCGATGCCGACACGCCCCCGGCCGAGGCCTTCCGCCAGCGCAAGGGCGTCTGCCAGGACTATGCCCATATCATGATCTCGGGGCTGCGCTCGGTCGGGATCCCGGCGGGCTATGTCTCGGGCTTCCTGCGCACCCTGCCGCCCGAGGGCCAGCCCCGGCTGGAGGGCGCGGATGCGATGCATGCCTGGGTGCGGGCGTGGTGCGGCCGCGAGATCGGCTGGATCGAATACGACCCGACCAATGCGATGACCGCCAGCGAGGACCATATCGTCGTCGCCTATGGCCGCGACTATTCCGATGTCTCGCCGGTGCGCGGCGTGACGCGGATGTCGGGCATCGGCGGCACCGGGCACAGCGTCGACGTGGTCGAGCTGCCCGCCGGGCCCGCCACGGGCTGAGCCGCGCCTTGCGGCGCGGGTCGTTCGCGCCTTGTCGGCGCGGTGCAGGGCCCCTGGCTCAGCAGATCCGCGGGAAGGCCTGCTCGACGCTGTTCATGCCGAGCACGGCGATCAGCCCGGGATTGGACTGGGTCAGCTCCGACAGGGCGATGCCGTCGAGCGCCTTGTAGAAGGCCTCCACCGCATTGGCCAGAACGCCGCGCAGGCGGCAATGGTCGACGATCGGGCAGTGGTTCTCGGCGCCTTCGAAGCATTCGGCGAAGGGCACGGTGCCCTCAAGGGCCCGAATCACCTCGCCGATATCGATCTCCTCCGCCGGGCGCGCCAGGCGCAGCCCTCCGTTGCGGCCGCGCGTGGTCTGGATCACCCCGAGCTGCGACAGGATGACAATGACATGGGCCAGATGGTTCTCGGAGGCGTTGCAGGCCTTGGCCACTTCGGCCTTCCTCACGGTCCGGTCATTGTTCACGGCGCAGAACATCAGTGTCCGCATGGCCAGATTTGTGCGTAGCGTCAGTCTCATGTCTGCCTTGCTCCCCGGGAATGGCTTTATGGTACCGGGACACTCTGCACCGTCCGCGATTTGCTGACTTTGATCCTAATCAATTCGCGGCCGGGCTGCGGCGCAGCGCCGGTGTTTTGCGGCCGCAGCGACGAAAGTCGCTATTTTTAGCGGGAATTGATTTGCCTGAGTGCTGATTACATGCAGTATCTGAGGACCACATTCCGGACGGGCCGGAGCCAGCCAGGCGGCAGACCAGGCGGCGACGGCCCAGCGGCACCGGAGCTAAGGGAGGGCGCGGGACCAGCACCCGCGGGATGCACATGGCTCAAGATTTTTGGCACGGCCCCGGCCGGAGCGCAGTTTTCGGCACGATGGCCGGGACCTGGAACAGTCCCCTCCGCGCAGGGGGCGGGGTCCAGCATGCCTGGGCGCCGGACCGGGCGCGCAGCGGCGCGGACGCGCTTGCGCGTCCCGAGCGGATCGCCGAACGGCTGCGCAAGGGGCTGGAAAGCGGCCGTGCCGCGGCCGAGGAGGCGCGGGCGGCGGCCCGGAGCCTCGACGTGGCGCTCTGCCCGCTGGGCGCGGCCGCGCGCGAGCGGCTTGTGCCGCTGCTGGCGGAATGCTTCGGGCTCGACGAGGCCGAGATCCGCGCCGGGCTCGCGCATCAGCCGGGCTGGGTCATGCGCCATGTCGACCCGGCCTCGCTGCGCCAGCTGCAGCGGCAATTCTCCGGAACCGATGTCGCCGTGCGCATCTCCGATCCGGCCACGTCGGCCTATCTTCTCGACATCACGCGGATGGACCGCCGGGCGCTGCCGCTGCTGGCGCGCTACTGCGCGCGGCTCGGCCTCTGCCCGCATCTGCGCGCGCCGGTCAGTCCGGCCGTGGCCGATCACCTGCTGGAGCGGTTCGAACGCCACGGGCTTGCCGCGACCGACCGGGCCTTCCTGCCGCATTGCGTGCTGCTGACCCGGCTGCCGGGGCACCGCCATGGCCGCGCCGCGCTTTCCGCGCTGTCCGGCATCGCGCCCGGGGACATCCCGCAGGGCAGCGAAGGGCTGCCGCTGCTGCTTGATGCCGGGCTCGACCGCAACGAGGCGCGCGAGGCGATGGTCGCCTATACCGGCGCCGGGCTGGCGACGGTGGCACTGGCCTGCCGCGAGCTGCCCTTCTGGCTGGAAACCGCGATGGCGCCCGGCTCAGGCGCCCATCGGCGCCGGGAAAAGCTCCTGCAGCAGGTCGATGAACGCCCGCAGCCGGTGGGTCAGCGACCGCGCCCCCGGATAGACGAGGCTCAGCTCGACCGGCAGGCTGCTCCATTGCGGGAGATGGCGGACGAGCCGTCCGGTGGCAATGTCGTCGGCCACGAGATATTCCGGCAGAAGCGCCAGTCCCGCGCCTGACATCACCGCGCTGTAGAGGCAGGGGTAGGACGAGAAGCTCATCCCCCCTGCCACGCGCACGATCATGTCCTCGCGACCGTCGGTCAGGTGCCAGCTCTGGATCAGGCCGATGCCGTAGAGCGCCACCGGATAGTCGGCCAGCTGCCGCGGAGAGACCGGGGGCGTGCCGAGGATGCCGGGCGCGCTGACCAGGATGCGGGTGCTCTGGAAGAGCGGCCGCGTCACCTGCGCGCCGGTGCCGCTGCCAAGGCGGATCGCGGCGTCGAAGCCTTCCTCGTCCAGATCCGGCTGGCCGTCGGTCAGCACCAGCTCCAGCGTCATCTCGGGATGGCGGCGGCGGCATTCGGCGGCCAGCGGACCCAGATAGGTCTGGCCGAAGAGCAGCGGCGCGGCGATGCGCAGATGGCCGCGCACCCGCCCGTCGCTGTCGCCGAGCGAGCGGGCGATATCCTCGGCATCCGCCAGGATCCGCTCGGCCCGCGCCAGCACCAGCGCGCCTTCCGCGGTCAGCCGCAGCCGCCGCGTCGTCCGCTCGATCAGCTTCACCCCCAGATCGCGCTCCAGATCCTGGATCCGCTTCGAGACGGTGGATTTCGGCGTGTTCAGCTTGCGCGCGGCGGCCGCGAACGAGCCCTGCTCGATCACCGCGCTGAATTCCTTGAGGGCATTCAGATCCATGAGCGTTCCGTCCCCATCTCTTCTGCGGCGCGGTTGGGCCCGGCCGTCCTCTTGCGGTGCTAGCCGCGGTCGTCGGTATCCATCCAGATCGTCACCGGCCCGTCATTGACCAGATGGACCTGCATGTCGGCGCCGAATTCGCCAGTCTCCACCGCAATGCCCAGATCCGCAAGCGCCCGGGCGAAAAGCTCGTAGAGCGCGCGACCGGTTTCGGGCGCCGCCGCGCGCGAAAAGCCGGGGCGGTTGCCGCGGCGGGTATCGGCGGCCAGGGTGAACTGGCTGACCACCAGCGCGCCGCCCCCGCTGTCGAGCAGCGAGCGGTTCATCTTGCCCGCCTCGTCCGCGAAGATCCGCAGCTTCGCCACCTTGCCCGCGAGCGGCGCGACCAGCTCGGGCGTGTCGCCCTCCATCGCGCAGACCAGGATCAGCAGGCCCGGCCCGGTCCGGCCGCGCAGCGCCCCCGCGATCTCGACGCGGGCCTCGGCAACACGCTGGATCAGGACGCGCATTGCGGGCGTTTCCGGAAGGATGCGGGGCGGTTAGGGTGTCTGACTACCATGAGTCCTCTTCGCCCGTCGCCGGAGCAGAGGCAAGGGGCGCAGGGAAGAATCTTCCTCTCGAAAGCCGCCCGGTTTCGGGGTATCGGCGGAAAGATGAGCATGACCGAAAGATACGAGCTGTTCCTGGTGGCCGCGCCGGGGCTGGAGCAGGACGTCCTGCGCGAGGCGCAGGCCCTGGGCCTTGCAGGCGCCGAAGCGGTGGCAGGCGGCGTGCGCGCCGAGGGCGGCTGGGCCGAGGCCTGGCGCGCCAATCTGGAGCTGCGCTGCGCCTCGCGGGTGCTGATCCGCATCGCCTCCTTCCGCGCGCCGCATCTGGCGCAGCTCGACAAGCGCGCCCGCAAGATCGACTGGCGCAGCATCCTGCGCGCCGATCTGCCGGTCCGGGTCGAGGTCGCCTGCAAGCGCTCGCGCATCTACCACCAGGGCGCCGCCGCCGAGCGGATCGGCCGCGCCATTTCCGAGACCTCCGGCGCGGCGCTTGCGCCCGAGGCGGCGATCACGGTCAAGGCGCGGATCGAGGACGATCTGTGCACCATCAGCCTCGACACGACCGGCGAGCCGCTGCACCGGCGCGGCCACAAGGAGGCGGTCGGCAAGGCGCCGCTGCGCGAGACCTTCGCCGCGGCCTTCCTGGCGCGGATGGGCTTCGACGGCAGCCAGGCGGTGGTCGATCCGATGTGCGGCTCGGGCACCTTCCCGATCGAGGCGGCCGAGATCGCCGCCGGGCTCGCCCCCGGCCGCTCGCGCCGCTTCGCCTTCGAGGATCTGGGCAGCTTCGATGCCGCCGCCTGGCAGAAAATGAAGGCCGCGCGGCCCGCGCGGGCGCCGCAGCAGCGGTTTTTCGGGCAGGACCGCGACGACGGAGCGATCCGGATGGCGCAGGCGAATGCGGCCCGCGCCGGGCTCGAGGACTGGACCAGCTTCACCCGCCAGGCGATCAGCGACCTGCAGCGGCCCGAGGGCCCGCCGGGGCTCGTCATGGTGAACCCGCCCTATGGCGCGCGGATCGGCGACCGCAAGCTGCTCTTCGCGCTCTACGGCACGCTCGGCCGGGTGCTGTCCGAGCGGTTCCAGGGCTGGCGGCTGGGCATGGTCACCAGCGATCCGGGGCTGGCCAAGGCGACCGGCCTCGACTTCCTGCCGGGCGATCCGCCGCTGTCGCTGGGCGGTCTGAAGGTCGGCTTCTACCGCACCGGCCCGCTCGGCCACTGAGCGAGGCCCGGCCCGCTGATCGCCGTCCCCGGCTCCGGGGATGGCTGCTGTGAGGGAAAGCCGTCCGCCTTCTGCTGCAATCGCCCCGAGATCGAGAGGGTAAGGGCCGGGCAGGGACGGAGGTCCTGCCGCGCCCCGGCATCTTCTTTCACTGAGACCCGACAGGGTGCCGGAGCGGTCTGTTCAGTCACGGAGCATCGGGGACCAACCGGCGAAAATGTCCCTGGCGGCGGCTACGACCTCTCAACTCCGGGCGCGGCCCAGACTAGATCCGGAATGTCTTCGTCACTGACGTCACACTGCAATTCTTCTTCGGCAGATTGCCAATCTGTAGCCTGCCCGGATTGGGGCGGCGGCTCTGGCAAGTTCCCGGGACTGGCTGGGTCCCGGTCCTGGCGGGCGGTGTCGCATTGAAAGACGCCGCAGCCGAGGTCCGCGCTCAGATGCGGCGACCCCGGATGAGCGTTCGAACCCCAAGGGAACCGGAGGTGGGCCGCCGCCCCCTGCCAGCGTCTAGAGCCAGAGATCGGGGTCGATTTGCAGTGCGGCGCGCAGGAGCATGTCGAAATGGCTGCTGCCTCCGGCACTGTCCGCCCCGGGGAGGGAGCCGAAATCGGCCTCCGCGACGGGCGCGCCAGGGCCGAGGAGGACGGGGCGCTCGATGCCGTCTGTGGCGACCGGCAGGAAGGCCAGCGTGTCGCCTGCGGCCGGAGCGGCGCGGAGCTCCTGTCCCGAGGCGCCGGAAATCCCGGTGACGGCCCCGTCCGGCGCGCCCTCGAGGCTGCGATAGGCGATCTGGATGCGCCCGTCTGCGTAGAGCTGGATCTGGAAGCCCAGATTGCCGGTCCCGTCTGCCGCCGCGAGATGGCGGAAGTCGATCAGCATCCGCGTGCCGCCGCTGTCGCTCCAGGCGCGGATCCGGCCGGGCCCGGCATCGAGATCGCCCTGCAGCGCAGAGACGAGGCCGCCATCCCCGGCGGAGCCGAAGGACAGATAGCCGTCGGCGCTGACCGTCATCTGCGCGTGCGCCGCGCCGAAGAAGGGGAAAAGGAAGGGCAGGTCGATCACCGCGCTGCCGTCATCGCCGATCCCGTCGATGTCGACGGCCCGCGGCGGCGGGCGGCGCCAGCCGGTCTCGGCGCTGGCGAGCATGTAATCGGTCGCGGCGCTGGCGACCCAGCCCGCTTGCAGCTCCTGGCGGAGGCTGTAGGCGCCCTCGGCGAGCCCGGAGAAGCGGTAGCTGCCATCGGTGCCGGTTTGCGGTTCTGCGGCCTGGCGCGTGCCGTCGCCGTCGAGATCGATCCAGACGCGGTGCCCGGCCAGAACCGCCTCGCCGGGGTCGCGCCGCCCGTCGCCATCGCCGTCCTGCCAGAGCGTGCCGGTGATCGTGCCGGTCGCGGCCGCGGCGGCCAGCGTCGCGTCTGTTCCCGCCCCGCTGGCGGTCGTGGCGGCTGCGGAGGTCGCCGTGACCGTGACCTGCGGCGCGGTGGCGGCGCCGCTCGTCGCCTCGACCGAGACCCGCGCGGTGTCGGGCGTGTCATAGGACAGCGTCAGCCCGCCGGTTTCGGGCAGGGCGCCGATCGACAGGCTCTCGGACTCGCTGCCGCCGCGCAGGCCGATGGCAAAGCGATCGGGCAGGCCGGACATGTCGCCATAGGCGAAGGAGATGCTGCCGTCGCGCGCGAGCATCACCTCGAAATTCAGGAGCGCCTCGCCCGAGAAGCTGCGCACCCCGGAATATTGCAGCGTGATCCGGTCCGGTTCGGTCAGCCACAGCACCTGGCCGCCATAGCCGGAGGTCAGGTCGGCCCAGAAGGGCGCGATCGACCAGTCCGGCGCCCGCTCCATGGCGCCGACACGGTAGGTCGGCTCCGGCGAGCCGAAACTGACGATGCCATTGGCGCTGACTGTCAGCCGGTCGAAGCTGCGGCCGTAGAAGACCGCGTCGAAGGGCAGGTCGAAGCCGAGAAGCCCCTCGTCGCCGAGCTCCAGCCTCTCGCCGCGGCCGCTGAGTTCCTGCCAGGCGACGGGCGTGTCCTCCGCGCGCCATTCCGGGCGGGCGCCGGCCTCCTTCCAGCCGTCGGGCAGGGCGACGGCGATGTCGTAGCGCCCCGGCGCGAGCCCGGCGAAGCTGTAGCGCCCGTCGGCCGCGGTCAGCGTGGCGGCTTCGCCTGCATCGCGCTGCCCGTCGCCATCTGTGTCGAGAAAGACCGTCCAGCCCGCGACGCCCGCGCCGCCGGCCTCCGCCACGCGGCCCGAGATCGCGGCGAGCGCCGGGCCCTCGACCGCGGCGGCGGCATTCACCCGCCCGCCGCTGACCGTGCGCGCCGCCAGTTCGGCCACCGGGTCCGAGCTGTCGATCAGCCGCTGGCGCAGCTCGGCAGGGGTCAGCCAGGGCTCGCTCGCCAGGATCAGCGCGGCGATGCCGCTGACATGCGGCGTGGCCATCGAGGTGCCGCTTTTCGTGCCGTAGCCGGCGCCGGGCAGGGTGGAGAGGATGCCGGTCCCCGGCGCGGCGACATCGACCGAGACGATGCCGTAGTTGGAATAGCTGGCCAGCCCGCCGTCGCGGTCGGTGGCCGCGACCGAGATGATGTTCGGCGCCGCGATGGCGGCGGGGTAATGCGCCGAGAGGTCGGTGTCCTTGGCATCGTTCCCGGCGGCGGCGACGATCGTCATTCCGGCCTGCCCGGCAAGGGCGATGGCATCGGCCAGCGCGGTCGGATAGGAGGCGCCGCCCCAGCTGCAATTGGCGATCTGCGCCCCCATCAGCGCGGCGTATTCGATCCCCTGGATCGCGTCGAAGAGGCTGCCGGTACCGTCATCCGACATGATCTTGACCGCCATGATCTCGGCCTCGGGGGCGACCCCGGCGATGCCGATGCCGTTCCCGGCCACCGCCGCGATGGTGCCCGCGACATGGGTGCCGTGGGAATGGCCGTCGGTGGGGCGGGCGTCGGTCTCGACGAAATCGTAGCCGTGGATGTCGTCGACCAGCCCGTTGCCGTCATCGTCGAGCCCGTTCCCCGGGATCTCGCCCGGATTGACCCAGATATTCGCGGCAAGATCGGGATGGGCGTAGTCGACCCCGGTATCGATCACCGCCACCAGCACCCCGGCGCCGCGGCTCGATTCCCAGGCGTCTGGCAGGTCGATATCGGTATCGGCGGCATTGTCGAGCGCCCAGAGCTCGCCCGCGCGCGGATCGGCGGTGAAGTCCAGCGCGTCAAGCGCCAGGTTCTCCTGCAGATAGGCGATCCCGGCGGCGGCGGCCGTTCCGGTCCCGGCGGCGGCCAGCGCCTCGGCGTCGATCCCGCCCTCGCAGCGCCAGAGCTCGAACCCCCAGGCAAGCGTCGTCTCGGCCAGCTCGGCCCCGAGCGTCTCGCGCAGCGCCGCCACCCGGGCGGCATCGGCATCCTCCGCCAGCCGCACGATGATGTCCTGCACGCCGCTGCTGCGGGGCGTCTCAGCGTTCTCCTGGCCTGTCAGCATACCCGCACTCGCACCACTCGGACCTGTGCCGAATAAACATGCGTGCCGCCCAGATCCGGTTAACGGATCCCCGTCAAGGCGTTGCCAGATGGCGAAAATTCCATTCAAATCCCCTCATGCAAGGAGCGAATCCGGACCCGGGGGCGGGGACCGGCGGGCTCCGGAAGAAGGAGGCTGCCATGCCATCCCCGACCCGCGACGCGCAGGTGATCGACACCGCCATCCGCCTGCTCGTCCTCGGCGGCTTCGGCCTGATCGCGCTGCACCTCATGGCGCCGCTCTTCGGGCTGATGCTCTGGGCGGTGATCCTGGCCGTGGCGGTCTACCCGGTCCATGCCTGGCTGGCGAAGCGGCTGGGCGGGCGCGAGACGCTGTCGGCGGTGCTGCTGACGCTCGCCGGGCTGGCGATCACTCTGGGGCCGGTGGCGGTGATGGCCGCGCAGGTGATCGAGGCGGGGACCCGCGCCATGACGGCGCTGCAGGAGGGGCATCTGCGGCTGCCCGATCCGGCGATGATCGAGCGCATTCCGCTGGTCGGCATGCGCCTGGCCGAGGCCTGGCGGACGATCGGCGGCACCCTGCAGGCGCTGGTGGCGCAGATGGGGCCGGTGCTGCTGGCCACCGGGCGGCTGGTGCTGGCGAAGGCGGCCGGGGTGGGGATCGCGCTGGCGATGCTGTCGGTCTCGGTCGTCATCATGGGGCTGCTCTTCCGCCCGGGGCCCGCGCTGGTGGCGCAGGCGCGGCGCTTTGCCAACCGCATCTTCGCCCCGCATGGCGCGGGCTTCGTCGATCTCGCCGGGGCGACGGTGCGCAATGTCTCGCGCGGGGTGATCGGCGTGGCGGCGATCCAGGCGCTGGCGGCGGGGATCATCATGGTGGTCTTCGGCGTGCCGCTGGCGGGGCCGCTGACCCTGGCGGCGCTGTTTCTCGGCATCATCCAGATCGGCCCGGGCCCGGTGCTGATCCCGGTCATCATCTGGGCCTGGCTGCAGATGGGCACCGTTCTGGCGATCCTCTTCACCGTGGTGATGCTGCCGGTGATGGTGGTCGACAACGTGCTGCGCCCGCTCCTGATGGCGCGGGGGCTGAAGACGCCGATGCTGGTGATCCTGGTCGGCGTGCTGGGCGGCATGCTGGCCTACGGGCTGGTCGGGCTGTTCATCGGCCCGGTGATCCTTGCCGTGTTCTACGAGCTGGTGACCGCCTGGGTCGCGGCCGGAGAGACCGCCGAGGCGCGGGAGGCGCCTGCCGAGGCACCGGGCGACGCCTGAGCCTGCGCACGCGGCGTGCCAGCCGGGGCGGGGGGCTATGCCGGGCGAGGCCGCCGTGCCAGTCTGGAGGCCTTCCCAGCCCGAGGAGCCAGGCCATGACCGACGACACCGCCTCTGCGCCGCAGCTGATCGGCAAGGCCCGCTCCGACCTCCCCCAGGGCGATCCGGGCTGGTGGGCGGCGGGGCTCTACCGCACCGCGAGCGGCTATCTGCTGGCCGGCACCGGCGGACCGGAAAGCGAGTTCGCCCCGGCGCCGGGCGAAAAGGGACGGATTTCCGAACTTTCCGAAGGCGACGCCTATAACTGGGCGGCGAGTCATCTGTCGATCGACCAGGTCGAAGAGTATTTCGACCACCTGACCGAAGAGATCTGAGTCGGCTTTCTGCTGCGCGGCGTTGCAGATCTGCCCGTTTGCCGCGCCGGGATCCGGCCTGTTCCCGCCGAATCTGTCCTTTTGCGGCCCGGACGCCGTCACGCCATGTTTCGCTTTCGAAAACTTTAATCAAACTATTCGATGCTAAATCGCCTGTTAGCGAAAATGGGCGCAGACTCGCCGATAGCACCGGGTCCAAGACGGATCCGCCCTTGCAGCACCAAGGAAACCGGTGCAGAGGGCATCCCCGATCCGCACCGGTGCGGAGGAGAGCAGAGAGATGCCGCAGACCAATCCCAAAGGGGCCAAGCCCAAGCCGGACAGCCGTCCGAAACCCGTCCAGTTCAGCGACTGGGCCATGATCTGATAGAAAACGGAGCGCCGAGAGGCGCTCCGTTTCTGTTTGGGCCTATTTTCCCGCCAGCGGAGCCGCAGGTGCCGTTTCCGGCGCTATGAGACTCTTGCACCGACTCGCCAAAACCGTCATTTTAAGGGGTGCATACGTCTTTTGCACTCGACCCGCTGCCTTCCTTCTGGCTGTCAGTCATCGATCCGCACTGACCACGGCCGGGCTGTCGCAATACCGCGGGCAGCAACCACGACAGGAGACACGGGAATCATGCCGAAGGGCACCGTGAAATGGTTCAACACCACCAAAGGCTACGGCTTCATCGCACCTGAAGAAGGCGGCAAGGACGTTTTCGTCCATATCAGCGCCGTCGAGCGTTCCGGCCTGACCGGGCTCAACGACAACCAGAAAGTCGAGTACGAACTGCGCACCGGCCGCGACGGCCGCGAGAGCGCAACCGACCTTTCGGTTCTCTGAGCCACAGCTCATCGCCTCCGGGCAGATATTGGAACGCCGCGCAGCCGAGGGCCTGCGCGGCGTTTCCCTTTTTCAGGGATTGCGGCGGGATCAGCGCGACGTCCGCAGGAGCTTTCCGACCTCCCGCACCGCCTGGCTGGCCGCGGCGGCCTTCGGGCTCTGGCGGCGGGCGCCGGGGCGGTAGCCGCCCGGACGGGACCGGTGGCCATGGCCATGCGCCTTTTCCTTCGCATAGGATTTGGCGGCCGTCTTCAGAAGCGATTTCAGCGACATCTTCATATCCTCCGTTGCGTCATTCACGGGGATAATGCACGGGAGGCCGCCTGCGTTCCCGGCAGGCGGCGGGGCAGGCGGAGGGCCGCTCAGCTGTTCAGGACGTCGGCGATCTCGTTGCAGAGCGAGCGGATCTCGACCGCGGCGGGGCCCTTCACGGATTTCTCCACCACGCCCTGGCCCTCGCCCATCACCTCGGCATAGATCACCCGGTTGTTGAGCTTGGTCTCGGCGGCGGGGCTGTCGAGCTCCTGGATCTTCGCGGTGATATCGGCGGTCAGCTTGGCGCGCGGCGCGGCGCGGTTGAGCACCAGAAGCGTCTTCTTGCGCTCGCGCTGCGCCATCTCCAGCACGCTTTCGGTCGCCCAGACATCGACCTGGCTGACCGCGACCGGGACCACGACCAGATCGGAGGCGCGCATCGCCGGGCGCAGGTCGCTATCGACCTTGGGCGGCGTGTCGACGACGACGATCTCGTTGTGCTTGAGCAGCTTCTCCAGCTCGTAGGAGACGCCCCAGGCGCTGGCCGTGGCGAATTCCAGCCCGGCCGAGCCGTCCATGATCTCGCGCCGCGCCATGTACCAGCGGCCGAGCGACCCCTGCGGATCGGTATCCAGAACCGCGACGCTGTGCCCGCGCTTCCAGAATTCGACGGCCAGGTTGACGGCCAGCGTGGTCTTGCCGGAGCCGCCCTTCTGCTGGGCCACCGTAATCGTGAATCCTGCCATCTTGTACCTCCATGGTAACAACACACTACATCCGGGGGGAACGCAACGGAGAATTACGGGGCTCCGGCCTTTTCGCCGCGCCTGCACACGGCGCAAGATGCATGCCAGGTCGTTGACATCCGCCGCGGTTACCGGAAAGGAGAGCTTTCGGGAGATGAGCGATGCGCCATGTGATCGGACCAGGCCGGCCCCAAGCGAGGCCGGGACAGGTGATCGGACTGCTCGGCGGATCGTTCGATCCGCCGCATGAAGGTCATGTGCATATCTCGCTCGAGGCGCTGCGCCGCTTCCGGCTGGACCGGATCTGGTGGCTGGTCTCTCCCGGCAACCCGCTGAAATCCGAAGGCCCGGCCTCGATGCCGCGCCGCATGGAGGCGGCGGAACGGCTGGTCGGCGGCCATCCCCGCATCACCGTCACCGATATCGAGATGCGGCTGGGCACGCGCTACACCGCCGCGACGCTCGAGGGCATCCTCGGCGCCTATCCCGGCACGCGCTTCGTCTGGCTGATGGGCGAGGACAACCTGGCGGGCTTCCACCGCTGGGACCGCTGGCGCTCGATCTTCGAGGCGGTGCCGATCGGCGTGCTGGCGCGGCCGGGGCAGTCGATCTCGGCGCGCACCGCGCGGGCCTCGCGGCTCTATCGCGGGGCGCGGGTCCCGCCGGGCGCGGCGCAGCTCCTGGGGCGCAAGCCGCCCCCCGCCTGGTGCCATCTGCCGATCCCGCTCTGCGGCATCTCCTCGACCCAGCTGCGCGCCAGCGGGCTCTGGGTGCGCTGAGACGGGCCGCGGCTCTTGAATTCTCAACTTTTTAAGGCGAGGCTGCGGCCTGCAGCCCCTCTCGAACAGGAGACGTCCATGCAGAGGCTCACACGTCGCGGCGTCCTGGCCGGTCTCGGCGCACTTGCTGCTGTGCCGCTCCCGGCGCTCGGCTCGCCGGTCCCTGTCCGGCGCCCCGAGCATCTGGGTGTTCCCGGCACGCGCAAGACGCCGCCCCCGTCCAGATACGATGTCGGCCCGGAATCCGAGGCGCTGGTGAAGAACTTCCGGCTGAGCGGCGAGTTCAGCTACCAGCTGGTCGATGCCGTCACGGGCGACTTCCTGGCGGGCTACAATGCCGAGGAGCCGATGGCCCCGGCCAGCACCTGCAAGTCGATCACCACCGCCTATGCGCTGGCGCATCTCGGCGCGGCCTACCGCTTCCGCACGCGGCTGCTGGCGACGGGGCCCCTGCGCGACGGACGGCTCGAGGGCGACCTGATCCTGGCGGGCGGCGGCGATCCGACGCTGAGCTCGGACGATATCGACGCGCTGCTCGACCAGCTCGCCGGGCTCGGCCTGCGCGAGATCGCCGGCAGCTTCAAGGTCTGGGACGGCGCGCTGCCCTATGTCGAGGAGATCGATCCAGGCCAGCCCGACCATCTGGCCTACAACCCCTCGGTCTCGGGGCTGAACCTGAATTTCAACCGCGTGCATTTCGGCTGGAAGCAGCAGGGCGGGGACTACGCGCTGGAGATGGACGCGCGGACCGGGCACGTGGTGCCGCCGGTGCGCATGGTGACGATGAGCACCTCGAACCGCAGCGGGCCGATCTTCACGGTGGAGACCGACGATGCAGGGCGCGAGGCCTGGACCGTGGCGCGCCCGGCGCTCGGCGGCAGCGGCGCGCGCTGGCTGCCGGTGCGCAACACCGCCCGCTACACCGCCGAGGTGATGCGCACGCTGGCGGCGATGCGCAAGCCCGCGCTGGTGCTGCCCGAACCCGAATACATCGACACGCTGCCCGAAGCCGTGCCGGTCGCGCTGCACCAGAGCGCGCCGCTGGCCGAGGTCGCGCGCGACATGCTGAAATACTCGACCAATCTCACGGCCGAGGTGCTGGGGCTGACCGCGACCACGGCGCGGACCGGCAAGCGCCCGGCCGACCTGGCCTCCTCGGCGGCCGAGATGACCCGCTGGGCGCATGGCATCGGCATGACCGAATGCAATCTGGTAGACCATTCCGGGCTGGGCCCGGCATCGCGCGTCACCGCCCGCGACATGACCCGGCTGCTGGTCCATGCCGGCATGGATGGCGAGCTGCGCTCGCTGATGAAGCATGTCGCGCTCTATACCAAGCAGGGCAAGGCGGAGCCGTTCGAGCTGCGCGCCAAGACCGGGACGCTGAATTTCGTGAGCTGCCTGACCGGCTATGTGCGGCGTCCGGGCAAGTCGCCGCTGATCTTCGCCATCCTGACCGCCGAGCCCGAGCGCCGCGCGAAGATCGCCCCCGGCGACGAGGAGAGCCCGGCCGGGTCGCATGGCTGGACGGGTGCCTCGCGGGCGCTGCAATACGATCTGGTGCGGCTCTGGTCGGACCGCGTCTGAGCCCGGCCCCGGCGACCGGGGCAGGGCATTGCGCCAGGGGGGCGCCTCAGGCGGCGTCGAGCGCGGCGATGATGGCGCCGAAATCCGCGGCCTTCAGCGAGGCGCCGCCGACCAGCGCGCCGTCGACATTGGAGACTGCGAAGATCTCGGCGGCATTGCCGGGCTTCACCGAGCCGCCATAGAGCAGCGGGATGTCGTCCGCCGGGGCGCCGAAACGTTCGGCCAGGGCGGCGCGCATCGCGTCATGGACCTCGGCGATCTGCTCCAGCGTCGGGGTGCGGCCGGTGCCGATCGCCCAGACGGGTTCGTAGGCGACGACGACCCCGACCGTGTCGGGCAGCGAGCCCGCCAGCTGCGAGGTCACGACGGCCAGCGTGTCGCCCGCGTCGCGCTCGGCCTCGGTCTCGCCGACGCAGATCACCGGCAGCAGCCCGGCGCCGAGCGCGGCCTCGGCCTTGGCCCTGACCAGCGCGTCGGTCTCGCCATGGTCGGCGCGGCGCTCGGAATGGCCCAGGATCACGTGGCTGCCGCCGGCATCGGCGATCATCGCCGCGCTGATATCGCCGGTATGGGCGCCGCTGGCCGCGGCATGGCAGTCCTGGCCGCCGACGGCGATGAAGCTGCCCTTGCAGGTCTCGGCCATCGCCGCGACCAGCGTCGCCGCCGGGCAGAGGAGCACGCCGCAGCCGGGCGCATCAGACGCCAGCAGCGCCTTCACCTCCGCCAGATCGGCAGTCAGCCCGTTCATTTTCCAGTTTCCTGCCGCGAGCTTGCGTGCCATCGCCACTCTCCCTTCTCGTGTGTCTGCCGGACCGGGACGGTCCGTCCCGGAGGCTTAGCACAAGTCGGAGGCGGGGCAACCGGGGTAACATGCCGCCGCGGCGGGCGGCACCCGGATCAGCTCTGCTGGGGGTCGGCGAACTTGATCGACTCGCCGCAGCCGCAGGCGTCGACGACATTGGGGTTGCGGAACTTGAAGCCCGCCTCGAGCAGCGAGACCTCGTAGTCGATCTCGGTGCCGAACAGGAACATCTGCGCCATCGGGGCGATCATCACCCGCGCGCCGTCCTGTTCCACGACCTCGTCCATCGGGTCGACCTCGGAGACGTACTCCATGGTGTATTCCATGCCCGCGCAGCCGCCCTTCTTGACGCCGATGCGCAGCCCCTGGCGATCGTCCTTCGCCATCAGGCTGTTGATCTGCTTTGCGGCCGACTGGGTAAGGGTCACGGCCTGCTTGCCGGGGATTCCGAACATGTTGCGCTCCTGACTAACGCAAGGAAGATAGGGGATTGCGGCCGCCAACTCAAGGGAGGAGCAGCCCGGGAATGCCCCCCGGCGCCAGTCCGAGCACCATGAGCCGCACGCCGAGCCCGGTCAGCACCGCCCAGCCGACCGAGGCCATGGTGCCGATGATGACGTATTCGGCGACCTTGCGGCTTTTCTGCGCGTCCGAGAAGCGCAGCGCCGACTTGGCGGCGACCAGCACCGCGATCCCGGCGACATTGCCGGTCAGCACCGAGATGAAGGCCAGGCCGCGCTCCAGATGGCCGATCAGCGCGCCCGCGCCCTTCAGCCCGCCGCCATTGACCTGGGCGCGCAGGCTCCAGTCGCGCTCCATCAGCGGGGCGATCAGCATCTGCACCGCGATCCCGCCGGCCCGCGTGGCAAAGAGCGCCCCGGCGGCCAGCGCCATCGCCGCGGGCGCCGCGGCGGGCAGATGCGCCGCCCAGAGCCCCTGGGCCCAGCCGGAGGCGAAGAATGCGGGCAGGGCGAAGACGGCGGAGATATGGATGGCCTGGTCGGCGAGATAGCCCCAGAGCCGGGCGGGCACGAAGCGCGTCTTGGCCGCGTCCGTGGCCATGTGCAGCGCGGTCACGGCGGCGACCAGCGGCAGCCCGGCGAATCCCAGCGCCAGCCAGCTTGCCGCGAAGACGATGGCGCCGTGCAGCGCCAGCACGCGGAACCGGTGCTTGTTCTCGACGATCCAGTCGGTCTGGAAGGCGTAGTCGGCCAGGACATGGGCCAGAAGCAGCGCCGCGGAGGTTTCGAGCATGGGAAGCCTGCTATCCGAATAAACAAGACATATAACTTGTAATTTAAAAAACAAGCCCTGTGACTTGTAATGCGGAGAACAGGGCGGATTCTAGCCCAGGCGGGGTTCGGCCCAGGCCATGACCTGTTCTAGCGCCCAGAAGCCCGCCAGGTCCAGCCGGTCCTGGACGGCCTGCTGGCTCAGCCCCAGCCCCGCGCCGATCTCCGCCTGGCTGGGCGCATCGGGCGGCAGGGCAAGCGCCACGGCCTCGGCCTGGGCGGCGCTCCAGCGGGCGGCCAGCGCGTCGCAGAGCGCGACCGCCTCGGCCAGCCCATCGGGGGCGTCCCCGGCGGCGGCGGCCAGGCGGCGGCGGCGCAGCAGCGTGTCGAGGCAGTGCCCGGCATGGCGGAAGGCCGGGCCGTCGGCATCGGAGAGGTCGCGGCTGCCGGGGCTGTCGATGCCGCCGAAGCCGAGCGCGATGCGGGTGGAGGGAAGGTCCTCGGCCATGCGGAACCGCGCCCGCAGGTAGAGCCCGGCGCGCAGCGCCAGGGGGGCGGGACGGATCAGCGCCTGCCAGCCGTCGCCGCGGAACCGGGTCAGGCGCGGCGGCGCGGCGCCCCAGCGGGCGACCTCGCCGAAGCTTTCGCCAAGCAGCGCGAAGGCCGCGGCCACCGGACCCGGCCCGGCCCGCACGGAGCCCACCAGGTCGCCGGAGATGACGGCGCCGCCTTCCATTTCCGTCTTACATGAAGCCCAGTTCCAGGCGCGCCTCGTCGGACATCATCTCCATCCCCCAGGGCGGGTTCCAGGTCAGGTCGACATTGACGCTTTTCACGCCGGGCAGGGGTTCCACCGCATCGGCGACCCAGCCGGGCATGTCGCCTGCGACCGGACAGCCCGGCGCGGTCAGCGTCATGATGATGTTGACGTCGTTCTCGTCGCTGATCTCGACCGTGTAGACGAGGCCCAGATCGTAGATGTTCACCGGGATCTCGGGGTCGTAGACGCTGCGGCAGGCCTCCACGACCGCTTCATGCAGCGGATGGTCGGTGGAGGACGGCTTGATGAGCGGCGCGCCCTCGAGCTGGGGATCGGAGGTGTCGGTCACGGACATGCATATTCCTCGTGTTTCACTCGGGAATATAGGCTGCGGCGGCCGCGAGGTCCAGAACCCTCCCGCGGGCGGCCCGGGCCCCGCGTCAGGCGCGGCGCAGGCGGCAGGCCGTGCAGGACCGGGCCCCTGGCGCCATTTCCGCCAGCAATGGCAGGCCCGGCGGCTGCGGAAGATGAAGCGATCGTGACCGCGGCGGGGGCGCTGCTGCGGCGCAGGGCCCGGATGCCCGCCATGCGGGCATTGCCGGAACGGCAGTCGCCCGGGGCGCGCGGGAGAATCACCCGGCCGCGATCCGGCCGGCCTATTCGCCCCCGCGCGGCACCGTCGCGCTGCGGCGCACCGGGGCGGGGCGGACGCGCTTCTCGATGTCCTGGTAGAGCGACTCGACGATGTTCTTGCCGGTCGCCTTCTCGATCCCCTCGAAGCCCGGAGAGGAATTGACCTCCAGCACCTTCGGCCCGGTGGAGGAGCGCAGGATGTCGACCCCGGCCATGTTCAGCCGGAAGGCCCGGGCCGCGCGGATGGCGATGTCGCGCTCTTCCTTGGAGATGCGCACCGGCTTTGCGGTGCCGCCCTGGTGCAGGTTCGAGCGGAACTCGCCCTCGGCCGCGGCCGAGCGCTTCATCGCCGCCACGACCTTGCCCGAGATCACCAGGCAGCGGACATCCTCGCCCGCGGCCTCCTTGACGAATTGCTGGACGAGGAAGTTGGCCTTCAGCCCGCGGAAGGCGGAGATCACCGACTCGGCGGCCTTCTTGGTCTCGGCCAGCACGACGCCTTTTCCTTGCGTCGATTCCAGCAGCTTGACGATCAGCGGCGCGTTGCCGACCACGTCGATCAGGTGCAGCGTGTCCTTCGGCGAGGAGGCGAAGGCGGTGACCGGCATGTTGATGCGGTGGCGCGCCAGCACCTGGTGGGCATGCAGCTTGTCGCGGCTCGCGGTGATCCCGTCGGCGGGGTTCACGCAATAGGTGCCCACGGTCTCGAACTGGCGGATGACGGCGGTGCCGTAGGGGGTGATCGAGGCGCCGATCCGCGGGATCACCGCGTCGTAGCGGGGCAGGCGCTTGCCGTCGTAATGCACCTCGGGCGCATCCGCATTGATCGCCATGTAGCAGCGCGCGGTGTCGATCACCTCGACCACATGGCCGCGGTTCTCGCCCTCGGCGACGATGCGCGAGGTGGTGTAGTTCTTCGGCTCGCGGCTGAGCACGGCGACGCGCAGCGTCCGCCGCGGCGCCTGGGTGCGGACATCGGCGGTGTGGTAGACGTCGTAGCTCAGCTCCGGCTGGCAGCAGCGCTCGGAGGCGGCGACCAGCATGTCGTCCATCAGCGCCTGGCGCCCCAGCAGCATCCGGTAGGTCATCGCGCCGCGATTGGTCAGCGTCACGTCGATCGGCCAGGAGCGGTTGCCCATGTGCACCTCGGTGCGGATCACGTAGCGCAGCTCCATCTCGCCATTCGACGAGGTCACCTCGCGGCGGTCGACGATCTGGGCAGAGCAGGGGATCGACAGCTCGTCGCGGCCGGGGATCGGATGCACGCCGAAGCGCACCTTGGGCCGGTTGACCGGGCCGAAGGGCTCGATGTCGAACGCGTGCAGCGCCGAGGTCCGCGCGCCGGTATCCACCTTGGCCTTCAGCGCGGGCAGTCCAAGCGTCGGCAGGGAGAGCCATTCCTCCCAGCCGAGGCGGAAATCCGTCTGATCGAAGCTGCTATCGGTCATGGGAAACTCCCCGGTCACCTTGATTTGGCGCCGCCCTAGCCTCTGGAAGGGCGTCCGGTCAATCCGCGGCGGGAGAAAACCCGGGCCTTCCGCAGGGCCGAGGCTTGGCACTGCGGCGGAAATGTCTAGAAGGAGGGGCCGAGCAAAGGACCCGCGCCCCGTGACCCAGAGATTCAGCTTCGCCCTTCACGCCACCGATGGCAAGGCCCGGACCGGGCTCATCAGCACGCCGCGCGGCGAGATCCGCACCCCGGCCTTCATGCCGGTCGGCACGGCGGCGACGGTCAAGGCGATGATGCCCGAGAGCGTGCGCGCGACCGGGGCGGACATCCTCTTGGGCAACACCTACCACCTGATGCTGCGGCCGACGGCGGAGCGGATCGACCGGCTGGGCGGGCTGCACGAGTTCATGAACTGGGACCGGCCGATCCTGACGGATTCGGGCGGCTTCCAGGTGATGAGCCTCGCCGAGCTGCGCAAGCTGACCGAGGAGGGCGTGACCTTCCGCAGCCATGTCGACGGCTCGCGCCACATGCTGAGCCCCGAACGCTCGATGGAGATCCAGAAGCTGCTGGGCTCGGACATCGTGATGTGCTTCGACGAATGCCCGGCGCTGCCTGCCCCGCGGGAGCGGATCGCGGACTCGATGCGGCTTTCCATGCGGTGGGCGGCCCGCTCGCGCGAGGCCTTCGGCGACCGGCCGGGCCATGCGCTCTTCGGCATCCAGCAGGGCGGCGACATCGAGGATCTGCGCGGCGAGAGCGCCGAGAAGCTGCGCGGCATCGGCTTCGACGGCTATGCGGTCGGCGGGCTCGCGGTGGGCGAGGGGCAGGAGATCATGTTCAAGGTGCTCGACTACGCGCCCGGCATGCTGCCCGAGGACAAGCCGCGCTACCTGATGGGGGTGGGCAAGCCCGACGACATCCTCGGGGCGGTGAAGCGCGGCATCGACATGTTCGACTGCGTGCTGCCCTCGCGTTCTGGGCGCACGGGCCAGGCCTTCACCCGCCGGGGCGTGGTCAATATCAAGAATGCCCGCCATGCCGAGGATCCGCGGCCGCTGGACGAGGCCTGCACCTGCCCGGCCTGCTCGAATTACAGCCGCGCCTATCTGCACCATGTCTTCCGCAGCCAGGAGATCATCTCCTCGATGCTGCTGACCTGGCACAACCTGCACTACTACCAGGAGCTGATGCAGGGCATCCGCGACGCCATCGCCGCCGGGCGGTTCGAGGCCTTCGAGGCGGAGTTCCACGCCGGGCGCGCCATGGGTGATATCGAGCCCCTCTGAGCCCGGGTCCGTCCCGCGGGCCTCACTGCGGGACGAGGGCCGATTTCATGTCGCTCCAGACCTGGAGTCGGCAGGCCCGCTGGTCGGTCAGCTTGGTGCCGAGCTCCTCGTGGAGCACGTTGAGATATTCCTTTTCGTTGAACGCGAAGCTGCCTTCGGCCCCGGCATCGGCCATCAGCTTGGCCAGCCCCTTGATATGGCCCTCGGCCGCGCCCGAGAAGCTGGTCTCGCTGGTATTGCCGTTCAGGAAGTACTCGCCGCAAATGCCGTCGGCGACCTGCAGGATGGCCGAGATCGTCTGCGGGTCGAGCGCCGCCTGGGCGCGGAGCGGCGCGGCGGGCAGGAGGGCCAGGGCGGCGAGGAGAAGGGGCGCGCATGCGGTCATGGGATCACCAGGGGGATTTGATGTAGGCATCGGGAACCTGCGTGCGGGCGATCGACAGCATCTCCTGCGCCGATTGCCGCGAGCCGACCGGGGTGACGACGGAGTAGTAGCCGTTCCTGAGATTCGGGTAGTCGCCGGTGCGGATGATCGCGGGCAGGAGCCCCAGCCCGGTGATCTCGCGCAGCCGCCGCTCGGCCCCGGCGCGGTCGGGAAAGCTGCCCATGATGACGAACCAGGCCGCCTCCGACGGGGTGTAGCGCGCGCTCTGGCCGCTGAAATCGGGAAGCGCCGCGGGCACCGGGGCCGTGACCGGCGCGGTGGCGACGAAGGCCTGGCCGACGATGCCCATCAGGTCGTTCCAGATCTCCAGCCGGCAGGTGCGCACATCGCTGAACTCGGCGCCGAGCTGTTCGCGCAGGAGGCCGACATACTGGGTCGAGGAGGTGGTCTGGCGGCTGGCATAGCCCTTTTCCTCCAGCGTCTCGGAGAGGGCGTCGAGCGAGTTGCGGATGTCGGTGTCGGATTTCGAGGCGGAGCCCGTGGCGTTGTAGTCGCCGCACATCAGGATGGCCGTGCCGTAGATGTACTGGATCGTGTCGCGGTCGAGGCTTTCGGCGGAGGCCGCGCCCGCGGCGGCGGCCAGGGCCAGGACTGTCCCCAGGGTCTGACGCATAGGCACCCCTCCCGTCCGGCAGCTCCCGCCGCCTCTTGACCAAAGGTAAACCTAATCCTGCAGGGCCGCAACTTTGAGTTGATCTCCTCGGACCGGGACGGGGGCGGACCCGCCTGCGCCGGTCCCGGAAACGCAAAAGGCCCCCGCGATGCGGGGGCCTTCGAAGCGTCTGCCCGGGGGCGGGGGCATCACTCTTCCTGGTCGGATGAGGACGTGTCCCTCGCCAGCCTTGCGGCCTTCAGCTTCGCTGTCTGTTCCGCACGTGCGCTGGCCTCGCTTTCGAGGATCAGCTTGGCCGCGGCCGCCGTTTTTTCGAAGGGCGACTTCGGCTTCTGCGGAGCCTCCCGGAATAATCCGGGAGAGGCTTTCTTTTTTGTCATGAGTCTCCTTGCGGCCGGCCGACCATGTCGGCACCTGGCCAGGTTGGAGAATTATGCCAGTGCCAGATCGCGTGCCGATTGGCGGCCGTCACGGCCGGTCTCGATTTCGAACGTCACTTTCTGTCCGTCATCGAGGTGGCTGATCCCGGCGCGCTCGACCGCGGAAATGTGCACGAACACATCCTTGTTGCCGCCGTCGGGCTGGATGAAGCCGAAGCCTTTGGTGGAGTTGAACCATTTCACGGTGCCAGTGGCCATCGTGGGATTTCCTTCTATTGATGCTGTCCACGGAATTGCGACAGCCCGGCCGGTCAGTACGAAAAGCAGACTGAAGCCGGTGAAGGAGACAGGTTGCGGTCGGAATAACTAAGCAGGTCCCTATATAAACGGAATCGGCAAAATTGCAATGGCCCGGGAAAAATGTGCTCCGGCCCCGGCCGCATCCGGCGGGAAAGGGAGCGGTCCGGGAAAAGTCCCGGGCATGCGACAGGCGCCCCCGGCCGCGCATCGCGCCACCGGGGACGGAAGGCGGGCTGCCGGGGCAGCAGGGGGCGGAACGGAAAAGGCCCCCGCGATGCGGAGGCCTTCGGATCGGTTGCCAGAGGCGCCGGGGATCACTCCTCTGCGGCGGCCTCTTCTTCCTCGTCAGCGGCACCGCCGCCGAGGCCTGCAGGGGCCTGCAGGTTGGCGATGACGAAGTCGCGGTCGATGGTCGGCGTGACGCCTTCCGGCAGCTGCGCGTCCGAGATGTGGATGGTGTCGCCGATCTTGCGGCCGGCCAGATCCACGACGATCTTCTCGGGGATGTCGCCGGCGGTCACGACCAGCTCGACCTCGGGACGGACCTCGGTCAGGACGCCGCCGCGCTTGAGGGCGGGGCACTGCTCGTGGTTGATGTATTCCACGTGGATGAACAGGTTGATCTTCGACGCGCGGCGCAGGCGCATGAAGTCCACATGGGTCGGCAGGTCCTTGACCACGTCGCGCTGCACGGAACGGCAGATCACGCGCACGTCTTCCTGGCCCTCGATCTTCATGTTGAAGAGGGTCGAGAGGAAGCGGCCCTGCTTCAGGCGCTTCAGCAGGACGTTGAAGGGGATCTGGATCGCCTGCGGTTCGCCTTCGCCACCGTAGACAACGCCAGGCACCATGCCATTGCGGCGTGCTTCGCGAGCGGCCCCCTTGCCCGTCCCCGCGCGAACCTGGACTTCGAGATCAGGAATCTCACCAGCCATAGTCTTATCTCCTAGATGAGTGGGCCGCCTCCAAGGGTGTCGGCCCGGATGAAGCGCGCGCATAGCCGAGAGGCGCCCCTTGCGCAAGGGAAAAGCGACCGCTGCGCCCCGCCGGGCGCCCGGCATGCACGGCGCTGCCCGGCGACGGGGCGGGCGGCAGGTCAGGCGGCGGGGGTCCGACGCCCACCGATACTAAATACTCGGTTGATCGCAAGGGGGGCAGAGCCGCAGACTTTGCTCCAATGGCTGCCATAACGATACTCAACAGCCGCATTGGGAGGAAAATATGGGATTCTTGTCAAAGCTCTTCGGGACCGAAGGGCCGGCGCCCGCTGCCGCGTCCAAACCGGCAGTGCCGACCAGCGGGGTGAAGATCCACCCCTCCGTTGACAATGGCGTGTCTCCGGCCGCGCCCGGCTTTTCGGGAGGCACGCTGAAATGCAAATGCGGCTCCGACAAGGTCGAGGTGACGCTGACCGGACAGACCGCGCATAACCATGTCTGCGGCTGCACCAAGTGCTGGAAGCCCGCAGGGGCGGTGTTCAGCCAGATCGCGGTCATCTCGCGCGACAATGTCACCGTCTCCGCGCATGCCGAGAAGCTTTCCATCGTCGATCCCTCCGCCGCGATCCAGCGCTATGCCTGCACCGGCTGCGGCACCCACATGTACGGGCGGATCGAGAACCAGGGGCATCCCTTCTACGGTCTCGACTTCGTGCATACCGAGCTGTCGCCGCAATCGGGCTGGTCGCCGGCCGAATTCGCGGCCTTCGTCTCCTCGATCATCGAGTCGGGCGTCGATCCCTCGCGGATGGACGGGATCCGCGCGCGGCTGAGGGAGCTGGGGCTCGAGCCCTATGACTGCCTGTCGCCGCCCTTGATGGATGCCATCGCCACCCATGTCGCCAAGCAGAGCGGAGCGCTGCCGGCCTGACCGGACAGGCGCCTGAGGGCGTGGCTGGTTGTTGCGTCATGCCGCTCTTTGATGTTTGTTCGACTCAGGGAGGACTACGAAATGAAGCATGACCGATTGATTTCGGGGGGTAGGGCGATTCGCTCTGTCCTCGTGATCGACGACCATCCGCTCTATGCCTATGCGCTGACCACGGCCCTGGCCCATGTCTTCGACGGCTGCAAGGTGGAGACCGCCGTCACGCTCAAGGAGGGGCTGAAGGCGGTGGGCACGGGGACGGGGCCGGATCTGGTCCTTCTCGACCTGCGCCTGCCGGATGCCTCGGGCCTGTCTGGCCTGATCCGCCTGAAGGAGCGGCTGCCGGAGACCCCGGTGGTCATCATCTCGGCCCAGACCTCGGTCGATGTCGTGCAGTCGCTGATGGAGCTGGGCGCGGCGGGCTTCGTGCCGAAGGACCTGCCGCTGCCCGCGATCGAGCAGGCGCTGTGCGAGGTGCGCCGGGGCAACCGCTACCTGCCGCTGGAATTCCAGGACGCGCTGCGCCGCCGCCCGGCCGCGCCGAGCGAGCTGGAGAATGTCAGCCGCCGCATCGCCGAGCTCTCGCCCCAGCAGATGCGCATCATGAAGCTGATCTGCGCGGGCAAGGCCAACAAGCAGATCGCCTACGAGCTGTCGCTGGCCGAGGCCACGGTCAAGGCGCATGTCACAGCGCTCTTGCGGCGGCTCGGCGTGCAGAACCGGACCCAGGCCGCGGTGATGATGGAAAGCGTCAGCCTGGAGGACGAAGCCGGGGAGACGCTCAGGCTCCGTGGGTAACCTGATCGCCGATCCCGTCGCGCGGAGCTCCGGCGCCGCGGCTGCGCCCGTCGCGGTCGCGGTCTCGCGCGAGACCGATCCCGGGCGCGCCGTGGCGGAGGTCGCGGCAGAGCTGGCGGGGACCGATATCTGCTTCCTGCTGGTCTTCGCCCCCGCCGCGCTGGAGCGCGAGGGCCTGGCCGCCGCGCTCAACACCGCCTTCTCCGGCCTGCCGGTCTTCGGCTGCTCCTCGGCGGGACAGATCACGCCCGAGGGCTACGAGACCGGGGCGCTGCTGGCCATCGCCTTCCCGAAGGCGCATTTCCGCTGCGCCTCGCTCTTGATCTCTCCGCTGAAGCCGCTGGCGATCAGCCGCATCTCGCGCGATCTGCGGCGGCTGGCCTCGCGCTTCCCGCGCACGGCGAAATGGAACCGCTTCGCGCTGACCTTCGCCGACGGGCTGTCGAAGCAGGAGGACATGCTGGTCGCCACCATGGTCACCACGCTGGAGGATCTGCCCTGCTTCGGGGGCTCGGCGGCGGACGACCATGATTTCGCCGAGACCTTCGTGCTGCATGGCGGGCGCTTCCTGACCGATGCCGCCGTCGTGCTGCTGATCGAGACCGACATGGAATTCGCGGGGCTGGGCTTCGACCATTTCCTGCCCTCGGACCAGCACATGGTCGTCACCCGCGCCAATCCCGAAGAGCGGATCGTGATGGAACTGAACGGCGCTCCGGCCGCGGAGGAATATGCCCGCCAGCTGGGGCTGGGCGTGGACGAGCTGACGCCAAAGGTCTTCGCCGAGAACCCGGTGCTGGTGCGCAACAACGCCATGTACCATGTGCGCGGCATCCAGCAGGCGCTGCCCGACGGCTCGCTCAGCTTCCTGTCTGCGATCGAGGACGGGCTCTTGCTGACGCTGGGCGAGGGGCAGGACCTGATCGCCAAGCTGCGCGCCGGGCTCGATGTCACCGATGCCAAGGGCAGGCGGCCCGATTTCATCCTCGGCTTCGACTGCTACCTGCGCAAGCTGGAGCTCGGCCAGAAATCCCTCACCGGCGCGGCCTCCGATCTTCTGAAGGAGCACCGCGTCATCGGCTTCAACACCTATGGCGAACAGCATTGCGGCGTGCATGTGAACCAGACCTTCGTCGGCGTCGCCTTTTTCGGACCGTCATGGACCACCCTTCTCTGATCAATCCCCAGGACCCGCCCGAGCTGCAGGTCGAGAAGCAGGCGCGCATCATCGACGCGCTCCTGCGCCGCAATGCGCGCCAGCACACGGTGGGGCAGTCGGCCTATGCCGCCTTCCAGTCCGCCGTGACGCTGCAGGAACAGGTCTGGGCCAAGACCCGCGACCTGGAGCGCGCCTCCTCCGAGCTGGAGCAGCTGCGCTTCGACCGCGAGAAGAGCCGCAAGACCCTGACCGAGGCGCTCTCCGTCATGGAGGGGGGCTTCGCGCTTTTCACCGACGGGCGGCTCGACATCTGCAACGACCTCTTCGAGACGCTGCTGCCCGATGTCTCGCACCTGATCCGCCCCGGGCTGAGCGTGCCGGCCTATTTCGACGCGCTGCGCGCCTCGGGCCATGTGCTGAACCAGGACGGCCGCACCCGCGAGGCGCTGGCCCGCGCCCGCGACATGCCGCGTGGGCAGACGGTCAACAGCTTCGTCGTCGGGCTGATCGGCGACCGCTGGTTCCAGTTCTCGCTGCAGCGCAGCAGCTCGGACAACCAGATCATCCTGCAGACCGACATCTCGGACATCGTGCGGCGGGCGCGGCGCGAGAAGGACCACCTGATCGACATGCATGCCCATTACATGCAGGCGGCCTTCGATCACATGTCCTCGGGGCTCGGCACCTTCTCCCGCGAGGGCGAGCTGCTGCTGCACAACGACCGCTTCCGCGACCTTCTCGGCCTGCCGGTGCGGCTGGTTCGCGGCGGTACCTGCTTTGCCGAGATCCTCGATTTCATCCGCACGGGGTATGACATCCAGGTGGAGGACCTGCTGGATTTCTCCAACTGGCGCCAGGTGCTGCGCGACGAGGGGCGGATCCGCAAGCGGCTGCGCCATCCCTCGGGGCGGGTGCTGGGGCTGCATGTCCATCTGCTGCCCGACCGCGGCTTCCTCGCCGACATCGCCGACATCACGCTGGAGGTGCAGGCGACCGAGCTGCTGGAGCGGCGCGTGGACGAGCGCACCTCGGAGCTGACCGCCGCGCATGAGGCGCTGCTCGAGCAGCACGAGCGCCAGGCGGTGGTCAAGGAGGAGCTGAAGCGCGCCAAGGAGCTGGCCGAAGAGGCGGTGACCTCGAAGACCCGCTTCCTGGCCGCGGCCAGCCATGACCTGCTGCAGCCCGCCAATGCCGCCAAGCTGCTCCTGTCCTCGCTCGCCGAGAAGGCGCGCGACAGCGAGCTGATCGGCATGGTGGAGCGGCTGCAGGGCTCGTTTGCCTCGATGGAGTCGCTCCTGCAGGCGATCCTCGACATTTCGCGGCTGGATTCCACCGGCACCGATCTCAGCCCCTCGCCGGTCTGCCTCGGCCCGCTGATGAGCTCCATCGTCGAGGACCAGGCGCCCCTGGCCGCGCAGAAGCGCGTGCGCCTCTCGGTGGTGCCCAGTTCCGCCTGGGTGATGAGCGACCAGCGCTACCTGCTGCGCTCGATCCAGAACCTGGTGGTGAACGCCATCCAGTACACCGCGGAGGGGCGCGTGCTGCTCGGCTGCCGCCAGAGGGGGGAGGACGTCGTGCTGGAGGTCTGGGATACCGGGATGGGGATCAGTCCCGAGGACCAGCAGAAGATCTTCAAGGAATTCACCCGCGCCGGCGGCGAGAAGGCGGGGCCCGGCATGGGGCTGGGGCTGAGCATCGTCGACCGCACCTGCCGGCTGCTCGGCCATCGCCTGTCGGTGCGCTCGACGCCCGGCGTCGGCTCGGTCTTCTCCATCGCCATGCCGCGGGTCGACGCGCCGCGGGTCAGCCAGCCTGTGCCGATGACGGGCACCGACCTGACCGGGGAGGAGCTCGACCTGCTGATCCTGGTGATCGAGAACGACCCCGACCTGCTTTTCGCCACCGTGCAGGTGCTGGAGGGCTGGGGCGCCTCGGTCTTCGGCACCTGCTCGGCGGAGGAGGCGCTGGCCGTGACCGCCGATATCGGCATCCCGCCGGACCTGATCCTGGCCGACTACCACCTGGATGACGGCGCGACCGGCGTCGACGCGATTGCCGCCGTGCGCCGCGCCGCGGGCGCCTCGATCCCGGCGATCATGGTCACGGCCGACCGCTCGACCGAGCTGCTCTGGACCGCCCGCTCGATGGGGGCGGAGGTGCTGACCAAGCCGGTGGACCTGCAGAAGCTGCGCCGCCGCATCGCCGCCGCGATGCGCGAGCGCAACGCCTTTTCCGCGATGACGGCGTCCTGAGCGCCCCGCGGCAGACTTGAGGGAGGAAGACGATGAAGACATGCCTGATGGCCTTGGCGCTGGGCGCCGGGCTGGCCCTGGCCGCGCCCGCGGCCGCCCCGGCGGCCGAGACCGTGGCGCCCTATGCGCTGCTCTTCCGCGAGGGCACGCTCGATGCGCTGCCGCATGACCGCGCGCTGATCTACCAGCGGCAGGTGACGCTGCCCGCCGACGAGGACTTCGCCCTGCGCCAGAGCGGCGCGCTGCGGCTGGCCTTCGCCGAGGAGGCGGAGGACGAGGTGCGGCTGGGCTTCGGCCCGGATGCGCAGAGCACCCATGTCGTCGGCAGCTTCCCGGCCAGCGTCGGCAACCCGCTGATCATGTACCACATGGAGACCGTGGTGCGGGACATGGCGCAGATCACCGGCGGCAGCCAGTTCTACATCCGCAACCGCATGAAGGACGCGCTCTCGCGCCCTGCCGAGGTCGAGGATGTCACCGTCGAGGGGGCCGAGGGGCCGGTCGCGGCGCGGCAGGTGGTCTTCCGTCCCTTCGAGGGCGACGCCAATGCGGCGCGCATGCAGGGCTTCGGCGGCCTGGAAATCCGCGCAGTGATGAGCGCCGAGATCCCCGGCTGGTACCGCAGCCTCTCGGCCGAGGTGCCCGACGGCAAGGGCGGGATCGCCTACAGCTCGGAGATCGTCTTCGAGGCCGCGGAGGCGGCGCCATGAGGCGGCTCTTCGCGGCAGGGCTCTGCGCGGCGGCCGGGATGGCCGGGGCGCAGACGATCGACGAGCGCTTCAACGACTACCCGACCTCCGCGCGGGCGGATTACGTCTTCGCCTGCATGGCGGTGAACGGCCAGGGGCGCGACGTGCTGGAGCGCTGCTCCTGCTCGGTCGACCAGATCGCCGCGGTGCTGCCCTACGGGAAATACGTCGAGGCCGAGACCGTGCTGTCGATGCGCCAGGTCGGCGGCGAACGGATGGCGATCTTCCGCGGCACGGCGATGACCGACGCGCTGGTGGCCGATCTCCGCCGCGCCCAGGCCGAGGCGGAGATCCTCTGCTTCTGACCCGCCGGGACGGCGTGTCAGGACGCGCTGTCCTTGGCCAGCTCCTGGCGGAAGGTGTTGCCCTCGGTATCGGTGGCGGTGACGCTCAGCGCGGGCGAGCCGTCATCGTCATAGGAGAAGCGGAAGACCGGATTCTCGCTGATCGAGATGCCGCCCTCCATCCGGAAGAGGAGGTCCCCGCCCTGGCGCACCTCGAGCTCCGAGATGAAATGGGCGGGGATGAAGAGATGCGTGACCTGGTCGCGCTGCAGCCCGGAATAGTTCGGATGGCGAATCATCACCTGCACCTCGCGCCGTCCGCCGGGGGCGCCCTCGAAGCTCTTGAGCTTCATCTGGCCCATCGAGGCCAGCGCCAGTTCCGGGTCGCGGCTCGCAGGCGCCGCGCAGCCGCCCGAGGCCTTCACGTAGCGCCCCGTCATCGCCAGGCCCTCGGCCGTTTCGGCGATCACCCGCAGGTCGGAATACTGGTTCACCCGCACGCGCAGCTCGAAATCGAGCGGCCCCATCGCCGGGCCGAAGGTGAACTCCCCGGCCACGGGAGCGGGGTTTTCGTCAATAATCACAGTGGTTTTGGTGATCCTGGCCGCGGGGTCGAGCTGGTGGATGCGCACCGGCACCGTGGCCGCGTCATGGGCGCGGTAGGGCGCGTCCACCTCGAAAAGCGCCGCGCCGTCGGCAATCGCGGCATCCCCGGCGATGTCGTAGCGCAGCGACTCCCATGTCGGGCCGTTGACCAGCGGATTCGCGGGCTCCCCGGCCATGGCGCCTACCGCCGGCGCGGCCAGCGCGACGGCGAGGCATGCGGTCCTCCAGAGCATGTGTTCTCCTCCCTTGCTCTCCTGGGTTGCCATCCTGCCATGGCGGGCGGCAATCTCGGAGAGAATTCGGGGAGGCGGGGCGACACCTTTGCGTGTGCCCCGGGGAGGATGCCATGTTCGAGGTGATCGCGGCGGTCTGCGCGCTGGAGGGCGGCGCCTGCCGCGACATGCTGCTGCCGGGGCACGAGGCGGCGACGCGCGCGGCCTGCGAGGACGGGCTCGCCGGGCTGGCGGCGCCCGCGCTGCCCGGGCTGGCAGCGGCCGGCGCGCCGCGCTGCCGCGAGGCCGGGCCGGGGCTCGTCATGGAGGAGGTCGCGCCGGGCATCTTCGTCCATGCCGGGGCGGTGGCCGAGCCCGGTCCGGGCAATGGCGGCGATGCCTCCAATCTGGGATTCGTCATCGGGCAGGACAGCGTGGCGGTGATCGACAGCGGCTCGAGCCGGGCGATCGGCGAGGATCTGTGGCGGGCGATCCGGGCGCGCAGCCCGCTGCCGGTGCGCTACGCGATCCTGACCCATATGCATCCCGACCATGTCTTCGGCGCGTCGGTCCTTGCCGAGGCGGGGGCGGAGGTGATCGGCCGCGACGGTCTCGGCCGGGCGCTGGCCGACCGGGCGGAAAGCTACCTGGCGCGGTTCGGCGAGGAGATCGGCCCGGGCTTCCTCGGCACGCAGATCCCCGTGGTGGCCCGCGAGATCGCGGGGCCGGAGGAGATCGACCTTGGCGGACGGCGGCTGCGGCTGGTGCCCTGGCCGGAGGCGCACAGCCCGACCGACCTGACCGTCGCCGAGGACGGCGCGGGGCTGCTTTTCGCCGGCGATCTGGTCTTCGACCGCCATGCGCCCGCGCTCGACGGATCGCTGCGGGGCTGGCAGACGGCGCTCAGGGCGCTGGCGGCGGAGCCCTTCTCGGGCGTGGTGCCCGGCCATGGCGCGGCGCGGCTGCCCTGGCCCGAGGGGGCGGCGCCGGTGCAGCGCTATCTCGCGCGGCTGGCAGAGGACACGCGCGCGGCGCTCGATGCCGGGATGCGGATGGGCGACGCGATCGAGACGGTGGCGGCCTCCGAGGCGGGGAACTGGCAGCTCTTCGGGCTCTTCAATCCGCGCAACGCCACCGTCGCCTATGCCGAGCTGGAATGGGAGTAGCCAGGGCCAGCGCCGCCAGCGCGGCGGGCAGGAGGAGCGCGGGGACGGGCAGGGGCAGCACGGCATCGACGCGGTAGGCCAGGTCCTGCAGCCCGACATCATAGGCATCGGCGCCCCATTGCAGGATCAGCCCGCCGGTGGCCGAGATCCCCGGCGCGATGCGGGCATGGCCGCTGTCCGGCGCCGTGCCGCTGCCCTGTCCGAGTAGCCCCCAGCCGAGATCGTAGACCCGCCAGTCGAGGGGTTCGTCCCGGGCCCAGCCGGCGGCGTCGAAGCGCTCCAGCACGACCAGATGCGCGGGATCGCGGGCGGCGATGCGGATCTCGCCGCCGCAGGGCGCGCAATCGGCCCAGACCGCGCCCGCGAGACCGCCGAAGCCCGCCTCCCAGCCATAGAGCAGCCCCGCCGCGGGGAGATCGCCCTGGCCCGGCCCGATGGCGCGGTAGGAGAGATCGGCCAGCGCGCTGTCGCCGTGGTCCTGCGCGATGGCGCCGTAGCCGCCGAAGGACAGCAGCAGGCTGGCCGCGCAGGCGGGCGCCGCGGCCGATAGCGCGGCCAGCGCGAAAAGCAGTGCTGCGGCATGTCCCGGCATGGCGGCCTCCTCCCGCGCCCCGGGGTCAGGGGCAGGTCAGCTCCTAGCGCGCCGGGATGAACTAACCGTCAATTTCCGACTGCAGGAGCTGGGCAATGCCGTAGAGCCGCTTCTCCAGCAGCACCGGCGTCTCGCAGACATAGGTCAGCGAGCGCTGCCGGTCGGTATAGATCCGCTCGTCCCAGTCGATCTGCTCCTCCAGCGCGTCGACCCGGTCGAAATCCGGCTCTTCCGCCGCCATCAGCGCATCCATCTCGTCGCGGGCCGTGTCGATCCGGGCCGCCAGCGCCACCTGCTTGCGGGCGTAGTCCTCGATCCCCTTCATGATCCGCGTCCTGAGATGCGACAGCCGCTCGAAGCTCTCGCCGAAGAGATGGCCCATCATCTCGGGGCCGTGCCCGTGCGCGGCCGCGAAGGCGTCGAGCGCGGGGCGGGCGTCCTCCAGCGGGATCCGCCGCAGCACGAGCTGCTGGATCACCGCATCCGCGGCATCGGCCGTCGCGGCGTCGAGCTTCATCTGCGGGATCGGGGCGGGCCACATCAGCCCGGCCGAGAGCTGCTCGACCTTGCGCTGGACGCAGGGCCACTCGGGATCGGCGGGATCCGCGGCGAGGGCGGGCCCCGCCGCCAGCGCCAGTGTCGCAAGTATCCGAAAAAGTTTCGTAATCATTCTTTTACCTCCCCGAGCACAAGCATACGGTACCGTCCGGAAGTGTCCATCCGGCCCGCGGGGCGGGGGGCACATCCGAAGGTATGAATTGTTCCGGCCGGGGCGCGGCTCTACCGTCCTGGCCAATCAGTAGAGACCGCGCCAAGCGGTCATGGAGGACACAGACGTGCGCACCAAAGCAGCCGTGGCCATCGAGGCCGGCAAACCGCTCGAAGTGATGGACGTGAACCTCGAAGGCCCCAAAGAGGGCGAGGTTCTGGTCGAGATCAAGGCCACCGGCATCTGCCACACTGACGAATTCACCCTCTCCGGCGCCGATCCCGAGGGCCTGTTCCCGGCGATCCTGGGCCATGAGGGCGCGGGCGTGGTGGTCGAAGTCGGCCCCGGCGTGAAGTCGCTGAAGCCCGGCGATCACGTGATCCCGCTCTACACCGCAGAATGCCGCGAGTGCGAATACTGCCTCAACCCCAAGACGAACCTCTGCCAGAAGGTCCGCTCGACCCAGGGCGCGGGCCTGATGCCCGACGGCACGTCGCGCTTCTCCATGCTCGATGGCACGCCGATCCTGCACTACATGGGCTGCTCGACCTTCTCGAACTACACCGTGCTGCCGGAGATCTCGCTGGCGAAGGTCCGCGAGGACGCGCCCTTCGACAAGATCTGCTACATCGGCTGCGGCGTCACCACCGGCATCGGCGCGGTGATCTACACCGCCAAGGCCGAGATCGGCTGCCGCGCCATCGTCTTCGGCCTGGGCGGCATCGGCCTGAACGTGATCCAGGGCCTGCGGCTGGCGGGCGCCGACCAGATCGTCGGCGTCGACCTGAACCCGGGCAAGGTCGAGATGGCCAAGCGCTTCGGCATGACCGATTTCGTCAACCCGGCCGAGGTCGAGGGTGATCTGGTGCCGTATCTGGTCGACCTGACCAAGGGCGGGGCCGACTACACCTTCGACGCCACCGGGAACGTGAATGTGATGCGCACCGCGCTCGAGGCCTGCCACAAGGGCTGGGGCGAGAGCATCATCATCGGCGTGGCGCCCGCAGGGGCGGAGATCTCCACCCGCCCGTTCCAGCTGGTCACCGGCCGCTCCTGGCGCGGCACGGCCTTCGGCGGCGCCCGCGGCCGCACCGACGTGCCGAAGATCGTCGACTGGTACATGGAAGGGAAGATCGAGATCGACCCGATGATCACCCACACGCTGGCGCTGGAAGACATCAACAAGGGCTTCGACCTGATGCATGCCGGCGAGTCCATCCGCGCGGTGGTGCAGTACTGATGAGCTTCGAGATCCTCTCGGAAAACAAGAGCTTCGGCGGCGTTCAGGGCGTGTACCGGCACGCCGCCAGCTCGACCTCCTGCGACATGACCTTCGCCGTCTACCTGCCGCCGCAGGCCAAGGACGGCCCGGTGCCCTGCCTGTGGTACCTCTCGGGGCTGACCTGCACCCACGAGAACGCCATGACCAAGGGCGGCTTCCAGGAACATGCCGCGAAGCACGGGATGGCGGTGGTCTTCCCCGACACCTCGCCCCGGGGCGAGGGCGTCGCCAATGACGACGCCTACGACCTGGGCCAGGGGGCCGGCTTCTACGTCAACGCCACCCGCGATCCCTGGGCGCCGCATTTCCGGATGTGGGATTACGTCACGGACGAACTATATAGTCTCGTAGCGAGCGAATTTCCGGTGAACGGCCGCCACGGCATCACCGGCCATTCGATGGGAGGGCATGGCGCGCTGACCGTGGCGCTGCGCAATCCCGACAACTACGACTCGCTCTCGGCCTTCGCGCCGATCGCCAATCCGACCCAGTCGGACTGGGGGCGCAAGCAGCTCTCGGCCTATCTCGGCGGGGACGAGGCCGGCTGGGCGCTGCATGACAGCTCGATCCTCCTGGAGGAGCGCGGCTGGAAGGGCGAGCTCTTGATCGACCAGGGGGCGTCGGACCAGTTCCTCGACCTGCTGCGGCCCGAAGCGCTGGCCGCCGCGATGGGACGGCGCCGCCAGCCCGGCATCCTGCGCCTGCAGCCGGGATACGACCATAGCTACTACTTCATCTCGACCTTCGCCGAGGACCACGTGAAGTGGCACGCCGAACGTCTGGGTGCCGCGTGAGCCAGGAAAGGACCTAGTGACCATGAAGATCATCGCCGCCAGCCTCATTGCCCTGGGCCTCGCCGCCCCGGCGCTTGCGCAGGACGCCGGGGACCCCGCCAAGGGGGAGAAGGTGTTCCGCAAGTGCATGGCCTGCCATGCGGTGGGACCGGATGCCAAGAACAAGGTCGGCCCCGAGCTGAACGGGATCGTCGGCCGGGTCACCGCGACGGCGCCCGATTTCTCCTATTCCGACGCCATGGCCGCCAAGGGGGCGGAGGGGCATGTCTGGACCGCGGAGGAGCTCGACGCCTATCTCGCCGACCCCAAAAGCTTCATCCCGGGCAACAAGATGGCCTTCGCGGGCCTGCGCAAGGACAGCGAGCGGGCCGACGTGATCGCCTATCTGGCGACCTTCCAGTAACGGCCGCCACGTTTTCTTAACCATCTCCGGCGGCCGCAAGCGCCGCCGGGCCATCACAGGGGAGGACCACAACCTTTTCTTAATGCCCCGCAAGCAGGAGAGGAGCCTGCGAGGGGCCGCCCGCGGCCGGAGATTGGATAGCTATGGTGGGCATCCGCGGCCGGGACCGGGCAATACCTTAGGGAGGTAGCAATGAAGACGTTCATGACCCTGACGTCCGTGTTCGCGATGACCGCGGCGGGCGCAGCCATCGCCAACGAGAGCATCCAGGCCGAGATCGACAAGCCCGAGCAATGGGTGCTTCAGACCGGCGACTACAAGAACCAGCGGTTCTCGAAACTCGACCAGATCAACAAGGACAATGTCGACGACCTGCAGGTCGCGTGGACCTTCTCGACCGGCGTTCTGCGCGGCCACGAGGGCTCGCCGCTTGTCGTCGGCGACACGATGTATGTCCACACGCCGTTCCCGAACATCGTCTACGCGCTCGACCTGGCGAATGACGGCGTCATCAAGTGGAAATACGAGCCCAAGCAGAATGCCGACGTGATCGGCGTGATGTGCTGCGACACGGTCAACCGCGGCGTCGCCTATGGCGACGGCAAGATCTTCCTGCACCAGGCCGATACCAAGGTGGTGGCGCTCGACGCCAATACCGGCGAGGTGCTGTGGAGCGTCATGAACGGCGACCCGGCCAAGGGCGAGACCAACACCGCGACGGTCATGCCGGTCGGCGACAAGGTGATCGTCGGCATCTCGGGCGGCGAATTCGGCGTCCAGGGCCATGTCACCGCCTATGACATGAACACCGGCGAGATGGCCTGGCGCGCCTATTCTACCGGCCCGGACGACCAGATCCTGTTCGACCCGGAGAAGACCACCGCGCTCGGCAAGCCGGTCGGCGCCGACAGCTCGCTCAACAGCTGGGAAGGCGACCAGTGGAAGATCGGCGGCGGCACCACCTGGGGCTGGTATTCCTATGACGCCGAGGAGAACCTGATCTACTACGGCTCGGGCAACCCCTCGACCTGGAACCCGTCGCAGCGTCCCGGCGACAACAAGTGGTCGATGACCATCTTCGCCCGCGACGCCGATACCGGCGTGGCCAAGTGGGTCTACCAGATGACCCCGCACGACGAATGGGACTATGACGGCATCAACGAAATGATCCTGACGGAACAGGAAGTTGATGGCCAGATGCGCAAGCTGCTGACCCATTTCGACCGCAACGGCCTGGCCTATACGCTGGACCGCGTCTCGGGCGAGCTGCTCGTCGCCGAGAAATACGACCCGGCGGTGAACTGGACCACCGGCGTCGACATGGACCCGGAGTCCGAGACCTATGGCCGTCCGGCCGTCGTCGCGGAAATGTCGACCGAGCAGAACGGCGAGGACGTGAACTCGACCGGCATCTGCCCGGCAGCGCTCGGCACCAAGGACCAGCAGCCCGCGGCCTACCACCCCGACACCCAGATGTTCTACGTGCCGACCAACCATGTCTGCATGGATTACGAACCCTTCCGGGTGAGCTACACCGCGGGGCAGCCCTATGTCGGGGCGACGCTGGCGATGTATCCGGCGCCGGACAGCCATGGCGGCATGGGCAACTTCATCGCCTGGGACAACATCAACGGCGAGATCAAGTGGTCGATCCCCGAGCAGTTCTCGGTCTGGTCGGGCGCTCTGGCCACCGCGGGCGACGTCGTCTTCTACGGCACGCTCGAGGGCTACCTGAAGGCCGTGGACGCGGAGACCGGCGACGAGCTCTACCGCTTCAAGACCCCGTCGGGCATCATCGGCAACGTGATGACCTACGAGCAGGCCGGCAAGCAGTATGTCGCGGTGCTCTCGGGCGTCGGCGGCTGGGCCGGCATCGGCCTGGCAGCGGGCCTGACCAACCCCAATGACGGCCTGGGCGCCGTGGGCGGCTATTCCTCGCTGAGCGACTACACGGCGCTTGGCGGGCAGCTGACCGTCTTCGCCCTGCCTGACTGATCCGGGCGCGTCCCGAACTGACCCGGCCGGCATGCCAAGGCGTGCCGGCCACCCCATCACACAGGATCGCACCATGAAGTTTACCGCAAGCGTTCTCGCCGCATGCCTCGCCGCCGCCGGGATGTCCGGTCCGGCTTCTGCCCAGGACGTGGACAACCTGACTGCCGCCTACGAGGAAGATGGCCGCTACTATACCGAGGACGACGTGCCGACCTTCAACGTGGGCGATGACGGGACGGTGGACTGGCTGACCTATTCCGGGTTCCGCCGCTACCATTCCGAATGCCATGTCTGCCACGGGCCGGAAGGCGAGGGGTCGAGCTATGCGCCCGCGCTGAAGACCTCGGCCATCGACATGGACTACTACGATTTCCTCGATGTCGTCACCAACGGCCGCCAGGTGGTCAATGCCGCCGAGCACAACGTGATGCCGGCCTTCGGCGACAACCCGAACGTGATGTGCTATATCGACGACATCTACGTCTACCTGAAGGCCCGCGGCGCGGACGCCGTTCCGCGCGGACGCCCGGCCAAGAAAGAGTCGAAGTCGGACGTGATCCGCGACGATGAAAATGCCTGCCTGGGCCTCTAAGCCGGTCCTCTCCGCCGCGCTCCTGCTGGCGCTCGCCGCCGGGGGCGCGCGGGCGCAGGTCGCCGACCTGGTGTCGAAGACGCATTTCCGGGTCTGCGCCGATCCCGCCAACCTGCCGATGTCGAACGACAAGGGCGAGGGCTACGAGAACCAGCTGGCGGAGCTCTTCGCGGACCAGCTCGGCCTGCCGGTGCAGTACACCTGGTTCCCGATGGCGACCGGCTTCATCCGCAACACGCTGCGCGCCAACAAGTGCGACGTCGTCATGGGCTATGCCCAGGGCAACGAGCTGGTGCAGAACACCAACCACTACATGACCTCGGCCTTCGCGCTGGTGGTGCCCGCCGACGGGCCGCTGGCCGATGTCGAGACGCTGTCCGATCCGCGGCTGCAGGGCCTGTCGATCGGCGTCATCGCGGGCAGCCCGCCGGCCACGCACATGGCCAGGAACGGGCTGATCGGCAAGGCGCGCGCCTACAACCTGACCGTCGACCGGCGGGTGGAATCGCCCGCGCTCGACATGCTCGACGACCTCGACCGCGGCGCGACCGATGCCGCTGTGCTCTGGGGTCCGATCGCCGGGCCGCTGGCCAAGCAGTCGCATCCCGCGCTCAAGGTCATCCCCCTCCTGAAGGAGGAGCTGCCGCCGCGGCTCTTCTTCCGCATCACCATGGGCGTGCGCCCGGGCGAGAAAGTGTGGGAGCACAAGCTGAATTCGCTGATCCGCCGCAACCAGGACGGGATCAACGCGATCCTGACCGAGGCCGGGGTGCCGCTCGTCAATGACATGGGCGACGCGCTCCTGGGGGCGGGGCAGTGATCCGCGCCGGGCTCCTGCTGCTTCTGGCGCTGGCGGTTCCGGCGGCGGCCGAGGTGGCCGAGCCCGAAGAGTTCCGCATGGAGGAGTACCGCGCGCCGGTGCCCGAAACGCTCGCGGGTGCCACGGTGATCGGCACGGCGGGGGCGCTGGTCCTCTGGCAGAGCCGCGGGGCGGCCTTCGTCGACGTGCTGCCGCGCCCGCCGAAGCCCGACAACCTGCCCGCGGGCACCATCTGGCATGACAAGCCGCGCTATTCCGTGCCGGGCGCGATCTGGCTGCCGAATACCGGCTATGGCGCGCTGGCCCCCGAGACGGAAGACTATCTGAAGGCGGGGCTGGAGCAGGCAACGGGCGGCAACATGGACTATCCGCTGGTGATCTTCTGCCAGGCCGATTGCTGGATGTCCTGGAACGCGGCCAAGCGCGCGGTCGGCTACGGCTATTCCGCGGTGAGCTGGTATCCCGAGGGCACGGATGGCTGGGAGGCGGCGGAGCTGCCGCTGATCAAGCTGGAGCCGGTGCCGGATCAGTAGCCGGGCAGGGCGGTTGCGGCCGTCGCGGTCGTGCCGTCGGTGTCGGTCATCGTCACCTCGGCGCGATGCGACCCGGGCGGGACGGTCAGGCCCAGATGCGGGTTCTCCGACAGCGAGATGCTGCCGGTCACCTCGGCATAGGGCGCCCCGTCGATGGCGATCTCCAGCGTCTCGACATAGCGCATCGGAATGAAAAGCAGCGAGACCTGGTCCATCTGCATGCCCGAATGGCTGGGATGGCGGATGTCGAGATCGAGATGGCCCGGCGCCTCCGCGAGCTTCGCCAGCCGCTCCATCACCGGGCTGGCGCCGGGAAGGCCGGGCAGCAGCTGCAGCTCCATCTGGCCGAGCGTCGCCAATGCCTCTTCGGGATCGCCGCCCGGGGGCGCCGAGCAGGCGCCGAGCCCCGAGGTCTTGACGAAGCCCTCCGCCATCAGGTGGCGCCCGTCCGAGAGCCGGGCGACGACATGGACCGCGGTGGGGCCGTTGATCCGCATCGTCGCCTCGAAGACGAAGCCGGGGGCGGGCGCCGCGAGGCGGAACACGGCCGAGACCGGCATCGGGTTCTCGTCGAGGATCAGCGTCACCTCCTCGACCGCGGCGCCGGGCCCCGGCGCGATCCGCGCGCCGATCCGGGCGCGGGCATCGTCGGGGCTGCGATAGGGCGCCTCGATGGCGATCGCCTCGCCGGCGGCGAGCAGCTCTGCGCCGGGAAAGACCATCGGGGCGAGATCGTCCCAGGTTCCCGCCAGCGCGGGGGCGGTGCCCAGAAGCAGCAGGGCGGCGGCAGTCCTCATCCCGATCCCTCCAGAATGAACTGGCCGAAGGCGCGCGGCCCGTCGGCGGTGCCGATGGCGCCCGCGACCTCGAGCGTGGCTGCGTCGATCAGCGTGACGGTGTTCTCGAACCAGTTGGCGACGACGACCATGCCGCCCGCCGTGTCGATCCCCTCGGGGTATTCGCCGACCTCGATCGTGGCGACCGGGTCCAGCGTGGCCAGGTCGATGACGCTGACGCTGTCGGCATACTGGTTGGTGACGAAGGCCCGGCCCGCGGCGAAGGCGACGCCGTAGGGGCGTTCGCCGACTGGCAGCGTGGCGATCACGGTGCCCTCGCGCGGGTCCATCACGGTGACGTCGTTGCTACCGACATTCCCGGCAAAGAGCCGCCCGTCCGGGGCGAAGCCGAGGCCGAAGGGCCGGGTGCCGACCGGGATGCGGTGAAGGAGCGCGAGGGTTCCGAGATCGAAGACCGAGACCATGTCGCCGTCGCGGTCCGCCGAGGCGAGAAGCCCGCCCCAGACCGCCAGCCCCGCCGGGGCGGCGCCGGTCTCGAGCTCCGTCACCGGGGCGAGCGTCGCGGCATCCAGCACCCAGATCCGGGCATTGTACCAGTCGGAGACGAAGACATGGCCGGTCGCGGGGTCGAGCGCCACGCCGATCGGCCCGCCATCGAGCACCCGTTCGGCCAGGAGCGCGCCCTCGCGGTCGAGATGGCGCAGCGTCTTGCTGTCGGCGGAGACGGCGTAGAAGCTGCCATCGGCGGCGACGGCGATCCCCGCAGGTTTGCCGGGCAGGGGGATGCGGCGCAGCTCCGCCCGGGTGCCGAGATCGATGAGGCTGAGCGCATCGCCGTTCTGGCAGGTGACGAAGGCCAGATCCCCCGCCGCGGCCATGCCCGCAGCGAGGGAGAGACAGAGCGCCGCGAGGCTAGTTCGCCGCACCGAACCGCTCGGCCAGCGCGTCGAGACCGGCCTGGTAGACGCCGGTCACGGCGGCAATGGCGGCCTCGTCATTGAGGTTCTCGGGCGGATCGTTCAGCGGGTCGCCGCGGTAGAAGGCGCCCTTCCACTCGATATGCGAGCCGCCCGAGTCGAGCGGCGTCACCGTCAGGTGGGACGAGTAGTTCGTCACCGGCAGCACGGCGACATCGACCTGCTCGATCCGGTAGGAATAGCTCATCTTCTCGGCGCTGTACTTGTAGAGGATCTCGTCGATGGTCGGACCGCCCTCCTGGCCGAGGGTCAGCTGGCGGGTGGCGTCGATCTCGTTGCCGCCCTGGCCGGTGGTGGAGAAGATCGCGGGATGCCAGCTCATGTCCTGGAAGTCGCCGATCACCGCCCAGACCTCCGCAGGCGGGGCGGCGACGTCGGTCGACAGGGTCAGCTTCTGCCGCGACGGCCCGTGGGCCATGGCCATGGCCGGCACGACGAGCGCCACGACCAGGGCCAGTATCTTCGGAATGCGCATGTATCCTCCCTCATTCCCTGAAGATCGCATTGTTCAGTATGTAGCGCATGCCCCTTGACCATGAGTTATCGGTATTGGAGCGGATATCGACCGACATCGCGCGCGCCACGGCGCCCTCGGCGGTGTCGCGCACCACCAGGTTCATCGCCAGGATCAGTTCCGAGACCTTCTGCACCTCGCCGGTCGCGACGTAGCGGGCGCCCAGCTTGCGGGCCATGCGGGTCTCGCAGCCATAGCAGTTGGCCGGGTTGACGATGCCGTCGAGCTCTTCGGCGATCGGCGCCAGGTCGGCAAGGACCAGCCCTTCCTCCTCGAAGCGCGCGCGCACCATCTCCTCCAGCATCTCCACCCGGCCGAGCTCCTCCTCGCGGGTCGGGATCGGAGAGGTGTTGAGGAAGGTGATGCCCAGGAACGCGATCTCGCTGCCCGGTTCCAGCGGCGGCGGCCCGGCGAGGGCGCTGCCCGCGGCAAGGGCCAAGACGGCGAAACTGGCGGCAAACCGGATCATGGCGGCATGGTAGCGGTCACGGCGGATGCGGCAACTCCACCAATGGTCTAGGTTGGGAGGTGGCGCAGTTTGCGACAGACTGCATGCCGAGGGATCCCGGATTTCCGGGAAGGGAGGACAACTTGAAACTGCTTGCACCGCTTGTTGCGGCGGTCCTTGCATTGCCCGTGCCTGCGCTCTGCGCGGATCTGCGCACGGCGGTGCTGCGCGTGGACTATCCCGTCATGGCGCCGATTTCGCGCTTCGACGAAATCCCCCCCGACATGGGCTTTGCCGGGGCGCAGCTGGCGCTCGAGGACAACCGCACCACCGGCAGCTTCCTCGGCCATAGCTACGAGCTGGAGACCGTCGCTGTCCCGCCCGCGGAGGCGGAGGCCGCGCTCGACCGGATCCTCGGCGAGGGGATCGAGACGGTGGTGGTGCTGGCGGATGACGCCGACCTGCTGAAGCTCGCCGACCGGGCGGGGCCGGGGGTGCTGATCCTCAACGCCTCGGCGCGGGCGACGCGGCTGCGCAGCCTCGACTGCCGGGCGAATGTGCTGCACGTGACGCCCTCGACCTCGATGCTGGCCGATGCCGCGGTGCAGTTCGCCGCCTGGAAGAAATGGGACCGGCTGTTCCTGATCCGCGGCTCGCATCCGGCGGACCGCGAGCTGGCCGACGCCTACCGCCGCGCGGCGGCGCGCTTCGGCGTGCGCATCGTCGAGGAGCGCGAATTCGAGGATACCGGCGGCTCGCGGCGGACCGATACCGGCCATGTGCTGGTGCAGCGCCAGCTGCCGGTCTTCACCGAGGGCGCGCGCAGCCATGACGCGGTGATCGCGGCGGATGCCTCGGACGTCTTCGCCCCCTATCTGCCCTACCACCTGTGGGATCCGCGCCCGGTGATCGGCTCGGCCGGGCTGCGCCCCGTCACCTTCGACGCCGCGCACGAGGCCTGGGGCGCCACCCAGTTCCAGCGCCGCTTCGAGGAGCTGACCCGCCGCCATGTCCGCGAGGAGGACTACGACACCTGGCTCGCGCTCCGCGTGCTGGGCGAGGCGGTGACCCGCACCGGCAGCGCCGATGCCGGCGAGATCCGCGGCTATGTCCTGTCCGACCAGTTCGAGCTTGCCGCCTTCAAGGGACAGAAGGTCACCTTCCGCCCCTGGAACGGCCAGCTCCGCCAGCCGATCCTGCTCTTCGACGGCAGGATCACCGCCAGCGTCTCGCCGCAGGAAGGCTTCCTGCACCAGAACTCACCGCTCGACACGCTGGGGCTCGACGCCCCCGAGTCCCAATGCGACGCCTTCTGAGGAGGAGAGATGAGGCGACTTCTACTGACCGCGGCCCTGGCGGCCCTGGCGGGACCGGCCCTGGCCAACAAGGTCTTCGTCAGCAATGAGCGCGGCAATACCGTCACGGTGATCGACAGCGACAGCTGGGAGGTGATCGCCGAATTCCCCGCCGGGAACCGCCCGCGCGGCATCACCATCAGCCCCGATGGCCGGCATGTCTATGTCTGCGCCAGCGACGACAACCTGGTACGGGTCTTCGATGCCGAAACCTACGAGGAGCTGCCATCGCTGCCTTCGGGCCCCGATCCCGAGCTCTTCGTGCTGCATCCCGACGGCAATCCGCTCTATATCGCCAACGAGGACGACAACCTGGTGACGGTGACCGATGTCGAGACCCGCCAGGTGCTGGCCGAGGTGCCAGTCGGGGTGGAGCCCGAGGGGATGGGGATCAGCCCCGATGCCCGCTTCGTGGTCAACACGTCCGAGACCACCAACATGGCGCATTTCATCGACACCTCGGACTACCAGATCAAGCACAACGTGCTGGTGGACCAGCGCCCGCGCTATGCCCAGTACTCGGCCGACGGCACCAAGCTCTTCGTCACGGCCGAGATCGGCGGCACGGTCTCGGTGATCGCGATCGACGATGACGGCAAGCCGGACCTTGTGCACAAGATCAGCTTCGAGGTGCCCGGCGTGCTGCCCGAATGGCTGCAGCCCGTGGGGGCGAGGATCACCTCGGACGGAAAATGGCTCTTCGTCGCGCTCGGCCCAGCGAACCGCGTTGCGGTGGTCGATGCCGAGAGCTACGAGGTGAAGGACTACATCATGGTCGGGCAGAGGGTCTGGCAGATGGACTTCACTCCGGACGAGAAGTTCCTGATTACCACCAACGGCAATTCCAACGACGTGACGGTGATCGATGTCGCGGCCCAGAAGGCGCTGCGCTCGATCCAGGTGGGGCAGCAGCCCTGGGGCGTCGTCGTGCAACCCGACATGTGAGGTAGACCCATGCGTATTCCGACCCTCCTGGCCGCGCTCGCGCTGGCCTCTCCGGCCGCGGCCGCGCCGCTATGCACCGATATGGGCTTCGCGGGGCTCCTGGCCTCGTGCAACCGCGGCGAGCCGATCCAGCTGACGCTGGCCTCGGGCGAGCCCCTGGGCGAGGACGTGGTGCTGCAGTCCGGCGCCTACTACAAGATGATCATCACCGCCGACGGCTCGGCCGAGCTGGCGATCGAGGGCCCGTCCTTCTTCCGCGCCATCTGGATGAACGAGATCGTCATCAACAAGATCGAGATCCGGCCGATGGCGATCGACTCGATCGAATTCGACAAGGCGGGCGAGGCAGAGCTGAGCTTCATCGCGATCAAGCCCGGCGCCCATGTCATCCGCATCCCCGGCTCTCACGGCGAGAGCCAGCAGATCACCGTCCAGATCCAGTGAGGTCCCAGATGAAGCCGCTTTTCCTTGCCGCCCTCCTTGCCCTGGCGGGCCTGCCGGCGCTGGCGCAGAATGCCGACGGGCTGCCGCAGGAGACGGTCGACGCGATCATGGCGAAGCTTGCCGCCATGAACTGCCAGATGGACCCGGACGACATCGAGGCCGAGGACGAGGGCTTCGATCTCGACGACGTGATCTGCGAGGGCGGCCAGCAGTACGACATCCTTCTCGACATGGATTTCAACGAGATCGATCGCCGCGCGGAATAACCCGGACAGCCGCCCCCCGCCTTCGTCCTATTGCAAGCCGCGGGGGGATGGGCCAGTCAGGAGCCAGAGCGGCCGGCCCGGGGAGGGGCCGGCGTCAGGGAGGAGAGAATGAGCATTTTCAAGACGCTGGGCGCGGCCCTCTTGGCCGCAGCCGCCGCAGGTCCGGCGCTGGCCCAGGAGCTGCCGCAGATCCGCGCCGCCACGCTGGAAATCGGCACGGTCAACTGGGAGCTGGACACGATCATCCGCAACGGCTTCGACCGGGCGCATGGCTTCGAGCTGGTGCTGCAGCCCTATGCCTCGAATGACGCGACGCGGGTCGCGGCCGAGGGCGGCGAGGCCGACATGTTCGTCGCCGACTGGATCTGGGCCGCCCGCCAGCGCGCCGCGGGCAAGGACTGGGTGGTCATCCCCTATTCGACCGCGGTCGGCGGGCTGGTGGTGCCCGAAGGCAGCAAGGCCGAGACGCTGGCCGATCTGGCCGGCGGCAAGATCGGCATCGCCGGCGGGCCGCTCGACAAGAGCTGGCTGATCCTGCGCGCCTATGCCCGGTCCGAATACGGCATGGACCTGGCGGGCGAGACGGAACAGGTCTACGGCGCGCCGCCGCTGATCTTCAAGACCGCGCTTTCGGGCGATCTCGACGGGGCGATCAACTTCTGGCACTTCCTCGCCAAGATGAAGGCCGGGGGCATGCGCGAGCTGATCTCGGTCGAGGAGGCCGCCGGGACGCTGGGGCTCGACCCGAACACGCCGCTCCTGGGCTATGTGCTGGGCGAGGATTTCCTGGCCGCCCATCCGGGCATCGGCCAGGCGCTCTACGAGGCCTCGCGCGACGCCAAGGAGCTTCTGGCCGGCGACGATGCCGCCTGGGAGGCGGTGCGGCCGAAGATGAACGCCCAGACCGACGCCCAGTTCGAGGGGCTGCGCGCCGATTTCCGCGCGGGCATCCCCGAGCCGGGCCCGGTCGACGAGGCGGCGGCGGGACGGCTCCTGTCGCTGATGGCCGAGCTCGGCGGGGCGGATCTGGTCGGCGACGCCACAGAGCTGCCGCCGGGGCTCTTCCTCAAGGTGGAGTAGGGACGGCCGCTTGACACGTCTTCCGGTTCCGGCGGTGTCGCTTCTGGGGCTCCTGCTGCTCTGGACCGCCGCCGCCGCGCTCACCGCCGATCCCTCGATCCTGCCGCAGCCCTGGGCGCTGGCCGGTCCCGCCTGGGCCGAGATCGTCTCGGGGCGGCTGCCCTTCCATCTCGGCCATACCCTGGTCAGGGTCGCCTGGGCCTTCGCCCTGGCGATGGCGGCGGGCACGGTGCTGGGCTTCGTCATGGGGCGCTACGAGACGGTGAACCGCTGGCTCGACCCCTGGCTGGTGGTCTTCCTGAACCTGCCCGCGCTGGTGCTGATCGTGCTGTGCTATCTGTGGATCGGGCTGAACGAAACCGCGGCCATCGCGGCGGTGACGCTCAACAAGGTGCCGAACGTGACGGCGGTGATCCGCGAGGGGGTGCGCAGCTTCTCCGGCGATCTCGACGCGATGGCGACGGTCTTCCGCATGCCCTTCCGGCGGCGGCTGCGCCATGTGCTGCTGCCGCAGCTCGCGCCCTATCTCTCGGCAGCGGCGCGCTCGGGCGTGGCGGTGATCTGGAAAATCGTGCTGGTGGTCGAGTTCCTCGGCCGCTCGAACGGCATCGGCTTCCAGATCCACCTGTATTTCCAGCTCTTCGACGTCGCCCGGGTGCTGGTCTACGCGCTCAGCTTCGTTGCGGTGATGCTGGCGGTGGAATGGGCGGTGCTGCAGCCCTGGGAGCGGCGCGCGCGCCGCTGGCGGACGGCATGATCGAGGTCGATATCCGCGGCAAGAGCTTCGGCGGCACCCAGGTGCTGGGCCCGCTCTCCTTCCGCATCGCCCCGGGCGAGGTGCTGGCGGTGCTCGGCCCCTCGGGCATCGGCAAGTCGACGCTGCTGAAGATCGTCGCCGGGCTCGACACCCTTTTCGAGGGCCGGGTCGCGCGGCCGCAGCGGCTGGCGATGGTCTTCCAGGAGCCGACCCTGCTGCCCTGGCGCTCGGCGCTGCAGAACCTGACGCTGGTCCATCCCGGGCTCGGCCGCGCGGGCGCGGAGGAGATGCTGGAACAGGTGGGGCTCGCGGGCAAGGGCGAGGCCTTTCCCGGCCAGCTCTCGCTCGGCCAGCAGCGGCGGCTGGCGCTGGCGCGCGCCTTCGCCGGGCAGCCCGAGCTGCTGGTGCTCGACGAGCCCTTCGTCTCGCTCGACGCCGAGCTGGCCGAGACCATGCTGGCGCTGACCGAGGCGCTGATCGCCCGGGTGAAGCCGTCAGTCCTGCTGGTCACCCATGCCCGTGCCGAGGCCGAGCGGCTGGCCGACCGGATGCTGTGGCTTTCGGGCAGTCCCGCGCGGCTCGGGGCCGAGCCGTGAGGCTCAGGCCTGCTTCTCGGCGGTGTTCATCATGCGGCAGGACCATTTCGAGACATGCCATCTTGCATGGCTCTCGGTCCATTTTGCCAGTTCCGGCTGGGCGCCCATCATGCAGGTCATCGGCGAGACGTCCGAGAACAGCAGGCTGCGTTCCTCGCAGACGCCGGGGCTGGTATTCATGCAGGCAACGAAGAGGAGTTCGATCATGGGGGAGGCTCGTGTCTACTCTGCTTTCGGATGAGACGAGTATGAACGAATGGTTTCGCCCGGAAAGGGAATCGACCCGCATGGCAGGTATGTCAGCAAGGCTGCCTGAATTTCGGGCGCAGAAATGCTGCGCCTGCACAATAAAGAGGGTTAACGTAGCGGCACCCGGTTTCCTGGGTCAGCAAGGATGAGGTATCTTCTCCGCTCGCTGAAGCTGCGCCTGGGGCTGATGGCCGCCGGGCTGGGGCTGGCGGCGGTGCTCTCGGCGGGGCTGCTGCTGGCGGGGCTGGCGGAGATCTCGGCGCGGATGCAGGCGCTCGAGGCGGCGGAGCGGCGGCTCGACCGCTATTCGGTGCTCTCGACCGAGGCGGCGCGCTATCTGGTCGTCGCCACCGAGGCGCTGCAGAGCGGGCTCGGGCCGCAGGCGCGGTCGGAGCGGCTCTCGGGGATCGCCGCCGAGATGGCGGGCACCTTCGCGCGGCTGCAGGACGACCTGAGGGCCGCCGTCGCCGAGGCCGAGCGGCTGGGGCTCGACGAGCAGAGCCGCCGCGCCACCACCGGGCTCGCCATCGCGCGGATGCAGGCGCAATTCGCCGTCACCCATGCCGCGCTGCTGGCGCCGGGCGGCGCGCCCGAGACGCTGCGCGGCTATCTCGACAGCTTCGCGATGAATGCCGACCCCAACCTGAATGCCGCCGTCAGCGCCGAGATCCGCGGCCGCGAGGCGATCCGGGCGGGCATCGTGCAGCTGCGCCACCGGCTGTCAGTTGCGGCGCTGGCGCTGGCGCTGACGGCGGCGGGGCTGGCGGCGGGGGCCTATCTGGCGCTGATCCGGCCGCAGATCCGGCGGCTCGACCGGCTCGCCGTGGCTGCCCGGCGGATCGGCGCCGAGGATTTCGCCGTGGCGCTGCCCGAAGCGCCCGACGAGATCGGCCGGCTCTTCGCCGAGACCAACCGCATGGCCGCCGCGCTCGGCCGCCGCCGTGCCGAGATTGCGGCTGACTGGGCGCGGCTCAACGAGATCATCGACAGCCGCACCGAGGCGCTGCGTGCCGCCAACGAGGCGCTGGCCGCGCGCGACCGCGACCGCCGCCGCTTCTTCGCCGATATCAGCCACGAGCTGCGCACGCCGCTGACCGTCATCTCGATGGAGGCGCAGATCGGTGCGGCGTCGCCCGATCCCGGCCAGGCCGCCGCCTTCGCCACGATCCGCGCCCGGGCCGAGCGGCTGAGCCGCCAGATCGACGACCTGCTGCGCGTCGCCCGCTCGGAGAGCGGCCAGCTGGAGCTGGCGCCGGTGCCGCTCGATGCGGGCGAGATCCTGCGCGAGGCGCTGGAGGCGGCACAGGGCGAGCTGGCCGCGGCAGGGATGGACGCCGCGCTCGGCCCGCTGGCCCCGGCGCCGGTGCTGGCCGATCCCGCCTGGCTGCGCCAGCTTGCCACCGGCGCGATCCGCAACGCCATCCGCCATGCCGGGGCGGGCGGCAAGCTGCGGCTGGAGCTGGAGCCCGGCGCCGAGACCGTGCTGCGCATCACCGATAACGGGCCGGGCATCGCGCCGGAGGCGCGGGAGCGGCTCTTCGACCGCTTCGCCCGCGGCGCGGACTCGCCGGGCTTCGGCATCGGCCTGGCCTTGGCACGCTGGGTGATGGAAGAGCAGGGCGGGCGGGTCGAGATCGAGAGCCCGGTCGCCCCGCCGCGGCGGCTGGGGGACAATCCCGGCTGCAGCCTCTGCCTGGCCCTGCCGCGGCTGGACGATTCCCCAGAATAGGACCTCAGGATTGTTAACAACTATGTAGCATCAAGTTCGTTTCCTGCCTGCTGATCCGACAAGCGCGGCCAGAACCGCCTTAAAAGCCGCCTCTCATATGCGTCTTTTCCGCAGAGGCGGCCCGCGGGGTCGGCCCGGACGGGACGCTGCGCCTAGGCTGGTTGCGGGGCAGCGCCGTCCAGGGCGTGGCGGGGCGCTCCGGGGTTCTTGCATGGGGAAATGAAAATGACAGCAACTGCAGATCCGTCCGAAACCGCCACCGCCGCCGGGGCCGACCCGCATGGCGATACCCTGGCGCCCGTCGGGCCGCACGAGAAGACCTGGGGCTGGTTCGCCATCTTCAACATCTGGGCGAACGACATCCAGTCGCTCTTCGGCTATTCGCTGGTGGCCTCGCTCTTCATCTCCTACGGCGTGTCCGGCTGGACCGCCTTTGCCGCGCTGATCACCGCCGGGCTGATGGTGATGTTCCTCGTCAACCTCTCGGGCCGGGCGGGCGAGAAATACGGCATTCCCTATCCGGTCCTGGCCCGCGCCAGCCTCGGCACCGCGGGGGCCAAGCTGCCGGCCATCCTGCGCGCGACGGTCGCGGTCTTCTGGTACGGGGTACAGGTCTATTTCGCCTCCACCGCGCTGTCGCTCTTCCTCTACACGGTCACCGGGATGGAGCCCGGCGGGACGCTGCTGGGGCTGACCTTCGTCGACTGGCTGTCCTTCGTCGCGGTCTGGGCCTTCCACATCTTCATCTTCTGGCGCGGCATGGGCTGGGTGGAGACCTTCCTCAACATCGCCGGGCCCTTCGTCTACGCGGTGATGATCGGGCTCGTCGTCGTGCTGTGGCAGAAATCCGACGGCCAGCTGCTGGCGCAGGCGCAGACCATCTTCGCCAATCCCGAGGCCACCTTCTGGAGCGAATTCTCCGGCTATGTCGCCATCATCGGCACGATGGTCGCCTATTTCGCCGCGGTGATGCTGAATTTCAGCGACTTCTCGCGCTTCGCCAAGGACCGCAAGGCGATGGTGCTGGGCAATCTGGCGGGGCTGCCGATCAACATGATCCTGTTCTCGGCGCTGGCGCTCTTGACGACCGCGGGCGCGGCCGTCGTCTATGGCGAGGCGATCATCAACCCGACCGAGATCGTCGAGCGCACCGACAGCGCCATCCTCGGCATGATCGCCGCCGTGACCTTCTTCGCGGCGACGGTCGGCATCAACCTGGTGGCGAATTTCATCCCGGCGGTGAACGGCATCGCGAACCTGGCGCCCGCGAAGATCAGCTTCCGCATGGCGGGGATGATCACCTCGGTCTTCGCGCTGATCATCGGCGGGTTCTGGAACAGCTTCATCAGCGAGTTCGGCATCGCGGGCTTTGTCAACACGCTGGGCGCGACGCTGGCGCCGATCTACGGCATCATGATCGTCGACTACTACCTGCTGCGCAGCGAAGAGCTCGACCGCGACCATCTCTACGAGACCGATGGCGGCAAGTACCACTACGGCAACGGCTGGAACGACGCGGCGCTGATCGCCTTCGCCACGGCGGCGGTGTTCTCGGTGGCGACCGTCTGGCTGCCCTTCCTGGCGTTCCTGTCGGGCTATGCCTGGATCTGCGGCGCGGTGCTCGGCGGGGTGATCTACCGCCATCTGGCGGTGAAGCAGGGCCTGGCCGTTCCGGCCTGATCCCGGCCGCGATACGACCCGGAGGGCTGCGCCACGGCGCGGCCCTCTGCCGTTCCGGGCCCGGCGCAAGCTTCCGTTAACCTTGCACGCCTAGGCATGGGGCAGGGGCGGCGCGCGTCCCGGCGGTTCGGAAAGGCGGCCATGCCAGGCACCCTCAGGCTTCTCCTCCCTGCGCTCCTGCCAAGCTGGCGGTTCTTTTCGGGCGTCGGCCCCTCGCCGCGGATCGAGATCCGCGAGGCGGGCGGGCTCTGGCAGGAGGCGGTGCCGCTGCCGCCCCGCCTGCCGCTGGCGGCGATGCTGCGGCGGCTGGCCTGGAACCCGCGCTGGAATGCCCGGCTCTATCTCGTCAGCCTGTCGGAGCGGCTGGCCGAAGCCCCCGATCCCCATGCCGAAGCCGAGCTGCGCACGCGGCTTCTCGCGGGGCGGACGGGCGACTGGCAGGTCCGCCTGGTCTTCGTCAGCCGCAAGGGCGAGGCGCTGGAGCGGCAGACGCTCTGGAGCAGCGGCACGCCATGACGCTCGAGGCGGCGCTGTGGCTGAGCGAGTGCCTGCTGGCGCTGGCCCTTCTGCAGGCCGCGGCCGAGCATCTGGCCGAGGGCGATGCCCGCCCGCTCTACGCGCTGCGCGCCGCGCTCTGCCTGGCGCTGCTCGCGCGGGCCGGGGCGGAGGCGGTGCTGGCCGGGCTCTTCGCGACCTCGCTCCTTCTCCTCCACCGCTGGCAGGGGCCCTATAACGGCGGCTCGGACCGGATGGGCCTCCTGATCCTCTTCTGCCTGATGATGGCGCGGCTCTTCCCCGGCCAGGCGGAGCTGGCGCTCGGCTATCTCGCCGCCCAGCTGGTGCTGAGCTACGCGGTCTCGGGCTGGGTGAAGATCGTCAATCCCGACTGGCGCAGCGGCCGGGCGCTGTCGGACGTGTTCCGCTTCTCCGCCTATCCGGTGGCGGAGGACCTGCGCGGCCTTGCGGCGCGGCGCGGGCTCCTCCGCACGGCCTCCTGGGGGGTGATGGGGCTGGAGCTGCTCTTCCCGCTCGCGCTGACCAGTCCGCTGCTCCTCGTTCCGGCGCTCTGCGCGACGGCCGCGTTCCATCTGGCCAATGCCTGCGTCTTCGGGCTGAACCGCTTCCTCTGGACCTGGCTGGCGGCGTATCCCTCGCTGATCTGGCTGCAGGGGCGGCTCTTCGGCTAGCGCGCGCGGCGCAGTTCCGCCGCCAGCGCGGCAATCTCGTCGCGCAGCGCGGCCATCGCCTCGGGCGCCAGCCCGGTGCGCTCGCCGACGCAGCGCGGGATGTCGGCCGCGGCCGCCTCCATCGCGCGGCCCGCCGGGCTCAGATGCACCCGCACCTGCCGCTCGTCCTTGCCGTCGCGCCGCCGTTCCACCAGCCCGGCCGCCTCCAGCCGCTTCAGGAGCGGCGTCAGCGTGCTGGAATCGAGCCCGACCGCCTGGCCGATCCCGCCCACGGTCAGCGGCCCCTCGGCCGTCCAGAGCGCCGAGAGCACCAGGTATTGCGGATAGGTGATGCCCAGCCGGTCGAGCAGCGGGCGATAGGCCTGCTGCATCGCCTGCGAGGCGGAATAGAGCGCAAAGCACAGCATGTCGGACGGGGCGAGGGTCATCCCTTTCAGATAAATCGCGCACGATCCTTTTGCAAGCCATTGACTCGGACACGGGGCGGCCATAAGTATCGTGCACGATTTAAACGTGCACAAAGGAAACTGCGATGTCCATCGACCCCAAGTACTGGACCGAGGCGACGGCAACCGGCGGCGGCCGCAACGGCACGGCGGCGCTGAAATCGGGGATGCTGACCGTGACCATGGCGAGCCCGAAGGAGCTGGGCGGCGCCGGGGCGGGGCACAATCCCGAAGAGCTCTTCGCGCTCGGCTATGCCGCCTGCTATCTCGGCGCGATGCGCTTCGCCGCCTCCAGCGAGAAGCTCGGCACCGTCCCCGAGGATGCCACCGTCGAGGCGCATGTCGGCATCGGCCCGCGCAGCGAGGGCGGCTTCGGCCTGAAGGTGAAGCTCGTCGTCTCGATGCCGGGGGTGGAGCGCGCCACGGCCGAGAAGATCGTCGAGCGCGGCCATTTCATCTGCCCCTATTCCAACGCGACCCAGGGCAATATCGAGGTCGAGACCGAACTGGCCTGAAGGGCCGCGCCACCGCACGAAAAAGGGGCCCCGCGGGGCCCCTTCCTGTATTCTGAATTGCACGGCGCCGGGCTCAGAGCCCCAGCTTTGCCGCCACCAGGTCGTTCACGGCCTTCGGGTTGGCCTTGCCGCCCGTGGCCTTCATCACCTGGCCGACGAACCAGCCCGCGAGCTTCGGGTTCTGCTTGGCCTTCTCGACCTGCGCCGGGTTGGCGGCGATCACCTCGTCCACCGCGGCCTCGATCGCGCCGGTATCGGTCACCTGCTTCATGCCGCGCTCCTCGACGATATGCGAGGGGTCGCCGCCGTCGACATAGACGATCTCGAACAGGTCCTTGGCGATCTTGCCCGAGATGTCGCCCTTCTGGATCAGGTTGATGATCCCGCCGAGCTGCGCCGGGCTGACCGGGCTGTCGGACAGCGCCTTGTCGTCCTTCTTCAGCCGGCCGAAGAGGTCGTTGATCACCCAGTTCGCGGCCAGCTTGCCGTCGGAGGCATTGGCGACCTCCTCGAAATAGGCGGCATTCTCCACCTCGGCGGTCAGCACCGAGGCGTCGTAGTCCGACAGGCCGTAATCGGCGATGTAGCGCGCCTTGCGGGCATCCGGCAGCTCGGGCAGCGTCGCGGCGATGTCGTCGACCCAGCCCTGCTCGATCTCCAGCGGCAGCAGGTCGGGGCAGGGGAAGTAGCGGTAGTCATGCGCCTCTTCCTTCGAGCGCATCGACCGCGTCTCGTTCTTGTCCGGATCGTAGAGCCGGGTTTCCTGGTCGATCTTGCCGCCATCCTCGAGGATCGCGATCTGGCGGCGCGCCTCGACCTCGATCGCGGCCTGGATGAAGCGCATCGAGTTCATGTTCTTGATCTCGCAGCGCGTGCCCAGATGGCCGAAATCCTGGGTCGCCTGGTATTTCTCGTAATCGCCCGGACGGCAGACCGAGACGTTGACGTCGGCGCGCAGGTTGCCGTTCTGCATGTTGCCGTCGCAGGTGCCGAGATAGCGCAGGATCTGGCGCAGCTTGCCGACATAGGCGGCGGCCTCTTCGGGGCCGCGGATGTCGGGGCGGCTGACGATCTCCATGAGCGCGACGCCGGTGCGGTTGAGATCGACGAAGGACATGTGCGGATCCATGTCGTGGATCGACTTGCCGGCGTCCTGCTCCAGGTGGATGCGCTCGATCCGCACCAGCCGCGCGATGCCCTCGGCCAGCTCGACCAGCACTTCGCCCTCGCCGACGATCGGGTGGTAGAGCTGGCTGATCTGGTAGCCCTGCGGCAGGTCGGGATAGAAGTAGTTCTTGCGGTCGAAGGCCGAGACCAGGTTGATCTCCGCCTTCAGCCCGAGCCCGGTGCGCACCGCCTGGGCGATGCAGAATTCGTTGATCACGGGCAGCATGCCGGGCATGGCGGCATCGACGAAGGCCACATTCGCGTTCGGCTCGGCGCCGAATTTCGTCGAGGCGCCGGAGAACAGCTTCGCCTCGGACGAGACCTGCGCGTGGATCTCCATGCCGATCACGAGTTCCCAGTCGCCGGTCGCGCCGGCAATCACCTTGGGTTTCGGGGTGTCGTAGGTCAGGTCGAGCATGGGATCTCCGTCGAGGGCATTGCCGGGATGGGCTCTTCTACGCCAAGGCGCGCCCGGGAAACAAGGGCCGCGCAAACAGGCCGGGGCGGGCGGGGATCGGCGGGGATCTGCCCAATTACTCCGGGCTTGAAATAAAGCCTTTGCCGGATGGCCGTCGCGCCCTAACCACGCCTTCGGCGAAATGGCGATGAGGTCCCGCATGACGAGGCTGCGGCTTTGCGTTCTGGTAATTGGTATGGCCCTGGGGGCCTGTTCCGTGGAAAACGGCCCGGCAATGGCCAGCCGCACGGAGAAGCCCACCATGGCGTGGGACAACAAGTCCGCGAAGGGCGAGGCCTGGACGCAGGCGGCACTCAAGGCGCTGCAGGAACATGGCAGCGATCTGCCCCAGATGGTTCCCGGCGACATCGACAACTACTGCCCGGGCTACAAGACCGCCTCGATGGAGGACCGGCAGGCCTTCTGGGCGGGGCTCCTCTCCTCGATGGCCAAGCACGAGAGCACCTGGCGCGAGACCGCCGTCGGCGGCGGCGGGCGCTGGTTCGGACTGGTGCAGATCGCGCCGGGGACGGCCCGGGCCTATGGCTGCGAAGCCAAGAGCGGCTCTGCGCTGCTCGACGGGTCCAAGAACCTCTCCTGCGCCATCCGCATCATGAACAAGACCGTGCCGCGGGACGGCGTGATCTCGGCGGGCATGCGCGGCGTGGCAGCCGACTGGGGTCCGTTCCATTCCTCGAAGAAGCGCAATGACATGATGACCTGGGTCAGCAGCCAGGGTTATTGCCAGGCGCAGGAAGCCAAGGGCTGAGCCTGCCCGGGGCCGCGTGCGTCGCGGCCTGCCGCGGGACGCTCCCGCGAGGGCGTCCGCTTCGAATGCCGGAAAGCCGAATGCGCCGGAACCGCCCGCGGGGCGGGGCGCGGCCCGTCAGTAGCTCAGGAGCTTGGTCTTCGCGACCCAGCGGCTGTTCTGCACCAGCGAGACATTCGGCGCGTAGCGGCCGCCGAGCGCCAGCGTGGCCCGGCGCAGCATCTCGATGCCGTCCTCGGATTTCACCGGCAGGGAGGCGGGCGAGATCGGTTCGCCGATGGTGACGCGGTAGGGCTGCTTGGCCTTGTTCAGCGTCTCGTGGAACAGCGTGATGTCGCGCAGCGTCGGGTGCAGCAGGTCGAAGAGATAGAACAGCACCGAGTTGCGCGCGCGGATGTTCACCGGGATGACCGGCAGCTCGAACTTGCGCGCGATCATCGCCGCAGAGGCCATCCAGGGCCGCTCGTAGAGCTTCAGCCCGCGCCGCTTGGCCAGGCGTCCCGAGGGGAAGATCACCCCCAGCCGCCCCTGGTCGACCGCCTTGCGGGTATAGGCCATCGTCTCGCGCGTCTTCGAATGGCTGCGCTTCTCCTTGCGCCATTCGACCGGCGCGATCATGCCGTCGAATTGCGGCAGCACCCGCAGGATGTCGCAATTGGCGTAGAAATACGCGTCGGTGCGGACCTTGCTGAGCACGGCGTTCAGGATGATGCCGTCGGCAATGCCGGTCGGATGGTTGGCCACGATCAGCGCCGGGCCCGCGGCGGGAATGTTGGTGATCCCCGAGAATTCCAGATCCTTGGCCAGCATGTCGGCCAGCTGCGACATGATCTCGCCGACCGGCAGCGGGTCGAAATGCTCGCCCAGGCGCACCGTCTTGGAATAGCCGAGCATCCGCGTCAGCGCGAAACGGCAGGGCGGGGCCCAGGGCAGGTCCGAGAAGAGCCAGGGGGCCCGTTCGGCAATGAGAGGATCGATTCTGTCTTGCATCCGGCTATCTTGATCGCGACCTGCGACGGCCTGGTGACAATATGCTCTGCGGCCGCCCATCTTCAAGGCAATTCGAGAAAACTCGTCCCCGCCAAGCTGCCCGGGAACGTTCATCCAGTCAAGCTGATCGCAGGTCGCAGCAGCGCGTCGATGCGGCGGTGAAGCGCGTCCGGGTCGATCGGCTTGCGCGCCATCTCGACCCCGCGCCGCTCCAGCTTCTGGCGCAGCTCCAGCGACTTGTCGGAGGAAATCGCCAATGTGGGAAGGCTGGAGAGCTGCGGAGCGGCGCTGCGCAGCTGGTCGAGCAGGGCCACCCCTTCGCCGCGGCGGATGCCCAGGATGACCAGGTCGGGCAGGATGTCGATCTCTCCCAGCAACTCGGCGGCTTCTTGCGCATCGGGCAGGTCGAGCACCTCCATGTGCCAGGCATCGAACTGCTGGGCGAGGGCGGCGCGCAGGGTCTCGTCCGGCTCGACCAGCAGCGCGATCTGTCCTTCGAGCGCAGAGCTCGCCGCGCGGGCGGGATCGCTGCGGGCGCGCGCGACCGGCGCGGCCGCGGATGCCCGGGCGAAAGTGACCGAGAAGACGCTGCCGCGCCCCGGCTCGGAGGCGAGCGCCACCTGGTGGCCGAGAAGCGCGCAGGCGCGCTCGACGATGGCGAGGCCGAGCCCCACGCCCTCGGACAGGTCCGCCGCCGCGCGGCCGCGCTGGAACTCGCCGAAGACGGTCTGCTGGTCCTCGGGCGCGATGCCGACGCCGGTGTCCCAGACCTCGACCCGGACCTCGTCGCCCCGGCGCCGTGCGCCGACCAGGATCCGCCCCCGGGGCGTGTAGCGCACCGCATTGGCGATCAGGTTCTGCAGGATGCGGCGCAGATAGATCTGGTCCGAGGTGACGATCGCCGAGCAGGGCAGGATGGTCAGCCGCAGCCCCTTGGCGCGCGCCAGCGGCTCGAACTCGTCGGCCAGCGTGTTCAGCACCAGCCCCAGGGGCACCGGCGCGGGATCGACGGCGGCCAGCCCGGCATCGAGCCGCGAGATGTCGAGGAGCGAGGCCAGGATGGTTTCCACGCTGACCAGCGCATTGCGCGTCCGCTGCAGCGTCTCGCGCTGCAGGGCGGGGGCGGCGCCGCCTTCCTCGAGCGAGCTGAGGAAGAGCTTGGCCGCCGAGAGCGGCTGCAGCAGGTCGTGGCTCGCCGCCGCGACGAAGCGCGATTTCGAGGAATTGGCCCGTTCCGCATCGGCCAGCGCGTGCTCCAGGTCCAGCGTCCGCTCGGCGACGCGCTGCTCCAGCGTCTCGTTGGCCTGCACCATGGCGCGGATCGCCTCGCGCTCGGAGGTGACATCGGTGAAGCTGATGACGAAGCCGCGGTCCGGCGTCTCCTCGGCGAAGACGTCGAGGATGATCCGCTGGCCGCGCTGGATCTCGAAGCTAAGCGCCGGGCGCTCGGTCTCGCGCGCCACCCAGTCGCGCAGCGTGTCTGCGTTGGCCGCGCCCGGGAACTGCACCCGCTCGCCGATCATGTCCAGGAGCCGTCCGAACCGCGCGCCGACCGACAGCCGCCCCGCCGGGATCGCCAGGAGCGAGCTCAGCCGCTGGTTCCAGCCGATCAGGTGGTGGTCGGCGTCGAAGATGCAGACCCCCTGGTTCACATGGTCCAGCGTCGCCCGGATCAGCCGCGCCTGGTCGTCGAGCATGCGCTCCCGCTCGCGCCGCTCCAGCCGGATGATGTCGGTGATGTCGGTATGGATCATCACCGTGAAGCCGTCATGGGTGCGCTGCTCGCTGACCTGCAGCCAGCGGTCCCAGATCAGCCGGACGTTGAAGACGACATAGTCCTCGCGGTGCTTGTCCTTGCGCTGGTCGCGCCATTGCCGGACCGAGGTGTCGGGCGGCAGCACCAGGTGGCGGCTCTCGCTGACCATGTCGACATAGGCGTTGAACTGCAGCCCCGGCTCCATCCGCGCCTGGATGTCGGGCAGGTGCTGGCAGAAGCGCGAATTGCACAGCACCAGCCGTTCCTCGGCATCGAAGAGCGCGAAGCCCTCCTGGATCGCCTCGATGGCGTTCGACAGGTTCGCCCGGTCCTTCTCGGCGCGGATCGTGGCATCGGTCAGCTGGGCATTGGCCTGGTTCAGCAGGTCGAGCGTCCGCTCCAGGTCGCGGGTGCGGTTCCTGACCTGCTCCTCCAGCATCACCGCGCGCTGGAAATGCGCGTAGCTGGCATTCTTGTCGGAGAAGTCCTGCTCCACCCGCCGCATCAGAACCGAGGCGATCTTCAGGAGCTTGTCGCGCTGCCGCTCCAGACTGTCTTCGGGGTCGATCAGCCACTGGCTCATGGGGTCAGTCCGTCTCGGGCGGGTAGATCGCGGCGCCGGTCAGCGTCTGGTTCACATGGGTCGCGTGGTACTGCTCGCCATAGGTGTTGAAGCCGACCACGCCATGGCGGGCGAGAACGCGGCTGAGCGCGCCGACCTCCTGGCTCTGCTCGGCCTCGATGCGCCGCAGCATGCAGTCGAAGCCGAGGATCGAGGCGGGCGGGCCGCCCTCGCAGAGCCGCCCCAGCTCGCGCTCCAGATGCGCCACGATCGGCTCGGCGCGCGCTAGCGTCAGCACCACGCCCTCGGCGATGGCCGAATGGAAGACCAGGTTGCCCTCCTCGTCGACCCGCTGGATCGAGCGGACATGATGCGTGTCGCCGATCCGCACCAGCAGGGGATGCGCGGCGAAGGTCATCGGCCCGAGCTGCTCGGGATCCTTCTGCAGGATGCGGGCATATTCGCGCCCGGCGGGCTCGGCATTGATCTCGGTGACCAGCCGCCGCGCCGGGTCGGCGCCGGTGACGACCATCTGCGCCTCGGTCGGGCTGAGATGGTCGAGCGTGAAGAGTTTCACCCGGCAGCGCGTGCGCACCAGCGTCAGCACCGCGGCATCGGTCAGCGCCTCGCCCTCGTGCAGGATGAAGGCGCGGGTATACGCGGCGTCGTCGCCCGCGGAGCCGCCGAAGATCGGCACCGGCCCCATGGTCATCGCCAGCGCGCCCATCAGGATGTCCTCGGCCAGCGACAGCCCGTCGATCAGGGTGAAGGCGAATTCCGTGGTCCAGTCCGGCGCCCGGCGCTCCAGCTCGGAGCGGGCGCGCAGCACGCGGTAGCTGAGGTCGTGATTGTCGAAATCATGCAGGTTGCGCACCAGCACCGTGTCGCAGGCGAAGAGATCCTGCCGGAAGCCGAGCGCCACGATCTCGCGCGAGGCATAGCCCTGGCCGGTGATCTCGCCGGCGGTGGTGCAGCCGATCACGGTCATGCCGGAAAAGGCGCGGGCGGCCTCGGCGGCGATGCGGGCGACATCGGCGACCGGCGAGACGAAGATCGCCACCAGGTCGCCGGGCGCGAGCTTCAGCTCCTGCCGGATCTGCTGGAGCGCGTCGGGCGCGTCGCAGGGCGCATGCGCGCAGGCCAGGACCGGGGCGGCGCGGGCCAGGGTCTGTGACAGGGGTCCGCCCGGTGCTATTGCGGCTCTCCCTGCTGCAGGACGTGGCTGAACCGCGCCGATTGCGCGATCAGCACCGCCTGGGTGCGGCTCTGGACGCCGAGCTTGCGCATGATCGCCGTGACATGGGCCTTCACCGTGGTCTCGGCGATCGACAGGTCATAGGCGATCTGCTTGTTCAGCTTGCCCTCGCAGATCAGCTCCAGGATGCGGGCCTGCTGCTTGGTCAGCAGCGACATCCGCTCCAGCGGCGCATCGCCGGCATCGGTCTGGTCGGGCTCGATCGGCACATAGCCCGGCGGGGTGAAGCGCTCGCCCGCGGCCAGGGCCTCGAAGGCGCGCTGGAACACGTCGCGCTGGCTGTGCTTGGGCACGAAGCCCGCGGCGCCCGCCCGCAGCGACGAGGCGATCATCCGGTTGTCGGCCATCGACGAGACGATCAGCACGGGGATGTCCTTCGCCGCCTTGCAGATCCGCACCAGCCCGTCGAGCCCGCGCACATCCGGCAGGTTGAGGTCCAGCACGACGACGTCGGGCAGGTCGCCGCCCTCGAGCATCTCCAGAGCCGTGGAGAGCCGTTCCGCGGTGCGGATGTCGGTGATCGATGTGCAGAGCCGCAGCGTCATGGTCAGCGCGTCGCAGAACAGCGGATGGTCGTCCACGATCAGGGCGGTGCGCAGCCTGGGCGCGGCAGGGGCGGGATGAGGACTGGTCATGCCCATTTCTAGCACCGCCGCCCCGCACCCGCCAAGAAGATGCTGTGCCGGGCGCGCTAGACCTTGGTCGGAGACGGCAAAACCCGTGCCCTGTCAGGCAATTGGCCGAACGGCGCCACGGCGCCTGGCCGTCCGGGCGATGCCGCGCTGCAGCAGGCCGCCATGCCGTGCGGCGCGGGGTCCGGTCAACCTGAAAGTGATTGTCAAGTATTCGAATTGTGATACTGGACAAGGGCTTGCCCCCGGCGGGGCCGTCCGTTTGCGGACAGGATCCGGGACCGTCCGGCGCCGCTTCGGGCGCGGGTCCGGGGAGGGCCATGGCGGACACGGAGGTACGCATGAAGGATTTCCCGGCGGGAGGCCAGGATGCCGGGGGGCTGTCTCCGGAAGAGGCCGCGGCGCAGGATTACGACGAGCGGGACGCCTGGTGGACCTGCGCCCGCGCCGCGCTGTCGGTGAAGCTGAAATATCTCGGCGGCGACGCCCGCTGGGCAGGCAGCCGGGTGCTGCAGCTGCAATGCGAATCCGGCATCCTCGCCGACGGGCTCTTGCGCCGCGGCTGCGCCGTCACCGCCGTCGACACCCGCGAGGCGATGCTGCGCCATGCCCGCGAGCGCTCGCAGGCGCATGGCTACCGCGTCACCTACCGCCATGCCGCGGCGCTCTCCGAGCTGCCCTTCGAGTCGGGGGCCTTCGACATCGTGCTCTGCGACCATGTCTTCGACCGCGAGCTCGACCGCCGCGCCGTGCTTGCCGAGGCGGCGCGGGTGCTCTGCCCCGAGGGCGTGCTGATGGTCGCCTGCACCCGGCCGGGGCTCCTGCCGGCGCTCAGGATGCGGTTCTTTCCCGGCCGCATGGCGGCGGGCCTGCCCAAGCATCTCGGCCGCCGCCGCGGCATCGAGCCGAAGGCGCTGCAGGCGCTGATGGCGGAGGCGGGCTTCGTGCCTCTGCGCACCGGCGGGTTCGGGCCGAAGGGCATTCCCGGGGTGGCGCCGCAGAATTACGGCGTCTCGAAGCGGCTGCGGCCGATCTGGCTGGGCACCGCGCGCCGGCGCTGACGCTTTCGCATTGCCGCGACAGGCGCTAGGAGAGGGGATGCTTCGCGAGATAGACACTCTTTCCGGCTTCTTCGCCCACGGTTTCGATGACGTGATCGACGTGCGCAGCCCCGCCGAATTCGCCGAGGACCACGTCCCCGGCGCCATCAGCCTGCCCGTGCTCGACAATGACGAGCGCGCCCGCGTTGGCACCATCTACAAGCAGGAGAGCCGCTTCGGCGCCCGCAAGCTCGGCGCCGCGCTGGTCCTGCGCAACATTGCCCGCCATCTGGAGACGGAGCTGGCCGACCGGCCCGCGCCCTGGCGGCCGATGGTCTATTGCTGGCGCGGCGGCCAGCGCTCGGGCACCTTCACCTGGCTCCTGCGCGAGGTCGGCTGGCGCGCAGAGCAGGTCGATGGCGGCTACCGTACCTACCGGCGGCTGGTGGCCGGGATGCTGCACGAGGCGCCCTTGCCCTTCCGCTGCGTGGTGCTCTCGGGGATGACCTGCACGGCGAAGACCGTGCTTCTGGGCGAGCTCGCGCGCGAGGGCGTGCAGGTGCTCGATCTCGAGGGGCTGGCGCAGCATCGCGGCTCGGTCTTCGGCGGCCATGCCGCGCCGCAGCCCGCGCAGAAGATGTTCGAGAGCCGCATCGCCCAGGCGCTCTGCGCGCTCGATCCGGCGCGCCCGGTGGTGGTGGAGGCGGAGAGCTCGAGGATCGGCGATCTGCTGGTGCCGCCCCGGCTCTGGGAGCGGATGTGCGCCGCCCCGCGGGTTGAGGTCGCCGCGCCGCTGGAGGAGCGCGCGGAGTTCTTCCTCGACGCCTATGCCGATCTGGTCGCCGATCCCGACGGGTTCTGCGCGACGCTGGAGAAGCTCGTCCGGCTGCAGGGCCATGAGCGGGTCGAGGCCTGGCAGGGCCAGGTGCGCCAGGGCGCCTTCCGCCAGGTGGCGGCCGAGCTGATGCGCGACCATTACGACCCGCGCTATGCCCGGTCGGAGGCGCGCCACGGCAATGTCCCGGCCGAGGCGCTGGCGCTGGCCTCGCTGTCCCCGGCCGCCCTGCGCGGCGCCGCGCCCGGGCTGGCCGCGGCCGTCGCCCGCGCCGATGCCGCGCGCGAGGTGGCGGCGGCCGGATAGTGCCGCGCCTGCCAGGCGGCGAGGCGCGGATGCATCCGCGCCCGCCAGAGCGGCGGCACCATCGCCAGCACCGTCATCACCGGATAGCCATGCGGCAGCTCCGGCGCCCCGGCGCGGTTGCGCAGCAGCGGATAGGGCCGCATCGGCACGACATGGTGGTCGGAATGGCGCTGCAGGTTGATCAGCAGCCAGTTCGAGGCCCGCTGCGCCGCGTTCCAGGAATGCTGCGGCCCGACCGGCTCGTAGCGTCCGTCCGGACGCCGTGCCCGGACCAGCCCGTAATGCTCGATGTAGTTGACCAGCTCCAGCTGCCAGACCGCGACCAGCGCCTGCCAGAGGAACAGGCCGAGCCCCGCCGGGCCGCCGAGCGCCAGGGCGAGGCCGCAGAAGAGGCAGGCCAGCCCGGCATAGAGCCAGAACGGGTTCGACAGGTGCCAGGGCGGCCGGCCGCGCCGCCGCTGCCGCGCGGCCTCGGCATCGCGGGCGCTGGCCAGCCCCTGCGGCAGCACCCGCAGGAAGTAGCGCCAGAATCCCTCGCCCCGCCGCGCCGTCGCCGGATCGCGGGGGGTGGCGACATGGACATGGTGGACCAGCAGGTGCTCGCTGCGGAAATGGCCGTAGAGCACGGAGCCGAGCAGCAGGTCGCCCAGCAGCCGCGACTTGGCGCAGGGGCGGTGGATCAGCTCATGCGCGTAGGTGATGCCGATCGTGCCGCTGAGCACGCCCATGCCGGAGAAGAGCAGGATCTCCTCGCCCGGGGACAGTCCCAGTTCCCGCCGCGTGGCGAGGAGGGCGAGGAGCAGCCCCGCCTGCAAGGGCGCCCAGACCCAGAGCAGCGCCAGATGCCAGAAGAGCCCCTGGGCGGGATCGCCCGCCTCGCCGCGGTCCTCGCCGATCAGCCGGTCGAGCGCCGCCGTCGCGCCCCAGGCCGCCAGCGGCACCAGCAGGAGCGCCCAGCCGCCCGCCGCGGCCGCTAGGACCACCAGCGGCACCAGCAGCAGAGAGCCCCAGTAGGGCCAGGCGCGGGGCACGCCGTCGGCGCGGCGGAACAGGGACTGGGCGGGCAGGGACATCGGGCCTCCTGCCGCTATTTCTCCTCGAACCAGGGTTTCGAAAGGGTGAAGGCCTTGCGCATCACCGTCGGCAGATGGGCGGAGCGGAAATCGCCCTTGGCCACGAAATGCCCGCGCCGCGGCTCCGCCTCCTGCGGCAGCCGCGCCACCATCGGCCGAAGCCGCAGGTGGAAATGGGTGAAGGTGTGGCGCACCTCGCCATTGAGCGTCTGCCAGTCGCCGGGGGCGGGCGGCATCGCGACCGGCTCCGCCTCGGCCCAGTCGCTGCCCGGCCAGCCGAGCATGCCGCCGAGCAGCCCCGAGGCCGGGCGCGTCTCGAGAAGCCAGGCGCCGTCGGCGCGGCGGCCGAGATAGACGATGCCAAGCCGCGTCGGCTTCTCGCGCTTCGGCAGCTTCTTCGGCAGGTCGGCCGCCGTGCCCTCGCGCCGGGCCTGGCAGGGGTCGCGCCAGGGGCAGATGCCGCAGGCCGGGTTGCGCGGCGTGCAGATCGTCGCGCCCAGATCCATCACCGCCTGGGCATAGTCGCCCGGCCGTTCGGCGGGCGTCAGCGCGGCGGCCAGCCGGGTCAGCTCGGGCTTGGCCGTCGGCAGCGGCGTCTCGACGTCATGGAGCCGCGCCATCACCCGCTCGACATTGCCGTCGACCACCGTCTCGGGCCGGTCGAAGGCGATGGCGGCGATCGCGGCGGCGGTATAGGGGCCGATGCCGGGCAGGCCCAGGAGCCCCTCGAGCGTGTCGGGGAACTGCCCCATCTGCGCCACTTCGCGCGCGCATTTCAGCAGGTTCCGGGCCCGGGCGTAGTAGCCCAGCCCCGCCCAGGCGGCCATCACGTCGGCATCCTCGGCCGCTGCCAGCGCCTGCACCGTCGGCCATTCCAGCGTGAAGCGGTGGAAATAGGCCTTCACCGCGGGCACGGTCGTCTGCTGCAGCATCACCTCCGACAGCCAGACCCGGTAGGGGTCCGGCCGCTCGTCGGCATGGGGTGGCACGCGCCAGGGCAGCACCCTCGCGTGGCGGTCGTACCATTCCAGCAGATCTGCCGCGGTTGCCTCTGGACTACTGTCACGCAAGCGTTATGCCTCCACCAAGGTTTGCTCTGGCATGCGCCACCAGAGCGGGTAATCTGGCGCCCGAACGGAAGGAGCGCAATGTCCGACGCCCGGAAATCCAAGTCCCCGATGCAGCGGCGCGGCCGTGGCTTCGCAAGCGCGGGCAGTCTTGTCCAGACCCGCATCTCGAAGGCGGGCGAGAGCCGTGGCTTTGCGATGACGCGGCTGCTGACGCATTGGACCGAGGTCGTGGGCGAGGACATGGCGCGGATGTGCGAGCCGGTGAAGGTCGGCTATGCCAGGAAGGGCGGGCTGGGCGCGACGCTGACCATCCTGGTCCGCGGTGCTGCCGGGCCGATCATCCAGGCCCAGTCCGAGGTGATCCGCGCCCGGGTGAATGCCTGTTACGGCTACAATGCCATCGCCCGCATCGCGCTGACCCAGACCGCCGGGCATGGCGGCTTTGCCGAGGCGCAGGCGGGCTTTGCCGCCGCGCCCCCGCCGCCGCCCGCGCCCACGCCGGAAATCGAAGCCCAGACCCGGGACGTGGCCGATCAGGCCCTGCGCGACGCGCTGGCCGGGCTCGGCGCCAGAATCAACGCAAGAAAACACAAGGTATGACCCAATGATCGCACGTCGCGAGCTTCTGACCTCCGCGCTCATGCTCGGCACGGCCACGATGCTGCCCTCATTCTCCTTCGCGCAGGATGCCGCGCCCGCGGGCGATGCGCCCGCCATCAAGGACATGGTCCTGGGCAGCGCCGACGCGCCGGTGAAAGTGATGGAATATGCCAGCTTCACCTGCCCGCATTGCGCCAATTTCCACCAGAACGTCTTCCACGAGCTGAAGGCCAACTACATCGACACCGGCAAGGTGCAGTTCACCTTCCGCGAGGTCTATTTCGACCGTTTCGGCCTCTGGGCCTCGATGGTGGCGCGCTGCGGCGGCGAGATGCGGTTCTTCGGCATTGCCGACCGGATGTTCGCGACCCAGAACGAATGGGCGCGCGCGGGCGAGCCGGCGCAGATCGCCGATGCGCTGCGCAAGATCGGCCTGACCGCCGGGCTGACCAAGGACGAGCTCGACGCCTGCCTGAACGACAACGACATGGCCCAGGCGCTGGTCGCCTGGTACGGCGAGAACGCCAAGGCCGACAATGTCACCGCGACCCCGTCCTTCTTCATCGACGGCGAGCCCTATTCCAACATGGGCTACGACAAGTTCGCCTCGATCCTGGACGAGAAGCTGGGAAGCTGATCCCGGGATCAGCGACAGCGGGGAAGGGGCCTTCGGGGCCCCTTTTTCATGCGCCCCGGTTTTGCATTAGCCTTGGCCTGCCGTCAGGCCGGCGAGGAAGCCGTCGAGCACCGACCAGTCGGGGCTGCCGAGCCGCACCGGCAGGGTCAGCACCTCGCGCCGCAGCGCCTGGGGCAGGCGGACGGCGTCCTTCTCGGTGGTGACAAGCTGCGCGCCGGTCGCCCGCGCCTCGGCCTGCAGCCGCTGCATCAGCGCCGGGCCGAGCGCCTGGTGATCCGACAGCGCCTCGGTCCGGCGCAGATCGGCGCCGAGTGCGCGCAGCGTGGCGAAGAACTTCTCCGGCCGCCCGATCCCGGCAAAGGCCAGCACCGGCACGCCGCGCCAGTCCATGCCGGTCTGCAGCGGCAGAAGCTCCGCCCGCTGCCGCGCCAGCCCCGCCGTGGCGGCGCCCCAGGCCGTGTCGAAGCGCGCCTGCGCCTCCGCATCGCCCAGGGTCAGCAGCAGGTCGGCCCGCGCCAGCCCCGCCGCCACCGGCTCGCGCAGCGGGCCCGCGGGCAGCACCCGGCCATTGCCGAAGCCATGCGCCGCATCCGCGACCACGATCGACAGGTCCTTGGCCAGGGCCGGGTTCTGGAAGCCGTCATCGAGCAGGATCACCCCGGCGCCCTCGGCCTCGGCCAGCGTCGCGCCCGCCGCACGGTCGCGGGCGATCACCACCGGTGCGAAATCGGCCAGCAGTAGCGGCTCGTCCCCGGTCTCGGCCGCGCTGTGGCGCCGCGGATCGACGCGCAGCGGGCCTTCTTCGCTGCCGCCATGGCCGCGGCTGACCACGAATGGCGCGCGCCCGGCCTCGGCAAGCTTCTGCAGGAGCATCATCACCGTCGGCGTCTTGCCGGTGCCCCCGGCATTGATATTGCCGACGCAGATCACCGGCACGGCAGGGCGGCAGAGCGGCGGCTGCGCCACCCGCCGCGCGGTTCCGGCGGCATAGAGCGCGCCCAGGGGCGCCAGCGCCCGTGCCTGCCAGCCGGGCCGCTCCGGCGGATTGTCCCAGAAGCGCGGCGCCTGCATCAGTGCGCCGGGCCGGGCAGATGCTCGAGGATCAGCGCCAGCGCCTTGTCGGTGACATCGGCGCCGGAGGAGCTGAGCTCCCAGGCGGCATAGGCCATCGGCGCGCTGCGCGAGGGCTGCAGCAGCTCGGCCACCGCCTCGCCCAGGCCCTGGGCATCGGCGATCCGCAGCGCCGCGGCCGCGGCGTCGAGCCGGGCGTAGATATCGGCGAAATTGTGGACATGCGGCCCGTGCAGGATCGCCGAGCCGAGCGCCGCGGGCTCGTAGGGATTGTGCCCGCCGACCCGCACCAGCGAGCCGCCGACGAAGCTGACCGGCGCCAGGCGGTACCACAGCCCCATCTCGCCCAGCGTGTCGGCGACATAGATTTCGCAATCCTCGTCCGGGCAGGGATATTCGCTGCGCAGCCGCACGGCGAAGCCCTGGGCGGCCAGCATGTCGCGGATCGCGCCGCCGCGCTCGGGATGGCGCGGCGCGAGGATCATCAGCAGCCGGTGCGTGCTCTTCTGCGCCAGGCGGTGGGCCTGGGCGGCGATCTCCTCCTCGCCCTCATGGGTGGAGGCGGCGCACCAGAGCGGGCGCCCCTTCAGCCGGTCGCCGAGCCGCGCCAGTTCCGACTCGTCGCAGGGCGGCGGCGGGGTGCCTTCCTTCAGCGTGCCGGTCACGGCCATCCGGTCGCGCGGCATGCCGAGGGCGCGCAGATGCCCGGCAGTGGCGTCGTCCTGCACCTGCACCGCCGAGAACAGCTCCAGGAGCGCCTTCGCCGACTTGCCGATCGAGTACCAGCGCCGCGCGCTGCGCTCGGACATGCGGGCGTTCAGCAGCAGCAGCGGCGTGCCGCGGGCGGCCGTCTCGGTGATCAGCGCGGGCCAGAATTCGCTTTCGGTCCAGATCGCCAGGTCGGGCTGCCAATGCGCCAGGAAGCGGCGGACGAAGGGCAGCACGTCGAGCGGCACGAACTGGTGGATGCTGCGCGGAGGCAGGCGCGCGGCGAGGATCTCGGCCGAGGTGACGGTGCCGGTGGTGACGAGGAAATTCAGCTGCGGGTCATGCATCCCCAGCCGCTTGACGACTTCGAGGATCGACAGGCTCTCGCCGACCGAGGCGGCGTGGAACCAGATCAGCGGGCCTTCGGGGCGGGGCTGCGAGGCGCGGCCCTCGCGTTCGCCGATCCGCGCGGGGTCTTCCTTGCCGCGGGCCAGCCGCTTCTGCAGCTGGCGGCGGCCCCAGCCCTCGGCATTGCGGGAAAACGCAAGATAGGCGGAGAGGGCAAGGGGCTTCATTCAGGCACGCGCAGGGGCTCAGCCGAGCTCTTCGGTCGGGGAGGCCGGGTTTTCCTGGTCGCGCAGGCGATGGATATGGGCAATGAAATACCGCATATGGGCGTTGTCGACAGTGCGCTGCGCGGCGTCCTTCCACGCGGAATGGGCGGAGTCGTAGTCGGGGAACATCCCGATGATGTCGATGGCGTCGACATCCTTGAACTCGGTCTTGGAAGGATCGACGAGCTCGCCGCCGAAGACAAGATGCAGTCGCTTGGCCATTTGGGGAACCTCCGTGGCACTGTCCGGTCGCCCGCGTTTTGGTGCAATCGCAGCAAAGGGTCAAGATCGGGTAAAGTCGCAAGGGAGAGGGCAGGTCCGGGCGCAGAAACTTAGCGGATCGGCGAAGTATTTCTTGATCCGGCACGGCGGCTGCGGTTAGTTAGCCACATGTCTAAGCATTCACCTGACCTGTCCCTGCTTTTCCACGCCCTGTCCGATCCGACGCGCCGGGCGATGCTGTCGCGCCTGGGCCGCGAGCCGCTGGCCGTTTCCGAGCTGGCCGGGCCGACCGGGCTGAAGCTGCCGACGGTGATGCGGCATCTTTCGGTGCTGGAGGAGGCGGGGCTGATCGCGAGCTCCAAGGACGGGCGGATCCGCACCTGCGCGCTGGTCCCGGACAGCCTCGACCCGGTGCGGTCCTGGCTCGACGAGCAGCGCGAGATCTGGGAGGCCCGGCTCGACCGGCTGGAGGCCTTCGTCGCCAAGTCAATCACGGAGGGGGACTCATGACCCGGCTGGAAGACAACGCAACCGACCGCACCATGGTGCTGGAGCGGGTGATCCGGGCGCCGCGCGCGGCCGTCTGGGGCGCCTGGGTGAACGAGGAGACGCTGCCGCTGTGGTGGGGGCCGGAGGGCTTCTCCTGCCGGACGCAGCGGATCGACCTGCGGACCGGCGGGGAATGGCTCTTCGACATGATCGGCCCGGACGGCAAGGTCTATCCGAACCACCATCTCTATACCGAGATCCGCCCCGAGGCGCACATCGCCTACACGCTGCTCTGGGGCGAGAACGGGCCGAAGCATGCCGATGCCCGGGCGACCTTCGAGGATCTGGGCGGGGCGACGCGGGTCACGCTGTCGATGGTCTTCGTGACGGCCGAGGAATGCCGCACCGCGAAGGGCTTCGGCGCCGAAGAGCTGGGCCAGCAGACGCTGGGCAAGCTCGAGGCGATGGTGGCCGGGGGCTGAGGCCCCTCAGCCCGGGCGGCGGTGGTTCATCAGCGCGCGGTGCACGGCCGGGGAGGCGCAGACCAGCCCCGGATTGTGGCGGTCGAGCGTGTTGAACCACAGGGGCTGGCCGAAGCCGTCGGTCACCGTCGCCCCGGCCTCGGCGGCGATCAGCGTGCCGGCGGCGATGTCCCAGTCCCAGGTGTCGCGGAAGGTCGCCATAGAGTCGAACCGCCCCTCGGCCACCAGCGCCATGCGGTAGGCCAGAGAGGAGCGGAACTCCCGCCGGATCTTCGGCACGCCCCCGGCCCAGTGCACCGGCTCCATCGTCAGCCGGTTGGCCAGGATGTCGGCGGTGTCCAGCGTCGCGGTATCCGTCGCCGAGATCCGCAGCCGCCCGTTCAGCCAGGCGCCGCCGCCGGTATGCGCGGTATAGGTCAGCTTGCGCGCGGGCAGGTGGATCACCGCGGCGATCGGCACGCCGTTCTCCACCACCGCCAGCGACAGCGCCCAGGTGCGGTCGCCATGGGCGAAGCTGCGCGTGCCGTCGATCGGGTCGATCACGAAGACCCGCTCGGTCGAGAGCCGGTGCGGATTGTCCTGGGTCTCTTCCGAGAGCCAGCCGTAATGCGGCCGCGCGTCGAGCAGCAACTTCAGCAGATGCGCGTCGACCGCCAGATCCGCCTCGGTCACCAGCCCCTGGCCCTCGGGCTTCTCCCATTTCTCGGCGCCCTTGTCGAAGAAGCGCAACGCGATCTCGCCCGCGCTCCTGGCCGCGTCGAGGAGAAGCTTCAGGTCATTGGCCGGCAATGGACATCCCTTCGATCAGGAGCGACGGGATCACCCGGCTGAGATGCGGCCGCGCGTCATTGGCGGGGATGATCCTCAGGAGCATGTCCTTGAGATTGCCCGCGATGGTGCATTCGTTGACCGCATAGACGGGCTGGCCGTTCTCGATCCAAAGCCCCGCCGCGCCGCGCGAGTAGTCGCCGGTGGTGGGGTTGATGGTAGCGCCGATCATCGAGGTGACCAGAAGCCCGGTTCCCATCTGCGCCATCAGCTCCTCCTTCGAGGCCGGGCCCTGGGTCATCGCCATGTTGCCATTGGCGGGCGCGGGCGGGGCGGAGGTGCCGCGCACGGCGCTGGCGGTCGAGGCCATGCCGAGCTTCCTCGCGGTGGCGAGGTCCAGCGTCCAGCCGGTCAGCACGCCGTCCCGGACAATGTCGCGGTCGCGCGTCGGCAGGCCCTCGCCGTCGAAGGGGCGGGAGCCGATGATGCGCGGGCGGTGCGGCGTCTCGGTCAGGGTGATCCCCGCGGGCAGGACCGGCTTCTCCAGCAGGTCGCGCGCCCAGGAGGCGCCGCGGGCGATAGCGCTGCCGTTGACGGCGCCGAGGAGGTGGGCGATCAGGCTGCCCGCGACGCGCTCGTCATAGAGCACCGGGAAGGTGCCCGACGGCGGACGGCGGGCGCCGGCGCGCGCCAGCGTGCGCTCGGCGGCCAGGCGGCCGATCTCGGCGGCGCTTTCCAGGTCGCTGCCATGGGTGCGCTGCGAGCCGTAGTAGTCGCGCTCCATCCCCGTGCCGGTGCCGGTGATGGCGATGCAGTAGAGCCCGTGATCGGTGCGCGCATAGCCGGCCGACAGGCCGTTCGTCGCGGCAAGATGCAGCGCGCGGCGGCTGTAGCCGGCGCTCGCGCTTTCCACCTGGCTGATCCCGGGCGTGTCGAGTGCCACCGCCTCGGCCTCGCGCGCCGCGGCTTCCAGCGCGGCGGGGTCGGGCTCGGGCGCGGGATCGCACAGATCCAGCTCCAGCTTCTCCCAGTCGCGGGCCAGCTCGGACGGGTCGGCCAGGCCGATCCAGGGATCCTCGGGCGCCTCGCGGGCCATGGCGACGGCGCGCTCGGCCATCAGGGCGAAGGTCTCGGGCCGGGTGTCGGAGGCCGAGACGCAGGCCTGGCGCTTGCCGATCAGCACGCGCAGGCCGAGATCGACGGATTCCGAGCGCTCGACCTCTTCGAGCTTGCGCGCCTGCAGCCCGATCGAGACCGAGGCGCCGCGGGTGACCAGCGCATCGGCGCTTTCCGCTCCGGCCGCGCGGGCCGAGTCGAGCAGGCGCGCGGCCAGGTCGGACAGGGTGTCGGTCATGGATCGGATCTCCTTCTTCGGCCGGGGGCCGCATTTCCCTGCGCTTGATAGGCAATCTGCCGGGGCTTCGCCAGTCCCGTGGCCCTCCGGGACGGCGCGGAACGCCGGATTGCCGTGCATCTGTCTGAATTATGGTCACGCCTGCCGGGACGGGGCGGGAAACCTTCTCCGGCCGGCGGCGTTCTTCCCGGGACCGCAGCAAAAGGACGGAGGAAGACCATGACCCATCATGTCATCATCCAGGAGATCGCGCCCCTGACCGGAAATGTCTACCGGCTGCGCGTCGACAGGCCCTCGAATTACGACTTCGTGCCGGGCCAGGCCACGGATGTGGCGCTCGACCGCGAAGGCTGGGCGGAAGAGACCCGGCCCTTCACCTTCACCTGCCAGCCCGAGGACCCGTTCCTGGAATTCACCATCAAGAGCTATCCCGACCACGAGGGCGTCACCGCGCAGATTCCGACGCTGGCCGTCGGCGAGGCGCTGCTGATCGGCGATCCCTGGGGGGCGATCCGCGACGAGGGGCCGGGGGTGATCGTCGCGGGCGGGGCGGGGCTGACCCCCTTCATCCCGATCCTGCGCCGCCGCCTGCGCGCGGGCACGGCCGGGGAGATGACGCTGATCCAGGCCGACCGCAGCTGGAACGACCTGATCCTGCGCGACGAGTGGCACCGGGCGCGCGACCTGCGCACGGTCTTCGTGCTGGAAGAAGAGGACCGCAAGGGCTGCGAACCGGGCCGGGTGACGCGCAAGCTCCTGCAGAAGCACGGGGTGACGAGCCGCTCGCGGGTCTATCTCTGCGGCCCGCCCGCGATGGAGGAGGCCGTCAGCCAGGCGCTGGAGGAGATCGGACTGGGCGAGGCGCAGCTGGTGCAGGAAGAGGCCTGACGCCGCCCGGGCGGCGCGGCCCTGGGGCTTTCAGGGGTGTCCTTGCTGCGCTGGCAGTTCTGCCTGGCTGTTGCCGCCCGCGGCAGCGGCCCCTGGCGCCAGGCGCGGCTCAGGCGCTCAGCAGCGCCCGTGCCGCTTCGCGCGCGGCCTCGGTAATGCGGTCGCCCGAGATCATCCGGGCGATCTCGTCCACCCGGTCCTCGGGGGCCAGCGGCGTCACGGTCGAGAGCGTGGCGTCGTTCTCGACCCGCTTTTCCACCCGCCAGTGATGGCTGCCGAGCGCCGCGACCTGCGGGGAATGGGTGACGACCAGCACCTGGGCATGGCCCGCCGCCAGCGCGGCCAGCCTGCGCCCGACCGCATCCGCCGTGGCGCCGCCGACGCCGCGGTCGATCTCGTCGAAGATCAGCGTCAGCCCGTGGCTGTCCGTGGTCAGGCAGACCTTTAGCGCCAGCAGGAACCGCGAGAGCTCGCCGCCCGAGGCGATCTTCTCCAGCGGTCCGGAGGGCGCGCCGGGATTGGTGGCGACGCGGAAGGCGACGCTGTCCTGGCCCTCGGGGCCGGCGGGCCCTTCGGCAATCTCGGTGGCGAAGACCGCGCGCTCCATCTTCAGGGGCGCGAGCTCGGCCATCACCGCCGCATCGAAGCGCGCCGCCGCCGCGCGGCGGGACGCGCTGAGCTTGTCCGCCAGCGCGCGATAGGCGTCCCCGGCCTCGGCTTCGGCCTTCGACAGCGCCGCCAGCGAGCCCGCGCCGCCGTCGATCGCCTCGATCCGCGCCTGGAAATCCGCGGCCAGCCCCGGCAGGTCGTCCGGCACGACCGCATGCTTGCGCGCCAGCGCGCGCAGCGCGAAGAGCCGCTCCTCGGTGGCCTCGAGCTCCAGCGGGTCGAAGGTCAGCGCATCGAGGCAGGCCTCCACCCCGGCCTGGGCCTCGGCCAGCTCCGCCATCGCGCGGTCGAGCGCGGCCAGGGGCGCATCGGCCAGCCCTTCGAGCGCGGGGCCCGCGCCTTCGAGCCAGCGCGCCGCCTGGGCCATCGCGCCCTCGGCGCCGTTCTCGCCGCCCATCGCGTTCTGCGCGCCGCGCACGTCGCCGAGCATCCGCTCGGCCGATTGCATCAGGCGGCGGCGGGCATCGAGTTCGGGCTCCTCGCCGGGCTGCGGATCGAGATCCAGCAGCTCCTCGGCGGCATGGCGCAGGAAATCCTCTTCGGCCCGGGCGCGTTCCAGCGACTCTGCCGCGCGTTCGCGGGCGCGCCGCGCCTCGCGCCAGCCCGCCCAGGCGACGGCCAGGTCCTCTAGCAGCGCGTCATGCTGCCCGTAGGTGTCGAGCAGCGCCCGGTGGCCGCGGGTGTCCAGCAGCCCGCGGTCGTCATGCTGGCCATGCAGCTCGACCAGCACGGCCGAGAGCTGGCGCAGCACTTCGCCGGTGACGCGGCGGTCATTGACCCAGGCGGTCTTGCGCCCCTCGGTCGTGTTCACCCGGCGCAGGAGCAGCTCGTCGCTGACAGGGATCCCGGCCTCGGCCAGCACCGCGCGGGCAGGGTGGTCGGGCTCCAGCTCGAAAAGCGCGGTGACCTCGCCCTGGGCGGCGCCCTGGCGGACCAGATCCGCCCGGCCGCGCCAGCCCAGCACGAAGCCGAGACTGTCGAGCAGGATCGACTTGCCCGCGCCGGTTTCGCCGGTCAGCACGTTGAGACCGGGCCGGAATTCCAGATCCAGCCGGTCGATTATCAGGATGTCGCGGATTTCAAGACCACGCAGCAACCGCAGACTACCTCACCCAAAGGCCCGTTTCAGAGCCATTCGCCGCGGATCGACTGGCGGTAGATCTGCACCAGCCAGCTGCCACCGGCGGGCTCCAGCGGAAGGCCCTCGCCGGTCAGCAGCGTGAAGGCGTCGTCGTACCACTCGGACCCCTGGTAGTTATAGCCCAGGATCGCGCCCGCCGTCTGCGCCTCTTCGCGCAGGCCGAGCGACAGATAGGCCTCGACCAGGCGGTAGAGCGCTTCGGGCGTCTGGCTGGTGGTCTGGAAGTCCTCGACCACGGTGCGGAATCGGTTGGCCGCGGCGGTATAGTGCCCCTTCTTGAGGTAGTAGCGGCCGATCTCCATTTCCTTGCCGGCCAGGTGGTCGAAGGCGAGATCGAATTTCAGGATCGCCGAGCGGGCGTATTCGCTGTCGGGATAGCGCTCGATCACCAGCCGCAGCGCCTGCAGCGCCTGGAACGTGACGCCCTGGTCGCGGCCGACCTCGTCGATCTGGTCGTAGTAGCTCAGCGCCAGCAGGTACTGCGCATAGGCGGCGTCCTTGTCGGCGGGGTAGAAGTCGATGTAGCGCTGCGCGGCGGCGCGGCTTTCCTCGTACTTGCGGTCCACATGCAGCGCGTAGGCCTGCATGATCAGGGCCCGCTTCGCCCATTCCGAATAGGGATAGAGCCGCTCGACCTCGCCGAAGTAGTTCGCGGCTTCCTCGGCATTGTCCTCGGTCAGCTCGTACTCGGCGCGGTCGTAGATCTCCTTGGCCGAGAACTGCTCGTAGTCGGGCTGCGGCTGCTCGCAGGCGGAAAGGAGAACAAGGGCGGCCAGTGAGACCGCAATACCAGATTTCCCGCCTGCCGACATCATGCCCGTACCTTACTCCGCTCGACCTGTGCCCGGACCGTTTCTACGATCCGGTTCGGCACCCCGATAGCACAGAGATTTTCCGGGCAAAACGCCTTAGCGGCGTTTTTGATGCGGCGCAGGGCGCGGCCAAGAGCCCGGCCCCGCTCAGGCGCAGAGCGCCAGGTCCCGCACGGACACGCCGACGCCGGGCAGGCGGGCCGCCAGATCGAGGTCGCTGGCGATGTAGCGCCAGGCGGTCGGATCGGCGAAAACCTGCCGCAGCAGTTCGTTGGTCAGCGCATGGCCGGCCTTGTGGCCGGTGTAGCGGCCGAGGATCGGGCCGCCGGCCATCGCCAGGTCGCCGAGCGCATCGAGCATCTTGTGGCGCACCGGCTCGTCGGAATGGCGAAGCCCGCCTGGGGAAACAACGCGGTCGCCGTCGACGACCACGGCGTTCTCCAGCGTGCCGCCAAGCGCCAGGCCCGCGGCATGCATCGCCTCTACATCGGACTGCCGGCAGAAGGTGCGGCTGTCGCAGAGTTCGCGGATGAAGGCGCCATTGGCGAGATCCAGCGCACGCGACTGGCTGCCGATCGCGGCATCCGGGAAGGAGATCTGGAAGCTCAGCTCGACGGCGGAGGAGGGCTCCAGCCGCGCCACGGCATCGCCGCGGCGGACTTCGACCGGCTTGAGGATCTCGATCACTTTCGCGGGAGCGGCCAGCGCCTCGACCCCGGCATTGAGGATGCCGCGGACGAAGGGAGCGGCCGAGCCGTCGAGGATCGGGACTTCGGGACCGTCGAGCGCGATCACGGCATTGTGGATGCCGAGGCCCGCCAGCGCGGCCATCACGTGCTCCACGGTGGAGACGGAATCGCCGGATTCGCCGATCAGCCGGGTGCAGAGCGGGGTCTGTTCGACCATGTCCCAGCGCGCCGGGATCAGCTCGCCGGTGGCGGCGGCGTCGGTGCGGCGGAACCAGATGCCGTGATTGGCGGCAGCGGGAGAGATCGACATGCGGACGGGCCGGCCCGAATGGAGCCCCTGGCCAATGAACACGGCCTTGCCTTTCAGAGTCCTTTGCATGTCGTTTCCTTTCGCTAACTTGTCCGCCTGTCGCAGGATCGAGAGCCTGCCGTCAGGGTCCAGCCACTTCCGGGCCGGTTTCCTGAGATGGTAGCTAGCGAGCGGCCTGCCCGCACTCAATTCAAAGATTGCAACCGACTGAAACAGAGGGGGTTTCCGGGTCGGCGGGTTTCCGCGCACCCCTCTTTGTTTGGTCGCTAACATGTTATTTCGAATTGAGATTATCGGGTCGCTCCAGGCCGTTCTCCCGGCGCAAAAAGCGATCAGCGAGGGGTCGGAAAAAGTCCCGGAAACATGGTTTCGAGAGGGTTGCGCAGGGTCAAGCGGGGTGGTGCGGTCCCATCGCGGCGGCCTTCGGTGCGGCCCCGGGCGGGCGTCCATGGCCGAAAAACCGGGCGCAGGCGCGGCTGCCCGGTGCGTCGATCCAGCTTGATCCCAGCGCCACCGGCTCGGCCCCGGCGCCGAGCTTGAACCGCGCCAGGCCGGGGGTGCGGTGGGTGTCGAGCAGCCCCAGCTCTGCCCAGCGGCAGCCGCGCCGCGCCAGCCATCCCGCCGCCTCCCACAGCAGGAGCGCATGCGCGCCGGTGGCGCGTCCGGCGCTGCCGGACCAGCCCAGATGGTAGGTGGCGGTGCAGCCATGGACGAGGAAGAGCATGCCGGCCACCGGCACGCCGCCCAGCGAGGCGGCGAAGACCCGCGCGGCGCGGGGGCCGTTCTCCAGCCGCCAGGCCTGCAGGAAGCCCGCGGGCAGGTGGCGGTAGCGGCGGCGGCGCGCCTGCTCGGCCTCGCGCCGCAGCAGCCAGTGGCCGGGATCGGCGGGCAGGGGGCCCTGGCTCAGCTCCAGCCCGGCCTCCTGCGCACGGCGCAGGCGGTTGCGCCATTTGCCGTGCATCCGCGCCATCCGCTCCGCCGGGCTGCCGTCGAGGCGCAGCCGCGCCTGGGTGCCGCCGGTCATCAGCGGCAGCAGCCCGGCAGAGGCGGCCGGATCGGCGCCCCCGAGGCAGTCGGGCGAGAGCACTGCTGCGCGGCAGTCCCGCCGCAGCCACGCCGCCAGTCCCGCGAGCGCGGCGGCGGCCTCCTCCGGGCAGGGCGGCTCGGCCCAGACCGGCCCGCGCGGCACCAGCGCCACCCGCCCGATGAGCGGCCAGCGCCGGAAGAGCACCTGCGCGGTCGCGCGCGGCCGGGACGCCGGGCCGAGCCCCAGCCAGGCGGTCCCGGCCCCCGCCAGGGCGCAGGCGCGGCCATAGGCGGGGTGCTGCTGCATCGGCGCCGCGGCCAGCCCGGGAAGTGAGGGAAGCTCTGTCCAGTCCATGGCCCACGTTAAGGGCATGGAAACCTAACGGCGGGTTAATGCCGCCATGCGCCGCAACCCCGCTCCTGTCCTGGGCGTCGACGCCCCGCCGCCCCGGCCGACTTTCGCCGGGGCGTTCTGGCTTGCCTCGGCGCTGTCAATTCCCGTCGGCGTGATCCTCATCACGATCGAAGGAGCGGTGCGAATGTTGTTCTAGGCGCACCGGCCGGTGGTTGCTAACGTCCGGGCAAGACGCCAGCCCTACAGGAGTTCCAGTCTTATGATCCGCATTCTGGTTGCAAGCGCCGCCCTTTCCGCCCTGTCCTTCGCCGTCCAGGCCGCCGAGCCCACCGATCCGCATGTGATCGAGCGGACCCAGGCGATGAAGACCATCGGCAAGAACACCAAGATCCTGGGCGACATGGCCAAGGGCGCGGTCGCCTTCGATGCCGCCGCCGCGCAGGAAGCCGCCGCGACCATCGCCGCCACGGCGACCGAAGTGCCGTCGCTCTTCGAGACCGAGGCCGACGATCCGGCCTCGGAGGCGCTGCCGGTGATCTGGACGCAGTATGACGACTTCACCACCAAGGCGGCGGATCTGGAGATGGCCGCCTCCGCCGCGGCGGAGAGCATCCAGGCCCAGGCCGATCTCGGCCCGGCGCTCGGCCAGATCGGCGCGGCCTGCAAGGCCTGCCACAGCACCTATCGCGAGTGATCTTTCCCGCAAGGGGATGGAGAAAGAGGGCTCGCGGGCCCTCTTTGCATGTCAGCCGGCCAGCGTGACCAGCGCGTGGCGCTTCTTGCCGGCCGACAGCTTGACCGGCGAGGCCAGCGCGGCGGCGTCGAGCATCAGCCCGGCATCGGTCAGCGGCTCGTCATTGATCCGCGCGCCGTTGTCGGTGATCAGCCGCTTGGCCTCCTTGCCGGTTTTCGCCAGCCCGGTGCGCACGATCAGCTGCACGACCGAGATGCCCTCGGCGACGTCCTCGGCCGAGAGCTCCAGCGTCGGCAGGTCGTCGCCCACGCCGCCCTTCTCGAAGACCTCGCGCGCGGTGGCCTCGGCCGCCGCCGCCGCCTCGGCGCCGTGCAGGAGCGTCGTCACCTCGCGGGCGAGGATGATCTTGCCCTCGTTGATCTCCGAGCCCGCCAGCGCGCCCAGGCGGTCGCATTCGTCGACCGGCAGCTCGGTATAGAGCTTGAGGAAGCGGCCGACATCGGCATCGGTGGTGTTGCGCCAGAACTGCCAGAACTCGTAGGGGCTCAGCATCTCGCCGTTCAGCCAGACCGCGCCGCCCTGGGACTTGCCCATCTTGCGCCCGTCCGAGGTGGTCAGCAGCGGCGAGGTCAGCCCGTAGATCTCGCGGTCGAGCACGCGCCGGGTCAGGTCGATGCCGTTGACGATGTTGCCCCACTGGTCCGAGCCGCCCATCTGCAGGACGCAGCCATAGCGGCGGTTCAGCTCGAGGAAGTCGTAGGCCTGCAGGATCATGTAGTTGAATTCGAGGAAGCTCAGGCTCTGCTCGCGGTCGAGGCGCGACTTCACGGATTCGAAGCTGAGCATCCGGTTCACCGAGAAATGGCGGCCGATGTCGCGCAGGAAATCCAGGTAGTTAAGGCTGTCGAGCCACTCGGCATTGTTGCGCATCAGCGCCTTGTTGCCGCCCGAGGCGACCGGGGTCCCGGCCTTGTCGTTGTAGTCGAGGTAGCGCGCGAAGACCTTCTGCATGCCGCGGATATTGGCCTCGATCTGCTCCGGGCCCAAGAGCGGGCGCTCGTCGGAGCGGAAGGAGGGATCGCCCACCTTGGTGGTGCCGCCGCCCATCAGCGTCACGGGCCGGTGCCCGGTCTTCTGCAGCCAGCGCAGCATCATGATGTTCAGCAGATGGCCGACATGCAGGGAGGCCGCAGTGGCGTCATAGCCGATATAGGCGGTCACCACTCCGGAGGTCAGCGCGTCGTCGAGCCCCTGCAGATCGGTGCAGTCTGCCATGTAGCCGCGCGACTGCATGACATTGAGAAACTCGGATCTAGGAGTATAGGTCATCAGTGTCGCCCTTTTTCGGATGGGCGGGGGTATAGGGGGTTCGATGGAAGAGGAAAAGGCCTCTGGCGCGCTCACGGCGCTAGGCACGATGTCGGGCACGTCGCTCGACGGGGTCGACGCGGCGGTGCTGGTCACCGACGGGGTGAAGATATACGGCTTCGGGCCGACCGGCTACCGCGCCTATGGCGCGAACGAGGCGGCAGTGCTGCGGGGCGCGCTCGGGCACTGGCCGGGCGAAGAGGGGGTCGAGGCGGCGGCCGAGCTGGTGACGGCGGCGCATGCCGACCTGCTGAAGACCTTCGGCGAGGTCGACCTGATCGGCTTCCACGGCCAGACCTTCGCGCATGAGCCGAAGGGGCGGGGCACGTTCCAGGCCGGGGACGGGCAGGCGATCGCCGATGCGACCGGTCGGCCGGTGGTCTGGGACTTCCGCTCGGCCGATGTGGCCGCGGGCGGAGAGGGCGCGCCGCTGGCGCCGGTCTACCACTGGGCGTTGGCGCGCTGGATCAAGGCGGAGGCGCCGGTCGCCTTCCTCAATCTCGGCGGGGTGGGCAACCTGACCTGGGTCGACCCGGCCGCGCCCGATCCCTTCGCGCCCGGCGGGCTTCTGGCCTTCGATACCGGCCCGGCGAATGCGCCGGTCAACGACCTGGTCGCCCGCCGCCTCGGCTGGAGCCAGGATGCCGACGGCGCGCTGGCAGCTTCGGGGCGGGTCCACCCGAATACCGTGGTCGACATGCTCTCGCACCGCTATTTCCAGCGCACTCCGCCGAAGAGCCTCGACCGCGACGCCTTCCCCGACCTGGCCGAGCGGGTGATGGGCATGACCGATGCCGATGCCGCCGCGACGCTGGTCCGGATCGCGGCCGAGGCGGTGGCGGCGGGGCTGGCCTGGTGCCCCTCGGTGCCGGAGCGGATTCTCGTGACCGGCGGCGGGCGCCACAACAAGGCGATGATGGCCGCGCTGGCCGAGGTGCTGCCCTGCGCGGTCGTGCCGGTGGAGGCGGTCGGGCTGGATGGCGACATGCTCGAGGCGCAGGCCTTTGCCTATCTGGCGGTGCGCGCGCTGCATGGTTTGCCGCTCTCGGGACCGGGCACGACCGGCGCGCCGGAACCGGTCCCGGGCGGCCGGATCTCCTGGCCGGAGGGCAGCTGGAAATGACGTCAGGGCAGCGGTCGCGATTTTTTCGCGAAAGCGTCATGACCCTGCTTGACGGGGCCGGCGCACATCCTTAGAGAGCCCGGACACACAGTGGGCCGTTAGCTCAGTTGGTAGAGCAACTGACTTTTAATCAGTGGGTCACAGGTTCGAATCCTGTACGGCTCACCACTGAACATCAGTTTTCCTTTCCTTTAAGGGACTTGGTGTCGATATTGGCGAACCAATCAGGAAGGTTCGCCAGATTTTGTTCTCCATTCGGACGTGCGAGCAGCTTCTCGAAAGCTGAATCAGCCAATCCTTCGCGTTCTGCCGCAGCCGTGTATTGCTGCACAAGCGCCAGCGTCTTGTGGCCCGTCACCGACGCGATCTGGTTCGTGGTTGCTCCTGCCTCCGCGAGTCGCCGCGCACAGGCCTTCCGCAGGCCGTGAGACGAGCAGGCGGGCAAATCCGCCTCCCTGGTCCAGCGCTGCATGAGATTGCCCAGTCCGGCCGCTGTACGCGCCGTACCGCGCCTCGTGGAGATGTAGGGCCGGTCGGTCGGCAGCTTGGCCAGGACTGCTGCAAGGTCCGGATGCACGGGAATCGAGATCAGACGCCCGTTGGTCTTCTTCGTTTTCTGGCGACGGTACTGAAACCGCCCATCCTTTATGTTCCAGGGGCCAAGCTGCACCGCATCCACGCGGGCCGCACCGGTGTAGGCCATCAGCGTCATCACCCTGTGCGCCTCAGTGCCCTCAGGATGCGTCTGGATGAATTTTGCGATCTCTGCCTCGGTCCAGGTGTGGAAGCCCTCTGTGGCGACCTTGTAGGGCTTCGTGGCGCGTGCCGGGTTGTCGGTCCGCCATTCCAGCGTGATCGCGTAGTCCAGGAGCTGGATCAGCCTCTTGCGCAGGTTGTTGGCCGCTGCAGGCGTGTCCGCCTTGGCAGCCAGAAGGTCCTGCACATGACGGAGCTGCATCAGGTGCACGGGCTTGTCGCCATGCTGCTGGCGAAAGCTCTCGACCACACCGCGGTAAACGCGCTGCGTCGATGCCTCGAGCGCCAGGAAGTCCTGCGACCGGTACCATTTTGAGACGAGCAGCCCGACACTGCCGGGTTTCGCGCGACCGGCGCCGACGCCTCCGCGCGTCCGGTGTCCCTCCAGCGCAGCTTCGTACCGCCGGATGAAATCCTCTGAGCCATAATCCGATCCGAGCTCGGCCGAGAAGCTACCCTTGCGAAAGCGCCAGCGGCGCTTGCCGTGCCGGTCGAAATAAGAGGTCGCGCCGGGATACTGGCGGCTGCGCTTCAGGCCTGATCCCACGGGTTTTCCTCCTCCTGCGCCTTCGGCGTGGCCGTGTAGATGACGACGGTGCCGTCGCGGCTGATCTCCGAGCGCCCGATGGGGATCCCGGCATCCCGATACGCTTTCAGGTATCGGGTCAGCTCGGATTGCGTGATGCGTGCCTTCTCTGCCGCCATCTTCGCCTCCTCAGGCTCTCTGGTCAGCCTGGGGCCGCCCCGGCATAAGCAGTGCCTCGATCTGCTCCGGAGACAGGAGCATCAGGTTGCCAAGCTGGTAGTAGTTGCCGGTCTCACGCGCCCTCGTGCGGATGAGGCGCGGCGACACCCGCACCCCGTGTTCGAGAAACTGCTTCGCCCAGTTCTCCGGGGTTTTCCCTTCCATCAAGAGTTCCGACATCGGTGCCTCCGGTTTCATACGCTGTCGGGCCGATGCTACCAGTCAAATGCACGGCTTCACAGGCTTTCTTTTTTCGGGCACAATTGCCGGAACGATTGTTCCTATTCTGCGAGGCCGTGACAATGGCGTTCAAATTCACCCCGGTCGACCCGGACGAGTATGCCCGTGGTTTCGAGGAAGAGGAGGAAGCCCGAAGCCAGGAAGAGGCCCTGGCGGCCGCACTCGCGGTGGAGCCTCACGCCAACCTCGAACGGTTCAGGAAGAAGCGCGGCTTCACCAAGACCGAGATGGCGGAGATGATGGATATCACGCCACGGAGCTACTACGCCTATGAAAGCGGGAAGCGATCGATCCCGACCGAGGCGCTGGTTCGCCTCAACATGTACACCGGGGTTGATCTGAACGAGATCCTGACTGGCCGCCCGTCAAGCGAGGGGTACGAGCGGGTCGTGTCCACGACGATCTGGATGCTTCGCGTTCTCCTGACCGACTACAAGGGGATACCCCTTTCGAGGCAGGAAAAGATCATCAATGAAGCGATCGGCTATGCGCAGGAGCGCGGACTCACGATCGACAAGCGCCTGGTCGATGAGGTGGTCGCAAGCGAGATGGTGTACAAGTTCCATCCGGAGAACATCCCCGCGCCGCCTGACCCAGAAGCCTATGAGGATAGTCAGTTCGAACAGTATGAGCGGGACGAGGCGGCTTGGCAGAAGCACGTCGATGAGGGACTGGAGGGGCGTAGGTGGCCTCTGTGAGTTGCGCATTTTTGCGCTAAGTACATGTCGCGTCGGGATCCAATGATAAGCCGGCTAGACCATCAATCTCTGAAGCTTTCTTGGGCCTCTAGACCTCGACACTATGCCGGAATGAAGTGAGACCTTGATCCATAGTTGCTTTGCGACAGCCTAGAAGGACCAACATGACACCCGAACAAGAGCGTCTTTGGACGGACATGCACATGAAGCACCTCGAGATGCTTCAGGGCGTGATAACCAGGATGGCAGGTAACAGTGCCAGCCTAAAGAACTACTGCATGACAATTTCTGCTGCGATCATTGGGCTAGCAGCCGCAATTAGCAGGCCCGAAATTCTATACTTCACCACGCCACGGCCTTGTTGCACAAATCGGGGGCTGAGCGCGGTTCCCCTTTCCCCGGACGGACTTATCCTACGGCCACAGTGACGGGTATGCCGAGCGCGGT